>NZ_CP017146.1:2682087-3352609 GCF_009930795.1 Marisediminicola antarctica
GTTAGGTGCGGTCGTCGGGGGCTCATCAAGGCGCAACACCACAAAGTGCTTCCTGACACTCTCGACCAGCGTGGGAACCGTTGTGATCCCATATAACCCCGCTTCTGAGACGAAGGCTCGCAAGTTCGCAGCCCAGGTCAACGCGGCAGGGCGGGTTCTCTAGGGCCGGGCGACGCGGTAGCCCCGAGGTCGAAGAGCTCGCGCCATGATGTACTGACGAGTTCGAATCCGTTTCGTTGGAACCGTCGGCCGAGTCCGGGTAGGTGCGCGTGTCCCCAGATTATGATCACACTTTGCTCAGCCTTCATCGCGGCGTTTGCCGCGATCTCCTCCCGCTCGTCGACGACGATGCTGGTTCGCAGCATCCCTGTTAGCGACTGCGGTTTTCCTGCGGCGGCGAGCAAACCACGTGTGTTACTCCGGCCGACGGCTGTGGCCAGCGGCCGGATCATCGCGATGGGCACGTAGAGGACGGCCAGTGAGAGCATCAAGCCGATCGGCATGGATCGGATAGTTCGCGATGTTGTGGTGTCGTGATTCTCCCAGTGATCGCGCACGACGAGCGAGTCGAACTGGAAGGCGAGTCCGCCATTTTTCCAGACGGCGTGCGAGGCGCGGTCAATTTGTCTGCCGATCCTGCTTTTCAGGCGTGTCCACGCTCCCCACGCTGAAGAGTCGTCAAGGGGGCTTTCATAGTGGATTGCTGCTTCGGGCCGCCGGCTGTCGAGGTCGGCTTGGAGAAGATCCCAGAACTGTGGCGAGGCGAAGTGCTTGACTCCGATGATTTCGATGGTCTTGCCGCTCGGGTGTGCGAAGTGGGCGGTGAGCACGTCGAGAGCCGTTCCCCGTCGGCGGTCGGTGCGCAAAAGCGGATCGAAGGGCGCTGGATGTGGCTCGTGCGATCGGTCCATTCCGATGTTCCCCTAGAGAGATTTGTGTGTCAGTTTCGGACTCGTGCGCGGGCACGTTGCAGGTTGATGAAACATAGTGCGATGGTAGCGACCCGCACTAACATCGACGGCTGCACTGATTCCTAGTCCGGCATGCCTCCGCGGTAGTACGACATACCTGCATAGCGCAGCAGTCGAATCCACGCTTTGCGTGATGCGGTCACGATGACGAGAACGATGACGCCTGCGATCCATGGCCTCTCTGCGACAGCGGCGACTATCCCTTGGAACACAAGCACCAAGCCGTCCCATCTGGCTTGCAACATAAGGTCACGCAGATCGCCTGCATCAATCATCAGTGCCTCTCTCCGCTTATTTCCGTGAGTAAACCACACGCCACTGACGGCATGCTTACGTCTGCGCCGATATTGACTGTTATGTCAGCTTGTCCGAAACCCGCCACCATGCACTGTGGACCGGTCCGCGCCGGGCCGGCCGGCCGGATCCGCCCGATTCCGCGCCTCTCACCGTGGCCGGGTCGTCCCCTGCTGCTACGTTCGGGCCATGAATGCGCTGAGTGAGATCGACGTCGACTACTTCGTCTTCGACGACACTCCGGAGGGCAAGGACCCCGACAGTCACAGTCCACGGCTGCGGCGGTACCACCAGCTCCTGTGGAGTAAGCCACTTCCGGACGGGCGACCGTTTGAGCTTCTCGCGGGCCGCGCCCGCTCGCCGTACCTCGTCTACGAGACGGACGGCACCCGGATAGTCCTCGGGAGCGACACCATCGCGACGCGGCATCGACGGAGACTAAGCAGTCTCTATGCGCAACTTCCGGATGATGTCAATGAGGCGTTCCTTCGACGTGCCTATACGATCTGCGGGTTCATGGTCTTCCCTGTCTCGCGAGGCAGTCTCGGCCAACGTCGAGGCCTTCATCCGCGAATCCAAGACCGATGGGATCTCACGCTCGAAGTGATCCGCCGCTTCTACGAGGGTGGCACCAGTCCATTAGCCACAACGATGGACCGCTATGCCGGCTTCTTCGAGCTATTCGGCACCTTCGAGGGATACGTGCGCCACTTTCACCTCGAGGATTTTGTACACGCGACCGGTGCGGTCCGGTTCGTGCTGCCGTTCAACGACTTTCAGTCGCCGCCGCTTCCCGACGACCTACCGACATACGCGCAATACCGCTTGGACAGCCTGGAACTTTTCCAGGCGCGCCGCCTGCGCATCCTGAATGCGATCGATTGATTGCCGCCGCGCCCTTGGGCGTGTCGTCTACGGTGAGCCCGAGGGTGATGGCTCGGAGGAGGATGCCGCCGCCGTAGGTGAGGGCGGGTTTGTCATAGCGGGCGTGATGCCACGCCTTTGCTTCAAGGTGTTGAAGCGGCATTCCACGTTGCGGAGTTTGTAAGTCGCTCTGTCGAGCGCCGTCCGGCGATAGCTGGTCAGCGCATCGCGATTGCCCGTAATCAATTGAACCGAATGCCTCCGGCACGCCGTCGCGCTAGGTGCTCTGGCCGCGGCGGGGCGGCGCTTGGTGCCTCGAGTAGCTTGCCATCTAGAGGTACGAGCACTGCCTCCAGTGCTGGGTCCCTCGCAACTCGTTCGCGATCCACCACGACGCGCAGGTGACCGCTAATCGAAAGGAATCCTGTGTCAAAGGCCCGATCCACCAGCGTCGAAAGGCAGATGCCATTCGAGGGATCGAGACGAATGGACTCGTCTTCCGCCCACGGCACGATGTGCGACGCGACGAGGAATGCACGAGTACTGATGCCGGTAATCGCGCAGCGGTAGCCGTAGTTCCGCTTCACGGCCTCAGCAAAGGCCCGCTGGGCGCTTCCCCGCGACTTACTCGTTGCATATCGATCGGAGACGCCGTACTGCTCGTGTTCGATCGCCTCACGGAACTTGTCAACCTCGGCCCCATCGACGTCGGCGCTCTCAGCCATGAGGTCATCAGAAAGGTACGAGCTTCGAAGCGCGGCAGCGATGAGGTTTACGGTGCCACCCGGAACGCGCACGCGTCCCTGAGGAGCAGAACGAAGGCCATTATCGCGAAGCCTCGCCAGCGAGAGCAGGCCCCGCTCGTCAGGCGAGAAGGTGTGGACAAGGCGTAGCCGCATCCAGCTGCGTGTGTTGCGGCTGAGTAAGGCTCCCTCCTTACGCCAGAACTCGCGGTCGTCGATTACACGATCGAATGGGATGCCCGTCTCGACCACCCTGCACTCGTGGGTGAGCGCGCTGACCGGCGCGGTCCCATAGAGGTAGACCGTGTCGCCGACGTGAATGTGGGCTGATGCTGTTTCGCTCCAATCGATCTCGGGATGGACGGCGAATGCGGCATCGGAATCGAACGTGTTCAGGTTTGAGGCGACGATCCAATTAGTTGCTGCTGGAGGCGAGTCAGGCACGGTTCAAAGCCTAGTCGGCGGTATCAATCGGCGATCGCGGCGACGACTACATCGGTGACTGGAGCGCGCCTGGGATTCCACGCGAATAGCTCGCTCACCTACGCCGCGGACGGTGACGCGGTTGACGCGATGACTGCGACGCTCACCCAATATGTCAAGGACGTGCATTGGTCGACCGGGTGAGGTTTCGCCAGTGGCGAGCGGAAGACCGCGGTGGACGGGAAATGGCTAGCCGACTGACCGATCGCGCTCCGCGAGGGCGCTCGGCCACACCCTCGATATCTTGGCCCGGACTCGGATTCGCCGATATCGCAGCTCGGTCGGCTTCAACGGTTCTGGCTTCACCGCGCCCGTAAAGGGTCACGCCATGGATTCCACGTCCTGTATACGGGCGCGATGTCGGCTGCGTGCATCGAAGGGACTGCTTAACTAGTCGACAGGATCTACCGGTGCGGTGATCCGAAGCGGCACAACCACAGAAAGAGGACGCCATGGTGGACTCGCGTGATCCCCGGGTGTCAGAAATCAACACCTACGTCGACGAGCTCGCAACTGAAAGAGACGAGAACCAGCGCCCGCCGTACATCGACCCGATCTACTGTGTCCGCACCGCTCGGATTCTCGCCGTTTCATCGAACCCAGGCCCCGCTGCGGGCGGATCAGGGTCAGGTTTCTTGAGTGTCAACAACAACGACGGCTCGGCTCGGCGCATGCGCCACATCTATGAGGATGTCGGCCTCCTCAACTCCGCCTTGGGACACATCGACAGTCTCGTGCCGTGGAATGCGTACCCGTGGTACGTGCACCCCACACACGCGAATGGATTGTCCACGGCAATGATTCACGAGGGTATCCGGACGATCGTCGAGGTCCTCCTTCTTGCCCCCGAGATCCGTGCAATCGTCGCGCACGGGGGCGATGCCCACCAGTCGATGCGGTATGCGATGAAGAATGATGACTTCCGCACGCTCTGCGAACAGCGTGAAATCAAGATCTGGTCCGCGCGGCACACCAGCAACCGGGCGTTCGCCTTACCGGCCAAGACCAGGGCAGCAGAGGAAGGCCGGCTACGGGACATCTACGGCGCAGCTATGGTCCACGTCGGCCTGACGCCCGCAGTACCTGTTGAGCCAGTGAATGCCGTCACGCCGGTGGCTCACTCTCAGACGAATGCGGCTGCGAAGAAAACCTCCGACGTTTCGGATCACCGCCTGATGCGCGACCCGGAGTTCCGGAAGGGCCAGATTGATGGGATGCGCGCGCCACACGTCAGACCCGTTAACGACTTCGTCGACCGGCTACGAAATGGTGAAGCCACCGTCCCCTACGTCGCTCCGCTCCACGGCGGTTTCGACGCGCCATTACTCTCCGTACTCGCCTCCCCCGGCGGAGGCGCCATCGCGGGTCCGCTGTGCAGTGAGAACGACGACACCGCCGCGATGATCCAGTCAAGACTCATGGACGGCGCCGGAATCGCGCCACGTGAGATGCTGCCGTGGAATGCCTACCCCTGGCGCCACACCGAGCCACTCACGAAGGCGGACTGGGGCAGGGGTGACGCTGTGCTCGTCGAGTTGATCGATCAGATGCCGAACCTGCGAGTGATCCTCCTGCAAGGCAAGCCGGCGATGGGGGTATGGCAACGCGTGGTTGAGAAATACCCGCACGTGGTTACGGAGAGTCTTCGAGTCTTGTGCACCTGGAGTCCCGGGTCGCGCGGGATCGCCCACCCTGATCCGGAGGTGGTCGTGCGTCGCACACGGGATCGCATCGAAAAGTGGCAGCTCGCCGGCGACATCCTTCGCGGGCAGGACTGAAGTCGACCGGCGGGAAGCGGACTGGCTCGCGGGGCATCTCCCCTGGCGATGCTCCGCCCAAATGGCGTGAGAATTGGGGACTGCTTCAAGCCCGCTTGACCTGACTCCCCCGCATGCCTCGGCCGATGGCCGGCACAAGGGCCCATACTCCGTGGATTGCTCGTCCCGCATTCGTGAACTGCCATCGCAGGTATCGCGAGGCGGGACCGTCCCGAAAGCCGTAAATCGCCGCGCTCCGACGCCAGCGACCGACCGCGACCACGCGAATGGCCAATAACTTCGCCGCTTGCCGCGTCAAGAATGAATCGTCGACGGTCTCTCGCCACGCCTGCTCGATTCGTTCGGCGTGAGAACCGGCCTGCGACTCGCCCGCGACAGAGCGACGAGGTCCACGGTTTTTCACCTCACCCGTTCGATCCTGACGATCGCCGTCGACACCGACCACAGTTCTTGAAGGCTCAGGACGCCCCCTGTCGTGGGTGCCATCGTCCAGTACCCGCCGGAGCCAACCGCACAGGCGACGATGGTTACGAGGTGGCGAGGAGCGTCATGCATCGTTCTCGCGGCGGTCGGCCCCGGTTGCCGGGTGACCGTCATGTCGTCGAGATCGAAGATGTAATGACTTGAGAAGGTCGTGACCCGCCAAACACCGCCGTGAGCCACCGTGAGCTCGTCCACGGTCTCGACATCCTGATCTCCGGCACCGGCCATGACTTCCACGTTACGAGAGCCACGCGAGTCCTCAGCCTGTCGGGCCCACGTTTGTCGATGAGTCGGTGATAAACGGTTGCCGTGCCCACGGTCGAACGGGACTGCTGAGCTGCAGCCACCCGCCACGGGCAGTATTCGGCCCCAGTACCGCGCTCTGAAGCCCCCGCAACAAAAGTGTCGTCACCAGATTCGCCTACCAGACGATAGGTCCCGGGCCGATAACAGCTCGTAGGTCAGCGAGCGGTCGACGAAGCGGAGTTGCTGTTGCCGGTGAGCGTGTTCACGTCGTCGGAGCGGATCGGACCGACCAGCGCCCTCACCAGAAGTACGAAGTCACCCGGAGCGTCGACCAGCGTCACCAGAAGTACGAAGTGCCTGCTGCGGGCGAAGCGTCACCAGAAGTACGACCTGCCGAGGAACCACCGTCACGAGAAGTACGAAGCTGGCATGGATCGCTGCAGCTGATGCGCCGTTGAGGTGCTGGAATTAGCACTTTTCGTGAACGTGCACGCCTAACTTCGTACTTCTGGTGACGCTTTGGCCATCGACCGAGTCGAATGAGCCACTTGCTTCGTATTTCTGGTGACGCTATCGACAGCGACCGGGTCGGATGAGCTGCCCATTTCGCACATCTGATGACGCGGCGGCGGGGCCGAATGGGCGCGAGAGTATCCGAGAACGACATGGCATGCTCAGCGGACCGGCACGATCGACTTCGTTTGGACGCGGGTTTCTCCATGCCCATCTGGCCCTCACGATCGATTGGGCGATCCTCGGGACTCGGCCTCCCCTGACCGTGTTGGCCGCACCCTCGCGAGAGGGGGCTGCGCGGCAGCCGGATGAAAAGTGCCAGAGTAAGTCGTCCACGGCGGAGATCTCAGGCACCCGATGGAGAGCCTCGCACGCCCGCCGCTTGCACATTCAGGGTCGGTTCAGACGACCCGAATCCGCAGCCTCGACAGCGCTCGCCCAGACCCACGCCCGATGGGTCTCCCCCGACGGTGCCTCCCACTCGAGGGCGACCGCACGCGGCGTCCACGCCACCGCTCTCGCCGTCACCTTGACAGCCACCGCACCGTATCGAACCCATGCCCGTACCTCGTGTGGCTTCGGGGTCTTCGTGAGCGGGAGCGAGTCAAGTTCCAACTCGGCGTCCGTCAACGACGTCGGCGCCAACCCGCGCGTTGCAGCTTCGTCGGCGCGCTGCCCCAGCTGCCGGTCGACTCGTTCGGCGTACCGTTTGTTCGTGCCCATTCGCTCCCGCATTCCAGCGTCCGGCCACGCACTCCGATCATAAATCGAACCACCGGCAATTGGGCCCTGCAGCGACGCACAGTCTCACGTCGGGAGAGATCTGCCCGGCGAGGCGACAGGTTCGATCGACAGCACGGTGGACGATCGGCGAAGCGTCGCGGGCACACCGTGCACGCGAAGGTCCAAGATCATTTCCAGATGCTGCCCGACGGTGCACTCCCGCAGCTCGACGAGCATCACCAACTCGTCATCGCGGCGCAGCAGCGCGCCGTCAGCATCATGGGTGCGCGGAGTCCGCTTGATCACTCGCCGGTCCAGGTCGACCAGGTAGGTGGATGCGTGGGTAGTCACGAGGTTGGCACCGGTGGTGCTGTCCATCAGGGTCTTCATCTCGCGCGGCCCTTCACTGGCGCCCGGCCGGACGATTGGGATACCCGGCACATCGGGAGGTCACGGGAAGGCTCAGCGGTGGTCATGGGCACCGCGACCAACCGATCCACCCCGCACCGCGCTTGTGGCCACGCGGAAGCTCGACACTCTCGTCCCTGCTGTCGGAGTTTGCGAGGTCCTTGATCCACTGCGGTGTCGGGCGGTGCACCTGGCGGTCGGAGTTGACCCGGACCCGTGCGGCTGCCACCCGGACCTCCTGCGACGGTCGGCTCACAAGCCCCCGGTCTATGACAGACCCGCCGATCGTCACGGTCACCTGCACCACCACTGCTCGCCGGAGTGCACTGAGGCGCAGCCCGCGGGTCGTTTGTCGCACCGTCGTCTCCGTCCTCTGCTCGAGCTGGTCTTGGCCCATACTCCCGGTTGCGCCCGACATTAGACTCCGACGGTGACGGACGCTTCATCCACTTCTACACGCGAGACAACGCAACTCCCTACGACTCGGTCGAATTTGTTTATGAGTCGGTGGAATGACGACCACCACGCGATCTAGCGTGATGCGGGCGAAGCTACTCCCAATTGACCGCCAAGCCCACGATCGAAGCATCCGGCATCTCGTTCGTGCCGAGAAGAGGCAGGGGTTTGCCTCGCAGGATTCGGGGCCGAGCTGCCCCGCCGCCCCCTTCGCCGAGGCATAGCCAATGACGATGTCGTATGGCCGCAGCTCGTTCCTGATACCTTCGATTCGACGGCGGTCCGATGACGTATCGCGCGATCTGGCCACTGCAGTGCAGGCCCCAACCCATATCTGGAAGGGATGCACTGTTATGTCTGCCTGCACGAAAAAGTCTCATTCAAGCCCCGGCGAGGCGCTCCGGGCGCTGTCGATCCTGCTACGCCGTGGTTACCCGAATCTCACCGGCGTGCACCCGTGCTCCGTCTGTCATGCATGGCACACCACATCGAAAAAGCACCCGAGACATAGGCTCCAGCGGCCCTAGCCCGGCGGCCTGCAAAGACTCATCCATCACGGCCTTGGCCATGTGGCCCTCGAAGATTCCCGAGACGCCGCCCAGGGCGTGGCGCTTTGGTTGACTTCCCCGCAAAGTGAAGACTCCGACGTGGCCCGGTGGCCAGCTCCGATACGAGCTGCGCGCCCGAATGTCGACGTGAAGGCGCGCAGGCGGATGATCATTTGGAAAGACCCTCAGCGTGACACCACCGTCGATCTTCAAGCCCTCTGCAATGAGGCTGATGAAAAATCCGTCGGAGTCGAATCCGGCGCTGCCCTCATGACCAAACTCGTGAACCGGAATGTAAAGCTGCTGCACCGATGCTCAATCCCGGTGCGTGTCACCTCGTAGGTAGCGTTCCACGCTGAAGGGTTGAAGCGGGGTATCTGCCCGCACGTACAAGGGGTGGCGAGGGTGGCCGTCTTTGGTCGAATCGCCAAGTGATACCCAGTCGCAACCCGCGGCCGAGGTCAGCCGCAGGATGTCTCTCAGCAGAGACGGCAGGTAAGGCCTCGATGCGATGAGCCCGCCCCAAGCAGCCAAGAGGGTCAGCGGACGTCCAGCGATCATTCCGGCTATCTGACGCTCATTTTCAGCCTTTAGATCCTGGCGATACGCGCGGTCGAGATTTTGAGGGTCTGTGGCGATCTGGGGACATACGTTCAGCATCGTCCAGCTGTCGTACCGGTTGTCGGCGGCGAATCTGCGCACGCGCGCGACAGTACGATCCGGGGCGTTCGGTACAGCGGTGCTCGGATTGATCCCGAAGCACACCAGGGGATTCAGCCCGACCGTTCCCAACACGAATCGTGCGGAGCCATCAGCGGCCCGCTCGTAGATCCACTGGTCTTGGGTCACGCCGCCTCCCCCTATTCATCGCGTTCGACTCTTCCACGGGCGGCGGAAAAACGCCGACGAAGACGCCGCCGATGGATACCGTCTCGCTGAACTGCTCGTCGTCATGAGGTAGCTGCCGATCATTGCAAAAGTAGGTCGTGCTGGAGCTGCTAGGAGTAATCGGGAAGCCTTTCGCAGGCGTCGCGGTCGTTGTCGAATTCGAGCCAAGCGACGTTGCCGTAGTGGGGGTAGTAGGTGTCGAACCAGGCTTGTACTTCCTGCCATGTCGCGAACTTGCCACAGTTTTTGGTTCCCCACGATGGAATGGACTCCATCGTCGAGGCCCTCGAAGGCATGACCGTCACCATCCCCCCATTCCATTAATCGCTGCGTTATGCTCACCATATCGCGCAGTACTTGGCGGTGAGGGGCTAGGACCTAACCAATTGCACAACGAGGAAGCAGCGTGGATGTCGCAGGAGGAAGAAGCCCTATCCGACTGGGATCGAATGATTGCCGAGCTCGAATGCTATGTGAGGGAGCACCAAGATTTCCCGCACCATAATGCGCGCATCGAATTCCCCGATCAGCAGGTTGAGCGACTCGTTGGCTTCGTGCGAATGCAACGAAGGAGCCGATACCTGCTGACGGACCGGCAACGGTCTTGTCTGGAGCAGATTCCCGGTTTCAGCTGGGATCCGCTAGCAGAAGCATGGACGGCCAATGTGTCCGATTGGGGACAACACTTTGCCCTCCACGGGCGTGCACCCTCCCCAAGCTCAACCAGCGTACGGGACCGTCAACTTGCACGTTGGGCGAGCGAGCAAAGACGACGCCAGCGGAATGGCACCATCGCGCTAAATCGACTCAAGGAAGTCACCGCGATTCCCGGATGGTCCTGGGTCGCGGTTGCCCCTCCACTGGACAGCTTCAACGCCCGACTTGAGGAATTGCGGGGGTGGATTGCACAGAACGGGCGCTTTCCGAACGTTGCCACTAATCGGCCATCCGATCCTGAAGGGGCCCTCGAACACTCGTTGGCGCGCTGGCTCTACGTCCAGCAATACGCTGACCAACGACGACGACCTGAGAACAGGCGCCAGTCGAAAATAGAAGCCGCAATCGGTCCGTTGATTCACAACTCAATTCTCGACACACACAAACCTCGGCACATTGACTAACACAATCCAGCGAGGGCGGCCAGTCGGGCGCACGGTCTCAGGCTCCGAGCGGTCGACCCGGGGATGCGACCGGTTCGATCGACAGCACGATCGTCGAGCGGCGAATCGTCACGGGCACACCGTGCACCCGAAGGTCCAGCAGCATCTCCCATCGCAGCCCGATGGTGCGCTCATGCAGCTCGACGAGCATCACGAGCTCGTCGTCGCGACGAAGCAAGCGAATCGTCCACATTCTGCGTGGGTGGCGTGCGCTTGATCACCCTGCGGTCCAGGTCGACGAGATAGGTGGATGCTTCGGTGGTCGCGAGGCACGCACCGCTGGCGCTGTCTGGTCGACGCGATGATGGGCGGAACAGCGCTGGCCCGTGAACGCGGTGTCCATTCCTATTCGCCGGCGACAACCGAGAACTTCCTGCCGGTCGCGTCGTCGTGATTGAGCCGGCCGAGGAACTTGATGGCACTGTGTTCGGAGTTCGTCCACCGCACGACTTGCCAGAGCAATCGATGGTCCTCCTTACCAAGGGTTGCTTCGGCGCTTTCCTGCGCCGACGCCACGACCTCCTCGAGTTTCACGATTCTGCGGGCCGCTTGCTGGCGCAGCCCATCCTTCAAGTTGCGCCCAGTCGCCGCCCAGCGAAACGGTTGTCCTCTTGTCAGGTCGTGGTCGAGGACTTCATCCCGAGAGTCGATGATCACTTCAACGTTCGTGGGCTCGAGACGCGCCCTGAACACCGGACCCTCTTCGAGTGGTCCTGCCGCGGTCGAGACGGTGATGATCATCGTCTCGAGGGCTGCCTTGATCTCCTCGATTGTGGCGCGGCCCTTGGCCGCCCGTGCCTGCGCACTTTTCCGAATTACGTCGGGGTTGGCGGGTGAAGCCACCACGGCCCACTCGAACGTTCCGGTTGCTCGTTCTGTGGTGCCATCGGGGAACGTGATTGACCCTGTTGCCCTATCGAATCTCATTTCAGTGGCCCGCTGTCTTCGATGGCCATGGCGAGAGCGGCTGCGGTGAGTTCGAGTGGGACGTTCGTGTGCTCGGCGACCGTGCGAAGTGCGGTGCTGCAGATCATGATCGCCACAACGCTTGGATCCGCGCCACAGTCTCGTGGCAAGGGCGAGATTGCCTCCTCCTCGATGCCGAGGGCTCGTGAGCGTGCTGCTTCGAGCAGGGAGTCAACCAACGCGGCGTGGAGCTTGTTGTGGGACTCGTAGGTTGCTGCGCCGAGGGCGGCGCAGTTGCAGAATCCGGCGCCGCGGAACACCAGCTTGCATCGCATGACGATTTCGTCGACGGCGTCCGGAAGGGTTCCCTCATCTGTGGTTCCATACCTCGCTGCTGTGGCGATGAGCTCGATGGTGCCTTCGAAGATCTCGCTGAGAGATTTCAAGGTTGTGGTCGCCTCGAAGAAGGCGTCCGGCGAGCAGGTGTGCCCGATGGTTCGGTCGAGATTGAACCTCTGCCACGGTTCCAACGACCTCATGTGGTCAACAGCGATTTCGTAAGTCATGGTGTCGGCTCCTTCAAGTAGTGCGGATTGAACTGCGGTGTTCACGGTTTGGCGACAACGACGTAGTGGGCATCGTCCGGGACCGACGAGCGGAGTTGGTCGGCTTGTGACAGCCGCGCCGATCGCGGGCGGGAGCGGCCGCTGGTCGTGGCGCGTGTGGTTCATTCGTGCGAGGGACTGCCCGCGTCCGTTCTCGCTATGCGCTCGTCGGCTTCCGCTTTCAGGTCCTCGGCCCTGTCTTCGATCTTCCAGTCGACGTATTCGATGGCATCGTCGACGGTGAAGAGGATGCGGATGCTGTCGGTGAGGATCGTCTGGTCGACGGCTTCGATGGCATCGGCGAACCGGATCTGGAACTCGTCGTAGGACATAACGCCGCCGTTGTCGATGAGGTTTTCGGCTGCCTTGCGGATGAGGTCGAGGTTCGACTCGGAGAATGCGAGAGCCCAGGCAGCCGCCTCCCGCAGGTACCCTCGGGCGTCGTACAGGTCGGTGACATAGCCGTCGTGGTTGTAGGTGACGTCGGAGGTCCAGCGTGCCATGTGCTCGCTCAGTACGGCGTCGCTTGTGGTGTCGCCGCTTTCGAGCATCTGCACGGCGAGGTCGACACACGGGCCGGCCATCGCGATGCGCGCGATCACGTCGGGCTCGACGTCGGATTGGGCGGGCCGGATGTCATAGAACCCGTTCGCCCCAACTTGGATGGCCTCGAAGGTCAGCCCGTGATGGAGAATCGCGAATCCGTGTGTCACGGCATGACACGCCTCCATGAAACTGACGGGCTCGAACGACGTAGCGCTGGTGGTGAATTCGATCATCATGTCCCCCCGGACCTAGGTGCGACACTCTCGCGGGGATGACGTTACAGACCCCAGCACCCGGGTCCCGACCATTCGGATGAGACCATCTCCGAGCGGACGATGCGCTTGTCAATCGACGTGACAAGTGCCCATTTTCGTCGCCGGGGTGAATGTCACCCGATTTTCCCCCGGAACGGCGGGGCCTGCACAGGTCCACCGGCTCCGTCCGGTTACACATTCGCTGACAATATTTGCACTCAAAGCGAAAACACTTTAGGCGACTGAAATTGGTCAAAAGAAAGTCTGTCGACGGGCGGCAAACAGACAGAAGTCGCACATCTTTCGCTGGCGTAAAGCTGGCCCATCAGCCCGCGTTGTTGAGGCTGGTGTCGGGCGTGGGCGGTGCCGCCGGTGCGGAGGCGTCACGGCCAAAGAATGTGAGCTCGAGTGTCCCCACGTCGAGGATTGCCTGGCTGATCGTATCCTTGCTGCCGTTCTTGTCGAGGATCACGACACGGGCGACGAATCGGGTCTCGCCGGTACCGTAGGCGACCGTGTCGTCGATGAACAGGTGGTAGTGCCCGCCGAGGTAGAGCTTGGGCTGTACTTGGATGAAGCCGCGGTGGAAGATCGCGCGGCCGGCGGCGGCGTATTCACGGCCGGCTTCCGGCCACAACTCGTCGGTCTCAGCGAGCCGTCGGTCGAGGGTCGGCAGGTTCATGGGAGCGTCGTGTCCGATGAGGATGTCGGCTGGATCATCGCCGAGCGCTACCAGGTCGGCGTCCATGATCGCCTCCTCTGCCCACCATGAATAACCTTCCTGCCGGAGGGCAACATCCACCGAATTCGCCCCGCCCATCGCTGCCAGGGTCCGACCCGAGACCAGGCGGGTTCGATATCCACGCGGGATGTGGGCCAGATTCGGGCGGATCCAGCGCAGCCCATCCGCACCGATCGGAAATCTCAGCAAGCGCCCGAAGTCCTCGTGATTGCCGTCGACGAAAAACAAGCTCTGCCCACGGTCGGCCAGTCGTTTGCTGAGTTTGTTCAGGATGTTGCCCGTGTTCTCGCGTGGCCAAATGAAGCCGAAATCGCCGAGGACCACGAGGGTGTCGATTCCGCGGGCCGCCATGGTGCGCGAGACCCTCAACACGTGTTCGAGGTCGCCGTGAGTGTCACCGAGGAACCCGATTCGGGTCGCCGTCGCCAGTGTTTCGACAGGGTCTTCCCTCGTTGGCAGGTCACGCGGGGGCTCAGCGACGGTCATTGGCGTCGCCATTGACTGAGCCCCCCGGTGGGGCGTTTCTCGCCGTGCGGGAGCCTGGCATCCGCGTCAGTGATGTCGGAGTTCGCGAGGGCCGTGATCCATTCCGGGGTCCGGCGGTGCACCTGACGGTCGGAGCTGACCCTGACTCGTGCTGCTGCTACCCGGACCTTTTGCGACGGTGGGCGCCGCGCCGTCGGGCCAACCTCTGGCGCGTCGACGGTCACGATCACCCGCACCACCACCCCTCTCCCGAGGGCTGTGAGGCGCAGCCCCCGGTTCGTTGGTCGCATCGTCGTTCTCCGTCCCCTGCTCGAGCGGGTCATCGAATCACATGTGCCCCGTGGCGCGCGACCTTCGAATCCGACGGTCGTTGGCGCTTCATCCACTTCTACACGCGAGCCAACGCATCTCCGCACAGCTCGGCCGGATTTGTCCATGAGTCGGTGGAATGACCTCCGCGCCGCGACCTAGCGTTATTCGCGCGAGGCCGCGTCAAACCGCTACACGGGACCTTTAGGGCGTTGTCGTCAAAAGAATTTTGAAAGATTTTTGTGCTCTTTGACCGGGACTTTTTCAAGAACGGACGTTCCGTGATCGCGGAAAACGCCCCAAATCGCCCGAATGCCGAAAAACAGCCGCACACCTAGTTCTCATGACCGAAAACCGACTCATCGACAATCACACTCCATCCCGCAACATCCTCACCGAAACGGACAAAACCATGTTTACTGACAACTCCACCCTGATCGCCCACGACCTCCTCATCCAGGCCGACGCCTGCCTCACCCAAACCGGCATAGTCGGGAAGCTCGCCCAGTGGCGCAGCGACGACAGGCGGACGAGCGTCGCCCGCACGGCGACCATCTCCGACCGCGCCGTCCTCGTCGCGCTCCTGCTGCTGGCCCGCGAACGCTCCCCCCTCACGATGGTGTCCCTCGCCGACCTGTTCCAGTACCGGCTGGCGACAGAGTCCGAGGAGCTCCTCGGGCTCAACCGTCACATCCCGTCCTCAGATACACGATTGGAGCGCCAGCGCTGGCACCGCTTCGCCAGCAGCGCCTTCCGGCGGGTGGTCGACCTGATGGATCCGTTCCCCGAGACACCGCGCAACGCGCTCACCTACACCGAGATCTCAGAGGTGCGCGCTGCGCACGACCCCGAACGGGAGAAAGTGATGAAGGCCCGCCTGAACGATTTCACGGCTGCGTTTCTCCGGATGACTTTTCTGCAGCAGCCGGACCGGGTTCGCGACGAGAACCCCTGCGCAGACCTCGTGATCGGCCAGGCCTTCATCCCGGCCTCCGCCCGCCGGGGAATCTCAATGCACACCCTGACCGACCGGGTCGCCGAGGAAGCCGCCGGAATTGTTCGCCCCGAAACCGCAAAGCGTGTCGACATATTTGCCGGCTGGTACCCGCGAGGCGACTCAGCTGCTAACTGCGCCGCCAACCCTGCCGAAGTCCAGCACAAGGGCGGCCAGCACGGCCACGTTGACATGGCGTGGGGTTGGATGGCGAACGTCGCCGTACGTGTTGACTCAGCATCGCCGCGCGCACCCCGCTTCCCCAAGCTCGTGGTCGGCGCGACACTGAGCATGCCGAACGTCGGCGTGCCCGAAGAGGCCGTCGCCCTCATGCGCGCGGCACTCGATACCGGTCTGACTGCCGGGATCGTCCACGCCGACAAGCAGTACTTCGCCAGTTCCACAATCGACCGCCTCCACATCCCGACGACCGAACTGGGCTTCACCCCGTCGACCGACTACCGCATCGACCGACTCGGTGTCTCCGAGCGGCACCACTCCGGCGCGGAATTCATCGAAGGCGGGGCCTACTGCCCACGCATGCCCGAGGCCCTCAAGCGTGCATCCGCGGACTTCCTCGCCAAGCACATCGACACGGAGACCTACCGCGCGCGGCTCACCGAACGGCTCCAGTTCCAGCTGCGCCGCAGAAGCACGCCCGATGCGAACGGCCGCTTCCGGATGATGTGCCCGCCAACCGCCCACCAGCACGCCGATGACGTCTACCCGCCCGCGCAGATCTGCACCCAAGGATCGGTGGCTTTCAACAAGGAAGACGGCCTCCGCCAGCACCAGGCGTTCCCCTACAAGAGCGCGAGGTGGGAAGAGTTCCACCAGCACGCAAGCCTCACTCTCGAGGCCACCGTCGCGGCCGCATTTCACCCACGCTGCGGTGGTGCGGTGGACGGGGCTCGGCGCATCCGGGGATTCGCCGCCGTTCAGGTGATGATGACGATGCTCCTGACCGTCCACAACCTGCGCACCATCAGCGAGTTCCTCCGCGACGAATAAGCCGCGCTACCTCTCTCGACGGTCGCCAAGCCGGCGACCGTCGAGAGCACCGGGCTAAATCGAGGCGAAGGCTGCGTGACCAGAAAGCGACTCACACGGAGCGTGAGCCAATCGCTGACAAGACGTCAAATCGGTTCTGAGGCCCAAAGAACGAAGACCCATGTTGAAGGAGAATGAACACATGGATGACATGATCTCGCTCTTTGCTAGTGACGACACAGCGCAGTCCGAGTCGGCCCCACCGACGAGGATGATGACCCCGTTGCAACGAGAAGCGCTGAAAAAGGCCTTCGCGACGCTTGGCGTGTTGGATGCGCGCGGTCAGTTCGCGATGGTCGAGGACTTGACAGGTAAGCGCATCGCCTCGGTTCAGGAACTGCACGAGCGCGACGCTCAGACGCTGATTCACCGGTTGGCCGACAAAGTCAGTTCAACCGGCCGCAAGAACACGGGAAACACGTGGGATGACCGCGAAGAGAGTACGTGGATCGACAAACTCTGAGTCAGATAGATCCCACGCCGTCGGATACCTGGATAGCTGCCTTCACCCGCTTCGTTGCGTGATGACGTGGAGCGCGTAGCCCATCGGACTACCTAGGAGCGTGGTGACTCATGGTCGGTTTGACCCAGGATGTCCTGAACCACGAACGCGCTAGCGCGAATCAACTGCGAAACGGTCAGAGTGTCCGCTTTGACGTACTTGTAGATGAAGTCTGAACCGAACGAGCCGAATCCGCTATCAGTCCTAGCAGGGCCAACTTGCGCCCCGGGCTTCCCGAGAACCACGTCCAGCGTCTCAAATGAAAACAACTCTGGGTGTCGCCGCGCAAACGCGATGCGCTCGGCTTTTTTCTCGACGGATGTTCCAAGAATGTGCGGTGTAATCAGGAAGCGACGGAATTGTCCATCCTGGAGCTGCCACCCGGCACAAATCCGGTGACCCTCTCGATCAATCCATGCATTCCACGTGACAAGCGGCTTGCCATGTGAAACTCCAGCGTCCGAGGCATCCGCACCAGTGGGGAGACTCTCGTTCAAGAGGGCAGCTAACCGAAAAGCGCGCATCTTGTGCAGAGCACTCCGCGTTTGCGATGACGCGATGGGCGCCAATTCGTTGTGACCGAGCCAGGCCGGTTCATCAGACTCGGGCCCTTGGACGACAGTCGAGTCAATGAGTGCGCTAACAAGGCGCACCACGCGGGAGTATCGGCGCATCGTCTCAACCTCGTACGCGTCGCCCGCACCCTCGAGAGCTTCGTCCAGGCGATCAGCGAGTCCGTCATAGCTGAGGTGTCGCCATCCGTTCCGTGTGAACGGCACTCGCTCCCCCATAACGTCACGGAACTCGACTTCCGGAGCAATCATGCTGAGAACGCAAAGCTCGGGAGCGGCGCCCTTCCACTGCGCGACCTTTTCCATATATCGGTCGAGCTGCCCGAGATCAGGGAGGGAAAACACTTTGTTCTCAATCACCAATGACGCGTACCCAGGCCAGCAGAATACGAGGTCAATATTTTGACGCTCGCGGTCAACCGAACGTCCCTCAGCATCGCCCGGAACGGCGAGAGGCTGGAATACCCGATCGGCGATATCTGGCAACGCATCGAAGAACCACGCGAGTAGGTTGCTATGAAAAAGTTCCCGCTGCCCGAACATGATCCGAGCGAGCGGCTCGGCATTGAGCTGGGCCGCAAGCTCGGAAACATCGACCGACGCTGCCTCGGGCACGCCATCGAGGAAGAGGCGGACTGGGTTGGATGCACCACGCGGTGGAGCGAGCCGCTTCACGCTTGTGCCCACGACCCCGAGTTCAACCGCGGGGACACCATCGAACCCCCAGCGCTTTTCTTCGTCAGGCAGCGTTGACGGATGCCAAGAATCGACGCGATAGGCGCCGCGCACAATCCCGCCGGCTATGCCGAGGACATATTTCGCTCGCGCCCGGGAGACTTGGCCAATGCGCCAGTTTCCTCGTGTCGCCTCGAACACAGCCGCGTCATCGTCGCCCTCGTGCCACGCTCTGTTGATGACGACCATGATGGTGGGTGCATCGATCGAACGAATGGGTCTCTCGCTGTTCCACGAGTTGGATTTGTTCATAGACTCATTTTCGGACGAATTTCACGTCCGGGAACCCCGGACATCATTAGCCGCCCGTTCGGCCCACCGTGAACAAATTGCTGCACTGTGAGCAGAGGACGCAACGCCACTAAGTCACGGGATGCTCGCTGCGGGTGACTCGCCCGCAAGGCCGACAGGCAGGAGCGCGGTTGCGAACACTTCGGCGCGATCATTCTCCGACCGTCGCAATCACGAGCGGCTGCGCAACAATGTCCCGCGCGCCGGCGCGGTCGACAAACCGCTCGGCGAGGGTCGCGCTGGCGAGACCCGGCGGCAGGGCTGCCGAGAACTTCAGCCCCTCGACCGCGTCCGGGCTGATCACGGGAAGTGCCGATTCGACATCCGCTGAACGAATGTTTTCTACGCCGAAATTCAGCGGCAAGCGGATGTTCAAGTTGTCGGCCCCGGCATCATCGGGGTAGCCCAGCGCGCTGAGCAGAGTCTCGTTCGCGCGCAGGCCCGCCCAGGTCCATAACGTCAGCTCCTTTGCTCCGCGCGAGAGCACGAGCCCGTCGTGGTCAACGGCGTCCGCGAGATCGTCGCGCAGGCGGGCGATCATCTCGACACCACGTTTCGACAGGATGACGTCGGGGTTCTCTCCGAGAAGCACCTCACGGCTGGCGCGCACCATCTCGAATCCCTCGGCGATGGGAGCGCTCGGCCAGCGCACCTTTCCCTTGTCGGGCTGCTCACTCACGAGCACCTCGTGGCGCCCCCAGTCGATCGATTCCACCTTCCATGCGCGCCCCGCGAGGAGAAGCGGCTTCGGCGAAGCGTCGCGGTGTCCGGCCAAGGAGAGTGGCGAGACCGACCCGATCTCGCGCCGCCCGGAAATGACCTTCAGTTCCAGATCAGCGATGAACGATGTCAACAGATCCATGAAGTAGCGGCGGCCGAATTCACGTTCGGCCGCCGGTCCGATGAAGAGCATCCCTGAGTCCTCCGTCAGGAAATCCTGAGCACGCAGGTGGTCGAGCACGATTTCGGCATCGTCCATCACGCCCAGCCCCGACCACCATTCGCGCCAGGTGGCGGCGCCGAAGCGTCCTTCTTGCAGGGCCAGGGCGAGCAGCTGCTGGGCCGCAAGGTGACGGGGAGATGGCGGCGGAACGATTGGCTCGACGAACCTGCGGCCCCAAAGTACCAAGAGCCCCGCCGCCCGTAAGAACGTTGCCGGCTCGGTCGCCAGAAATAGTGCGTTGCGTGCTGTCCCCGGCCGCCGGCCGGTGCGACCCAGTCGTTGCAGGAAAGATGCGACCGAGCGGGGGGCGTCGATCTGGATCATCCGGTCGAGGTCGCCGATGTCGATACCAAGCTCCAGCGTGGAAGTGGCGACGATGACGCAGTCTCGCGCCTCGGCGAACGCGCGCTCGCTCTGGCGACGCTCATCGGCCGATAACGACGAGTGCGACACGAAGGTGGTCACACCGTGCTCGCGCAATTCGAATGCCAGCTCCTCGGCCTGCGCTCGCGCCTCACAGAACACCAGCCGCTTCTCGCCGCGGTGCAGGCGGGAGATCACCAACGCGGCATTGGCAACGGACCCGACGTAATCAAGGGTGACTTCGGGCGGGGCACTGTTCGCTGCGACGGAGTCGAACAGCACCTGCGACGGCCGAGCCGCGGCGGCGCCGGCACCCTGCATCCAGTGGAGCATCTCGTCGGGATTCCCGACGGTAGCCGACAGCCCGATGCGCTGAATCGGCTGCTTGGCGAGCCGCTGGATGCGTTCCAGGACCGCCAACAGATGCCACCCCCGGTCGCCGCCGGCGAACGCGTGGAGCTCGTCGATGACGATCGAGCGCACATTGCGAAACAGCGCGCGGTGGTCAACGCGCCGCGATACCAGCATGGCCTCGAGCGATTCCGGGGTTGTAAGCAAAATGTCCGGCGGATCAGCGAGCATCCGCCGCCGCTCGCCGTCGGACACGTCGCCGTGCCACAGCCCCACCGTTCGCCCCAACCAGTGACCGTAACCATCGAGGCGAGGTTTGAGATTGTTCAGCAGCGCCCGCAGCGGCGTCACATAGAGCACCGACAGCCCGCTCCAATTCGCTTCCACCATTTCCGACAGGAGCGGGAATACCGCCGCTTCGGTCTTACCTCCAGCGGTCGGAGCAACGAGCAGACAGTCGGCGCCGGACCGAATCGGCGCTACCGCCGATTGCTGCAGCGGGCGCAGGTTCTGCCAGCCCAGCGAATTGACAATGTGGTATTCGAGCGCGGGGTTGAGGCCGGTAGCGGCGGTCACGCTCAGAGCCCCAGGTCGACGTCGTCGACCGAAGAGGCAGCCCGAAGGTCTCCCAAGTGCGCTGCCTCGCGCTCCACGTCATTCAATTCGCTGGCCGACACGGTCAGCAGGTAGTCCCGCCGCGGCCGGTAGTCGTTGAACTGGTCGACGCGATCCATCACGTCGATCAGCTTGCGAAGATACAGGCGCGGCGCCACTCCCGCGCGGCCGCCGAGCTGCCCGGCCACAGCATTGGCCAGCTCAGCAACGTAGTCATCGTCCACGAGCGTGCGCACCCGATCGGTCGCATCGGCGCCGGCCGCATAGATGTTGCGCACGCGGATACCCAGTTCGCACAGCGAGTCTTGGGTGAAGCCCGTCAGCCTGAGTTGGGGAGCGCGCGGATTGTCGAACCGAGGGTCACCCGAGAAATCTGCGGATATCCGCTGCGCTAAGGGCGGGAGTCTCTGCAACCCTTGCTGGCCATCGAAGAAGGCCGGCGTCCCGGTGATCACGAGATACAGCCCCGGGAACCTGCCCGAGTCAATCTCGTCGACCAACTGTCGCAAGGCGTTCAGCGATTTCTCGCGAACGTCGGATCGGACACGTTGAAGAGTCTCGACCTCATCGAGAATCACGATCAGGCCGCCATAATCAGAGTCCCGCAGCACCGTGAGCAGTCCCTGGAGAAATCCGAGGGCGCCGAAATGGTCCAGCTCCCCTCTTACACCGGCGAGCCGCCGAACGGACGCAGCGACGTGCGGTTGGCCGCCCAGCCAGGACAGCAGACCGTCGGCCTGAGCGATGTCGCCGTTCAGCGTTGCTTCTCGGTAGCCGCGGAGTGCGGCGGCAAAGGCCGGGGCGGCCTTGCTCACCGCGACAAGTCTGCGTTCGAGGAGCGCATCGGTGGCGGCGGCGACCGCGACCGGATCTGCGGCGCTCGTTCCGGCTTCGATCACGTCGGCTTCGAGGACGTGCAGCCAACCGTCGACGACTTCCCGGAACGCGCTGGGCTGCGCCTCTGACGTTGCAAGATTTTCGATGATGCGCCGGTAGATCGTCTCCAGCCGGTGCAGCGGCGTCTCTGTCTCCGAGATCTGCACTTCGGCGGTGGCGAAGCCTTTGCGTTTGGCGTTTTCGCTCAGCCACCGGGCGAAGAAGGTCTTCCCTGAGCCGTACTCTCCGCGAATCGCTTTGAACTGAGCCCCGCCGCCGGCCGCGGAATCCAGCTCGGAGGCGATCGTGGCCTCGAAGCGGTTCAGGCCGACTGCCATCACGTCGAGGCCCCGCTGCGGCACCGTTCCGCGCCGCAAGGCATCGATGATGTCCCGGCGTCTCCGCGCGCTTAGCTCCGCAGTCATGCGCTAGTGCCGAGTCCGAACTGTTCGCGCAGCAGCGGCACGTCGAGCAGGACGGTCTGCCCGTCGGTGTCGGTGGCGACCACTTCATAGCCCTCGACGTTCAGCAGGCGTCGCAAGGCGGCCAGCGTTGGCTCGACAGCGTTCGCCGCGATGCCGGCCGCGGCCGCGAGCGTGTCCTTGTGAACCCGACCGTCGTGGCTGAGAAGCAGGTCTAGAACGGTCTCGACAACGATCGGGTTGAGTGGATGACGCCCCGCCCGAGCCTGCTGTGTGGCGAAAATCTCACTCGCGATGACGCGGCGGCCCACCGATACGCCGACCGGGGTTTCGTCCGAGGGCGCCCCAATATCGAAAGCGATCTGAGACGCAGCGACTGGGGCTCTCTTCGACGGCTTCAGTGAACCAGCGGAGACCGGCGGCACCTTAAGCGATCGGCTCGCCTCGTTCCACCATGCGGGGCTCTGCGGCACGGCATCGACCCAGCCGGTGACACTCGGTTGTTCCTGCCGCCGGAAGACGAGCACGGGAATGGTGAGCTCGGCCAGGCTCGCCCCGCCGTGGTACCCGGCGGCCTTCGCGGTGTACCGCAGCCCTTCCGCGCGGGCGAGGATGGCGCTGCCGCCCGGGGCCAGCACCCGCGAACCGGTAACCATGACTTCATCACTCGCCGTGGGACCACCCTCCACGCTGCGCCAACGTCCGCCAGCGCCCGCCACCGGGCGGTGCTCCCCACCGCGTTCGATGACGTGACCATGGTCCGAGGTGAGGACCACGACCCGGCCCGCCAGGGCCGCCTCGTTGAGAAGTGCCCGTAGGTGCTGAATCTGGGGCAGTGTCCAGCGTGTTCCGCCCGGGTCGTGCTTGGCGAGGGCATCGTCGATGGTGTTCAGCACCACGCCGATGACACGCTGCTTGCGATCGGCGATGGCGGTTGTCACCGGATCCGGCAGGAGTACGCCGCCGTCGGCACGAAGGTCGTTCTTGTGAAACAGCACGCCCTCGATGGCGGCAGCGAACTGTTTCTTCTCAGTGTCCTGCTGTCCCGCCAGCAACCGCCCGGCGAGTAATGACGTCCGAGAGTAGGTCGTCACCGTCGGGAGAGCGGCCAGGGCCACCGCGCGGCGTCCGCTTTCCTCGGGGACGAGTTCGACCCATCCCGTGGGGGCAATGTCTTGGGCAAGTTCGGTCGCAACCGCCACGCTCATGCCGTCGAGCACGATCAACAGCACCGGTGACGCCTGCGCGAGCGGATAGATGGTGTGCTGCAGCATCGCCTCCACCGGAATCGCAGCCGCACCTGCCGGAGCATCGCCGGTCAGCATGCTGGCCGCCCGAATGTCTTGGGCGTTCCGAAGCGCGCGCACCCGCGTGACGAGGGAACCGTATGCGGCCGCTACCTCCGGATCGGACGACCCGTTCCACACCGAGGCAAGGGCACGGTCGACCCAGCCTCCGTCAGCGGCATACCGTTCGAGCAAACCGGAGAGGGTTCCGGCATCCGCACCGGTGTCGCCCACGGCCAGCCACCGAATGAGGCGGACCGCCATGTGCGCCGCGAAGGCCTCATCGGGGGCACGATGGGCCAGCAGATGGCTGCTCACGGAGGTCAGCGCCTGTTCGACTGCGGCCGCGGAGGTGGCCGTGCCGTCTTGGAGATAATTGCTGATCTGGCGGGCGACAGTGCGAAGGCGCTGCCGGAGCCCGGCCGTCAGCACCAATGATTCGGCGGCCCCAGCGGCCCAGCCCTGGTCGGTCAGCAGCGCCTCGGCTTGAGCGATGATCGGTGTGGTGATCGGATCGTCGGCGGCATCTCGTCGCAACAGGATGGCGACGGCGGCGTCCGCGTAGCTCCGAGCACTGGTCGGTGTGATACCCGCGCCGACAATGCGTTCCAGCCTGGTTCGGGCCGCAATCTGGTCGACCGATCCTGCGGCGTCGCTGACGCTCGGCCACAGCACGTCCGTTGCCAGCCCGATGGAGATCACCGATACGCCCGTGCCAGCCGAGATCGCTGTCAGTGCGAGGGACGCAACGTCGCCAAGGTAGCTGCCGGCGGCCGCGGTGAGCCCCGCACGGACAGCCTCGTCGAGCGTGATCCAGCGTCGGCGAGCGGCCCGCCCGTCAAGCTGCTCCAGCAGCAGCAGGGCATCGATCGTGCCCGTGACGGGCAGCCCGAGTACCTGCTCGAGCAGGGCGCGTACCGCGAACTCGGCAGTGAGCGCGCCCGCCGGGACAGTTGGCCATCCCTGGGGTGGCCGGTGTTCCAGCAAGGCAGCGGGCAACCACGGGCCCACCGCACGCAGTCTCGGATCCGCCTCGGTCGCACCGAATAACGCCGGCACCAGGCTGGACTCGTCGACCGTTTGCACTGTCTGCCGGTCGGCGGGGATTCGAACGGCACTCCCGAGTTCATGGTCGAGTCGGTCCGTGAGAACGATGAGGTACTCGTCCTCCCCGAGACTGCTGTACGCGTCGAGTACGGCCAGCTGCGAGATCCCGGCCGCGACCTTGACCGTGTGATCGCCAATCCTCAGCTCCGGCGGCCCCAACCAGCGCGGCTGCGCCCGAAGCAGCATAATCCTCGTGTCCGGCTTCTTCACCAGCACTGCCGCACGCTCACGGATAATCGCCTCCGTCAACACAGGGGCGTACCGCGCCGCGGTCATTCCAACCACCAACGGATGTGCACGCGCTTGCCGGGATTTTTTTCCAGTCGGGCGCGGATGCTCGCCGTGACGTCGCTGAGTCCCTGCTCGAGAGAATCCCCCAGATCAAGCTCAATATCGTCCACTGCAACCAGCGTCGGAACGGGACTCGGCACCGGGGTGGGAACAATGTCCGCAATGGGAGTCGGCGCGGGAGTCGCAGCCGGCGCGGGAGTCTGATCCTGCACTCGTCGGATTAAGGCGTCCTGGGCTTGCCTCGTAGCCGAGGTGAATCGCGCGAGCAGCGGAGCGTGGAGTTCGTCCGCTACGGCCGCCGCGCGCAGCGCCGCCATCGCGGCATCCAGAGCACCGTCATCAAAGACTCCGGCGGTGTGGATAGCACTCCAATCAGCGCCGTGCAGAGCTCTGCTGATGTCACCACCCGTGGTGATCGAACGCGCAATGCTCTGGGCCTCGTCGGGCAAGGCTGCGGCCGCGAGTACCTCAACGATGACGCGCGGGTCGCGCTCCTTGACAAGGTCGGCCAGTAAATCTCGCGCCCGCCGGGCCGTGGCCAGCCGACCAAGCGGCGCATCCCGGTCGATGCCGAGCGCGCTCGCGTGGGCTTCCAGCTCAACCACAAGGGGCGCCGCATTCGCATTCCACCGTGCCGCCTCCGTGGCAATGCTGTGCCCCAGCCGACGCACCGCCGTCGACACAAGATTCGGCTCCGGCGGAATCCCAAACAACACTTGGGCCCGGGAGACCGCTGATGCCCAATGCTGCTCAGATGGCAGATTTGCCGCACGCAATATCAGGTCCGGCGTGAGGGTGCCCGCGGGCGGGGCGTCGACGACGGCCATCCCCCGAACCCATTCGCGATCGCTCAACAGCGCCCACGTGATCAACACGGCGTCCTCCATCACGGGCGACATACCCCACCGATCAAGTTCGCCGCGCAGCGCACCCACAGTCACGCCGGCAGGAAAGCCCGAGCTCCATCGCACGAAATCGTCCCGCCAGCCGAAGGTTGCCGGCGACACCGCGAAAACGTTCTCGCGTAGTGTCCCGAGTCGCAACGGCACGGCGATCCGGCGGAGCAGCTTCTGCGAAGCGCCATCAAGTCCTTGAAGTCGCCCGCCATGGGCGTGCGCGCGTGCCACAAGCTCCAGCGTGGCTCTCACTTCGGCGGGGCGCACCTCGGTGAATCCCGGCTCGATGTCAGGGTGGTCCGGGTATTGACTCGCCCACGCCTGATCGAGGACCGCATGGATTCCGTCCTTCATTGTGACCGCAACCGGCGGCTGGATCGTCAACCCGGGGAACAGCGTCGAGAACACCTCGTTGCCATCGAGCTGCCGGTCGATATCGTCACCCTTGGCCGCGCTCACCCCATAGGCCTGCCGCAGCACGTCGTGCACGCGGCTGCGCAGGGCCGCACGCTGGTTTTCGAGCGCGTTGCGCGCCGGACCCTTGTCGGCGACGGACAGATGAGCGGCATTCTGGTCGAACTGGGCGGGTTTCAGCACGTATTCGAGGGTGACCAGCTTGCCGATGTCGTTAAGTCGATCGCTGTGCAAGAAGTTCGGGATCCAGGCGATCGTCTCACTCTCAACACCGGTGCCCTTCAGCCCGTTCAGCCGGGCGATGTCGTCGGTGGGCGAATGGAGGTCATCGTCGTACGGGAAGTCGATCACGAGTCGCCACGAGTCGGCATCGGCGATGAGGTCATCATCGCGTACCTCCGCAGGGTCACGCACGTTGCCGAACAGCACGCTGACGTCGCGTTTGTGGCCGCGCCAGACCCACGACAGGGTCCGTTCGCGCACCAGGCCACCGCCATCGAGGCCGAGTTCTTGGGTGATCATGGACCGGATGAGCTCCCGGCGATTGGCGAGGGTGTCTTCGGCCTGCACCCGCTCGAGGATCGATGAATAGTCGACACCGGCCAGACGAATGGCGATGATCGGATCAGCGCTGGCGCTGAGGGACACTTCACCGAATTCCTGGGCCCATTGCTTGGCCCAGGTGACCACCTGTTGCGCCTCGGCGCCGGGAACGTAGGCGTTGATAGTGCCGTAGTTCAAGGCGGCGAGACGAGCGGCCGACAGATTGCGTAGGGACGTCGTCTCGGGGACGAGCTCGGCCAAAAGCAGTGTCTTCACGAGGCGGTCCTCGGTGCGGAAGGCATGCGTGCGCGGCTGCGCGTCGACGTCGTGCTCGCTGAGGCGGTGCTTGCCCAGCAAATAGGGCCGCATTTTGTTCCGGTAGAAGTCACCCGCAACGGCGAAGTGTTTACGCATGTCTTCCGTGAGCGGTTTCACCGTTCCCAGCACGACCGGGTCAAAGAGATCGCCCACGGGGATGACGTCGGAGGCCGTGAGCACGCTGCGCCCCGCCGCGAGCAGCTCGCCCATCAGTTTCAGCGCCGTTCTCTCGCGCTGCATGAGCGAGGAGAGCGCCACCAGGGCATCGACAAGCGCTGGCGAAAACGGATACACATCGGCGAAATCGCGCTCGGTGGATCCGGCTTCGTCGGTCAACAGGTAGCCCCACGCGGAGGAATCCTGCTTGACGATGTCCAACGCCTGCCGCAGTACGGTGCCGGCTTCCACGCCTACCGGGGTGAGCAGTCGCTGCTTGACGATCTTCGGAAGGTCGGCGGCCTTCAGCTCGATCTTCTCAAAGCGGTCTTCCCACCATTGGAATGACTGCCCGAGCGCCTCCTGCTCGGCACCGACACCGCCCCCACCTAGAAAGGCCTTGAGGTCGCGCTGGCGCGCCACAAACGAGATCATCGGGATGGGCAGCGACGAGAGTCCAGTTTCGACGAGCTTCGCGACCTTGGACGTTTCACTCTGAATGAACTTGGTGTCCGACAGATGCTGTCCCAACCAGAGCACAAGCTCGTCGAGGAAGAGCAAGATGCCGTCGTAGCCGAGGTCGCGAGCGTGCTCGGTCATCGCCTTCAGCCCGTCGGTGATGTCCAACCAGGCGCCGGACTGCTGGTAGCCCGTGAACAGCGTCGACATCAGCGTCTGCGCCAGATCGGCGCGGTCGGGATGCCCCGCCGGCAGCCGCAGCGCCGCGTCGAAGGAGCTGGCATCCCACGCCATGTCGAGCTCCCCCCACCCATCGTCGTTGCCTTGATTGACGGCGGCGAAGAATCGTTCCTCATCCATCAGCTCACGAGTTTTTTGCGCGTCCGCGAACAGAGCATCGCTCGCATGCAGTACCGGCAGCGGGCGGTCGGGATGCTTCGCTCGAACCGTGTCGAGGTAGCCCTTGAACAGCGCCTGCTCGAAGGACTCCGCACCGAGAAGGTGATAGTCGATGGCGAGCAGATTACGACTGAACACCCCGCTCCGACGGGCCACCACCTGCTGCAGTCCCGGAAGCTGGCGGGCCGGAACGTTGCCGGTGAGCAGTAGGTGCAGCACCGCCATGAAGTGCGACTTGCCGGAGCCGAAGGAGCCGTGGATGAAGGTGCCCTTGGCCTTGCCCTCGGCGAGGGTGCGCTCCACGAGGCCGAGCGCGTCATCCAGTGACGCGGCGATCGAATCGGTGATCACGTAATCTGCCACGGTGCGGTCAGCCTGGGCGACGCCCTCATGCAGGCGCAACACGTAGTCGGAAGCGTCTACCTTCTCAGGGATGGTGAGCAGGTCGCGCAGCGGCGTGCGCAGGGTGAGGTCATTCACAGGGATTCCTCCGAGTCGATGAGTGTGGGGGCAGGTGCAGCGGTGCGGACGCGTCCGCGGGTGGACGGTGGCGGGCTCCACCGCGTGACGTCATCCCTCGTGAGGGAGTGGCGGGCAAGCTGCATGTCCAGCGTCCCGGAGATGGCCGCCGCCGGGCTCTGTCCGAAGGCCGGGTCGATCTCGGCGTACCACTGCTCGAGCCACGGCTCGAGTTCCACCATGGATGCCAGTAGCGGGGTGAGCTGCGCAGACGTTGCCCCGCCGGCCGCCATCTCGCCAACGAGCACTGCGAGAGCGAGCCCTTGGGCGGCGTGGTCCCAGCCAGCCCAGCCGTAGATCGGGGAATCGTCGTTGACAAGCAGAGCGCCCGGGTAGGCGATGAAGCGTTCCTTCGGCACATCGAGTTTGCCGCGCGCCTTCCAGTACGTGGTCTTCTGAAAGTCGCCGGGGGCGTATTTCGGGGGCACGGGGATGGCTACCTGTTCGCCGCGGTCCTCGGCTCTCTGCAGCTCCCAGACCCGTTGCCAGTCGCGGAACTTGGTCAGCCCCGATGGTTTGTATCGTTGGGCGGCGAGAGAAGGCACGCTCTCCGCGGCGAGGAGCGCCGTGATTGCCTGCTGCAGGTCGATGTGCGGTGTGCCGGCGAGAATCTCGAGAGCACTCCGCAGTGTTGCATCATTGCGCGCACGGTCGGCCAACTGCGCGGCGGATCGCGGAACCGGACGCCCCTGAGCATCGAGCCAATACTCACGTTGCTCAAGTTGGTCCAGCGCGAGATCTCGGGCAGCTGACGCCAGTTGTTTCTCCCAAGAATCGGTCTGCCAGGTGCGCTTGAAGTCGGGTGATTCGAGAAGCCGGATGGCTCCGTTGGACTCGATTTCCTGCAAACGATTGCTGACTAGCATGCGATACTCTTCCGGCCAGTCGAGGGGAATATCGGTCCGCTCAACCTCGCAAAAATCGCTGAACCATCGGGTTTTTACATCACCCGCTGCAACCCCTCGAGCGAGGGCAACTTCAAACGAACGCGCACCGAGGGGGAGCCGACGCTCGTCTTCTACTTCGGATGTGGCAAGCGCGTTCTGCGATGTTAGTCCGTAGAGCGAGTAGACGCCCCAATCGAGTTCCTCCTGCTCAAAGACCATTCGAGCTCGAACCGACATCCAGAGCCTCTCCGCGTCTTTCAGTGCCTCGCTAGTGGGTTGCGCGCCCGTTCCTTCGAACAAGCGCTGAAGCACAGCGGATGGGGAAGCTGCGTGCAGCGCCTCAGACAGCTCATCGAGCAACTGTGCCTGCGCCGTGGGGAAGACTGCTGGGAGAGGAAACTCCGCCAATTTAGTAGATGTGAACTCATAGAAATCGCGCCACTTCTCGTCTTTGCTGCTTCCACCCCCCGGGCCACCCTTGTTGTGGCTGACCTGCTTGAGCCAGAAGCAGGCGGTGGAGGAGTTAAGGATGCCGAGGAGGTCGATGTGATCGTTCTCGGTGGCGCCAGCCGGCAGTTTGATGATCGGCGCAGTTCGACCAAAAACTTTGTTGCCCCTATCGAGGGCAAAGTGATTGTGTGTCGCCACGAACGCATATGTAATGGCCCACTCGTGGGCTCCATCATCCTTGGGTAATTGATGCCATTCGTACCATGGCCGCCCCTCTTTGAAGTAGGTCTGCTTCGAGAAGGTGGCGCGGTTTCCGAGTTCATTTCGAAGGGCCCACATCTGGCGCGCCACTCTCGGAAACGTGTCGAGCGGGAGCAATTCGTGTCGATGATCGTAAGGGAAGAATGTCGGCTGAGCGTCGACCAGATTGTAGTCGCGAACGATGTCACCAACGACGATCGTCCGGAATCCAGCAGGCTCATTGAACCTTTTTGCCTGATTAATAGTAGTTATGAATGCGTCATCCGCCGCCGTGATTCCGAAGACCCCGAGCCTGAATGCGAGTGATCCCGGCGTCGAAATGCGACAAGAATCTATGGTCGCTTTTAGCTCTCCTGCTCCACCGCCGCTGAGGGACCAGGGGTGGTGTGCCAGCGTGGTTCGTTCGAGGTCGGTGATGGTGGTGTACGTGCCGCTGTATCCGGGCTCGTCGAGGTGGTCCACGATGTCCCGCCAGACCAGACCGTTCGCCGGGTCGGCGGGTTGGCCGGGCTCGCCGCGCACGCCGAGGGCGGCACGAACTGTTGAGCTGACAGGCTTTCGCGGGCGACCGAACAAGATCACGGTCGGAGTCCCGTGGCCGGGTATGTAGGCGCCTGAGGTGTCGACCACAGCTGTCAGGTCGATGTGTCCCTTACCGGTGTAAACGCCGGACAGGAACTTCTCGATGAGCTTCTTTCCAAACTCACGCTTCATGAATGAGTTGGAGGTGATCTTGCCCACATAGCCTGCCCCACCGGCATCGTCCCCGCGGCGGGCCAGTTCAAAGAAAAGTTCCATGAACGGCACCGACAGGGCGTACTTGCCCGCGCAGGTGCTGTACAACTCGCGATAGGCCTGGTTGAGTGCTTTGTCCTTCACCTGAATATATGGCGGGTTGCCGACCACGACGTGGTACTGACCGGGCTCGAGGATGCCCGCATACTCACGAATGTCCTCGCCCGAATAAGCGAACGTCTCCTCTTCGTCACCGATTTCGAGGGTGGCAGCGGACGCCTGCCAGCGCAACAGGGAGTCACCGACGGCGAGCTTGTAGTGGAATGCCGGCGCCGCAACGAGAGTTGTCTCGCCTGACGCCTTCAGTGCGGCAATCGTCAAACGGAATCGGGCGATTGCGACCGCGAACGGGTTGAGATCGACTCCATGAATAGAATCGAGTGCTTTTTGCACGCGCGTGCGCGCATCCAGCGCGGGAGCGTGCGCCTTCCAAGCCTCATCGAGGCGCTCGAATGCCCCGAGGAGGAAGTGCCCTGATCCGCAGGTGGGGTCGATGAGCTTCAGCCCGTCGAGCCCGAACTCGGCGAGGGCGGGGGTGAGCGTGTGATCGAGAATGAATTCTTCAACGAACACCGGCGTTTGCAGCAGTGCATACGTCTTTTTCGCATGGTCGGAGAGATCCTGGTAGAGATCACCGAGGAAGCGGGTGTCAAGCGCGGAGTCCGTGAAGTCATGGACGAGGGTCTCGTCGCTGCCAGTTTCCCTCCAAAAGGCGATGAGCTGGTCGGCGGCGGTGGCGCTGATCTCGACGGTCCACACCAGATTGTGATGGGGATCAACGAGCGCCCGACCGGCTGGCAGTGATGCGAGGACGCGGAAGGCACTCTGCAGCCAGTCGCGGCCGTTGAGTTGTGGTTGGGCGGCGAAGAACGCGGACTGGTTCTCGACGGCACGGTCGAGGCTCTCGCCGACACCCGTGATCCAGGGAAGTGCTAGTGCAATGTCGTCGTTGCGAGCCCCCGCGAGCAGATTATTGTCTTCTGCAAAGCGAATGAAGGTGCCCGCGATGATCCACGCGACCGCCGCGAGAGTTACTTCTCCGTCGCGCCATTCGGACCACGACAGTGCCGTGCGTTCCCGACCCAAGGCCCGTTCGTATTCGTCGCGGAGCGACTGCGCCCAAGGCAGCCCCGGTTCCTCCGACCGTGCGCGCAAATCCGTCTCCAACAGCTTCAGCTGCTTCTTGAGGTCGGTGAGCAGGCGGGAAGAGTCGATCATGCGGTGTCTCCGGTCGAGCGGGGAATGAGTTCACGAAGGTCGTGGGGCAGGGTCAGCCATTTGTCCGGGCCGAATGGGAAAGGATGGCCGTCGAGGTCTGGTGCTGGTTGCGAGGGGCGGAAGGGCACCAAGAACCAGCGGGCGGCGGGTCGCGGGCGCGCCAGGTCGAAGGGTTCGGCAAGCAGCTCGGTCAGCCCGTAGCGGGCGAGGGGTGCGGCATTGATGAATAGCAGTGGGTCAGGCCGGGCGCTGAGATCCCGCCAGCGCTCCCTCATCGCCTGCCCGACGACCCCGCTGAGCTTCTGAAAGTCTGTGGCCTGCTCATCTTGGGAGTCGGCCCGGAGCAGGACATCCCAGTTCGCTTTCTTGGACACGGCCAGCGCGTGAACGCAGCGGACGAGTTCGTCTGCGAGATCGACGCACTGCACGCCGTACCGGCCTCCAAGTACGCGAGCCACCTTCGCGTACTGGCGCGGGTGTGCGGCGAGGGTGAGCGCCGAACGCCGAACGAGGGAGGCATCCAGAGCGCGGTCGATCTCGGGTGTGGGGGTCGCTTCAAGGCGGGTGAAGGACTTCGTTGCCGAGCGCGATCCGGTGGTGTCCCGAACGGTGTACCGGTCGAGGTGCCACACGAAATGCGGATGCGTTCGCTGCACCACGGCGTCCAGGCCCGGCCGGGCCGGGATGCGCTCGACCAGCGGGAAACGCAATTGAACACGGCGGCGGATGCCGTGTTCGGTCAGTTCCCGAACAGCGATCCCGCTGAGCGCGGCTTGGACAGCGGCCGACGGGTCGAGGTCGCGGCGGTAGAGCTCGCCCAGGCTGGACAAGGCGCCGGTGCTCGAGGAGGCCGCCGCCAGTTGCAGCAGTCGTTGATCGTCGAAGACCACGTCGTCGGGGATCGTGCGTCGAAGGGCGGCGCGAATGACGGCGGCCGCGGTGATTTCGTGTTCGGCCGTGGTCGCATCGACGACGGTGCCGAGTTTTCTTGCTGCGCTCAAATAGACGTCGGCGGGAGCGCCAACGGTGCCGACCTGCACGGTATCGGTCACGGCGAGCAGGATGGCGCCATCGCCAGCACGCGACCGACGCACCGCCAGCTGGGGTGCCGAGGCTGCGGAATCCATTTCGACCGCGGCACGTACCAGACCAGTAGCCCGCCGAAGCCGGTTCTCGCCCTCAACCGCGGACCCATAGCCCAAGAGGAGGGCTGCGGCGACCTCGTCGAGGGTCGCCACATGACCACGCTCAACGATGATGCGCACGACATCGTCGACGACCGGCGCGAGTGTGCCGGACCTGCGCCACCGTTTTGTTGCGGCGTCGAGTAGTTGCGACACGCGGCCGGCGGTGACACCGATCTCCGCACCGACAACGGCATGGGTAGGCCATTCCGGCACGATTTCACCGATGTCGCGGGGCTTACCCAGCACGAGGTGGAGGGCCGCCACCTCGCTGTCATTCTGGGCGGTGCGGCGCGGAATCAATCGGTCAATGCGCCGTTCGACGGACTCGCGTTGTTCCGATCCGGCTACTTCGGGTGTCTGCGTGGTGCTTCGGAGCCGCGGGTTCCATTCGCGGATGCGGCGCTGCACTTCCTTGCGGTAGCGCTCTCCGAGCCCCCGAATGGAGTTGATCTCCATTGAGGGTCGGCCAAGCAGCTCCCCGACAGTGCGCACCCCCAGGCGCGCCACCCCGGAGATGGCACGCGGGGACAGCCCCGACTCCTCCAGCGGAGTGTCGAGCTGGGCGGCCGCGGCGCGCGCGTCATGATCGCTTTCTCCGGGCTTGTCACTCTCGGCTGTGGTCCCCAGTTGGGCGAACACGTCCCGCCAGGCGAGTGACATGTCGGTGGCGTTGGAGAAGCGCGCCGCCGCATCCGGAGCGAACGCTTGCGTGAAGAATCGCACGAGGGCGGGGGCAACTGAAGCCTCAAAAATGCTGTCGACCAGCACCACGCGATTGGTGTCGCCCACGGGGGCGGCGTCGCCCTGCTCCCACCAGGGTTGTGCCGCGGCAGCCATCTCGAACAGAGTCACGGCGACCGCATAGAGTTCCGCGGCGCGGTCATACTGTCGCCGCCGACCCCGCCCGAGGAATGGGTCGAGGTACGGCCTGGAGCCCGAAGCGATGTTCTGCACCGGCTCCTTCGACAGGGACAGGTCAAAAAGGGTGAGCCGGGGCTTGCGGGTTCCCGGGTCGGGTGAGATTGCAAGGTTGGCGGGTTTGATGTCTCGGTGGAAGATGCCCTCGGTTTCGAGGTAGCGCATGGCTTCGAGCAGGTCATCGCCGTACTGCTCGAGTTGCTCGATCGTGGAGCGTCCCTCGGTCTGCAGGCGGTCCGCGAGGGTTTCGCGGCCGGCATCCGTCATCAGGATTCCGACCCGTCCGTCGACGTCGATCGGGCCTTCGACCAGCCGCACGATGCGGGGGTGGTCGAGGGCACGCAGAGTCTCGGCCTCCACTTCGATGCGGCCGGCGGCCGCGTCGTCGCGGGCGAGCTTGAGGATGAGGCCGTCGCGCAGGAGCACGTAGTCATCGACGCAGAGCGCGCTGCCGGTCGAGCCTGATCCACGCCGCTCGAGTACCTCGAACCGGGTCGCGATGAGGGAGCCCTTCTCCGCGTCCAAGGGGTCGCGCGGCACCGGTAGTTGGCTGTTCTCCGCTTGGGATGTGGTCGCCTCGTCAATCGCGTCGTCGAGATCCTGCAGGAACGCCTCAACGCTCGCGGTGCGGTCGGCTTCAGCGAACCGTGTCGCCCGCGCCACTACCTGAGCGAATGGTTCCGGAAGTTCAGGGCTGACGGCGAGCGGATTGAATGAAGGCGAATCGGCGAACCGCTCCTGGACTTCTTTGATGGTGGAGACGGGAGGACGCCCTGTCAGCACCAGGTACGACAGCGCGCCGAGACCGTACACGTCGAGCGGAATTACCGGCGCACTGGCGTTGCCGTTCAATGTCTCCGGCGGCAGGTAGATCCAGCTCGCGGCGGCGATCAGCTTGGCGACATCGTCGACTCCCGCTGAGATCACCGTCAGGCTGGTCGTTGAGGTCGCGCCCTGCTTTCGGCCCGTCATCCAATCGCGGATGGAGACGTCGGTGCCGCGGTCGGTGATGCGGACGAACACCTGGAGCGGGGTCAGTGCCCGGTGCACAAGATTGCGTCCATGGGCATAGCGGAGCACTTCTGCGATCTTGCGGATCAGGGCGAGTCGTTCATCGAGCCCGAAGGCGGCGCCGGTGCCGGCCATGAATACGTCAAGGGGCACGGCATCCGGTTCGAAATTGAACACGAGGGCTGGCCCGGTGTCGGTGTCGAGGTGTTCGACAGGCGCGACGATGCCGGGGTGGCTGAAGCCATGCGTCAACAGGTACTCACGCTTCGCTCGCTGCTCGATCTCGATGCGCGCCTCGGCGGACGCTCCTCGCGGCACATCGAATAAGCGGATGCGACGTTTCACACCCAGCGTCGGGTGCGTCGCGAGGACATCCTGCCAGCCTTGACCTTCGCTGAGTGGATCGGCTTTGTCGAGCGGGTATTGTCCGGCCATTCGGATTTTCGGGATGGCTACGAAGCCGGCCTGTTCCGCGACCTTGCGAATCTGATTTGCCCGGGGGCCGTCGATAGCATCCCCCGGATGCGCTGGCGGCTGTTGGAGAAATTCGGTGAAATTTCGGTCCGGTCCCAGGCCTTGCACGTTGTAACCGTCGAGGGCCCAGACGCCCGTGCGTCCGCCCTCGTCGAGGGTGACGACGGAGTTCTGTCCATGGAGCACGACCGTCGACCGGAGAAACGGGATCTGGGGTTTGCCGGGAATTCGGGCGGCGGTGTCCTTGAGAAGTGAGGCCAGTCGCTTGGCCTTGGAATCGACGGTGATGTAGGGGTTCCGAACCTGATGGGTGGCCGCACCGATCTTGTGCAACCATGTCGACGAGTTGCCCGAGATGGCGCCGTGCCAACCCTTCAACTCCACGAGGAACAACCCTGAACGGGTCAGGAGAAGAACATCAATCTCGGAGGCGCGTCCGTCGTTGCCGACGAAGGTCAGGTTCGCCCAGGCCTGGGTGATGCCCGTGTCTGGAAGCAGATCACGGAGCGTCACGAGGGCGGCGTCCTCGGCTGGGCTGGCGGGCGCGCCAAAGACGACCCAATGGCCCGAATCTGCTTTCATTCATCCCCCCGACGCAAGGATACGGTCAGCAAGCGACACTCGGTCCTCGCTGACTCCTGACACCCGATGATCACTTGGCTATTTCGTAAGTAGGTGATTTGTAGCTGTCCCACTAAACCTTAGCGATCCTCACTCGGACAGCGATCGTCGCCAGGAACGCCTCTTCCTTTTCCATGCCGGAGAGACGGCTCCCTGTTTAAGGTACGGGACACACCGCACCACTCGCGCAGGGTGTTCTCGAGCAGTCACTCAGCCGCATGGAGCGCATCGTCAAGGATCTCGTGCCGAAGGATGCCGCCGACCTCTTGGCGCAGCGGTGCTGCCTCGACAGCCGATGTCAGATTGTCGGCCCTTCCGCAATGAACGCCTTCAACCGCGCGGCGCGAGTGGCCATTAGGGTTCCGCGCTGCAGCTGCCGCATCTGTCTGCCGAGCCAGCGTGCGAGGGCGAACTCGATGGGGTCGTTCGAGTTGAGGTACGGCACTCGTCCAGTGCTGCTCCGGTGATTGGTGCACGCGTCGAAGCGGGCGCGCCAGCCCTCCTCGTGCGGGTCCCACTTGAAGGCGGGTGAGACGTCGAGCCGGATCTCTTGGTAGCGGCACAGGTTCTCCTCGAACCGGCGCTGGTAGCGACCCCATTGGCCGAGGCGTCGCTCCGACGTGGGCAGGGTGGTCAGGTTGCGGGTGTTCTCGCGGGGGCTTCGACCATCCGCCCGCCAGAACGCCTCGTAGCGGTGCAGGCTTGAAACCCATTTGACCGCGTGCTTGCTATGCGGGCGCGCGCTGATGCCCTGCGCGTTCGAGAAGTCGTTGTCGACCATCCAGTAGGCCAGCGAGCTGTCGGATGCGTCCTCGGCCTGCCAGATGGTGAAGGCCTTCAGGCAAAGGCCTGCCGGCGTGTGTTCGTGGTGCATGTGGTGCCCTCCCGGACCACCCAGGTGGTGGTCTCGGTGAGCTCATGCGCGGCACGGCGCTGCTTCCGGCTGCGGTCGCACGATTTCTTTGTCGATGAGTCGGCGGTAAGAAATGCGCGAATTTCCTACGGTGGTGAGTGGAAGCTACGGAACCGACGAGCGCCCGCGACGTCGGAACATATTCGCGATGCGGAGGGCCCGTGATTCACGCACTGGAGGATGACGCGGGTGGGCGGTGGCGGATCATCACCCGCACCGGCACCCGGTACCTGCTCGATCTGGACCGCAGGCTCGTGCGCCGACAACCCGACCGCAGCACAGGCTCGGCGCCGATGCGTGCCGACGGGCGAAACGTCGCCCTTCTCGAGATCGTGCAATGCCGGGTCGGTTTGCCGCTCGTCGTGCTGATCGACCTCAAGGTGCCGGGGGCAGCCTGCACCCGGCGCATCGCGGCGGACATCACCCGCATCCGGCTCGCTCGCGCCGTGGCGGGACCATGACGGCCACACCGGTCGGGCGCCCGGCCTATCTGCCGATCTTGGCCTTGCCCTATTGGGATGTCATTGGCGCGTTCGTCAGGGGCGCCGTCGCCGACAGCCTGGCGGCGTGCGCACGGAGCGAGCGGGATCTGTTCGCGGCGGCGACGCCAATGGTGTTGTGGGCGTGGCAGGCGCGCGGGGTGCCGCTCGAGCGCGGCCGCGTGTTCCGCCGATCAATGGTGGAGCAGTTCATCCACCTGGGCATGCCCGGCGCCGCCCGCGGCAGCCGGGCCACCCTGCGGTCCGCGTTGTGGCGGATGACGGAGGTGTTGAACCCCGAGGATGCGCCGGGCACGCACCGGCCCATCCCCCGATCGGTACCCACCGCGCCCTATACCGATGCGGGGGTCGCGGAGCTGTACTCGTGGGCGAATACCCAGTCCACCCCGAATCGAAGCCGTGACGCCCTGGCCCTGCTGGCGTTGGGCCTCGGCGCGGGCTTGCCGACGCGGGAACTCGTCGAGGTGCGAACTGGCGACATCGGGTTCGACACTGCTTGCGACGGGACCGCTACCGCCTCCGTCGTCATCTGGCGCGGTCTTCCGCGTGTGGTGCCCGTGGAACCCGGCTGGGTTCGAACGGTGCGGTCTGTGCTCGATCAGCTCGGGGAGGACTCGTGGATGTTCTGCCCGGGCCGGACCGGCACCGGCTCCGGGCAGGTCACGAACTTCCTCACCCGATCCCGCACCACACTCGACGTGCGCCCGGCACGGATGCGCGCGACCTGGCTCGTCCGTCACCTCGCAGGGGGCACCCCGGCCGACGAACTGCTGCGCATCGCCGGGCTCAAGCACTACGCCGCACTCGACAAGCTCGTGCGTTTTCTGCCCGAACACCTTCCGTCAAAAGATTTTTGAGAATCTTTTAAGCACCGCTGACCGGGACAAATGATATGACGACGGTCGATCAGGGACATGATTTGGTCGCAATCCGGTGCGATGGCGAAAATGCGCCGCACACGTACTGGGCATGGAAAACAACCGACTCATTAACACTGTCCCTGCCGACCCTGACACGATCGTCGATGCGCTGCGCGCGCTCGACCCTGAATTGCCCGACGTGCTCTGGCGAATCATCAGCGGCTACCGGCCCAACCGCCAAAACTCCGACTGGGCACACGTGCGCCCCTTTGTCATCGAATGCGTGCTCCGGATGACGCCGCGCACCTTTGCCACTGCGCGCCGGCTCATGACGATGACGGGCTTGTATGTGAGCTGGGCGTGGACGGTCACCGGATGCGAACTCACCGGGGAGAAGGTGTTCGTCGATGTTCTCGTGCACCGCTACCTCGCCACCAAGCTGCGAAAGCACTCGGAGGCGTACCGCTTCGACACCGCCCGGCAGCTGTCCACGATCAGCGAGATCCTCACCGGGGCGCCGACGGGTCGCCTGCGGACCCCGTACCAGAGCCCGAGGGTGCGCCCCTATACGCCAGCTGAGGAAGCGACGCTGTCCTCGTGGGCGAACACGCTGACCACGCCGCTGAAGCAGCAGAACGCGTGGGCCCTCCTCGGCCTCGCCGGCGGCGCCGGGCTGACGGCGCAGGAACTCATGGCCGTTCAGGTCGAAGACGTCGAGTTCGGCGCCGGATGCGTGTTCGTCAACGTTTACGGCGACCGCGCCCGACGCGTGCCGGTCCGAGCCAAGTGGGCCCGCACCCTCACCAAGAGCATCGGCGTCCGCACCAGCGGGAACATGTTCAGCGGCTACCGGTTCGACGAGTACCCGCCCAACACGCTTCAGCGATTCCTCTGCGACAACCCCTGCACCCCGCGCCCCTCCGCGGCACGCCTGCACTCCGGGTGGATCGTTACCCAGCTCGACGCCGGGCTGCCCCTGCAGATCCTGCTCGACGTCACCGGGTTCACCTCCGTCCAGTCCTTCCAGCACTACCTGAAATACACCAGCACGCACCAGCTCGACGACTACATCGGTCGCGTCATCGGCGAAGAGGTGGTCTGACCATGGCCATCGACATCGACTGCATCGACGACACCAAAAAGTACGGCGGCTTCAGCCAGAAGGAAGTCGACTCCCGCGGCCGGCTCGATCTCACCTTCGAAAATGCGCAGGTGCGGGCAGCGTCCGCGAGGGTGAAGAGCTCCGGCGTGGTGAGCCTTCTCGCCAAATGGCATGAGCAGGACCATCCCACGCCTGGTGCCGGAGGGCGTCCGCGGAGCATCTATGACCACGCGATCCTGGTCGGGCTGATGCTCCTCGCACAGGAGCACTCACCGCTGTTCATGCGCAGCCTCTCCCTGGTGTTCCAGTTCCGCCTCACCCCAGAATCAAGGACCTTGCTCGGCCTGCCGACGCCCGGCGAGGAACGATCCGACATGCACTTCGAACGCCAGCGTTGGGAGAAGAACACCAACAACGCGTACCACCGGATCATCGCTCTGATGGACCCCTATCCGATGAAGCGCTACTGGTCGCTCACCTACACGCAGGTTCAGGAGGTGCTCGACGCTCACGACGAGCGCCGGGAAGTGCAGATGAAAAAGCGTCTGGACACCTTCACCAACGCGTTCCTGCTGATGACCTTCAATGAGCAGCCGCGACGGATTCGTCGAGCCTCGAAGAACATCGATCTGTCCATCGACCAGACCTTCATCGCCCCGGCAACCCGGAAGGGCTACTCCAAGACGACGTTGGCACAACGGGTGCAAGCCGAAGCCGAAGAGGGCGCCGTCGCACCACGGTCCGGCCCCGTCGACCCGTTCTACGGCTGGTATGCCAAAAACGACGACGACGCCCGGCATGACTACGCCCCGGGAACGCGGGACATGACCAGCCCCGGCAGGCAGTCCCGCGCCAATAACGTCAAGCTCGTCTGGGGAATGACAGTCAACACGTCCGTGCGGGTCGATTCCGAACAGCCCGGCAGCACAAGGTTTCCCAAGATCGCCATGGCCGCCACCCTGAGCCTGCCGAACATCGGAGTGTCCGAAGAGGCCGTCAGCGTGATGAGGTTTGCCCTGGACACGGGGTTGCCTCCCGGGATCGTCTCGGCGGACAAGCAGTATTTCGCCAACGCGACCGTGGAACGCCTGCACCAGCCGGTGGCCGACCTCGGCTTCACCCCCTCGACTGAGTACCGCATCGACCGGCTCGGCGTGCAGGGCGGCAAGGCCGGCGCCGAGTATATCGAGGGTGACGTCTACTGCCCCGGCACCCCGCAGGCACTCAAGGACACCACCAAGCAGTTCATGGCGGGCGAGATCGGCAACGACACCTTCCGCCAACGCATCCAGGAACGCACCCAGTTTGTGCTGCGCAACAAGGAGAAACCCGACGCGAAGGGCCGCACCCCGAAAATGTGTCCGGCGCTGGGCAACAGCCCCACCGTCACCTGCCCCGTCCGGGAAATCTCCACAAAAGCCGCCGACAAACCCCGCCCCGGCGTGGACCCGGAGGATGTGCCCGAGTTCCTCGACAACATCTGCACACAGCACTCCGTGACCTTCACCGAGCAAGACACCATCCGCCAGAAGCAGGCGCTCCCCTACCAGAGCAAGGAATGGGACAACTTCCACACCCACGCCCGCCAGTCGATCGAGTCCCTCCACGAGGGCTTCAAAGACCCCGGCACCGAACAGATGGAACTCTCCGGACGCCGCCGCGTACGCGGCTTCGCCGCCGCGCAACTGTTCATCACGATCCTGCTGGTCAACTACAACCTGAGAAAGATCGCCTCGTTCCTCTGGGACGAGGAACACGGCACCACCGCGCCGACGAACCCGATCATGCGTCGCCGCGACCGCATCTGGGACAACCCCTACACAAAGACCCTCGCCCGCGAGTCCGCCCTCGAACTCCAACGCCTCGGCAAACTCATCAGCCCCCTGCGAACCTAAACCAACACTCCGGCACCCCCGACACCGCCCGAGAGGGCACACCCCACCGCACACCGAACAATTCGCCGCGCCCCGAAACGGGCGCCACCGTCATTTAACGGCCCAAAGCCGCGAAAATCGGACCAGCCACCGGCATCCACCTGCGGACCGCCGCCGAAAACACAAAACGCTCCCGAGTTTCCTCGGGAGCGTTCTGTTTTACGGGAGTACTTTCAATAGTTCTTAGTACAGTCCTTTGGTCGGGCTGACAGGATTTGAACCTGCGACCCCCTGACCCCCAGGCGTCCAAAACACCCGCCTGGGGAAAGTTCCCGCGTGATTCCGCGGGTCCAGAGTTGCTCAGCGCAGCATGGGGTCCATGACTTGCATGGTTCTGGTCCCCTTTTGGTCCCCCAGGTAGATCAATACCGACGCAGGGGCGATCAATCACCCGCTTCGAGCGACAGTACATCCTGAGATGATTCCGCAACTCCGACAGGGAGGAATCCGTATCGTCCAATCCCGGTTTGCTTCGTGAACGCGATGTCGTATGCGTCTGATCCGAGCGGCTCCGGCGGGTCGGTATTCTCCATCACGATCACTTGACCGTCGAAATGCTCCTGAATGTCGCGGTAGAACGCCAGAACCACACTCTCAGGAGGTTCTTCATCCCCTTCCAACTGCTGATCTGGCGGGCGGTAAGTTACGAGCGGAGAGTCCAGAACAATAAATCCCGGATGTGGTAGCTCGCGGTCGAAGCAATACTGCGCAAGCGACACTGTGAAAGCGGCATGAAGGATAGCTCGTACTCCCTTGCCATGAGCAGACCGCTGCTGATCCCCGGCAACGATGTCTTGCTCGTTTCGGTCATATCGGACGGAGCCCGCGTCGGGGTATCCCCACTCCGTGAGACGCTTCGAAATCTCGGAGGAGAACTCCCGCACGGCAGTGAGACTTAGACCAGCGACTGCCGTTGCAACCTCTGCGTCAGTCTCATCAGCCATCTTCCGAATCATGGCTTCCAATGAATTCATCTGTTCGTATAGCCCGAGCTGCCGCTCAATCTCACTCCGCTTCGTGAGCAGGTCACGGAAGTCTCCTTGCTGGGGACTCAGCGCAAGGTCGAGCTTCTCGACCCGGCCCTGCAACTTCGTGACTTCGCGGCGTGAGTCCGCAATCGAGCCGTGCAGTTCACTGATTCGGGCATTGAGGCTTTCAACGGTCAGCAGAAGGTCTTCTCGGAGCACTTGCGTCTTGCGTGCCTCTGATTCAACCGACGACCCGAAACTCGTGGTATTGCCTTCGCAACTTAGGTTGAGGTGTTGGTTTGCTGGCTCAGCACCACAGAAGACGCATATGCCACGTCGAAAGTACCCGAGCAGGTTCCCTGCCTCGGCGATCATGCCGAGTCGCGCGAGATCGCTCTCGTACTGTTTCAACAGGAGATTGAACCGCGCACGAAGCACCAATGCTTCGGAATGCTCGACCTGCTGGGCCCTCCCGCTCTCCTGGACGCGTGTTCGCTCCGCGAGAATGTCGCTGCGTTCCTCTGCGATATCCCCGATTGTCGCGCTGTACCCGTCGATCGATTGGTTCAGCTTCGCGATTTGCTTCTGAAGCTCACCGGGCTCAGCAACATCTTGCAGCTGCGCATCAAGCTGCCCAAGCATCCGCTCGACGACCTCCAGCCGTGCGCCACGGAGTCGCTTTTGGTCCTGGGCTGACGCGACCGCTACGAGAGCAGAGTCATCCTCCCCTTGGAGCAACAGCTTCAGAACTGAGACCTCTTTGGTCTTGTTGACCGGATTTCCGCTGAGACCAGGCGCCACTTCCGCCTGCATGTCTGTCTCACCGACAAGGGACAGACGCATCAGATCGCGGAAGCTGAGCATGTGGGTTTCGTTCTGCGCGTTCTTACGAACCCGCTTTTCATCGAGACCAACTTGCTCAAGCAGAAAGCGAGAGATATTGGCAGTGCTGGACGCACTGTGTTTCCACGAAAGCGCCTCGTCAGGCGGGCCCGAGGGCTCAGTGCGGACGTCGCTTCTGTAAAGTGCGACGCCGCCTCCATCCACGGAACGAGCGAACGTGATGCGGTCCCCCGTTGGCAGTTCGAGTCCCAGCAACACGCGACTGTAGCCGTCTCGCTCTGGAATCTCCTTGAGTTCCTTTGCGCCAAGAACGAAATCAATCGCATCAACGACGAAGGACTTGCCCGTGTCCGAAGGTCCGTGGATCACAGTCACATGCGGGCTGAAGTCGAGCGACGCCGGGGACACGTTTGCGCCAGTGAAGGTCAAGTGGGAAAGCGTGAGTCGCCCCATCTAGAAATCCGCTCCGCTCTCCACCTGCATGAACTCGAACTCCTCAGGCCAGTGCGATGAGACTTCTCGCATGCGATCTCGCAGGTGGTCGTCGTCGATGGCTCCAAGCTCCTCCACGACCCATTGCGCGCGGTCATGCAGGGCGTGCGCATAGTCGGTCTCAAGGAGTCTCAGGAAGCTCTCCGCGGCCTCGCTTGCACGGAACTCGATACCACTGTTCTCGGCAAACATCTCGGCGAGGCCCGCGCGGATCATGACTTGGAGCCCATCCTCGATGTGTTGCCTCTTCACCCCGAGTTCGCCTGCTCGTATAGGAAGGGGCGGGTGCAGGCTCTCTGGGCCGTTGAGGTCTGCGCTATGAAGCAAGCCGTGATCGAGTAAAACCAGACGATTGATGTCCAAGTGCGCTGGAAACGCCTCGGCCAGAAGCATGAGAACGCGTAAGCCGACTTCGAGCGGGCTGTTGAGGGGGCTACTCATCGCTTGCCACCCATGTCAATCGGTCTCCATTGGCGAGTTGATGGCATATTCCTTGACGATCCTCTATCCGCGATACGGAGATGAGTGAGTGAGCACCAAGGTCAAGTTGCCCCGACTGCGTCAGGACCGCACGGAGTCGATCCAAACCACTCGCGTGGTCCGCTTCTGCAGTGTCCACAACGCCCGCGTAAACATCGCCTTGCAGCAACTCAAACGTTCCGTCCGGCACTGAGTCCCTCGCGTAAAGTCGTAGCGCTTCTGCCGCGTAGAAAGCTTCCCGCTGACGCTGAAGGTGCACACCGTACTTTGCGTGAGTGGTTACTGACTCCGTGTCGACGCATGTGCCTGGGTCCTGCTCGTTGTAGACATCGACAAGTTTCCTGACGTAGGTCACTTCAACCGGCGCGGGCTTCTTTGGTGGGTCGCCCGCTGGAGGCCGAGCAGGCAGCGTCGTGCCGAACCGAGCAGCATGGTATGGCGTTCCCCGATGTACATCCAGCATCTCGCGGAGTTCCGTAGAACGGAACATCGAGAAGTCTGATGCCGTCGCCAAGTCGCGAATCGACTGTAAAGTCCCATCATCGATTTCCTTGGTAGCGCTGCTACGGGAATCGATGGTCTCTAGCAATTTCGTCTGCAGCTCAGTGGGCCTACTCAAGAGGCGATTGAGGGAGCCTCCGCATCCGCGCGGCGCAGCGAACACGTACTGGTCAGGTAGTACGTAGTATCCATCGACGACTCCGCGGAAGAGTTTGAGCATCTCGGGGAGAGCATCGGACAACACGAGTGAAGCCGCGTAATGCTTTGCTTGGAAGCAATCCCATGAGTCTTCGAGCCCACGCTCGGTCCTGAAGGCGGCCACGTCGACTCCTCGGTCACCTGGGCCGCCAAGTCGCTTGACCTGGTGGTAGCCGACACCAAGTCCGACCGCCCACTCAGAAATGAACACTTCCCACTCATCGGGAGAGTAGAAGTAGATTCGCTGGGCAGGGGGTACGGGCGGACCAAGCAACGATGGCGCCGGTGATATCGGGGCTGCTGGAGCTGGTAGGTCATCGAGCTGGGGAGCATTCCCTGCGCTTGATTGGACAACGGACACGCAGGAACCTCCTCGTTTCGATTGTCACATTGTCCCAATCCTATGAGACCAACGCTCGTGGCGAGCAGATCATGGCTCCGCGGGTCGCATCCGTTGCTCGCGAGGCCGCTCTACGCCGGAGCAGGAACGGGCGGCGGCATGCTGCGTTGTCTGGCCCGATCTTCAGCACGCTTGCATCGGAGCAAGAACACGGCCGACACGGGACCGATCACGATGAACTTGAGCGCGTTCCAGATGCAGACAAGAGCAACGACGTAGAGCCAGCGGGACGCTCCCCCGTCGATCAGAGCCGTACAAGTACTCGCGGCGAAGAGATACGGGATGGCGAGGAGCATCGCGGGCACGCCCCACTTGAGCCCACGTCGGGTACGTATCGCGTCGAGCAGGATGTTGGTGGGCATGTACCTGCGCATGAAGTTGCGGAGGTGGATGCTGATAACCCAGATGATTCGAAGCATGACAACGGTCCTCCCATGGCTCGGCAACGTGGAACCTTGGAGGACTGCCCTGGGGCCGTCATGCCATCGCGTGGGCGATGGCGAACATTGAGTGTGTCGCCTGGTTCCAAGGGTACGCCGAACCAACGACATAGGAAAGGGCGGCTCTGTTCACCTCCACAGTGATGACTGGCTGTGAAGGAGCCCGATGATGACTTCCCTCTCCTCGCTCGCGCACGACGAGCGGAGCGCGCGAACCGTTCTCTCAATCGTGGCTGCACCGAATGATCAAACGACCGGTGGCCTCCTTGGCCGAGTCGGCGCTGTCGAGCTGCTGCGCCTCGCTGATGCTGACGGCGCGGTGCCCGGCCTCGACCAAGTCGCCTCGGCGGTATGGCGGGAGCGCTTGCACGCTGCGAACAGCCCTGACGCTTTGGCAGCTCAAATGGAAGCCTTCGAACAGCAGGGTCTCCAGGTGCTGATTCCGGGCGAGAGAGATTGGCCAGTCTCCCTCAACGATCTCGGTGAACGCACCCCGTACGTGCTTTGGACGCGCGGTGAGACTGCGCTCTTGGCGAAGCCTCTCGCCGACCGCATCACGCTGACCGGCGCGCGTGCCTCCACCGCATACGGAGACCACATGGCGATTGAACTCGCCAGCGACCTCGCGCTCAGCGGCCGTGCGATCGTCGCTGGCGGCGCATTCGGTATCGAGACAGTCGCCCACAAGTCCGCACTGGCCAGCGGCGGAAGCACTATCGCCGTCCTCGCGGGTGGGATCGATCGCGCATACCCTGCCGGGAACGCTGACTTGTTCGCGCGTATTGAGCAGCACGGTCTCCTCGTTTCCGAAGTTGCACCGGGCGCCGCGCCAACACGTCAGCGCTTTCTTGACCGCGGCCGGATCATGGCCGCGCTTTCCTCGACGACGGTGATCGTTGAGGCGGGGGCACGGTCGGGATCGCTGCGTGTCGCCGACGAGGCAGCGGAGCTTGGCCGCGCTGTTGGTGCGGTTCCTGGCCCAGTGACGAGCGCCGCCAGCACTGGCTCTAATCTCCTCATTCAAGACCGACGCGCGGGTTTGGTCACAGGTGCCGATGACGTCCTTCTACTCGCCGACGAGGACAAGAGCAACGACCACCATGCGGAGCTGTCACGAGCATTTCGCATCGCTGCAGCTTGTGATCGTCGCTTACCCGATTCACGCGGCCTGTAATCGCTCATCTTCCTCAGCGCGGCTTGTTGAAGGTACGAGCGCGTACCAGCGCGACTGGGCAGCGGTCAGAGCACCCGCCCCTCCGAAGTCCGCTCAGACGGCTCACGATGGGACTGCACACCCTTGGCCGCGGCGTTCATACGGCGGATCTCGTTGAGCGCTGCTTCGGCCCTGGAGTGATCGATTCGCTGCGCCGTGGCCTCGGGTCGAAGCCCAAGCGGGCTCGGCGTCGCGACGGAGTACCGGTCGCGATACGCGGCGATCGTCCGCGCCGCCAACTGCCAGCTCTCAGGCCCCGATGCCCCAGCAGGAGCTTCACCGAGTGACGCGATCCATTGCGCACCATCTGCGATGGCTTTGCCGAGCACTGCATCGGCTCGCTGCGTGATGAGGTCACGACGTTCATCGAGCGCCTGACGCATGTCATCAGCGACCAACCCCATCGCTTCGGGCACGAGCCCCGCAACGAGCCTGGCCGCTTTCCGTGAACGCCCCGACCCAGCCGGCCGAGCCGTCGCCGCTATCAGTCGATGGCGGATAACCGCAGCAATATCGTCCGCATCCCCAAAGTCACGCGCAGAGACGAGACGCGGGAGCAAGCCGGCCAGGTCATGATGGTTGGCTTCAGCACGGCGCAGCTCCGCAGTCAACGGGCCGAAGGCATCCGAGCTAATGACCTCCTCGGCATCTTCTGTACTGAGGCCGGATGTCCGCACCAGGGCGGCCCACCGGTCGCGTTGCGCGGCCGAGGCGATCGTCTCGTATTCTGCGGCAAGCTGCGCGATCGTTCCCCAGGAATCTTGTTCAACGGCGATCGTTTCATGCGCGGAAAGTTCGGCACCGACGTGCTGGAGGACGCTGATAAGCACGCTGCGGCCGGTAACTTCATCGTTCTCACCCGGATGTGGACCATCGTGGGACGGGTCCGGCTTGTCGACAGCTACATAGGCGACGTTGGCAGCACGACCCCGTGTCATCGCCACGTAGAAGTTCTCCCGGGACATCGTCGAGTCGACGAGGACGTGTGCCGTTCCGGTAGTGAGGCCTTGCGCGCGGAAGGATGTCACGGCGTAGCCGAGTTCGACGTGCTCTGCGACGTAGTCGGCTGGCAGAAGAACGCTGGTCCCCCAGGAACTCCCAGCACGCCGAGCAAGCATCGATCCGTCGCGTCGAACATCGACGACGTTCCAGCGGTCGCCGTTACGCACCCAACTGCGCCCTGCCAATAGACGGCGGTCATTGCGGCGCGTGATGACGATGTCACCGGATGCCGCATGGGTTCCATCGTGCAGCTCAGACTCACGCGACCCGCGAACGGCGCCATCGAGAATCAGATCGGTGCGCGCTCGGTTGTTGAGTGCGGTCACCGATTCATTGGAGTCTGAGACGAGAACCGTTGCACGCCCCGCGACGAGATCGCTGCGCCAGGCGGTATACGCCGAATCGATCATTTCCTCGGTGTCCCCGTCAATGATGCGTTGGTGCTCGTTGTAGGTGTCGATGACGTCGGTGTGGCCATGGCGAAGATCGAGGGACGCACGCTTTTCCCAGTTGTGGGTGAAGCGGTGAACGTCGGCGAGTTCGGGCACGTCATAACGATCATGCGTGAGCATCCCAGAGGCGCCGCCCGCGTCGACAGCCTGGAGCTGCGCGTAGTCTCCGACGAGCAACACTTTCGCCCCAGCATCAGCAGCAAGCTGGGTGATTCGGTCCAGGGAAAGCGTTCCCGCGAGTGACGCTTCATCAACGATGACGAGCTGGCCCGACTGAAAGGTCTCGCCTTCTCGCAGGTGATTATGCCACCACTTCGCCGTGTTCTCAGTTGTGATCCCGAGATCGTCGGCAAGCAAGTGCCCCCGCGCACGTAGCGGGGGTATGCATAGCATCGGAGCCGTAAGTCCGACGCCGGACGAGGCCGACAAGCTCACCCGCCTGCTGCTGCTCGTGGCTGAGGGCTTCGGGAGAAAGGCCCAGGGACCACTGCTACCAGCTAGAGCGTTGTAATCTTCTCGTCACCGTACGCTTCGAGGACCAACACGATCGCATCCGAGATAGCACGAATGCTACCCGGAACCCCCGCCATCGCCGTCACGTGATAGCTCGGCTCGATTCTTCCGGCGAGCATCCCGACAGTGACCTCCACGTCACCTTCGACGACCCAGATGGTGGTGTCCGCGGCCTCGTTCTCGAAACTCCAAAGGCTTCCCTGACTGAGGTGAATCGGTTCGCCGCGAATATGCGCGGAATCAGGCAGTGCAGTGTTCCGAAATACGTTCCCGACCAGCGGTTGCCCCTCGAAATCCTCCGCCGAAAAGGGAGCGGTCTTCCATCGTTCGCCTTTCACGTTGGGCGATACGAGGGCGAGCATCCTGAGATCTTCCGAGGCGAGATTCTGGGGCGAGTGGAAGGTCCCGGGCGGTATCAGGCAATAATCACCCGCCGACAGGACCAAGTCCGTGGTACCCACCGTGACGTGAAGTTCTCCCGAGGCCACGAAATAGACCTCGCTGGCTCCAGGATGGGTGTGCGGGAGCGGACCAAGGGGGTCATTTGAGAACCAACTCTCCCCGGCCGGCCACAGCAAGGGGCGCGACCGCTGCCTCTCCGACCACCAAAGAGCCTGGCGTGCCCACGGGTGTGACGATTCCATTTCAGGGCTTGTCACGATCGGTCGTCCGCTATGGATCGCTTGCTGCCCGACGCCGACATTGGCGGCGCTCCCGACATGCGAATCAAAATTCCCTCATTGCATCTTCCGCGTTGGCTGATCAAACTATTCCTGTCATGATTGCTCAAACGATTGAATAGTGCAAGGGATGCCGTGCATGGATGATGTGAAGCTCCAGTTCGAGGGTACGAGCGACGTGCGATCAGTGTCCGCACGTCGGATTCCGTCGCAGCTCGAAGTCGGTGAAGGACCGCGCTGGGACCCCCATCTTCAGGAGTGGACCTGTATAGACATATCGACCGGCGGCTTCTTCGTCGGTCTCGAGTCCGGGTCCCCGGCCGTGACATTTCCAGCCCCGCTCGGGTGCACGGCCCGCCATGTGAGCGGAGCCGTCCTCGGTGCTTGTCGGGACGGCCTCTACTCCTGGGACGGGATAACGCCGCCAGCGAAGTTCGCACACCTTCCGACACCGCTCAAACAGTTGAATGACGGTCGCTGCGACGCGATGGGCCGCTGGTGGATCGGCGGGGTAGGCCTCGGTGACGATGACGGATGCCTGATGCGCCTCGACCTGGATGGTTCGCTGGAGGTCGTGGCAGGGGGCTACGCACTCCCCAATGGGATCGATTGGTTTGCGGAGGCGGGCGTCATGCTGCACGCCGACAGTTACTCCCGTCGCATCTTCGCTTACGATTTCGACCTCGAGAGCGGTTGCGTCGAGAATCGACGAGTCTGGTGGCAGGGGACAAAGGATGACGGCCTACCGGACGGCCTCTGCATCGCGGACGACGGAACGGTGTGGGTAGCGTTCTGGGGCGGTCACGTGGTCAGACAGCTCGACTCGACAGGGTCCACCATTCGGGAACTTCGCACACCGATGAGCCAACCAAGCAGCGTCACCTTCGGGGGGCCGTCGGGGTCTCAGATGTTCATCACTTCGGCGTGGGCCGATCTCGAACCGAGCGAACGGGCCGAGCAACCCTGGGCGGGCGACGGCATGGTAATCGAGGGTCTCGGTCGCTCTAATGGCGATGCGGATTGCCTGGTTCCGATCACCGCGCTCAGCTCGAGCCGGCTCGATGGCTGAACTGCTGCCGCGGGCGGCGCGCGCGCTCGTCAGTAGCTCCGGCGGTATCGCAGTTCGGGAGTACCGTCCCGCTGCGCTTGGACCCCTCGACGTGCGTGTTGCGATCGCGTTTGCCGGCATTTGCGGAAGCGATCTCCACCTGATCGACTCGCCCGATACTCACAGATCAGTTCTGGAAGGGGCCGAGGTGGTTCCCGGGCATGAGCAGTCCGGCGTGATTGTGGAGATCGGTGACGGAGTCACAGGGCTGTCGGTCGACCACGAGGTCTGTGTTCTGCCACGCACCCCGTGCGGCAGGTGTCGGATGTGCAGGGTGGGCAGCAGCACTCGGTGCACATCCTTCCTTCGTCCCGTCGGCGGAGGGTGGTCAACCGAGATGGTGGTTGACCAGAGGCTCGTGGAGCGGATCCCCTCCGGTCTGGCCCTGGACATGGCCGCACTATCGGAGCCCACCGCCTGTGTCTTGCGCGCGATCGACCGCGCCGGCATCCGCCCAGGATCGACCGCCCTCATCGTTGGAGCCGGGCCCATGGGTCTTTTGCTCAGCTGCCTCCTGCCACGCTGCGGAGTCGCGACGGTCCTGGTGAGCGAACCGAGCCCGGAACGGCGGCGACTCGCCGAGTCTTTCGGTGCCGTCGTGTTCGACCCTCGGGGTTCCGATCTGGCTGCCTGGGTCCGATCCGAAACCCGGGGCCGCGGCGTCGACTATGCGTTCGAGGCAGTGGGTTCCGCCTCCGCGCTCGAGGATGCGATTGACGCAACGGATGTCGGCGGAACCGTCATCGTCGTCGGGGTAGCCAACCCGGCAGCTCGAGCCCAGGTGAGCCCCCACGCAATTTTCGCGAAGGAGCTGACGATTGTGGGAGCGTGGGGCGTGGAAACCACGTTCACCCGAGCGATGGGGTTGCTTTCGACGCTCAACCCTCGCGACCTGATCACAGATCGATTCGGCCTCGACGACGTGGAGGCGGCGATCGGGCTGGCGCGGCGCGGAGCGGCCGGCAAGGTTCTGCTCGCGCCCGGACTGGAGCGTAAGTAGATGACCGCCTCACCCGACGAATCGCAGGTGCCTCCTTCGCCTCCGACACGGAGAGTCACGCTCAAAGATGTTGCCGTTATCGCGGCGGTCGACACGGCCATCGTGAGCCGGGTAGTGAATAACGACCCCACGCTGAAGATCACGGTTCCAACGAGAACCCGAGTCGAGGCTGCCCTCAAACAGACGGGGTACGTTCCCAACGCCGCGGCCCGGGGCCTCAGAACCTCGCGCACCCGGACAGTGGGCGTTGTACTTCCCGACCTGACGAATCCGGTGTACGCGCAGATCGTCGCCGGTGTGCAACGGCAAGCCGAGAAAGCTGGATACGCCATCGTGCTCGGCGGCTCATTCGGCAATGCCTCTGGGGAAGAACAATTCGCGCGGCTTCTCGCCGAAGGTCGCGTGGACGGGCTGCTCATCGCGACCGGAAAAATTCCCGACCTGACTTTGCGGGCGCTACGCGAGATCAAGGCTCCCCTGGTTCTGGTCAATCGCGCCGCGGAGGGGCTCGACAGCGTGACCATCGACGACACCGCCGCCATCCGTTTGGCGACCGAGCACCTCCTCGAACTCGGCCATCGGAGGATCGCACTCATCAACGGCGCTTTCGGCGTCGACACGTCGGTACGCCGCGAGGAAGGCTTCCAGCGAGCAATCCGGAACGCGGGCTTGACGAGTATTCCGGTCGTCAACATGCGGGGGTGGGATGCCGCGGCCGGGTGCGACGCCGTGGACAAGCTGATTGCGGCTCACGGGGACACCACGGCGATCGTCGTTGCGACCGTCGCGGCGACTCCGGGAGTCCTTCACGGCCTACAGATGCGCGGCCTGCACGTGCCCTCGGATGTCAGCGTGGTCGCCCTCCATGACATGCCTTCAGCGCGCTTCGAGTCCCCTCCCATCACCATCGTGCAAACACCCCTCGCGACGATGGGCAGCAGCGCCTTCGATTTGCTCCTCGGTCGCATCAACGGCTCGCAAGGACCCCAGTCGCGGATGATCGACGACCCACTGACGCTCGTCGTACGCGAATCCTCGGGTGCTGTTCGCGCTTAGTTGGTCAACACCACTACCTCGCGCACTGCATGTCTAACCGTTGTGCGCGCTAGAATCGTTCAAACGATTGAAGGACGTTGTTTACAACTGTAGAGAGAGATGGTTCACACGTGCATAACGGCGCTCGAAGAGACATCCGCGGGTTCTCACTGTTGAGCGTCGCGGCGATCGACCCCGTCGCCAACGAGATCATGTCCCCCGAGGCCACGGTGGCTGGGTGGCTGGCCTTCGAGACCTCGCTCGCTCGCGCCCAGGCGTCCCTAGGACTCATCCCGCCGGATGTTGCGGCCTGCCTTGAGCGGCTCGGCGTAGCCGACATCGACCTGGATCGATTGTGGGAGGAGACTCACAACGTTGGGTACCCAATCCTCCCCCTGGTTCGCCAGCTCGACGAGCTTGTCGAACCGGGTGCGCGGGGCAAGATCCACCTGGGTGCCACCACACAGGACGTCATGGACACCGTTCTCTCAATACAGATGAAACGGGTGCTGCACCGATTGATCGAACTCACTCACGATGCCGGCGATGCCCTGTGCGACCTGGTCGAGGAGCACGCAACAACCGTGATGGCGGCACGAACGCACGGCCAGCAGGCCGTGCCAACGACCCTCGGAACGAAACTGTCGACCTTCGTCGCAGAGCTCGGCCGGCACCTGGATCGCCTTCGGGCGGCAGAGCCGCGAGTCGCGCGAGTATCCCTTCATGGTGCCGGAGGGACCTCGGCTGGCTACGGCGCTTCATCCGCCACCATCCGACGGCTGGTAGCTGATGACCTTGGACTTCACGACGCGGTGGTCCCGTGGCACTCCTCTCGGGACTCTGTGGCCGAGTTCGGCTTTCTGTGCGCAGCGGTCGCCGGCACGATGGCTCGCCTGGCGCGCGAGATTGTCGACCTGTCGCGAACCGAAATAGGCGAGATCAACGAGCCGGGCGGACACCACCGCGGCGCCTCGTCGACCATGCCCCAAAAAGCCAACCCGATCTCGAGCGAGTCAGCGATCGGCGCCGCCATCGCCACCGCGAGCGGAGTGACGGCCCTTCTTCATGCCATGGTTGTTCCCCAGGAGCGAGCGGCTGGGGAATGGCAGGCCGAATGGGAGTCGGTTCCGCGGCTGGCGGTGCTCGCCTGCGCCTCGGCAAACGAAATGGTGGGCATCCTGCCGCGCCTGAAAGTGAACGCCGATCGGATGCGGTCAAACCTCGAGCTCGACAGGGGGCTCGTCATGTCAGAGGCATACATGATGGCGTTGAGCCGAGAACACGGCCGCGAGACCGCACACGACCTTGTCTACGCAGCAGCCGCGACCGCTCGCGCCGACGCGATCACTCTCCACACAGCACTGGAGCGCGACCCGCGGACAGCGGGGATCCTCGAACCGGAGCCGATGGACCCTCGAACCTATCTTGGAGCCGGACCCTCCCTGTGCCTGGAGGTCGTGGCCGGGTGGCGGTCGAGTCGCGGATAACGACCCGATCGCAGATCAGACCGCCAGTTCCCGTGCCGCGCGCAGGATCTCGGCGATGTCCGGAACCAATGCGGCCTGCAGCACCGCGGAGGCGGGGATCCGAGTATCCGGCGCTCCCAGTCGCGTGACCCTCGTCGCAGCACCCGCCTCGTAGAGAATCGCGGAGATATCGGAGGCAACTCCGCCCGTGAGATTCGCCTCCTGCACGACCAGCACCCGTCCTGAGTGCGCTCGCGCGGCATCCGTCAACAGGCCCCTATCCAGCGGAGCGATCCAGCGAAGGTCGAGTACTCCCGCGGCGATGCCCTCGCCCGCGAGGATGTCGGCGGCAGCCAGCGCGTTCTTCACCATGCTTCCCCAACTCACGATGAGGAGGTCGCTGCCCTGGTGGGCCAGGCGCGCACCTCCCACCGACTCGCGAGGTGCTTCGTAATCCACGATGCCCTTGTCGAGGTACATGGACCGCGCCTCGATCAGCACCACCGGATCGTCGTCTGCGACGGCCGCCCTCGTCATCGCGAAGGCATCCTGGGGATTTGAAGGCATCCCCACCTTGATTCCCGGGATATGGAAGAGGAGCGCCTCCAGGGACTGGGTGTGCTGGGCGCACGAGCCGGGCGTGACGCCCTGTTGGGTTCGCACGACCATCGGCGCCACCTGCGCTCCTCTGCTGAGGTAACGGACGTTCGCTGCCTGGTTCACGAGCTGGTCGAGCGCCACCAGCATGAAATCCATCCACATGATTTCGACGATGGGCCTCGCCCCACCCATGCTCGCGCCGAGCGCACCGCCCAGAATCGAGGACTCGGCAATCGGCGTATCGAAAACGCGATCACTGCCGAAATTTCGCTGCAGGTTGCGTGTCACACCGAAGACTCCGCCCGGTGCAGCGACGTCCTCTCCGAAGACGAGCGCCTCGGGCCGCTCAGCAAGTTCGCGCTGAATTGCTTCGTTGATGGCCAGGCCGAACGCGACTGACTTGCCCTCCCGCGGAAGCGGCCGCGCTGTTGCTTTCGCTGCCAGGTCCCAGACGTGATCCGTGGCAGTGGCGGCATCGGGAAAGGGGTGCGTCATCGCTTCCCGCGCGGCCGCTTCGACTTCGTCGCGAACTTCGGTCTCGACCACGTCCGGGTCGAACCCGAGGTCGTCGAGTTCCACTATGCGCTGGCGCAGGCGGGGCAACGGGTCCCGGCCCGCGGCACGACGCTTGTCATCCTCGCTGCGGTAGTGCTCGATGTCGGCGTTGTAGTGGCCGAGCATCCTTGGCACCAGGCACTCAACGAACGACGGCCCTCCTCCCGATCGAGCCCGCTCTACCGCTAGCAGCAGCGCTACGCCAGTTTCGATCGGGTCAGTCCCATCCACGGTTCTCGCATCCATTCCGTAGGCGCGAGCACGCTCCGAAAGCGAAACAGGCACGACGTCCCGGATCGCCGTCATCTCGGACCACTCGTTGTTCTCGCAGACGAAGACGACGGGCAGCTGGCGAGCAACGGCCAGCACGAATGCCTCATGCGACGCGCCCTGGTTCGTTGCACCGTCACCGAACGAGACCATCACGACGTCGTCTCCGCCCCGGGCTCGACCGCCCATCGCAATTCCGTTCGCAATCGGCAGGCCGGCGCCGACGATGGAGTTTTCGCCGACAAAGCGATGCGCCGCGGAACTCAGGTAGGCAGACCCACCGCGTCCCCCATTGGTACCTGTCGCTCGTCCCAGGATCTCGGCGAACAGGTCGAGCATCGGCACCCCGGATGCGAGCGCCCAACCGTGCCCCCGGTATGTCGCGAGCACCGGGTCACTCGGTCGGAGTATCCGCGCCGCCACCGCTGGGACCACTTCCTGGCCGATGCAGAGATGAACCGATCCCTTGACCTCGTCTGACTTTCGCAACTCGAGGACTTTCTCCTCGAACATCCGGATACGGAGGGCCGAGCGATAGATATCAACCAGCTCCTTTGTTGCACTCCGCGGCTCCAGAGCGCTGGGGGTTTGCTGCGTCATTGTGGTACTCGTTTCTTCGCGTGTGCGGCTGCGAGTTGCGCAGCATGCCTGACAGGGTCAGTCTAGTCAATCGTTTGAACGCCCGCCACTGAAAGCGCGCATCGCCCGGCATCCGCGCGTCGGGCGATGCGCGTCCGCTGCGCGTCAGTGGAAGATTTGAACCGAGCTAAGCTGCGGATTCCAGTAGTTGGCGGTCGTATTGGCAAAGGTTATTTTCAGGAACTTCGTTCCCGCAGGCACCGTCGAATTGGTGTATCCCACGACTGTCCAGTTCGTCCCGATCGGATCGGGAACCGCCGTTTGGGTTGGCGCGATTGGCGTATACGTGACACCGTCAGGAGATGTCGCGAACTGGAAGTTCGCGATCGCTTCTCCGGGCCAGAAGTACGAGGACACGACGAACCCCTTCATCGTCGTACCCGACGGCACCGTGTACGCCACATACGCGGCGGTGTTGCTTGACCGGACCAAGCGATGAGAGTTGTATCCCAAAAACTCCGAGTTGGCTCCATCGAACGCCAAGTTGGCACTGTGACTGCTCATCTTGCTGAAATCCGCGAGCAAGTCCGTGTAGTTCGGTTGCGGGCTCGGGTTGCGTTTGACCTCAAAGTCGTCCCCGTTGCTGTAGGAACCAGCTGACCCAGCGGGGGCCGAGTACGTGACGGTGGCTGTCGAATTCGCCGTGGTTACCGTGAACGGCACGCTCACGCGCTGCCACGATGACGACGTTCCCGAAGCGGTGACAGTCGCCCCGCCATACCCCGAGACGCTGATGCTCGAGGTAATGCCCGCGCTACCCCTGACGAATCCGCTGAAGCTGTACCTTCCGGGGGCGAGTCCGTTCACGGTCTGCGAGAAGCTTCCCGCACCTGTTGAGGTGCTGATGGTCCCCACAACCCCACCGCTCCGGGCGCTCGTGACGGCCTGCCGGGAAGCCGATCCGCTCGCAGTCCAATAGAAGGGCGACGCGTTTTCGAAGCCGCCGTTGGCCAGGTTTGCAATGCGAACGACACGCACATCGTCGAGGTTCACGAACGTGCCGCTCGAACCGGCCGGCACCTTCACGTAGACCGTCGCACTCCCGCCGCCGGTCGGCACGGTAAAGTAGACGCTGGCACTCCGATAAACAGAACTCGTGACATCCTGCGAATAATTCTTGGTTCCGTCGAAGTTCTTCACTCCTATCGTCGCCGTGTTTGTGCCCGCCGTGCGTATGTGAGCGGAAAGCACGTAGCTGCCAGCGGACAGGCCGGTGAGGGTCTGTGCGAGTTCGGCGGCACCGACGCTCGAGTTGAGCGTTCCGACGTAGGAGCCGGCGTTAGCCCACACTGGGCTGTTCTGCACGGTGACCGAGCCGGTCGTGGTCCATCCCGAGGAGCTGCCCGTCTCGAACCCGCTGTTCGCGACAGGAGCTGCAACCGATGTGGCAGTCACCCCGCCCGTCGCCTGATTCACGGTGAGCATCGATTGCGGCGTGAAGTCCGACCCGAGAGTGGTGAACGTGCTCACACTGCGAGGTGCCAAGGGAAGGTTGAACGTGCGCCCCTGATAGGTCAAGGCCTGCTTGGCGAGGATGCCATTGGGATTACCCGAACTCCACTCGTATTGGTAAAGAGGAGTCGACGTCGGTATGCCGAGTGCCGAGAGGTCAAGGTCTGCCTGCCGGTCGGTGTAATCGTTGTTCACCAGGTAGATCGTCCAGTTGCCGTCCGCCCGCTTTAGCGCGGTGGCGAATACTCTGGCGGGCGACCCCGCCCCTGTCACCGTGGTGCTGTGCACGCTCGCGCCTTTGGACAGGTACCGTGACAAAATCGCGGCCGAGTAGTACGAACCGCCCTGGGCGCTAAAGGTCTGACTCGGAAAGTCGTAGGTGATCGGCACGAAGCCGGTCTCGTAGGGAAGCCCGCCTTGAGACGTCGTCGTGAGGTTCCACCGCATGACGCCGTCAACGCCCGATGACAGGTAGCGTGCTGACATCTCGGCGCTGAACAGCCCATCGTCCGTGACTGCTGATGCGTCGTTGATGTACGCCGCCCCGTACGCGGTGTTGCAGCACTCCGCGACGAACATCGGTGGAGCCGGCTTGCCCGCAGCCGCGTATGTTGCGTTCACGCTCGTCTTAATGTCGGCAACCCTGCCGATGGTGGATGTCGCCGTGAAATAGTCCCTCGCGTTGTCATAGGTGCGTGTGTCGTGGTCAGAAAAGCTGTCGTAGTCGTGGACGGCGATCGCATCCACGACCTGGCCGAACTGCTGGGGCTGGCCCGCAGCGGGCGTCTTGACATATGTCTTGATGTTGGGTCCGAACCGCTCGATCCACGAGGTTTCCGGACCCACAATAGAAACCTGACTCCGGATGCCCGCCGTAGTGAGCGCGTTGCCGATGCTCGTGTAGAGCGGCCAGAAGGTGTTGCTGCCGCTGGTCGCACTTGCAGGGTAAGAGGCGTTGGCCGACACAAAGTTCCAGTCGGGCTCGTTCCACGCCGACAGGTACTTGATGTTGGTGTACCCCTTGGTAACCGTCAGGTGCTTGATTCCTGCCACGAGCGCCTCGGAGAATTTGGCATTGTCGTAGGGCAGGTCATTCCGCTTGAACGAATCCGGATCGGTCGTGCCGTTGCGTGAGGTCTCCGACCACCAAAAGTTGTCGGGGTAGTTCGAGCTGGTCCACCAGTTGGACAGCATTACGGTGACCCCGGCGGCCTTGTAAGCATCCAGCTGCTGGTAAAGGTTCTGCATCCACGAGCTGTTCCACGTGTACGTGCCATAGCTGGGGGACCAATAGGGCACCTGCACTCCAAGACGCACGACCTGTGGGTTGAGGAACTTGACCATGTTGTTGTACTGGTCCCACTGGGTGGTCCCCCAGTTGATGCCGCCATCAATCTTGTTCTCCGATTGCCAGACGTTCTCGGCGTTCCAGCCCAGACCCTCCTTCACGACGCCGGTCGTCGAGTTCGCGACGACGACAGATACCGCACTTGAGCCGCTGAGCGAATCGGCGAACGACCTGTCGGCCGAATCGGTCACCGCTGCGAGCGACACTGCGAGAACGGCCACCATGGTGGCGGCAAGACTGCGATAAACGTTGCGATGGCGCATGGGAGATCCCTATCTGTCGCTGGGAGTACCGCGCAGCTCGTAACCGGATAGGGCGTTGGCACCCTCATGAACGGCGCCGTTCATATACGTGAACTTGTGTTCACAGATTAAAACTACCCTGGAGTGCTGCTGTCGTCAATGGCAGGTGCCGTCAGGCGATCGAGCACTTTGAGGATGTGCTGGTACGGATGCCCCGTGGCTCGAGTAATCCCGATCTCGCAGGTGCGATTGCATGAGACGTACGCATCGAACGTTGCGTGCTCGATCTCCGTCGACTCGGCAGCGGTAGCGCTGGCGGTCAACTCCGGGTGAAGCATTCCACGGTCGTCAGCGAAGGCGCAGCATCCCCACGCGTCGGGCACAATGACTGAGGCAGCGACCGACCTGGCAAGCTTGTTCAGGTTGGCGTTGGACCCGGCGCGAGTGCTGGAGCAGGTCGGATGCACGGCAAGGGTTTCGAGCCGGTCGGTAATGTCGATGTGTGGTAGAACGTGCTCCGCGGCGAAGTCGACGGCGTCAACGATGCGCAACGGGTGGAACTCGGGATGCTTCTCCGCGGCCTTCTCGGCGGCGACCACCAGGCCCTCCGAGCAGGAGGAGTTGTCACACACGACGGGCATTCGCCCGCTGTCGGAGGCCGCCCAGAGCGCCGCGAGGGTCTTCTCGACCATGTCGTCGTAGCCCACGGAAATCCCCTTCGACTTTCACGGCGTGCCACAGCAGAGGCTCCCGTTGCTCGCCGGGCGCGTCACTTGCACGCCCGCCTTGGCTGCAAGGGATTCGAACGCAGTGCCGACGCCAACGCCCCCTCCGCGGGGCCGAACATCTCTCCGACGCAGGCCTGGAAATGGACTGCGGTGGCCGCCGGCCCTCCTTGCGCCCGAGACCGTTTTGCGCCTCCGCGGGGAAGGTCGCTGGACCACAATGGCACCGTATCGGCGCCCGCCACTTTTCTGGCCAGCCGGTTGACGCCTGTGATGAGTGGCGGCGGCACGGATGCGGCGACTGTCAGCGCCGCGGACGCCGCCGTGGTGACCGGTCCCCACGCCTTGTCCGCTGCGTTCCACACCCCTCTCTCGAGCACACCGACCTTGTCCGATCGAAGGCGCCGAACGAGGTCGCCGGTGTTGATCCGAACGGGGCACGCCGTTTGGCACATCCCGTCTACGGCGTAGGTGTCGACGACTTCATACTCCCGCTCTTCACTCAGTTCGCGGGCGAGGGTGAGATCGCCGCGCCCCACAGCCTCCGCGATCGCCCGCTGCACGACAATTCGCTGCCGTGGCGTGGTCGTGAGATCTTTGCTCGGACAGACCGGCTCGCAGTAGCCGCACTCGACGCATCTATCGACCTCGGCCTCAACAGCGGGTGTCGACTTCAGGTTGCGCAGGTGAAGATCAGGGTCGGTGGTGAGGATCGCGTCGGGATTGAGTATCCCCGCCGGATCGATGGCCCGCTTTATCTCCACCATGATTCGGTAGAGGTCAGAGCCGTACTGCCGTTCGACGAAAGGGGCCATAATGCGGCCCGTGCCGTGCTCGGCTTTCAAGGTTCCCCCCCGACTCCAGAACAAGGTCGACCATGTCCTCCGTGAACGCGCGGCACCGTTCGATATTGGCTGGCGCGTCGAAGTTCTCGTTGATGAGGAAGTGGATGTTGCCGTCTTTGGCGTGACCAAAGATGACGGCATCCGGATAACCGTGTCGAACGAAAAGTTCTGTGAGACCTGCGCACGTCGCCGAGAGTGTCTCGACCGGCACCGCGATGTCCTCCAGCAGAGCGGTGGTACCCGAGGGGCGCGCCCCCGCAATCGTCGCGTAGAGCCCCTTGCGAATGTGCCACAGGGAAGCTCGAACCCTCGCGTCCGTCGTGAGCTGTGGTCGCAGAACGACGGGCAGTTCCTCGAAAGCGGCGCGAGCGTCGGCGACCTGCTCGTCCAGTGAGGAGTCGGATGCCGCCTGATATTCCACCAGGAGCGCGCAGTGGTCCACGATCTCCAGCGACGGGAGCTCCGCCCGGGACTCCGCATCACCGTACGCCGCACGGAGGATCGCCGCATCCATCAATTCGACTGTGGCGGGCTCGGTCGCCACGATTCTCACCGGGGCGTCCGTTGCATCTCGCAGGCTGCGGAAAACCAGCAAGCTGGTGGCCGCAAATTTGTGGAGCGGCACGGTGTTGAAGGTGGCTTCCGCAAGGAAAGCAAGCGTTCCCTCACTGCCAATAATGAGGTGAGCGAGCATTCGCGCCGGCGACTCGTGATCGACCAGCGAGTTCAGTCCGTAGCCCATCGTGTTCTTGATGCGATACTGGCGGCGCACCTCGGCTGTCATCGAGGGGCTCGTCAGAATCTCTTCGCGTAGGCCGGCAAGCCGGTGCCACAACGCCGGTGCCACAACGCCGGTTCCGCTACCCTGAGCCGCCTATCCGCGTCCGGCTCCGAAGTGTCGACGACCGTTCCGCTGGGGAGAACAATGACCGCAGACTGCAGTGTCTCGTACGTATTCTGAGCGGTCCCGCATGCCATACCACTGGAGTTATTGGCGACGACCCCGCCAATCGTGCACGCGATCTCGCTTGCGGGATCCGGCCCCAGTTTTCGGCCGTGCCGCAGCAGTCGCGAGTTGACTTGGCGCACTGTGGCACCGGGGCCCAACGCGCGCGACGTGACCGTCGGCCAGCACCTCGACATGGCGAAAGTACTTGCGCGTGTCCACGAGGATGTTCGCAGTTGAGGCTTGACCCGAAAGACTCGTGCCGCCCGATCGGAAGGTCAGAGCTTCGCCCTGCGCCGTGGCGAACGCGAACAGCTCAGCGATCTCCGCCACCGACTTCGGAGTGACTACCGCGCGCGGAGTCAGCAGGTAGTGCGATGCGTCAACAGCCGTGATGACGCGGTCGAAAGCGCTCGCCGAAACCGTGGTATCCGTGGCTTCGGAAATGGAGCGCGCAAGTGCGGACTCGCTCGTAATCGAGCCTGTACGGCTCACGGCTCACCCCTCCTCCCAGATCTCCGCTCAAGCGCGATCATCAGCCTGCAACTGGGACGCGGACCCCAGCCATACCCCCGTCAACCAGCAGAAGAGTGCCCGTGGTGGACATCGATTGGGGGTTCGCGAGGAAGACGATGGAGGTAGCGACCTCCTCCGCGGTCACAAGGCGGCCCATGGGTTGCCTGCGCCGCAGCGACTCGGCGGCGCCTTCTGCGTCAGCGGAGTCTGCAAGAAGACGAGACACCCATGGCGTGTCGGCCGTGCCTGGCAGAACAGCGTTAACCCGGATTCCGTCGCTCAAGTGATCGGCCGCCATCGCGAGGGTGAGCGAGAGGACCGCACCCTTCGTCGCCGAGTAGAGGGCGCGCTGGGGTACCCCGATTTTCGCGACGACCGACGACGTATTGACGATCGCCGCGCGGGACGATCGCTTCAGAAAGGGGAGCGCAGCGCGAGTAACGCGCGCGATCCCCAACACGTTGACGTCGAACACGTTCCGCCACTCGTCGTCGGAGTTGGCCGCGATGTCTCCGACCGCACCGATGCCGGCATTGTTGATGAGCACGTCGATTCCGCCGAGCTCCTCTGCCACCTCGGCGACCGCGCGGTCGACGGAGTCCCGGTCGACCAAGTCGCAGACCTTGTAGCTAAGCCTCGGATCGGCGCCCACCATGCGATCCAAAACGGCCACTCGTGCGCCGGCCTCGTGGAGCATGACTGCCGTGGCAGCACCGATCCCGCTCGATCCGCCCGTGACGATTGCGACAATACCTTCGAAGCCAGTCACTTCTTCACCCCATCTTCCCTGTCGAAGCTCACCACGTGTTGCTTCTGCGTTCCGAGCCCGTCGATGCCGAGCGTCATGACGTCGCCCGGTCGCAGGTAAGTCGGCGGCGTCATCCCGAGGCCGACTCCGGGCGGCGTGCCTGTGTTGATGAGATCGCCCGGTTCGAGCACCATGAACTGACTCAGGTAGTGAACGATGTAGTGCGGCGAGAACACCATCGTTCCGGTCGACCCGGTCTGGCGACGATCGCCGTTAACGTCGAGCCACATGCCCAGCGCGAGCGGATCCGTAATCTCGTCAGCGGTGACCAGCCAGGGGCCGCAGGGGTTGAACGTCTCAGCCGACTTGCCCTTCATCCACTGGCCTTCGCGCTCCAGCTGGAATTCCCTCTCGCTCACATCGTTCGAGATGACATACCCCGCGATGTGCGCCTCGGCCTCAGCCTCTGACGAGAGGTAGCGGGTGCGCTTGCCGATCACGATTCCGAGCTCGACCTCCCAATCGGTCTTGCTCGAGTTCTTCGGTATGCGCACATCGTCGTTCGGACCGATCAGGGTGTTGGGAGACTTCGAGAAAATAATCGGCTCAGACGGAACGGACGCTCCGGACTCCGCCGCATGGTCAGAGAAATTAAGCCCGACGCAGATGATCTGGTGCGGTCGCGTTATCGGCGCCCCGATGCGCTCCGCGTCGAAGCGGCGGATGTCGCGGCGCCCGATCTTCTCCTGCATAAGTGCTGCGGCGCGCGCCATCCCATCCGCGAAGAAGGACTCGTCAACGTCCCCCAACTCCGCCAGGTCAAGGTACTCCGAGTCGTTGAGGCGAGCGACCGGCCGTTCGTGGCCGCGCTCGCCTATTCGCATTAGGTACATTCAGTCGTCTCTTCCTCGTGGCACTTCGCTGTACTGGGTCGTGGTGGTGGGGAGCAACGGCTTCCCGGAAATGGCATGCTGCAGGCCGCGGATATAACCGAGCGCGAAGAGCCGGCCGAGCGTTCCGTAGCCGGGCTGGGCGTTATCTTCGCCGTACATCGTTGGAACATGGTCTGGGCGAACGGGGCCATCGAATCCGGCAGACTCGTACGCGCTCAGGCACGCGGCTAGATCGGTGGGGCCGTCGTCGTGGAACGTTTCCACAAAGTCGTCGGCGGTCCCCGCGACATCCCGCAAATGAACGAAGGCGATGGCGCCGCGCGCTCCGAATTCGGAGATCAGGGAGGGCAGGTCGTCGGTCATCAGTGCGAAGTTGCCTTGGCACAGGGTGATGGCGTTCGCCGGGCTGGGAGAGAGGTCGAGCACGCGGCGGAAGGAGTCAACAGAACTCATTATCCTGGGCACGCCACGAACCACGGGCAGCGGTGGGTCGTCAGGATGCAGCGCGAGCCGCACGCCCGCACTTTCCGCCACCGGGACGATCTCCGCGAGGAAATAGGCGAACGCACTCCACATATACTCCGCGCGCGCATCCGCTGCCCCATCGATCGCCGGCAACGACGACTCCTCGGCCCGCCGGAAACCGGTGACGAGGGCGCGGCCGCGGGAGCGCACCGTCGTGCTCGTTCGTGCCCAGCTGGAGAGCGCCATCCAGTTGTAACAGAGGGTGGTCACTCCGAGTCGTCCCATGGCCTCGATCTGGGCGGCGAGGTGATCGAGCTGCTCGTCGCGACCGGGCAGGCCCAGGCGAACCAGGTCGAGCGGAGGTGTGTCTTCGACCGCGACCACAGTGAGCTCGTGCTCCGCGTACAGCTCCAGATACCTGTGAATCGATGCTTCGCTCCAGGGCGCGGAATCCCCGCGGGAGACCGGTCGGAGCGGGTCGCCAGCTCCAACGGACTGGAACATCCGCTGGTCTTGCTCTCCCCCGTCGAGCAGCGTGACGACGGAGTCGACCCCGCACTGTTTCACGAGGCGCCAGAGCGCACTCGGCCGCGGCGAAAGCAGTTCGGTCAGGGTCATCATCGTGAACCCGCATCCGGCTCGGGAAGGGCCGCGGCCAACCGTGACAACAACCCGCCGTCGACGCGGACGTCGTCGCCACTGACGAAGCTCGCCCTCGGACTGGCAAGGAATGAGACGACCGCGCCAACCTCTGCCGGCGTGGCCACTCGCCCGAGCGGGTGGGCGGTGCCCCAGTTACGCACAAGTTTCTCGATGGCGTCGGGATCCTCGGTGAAACGGGCTGCGGCCGCCCGCAGCATTGGCGTGTCAACGGAGCCCGGACTGACGCTGTTCACTCGCACCCCGTGCGGTCCCTCGTCCACTGCCATTGCACGGGCGAGGGCGAGAAGTGCTCCCTTGCTCGCCGCGTAAGCCGGCACACCGGCCTGGCTCGCCGTTGCCTGCACGGAGGAGACGATGACCACGCTTCCGGTGGCGCTCATCCGGATGAACGGAAGGGCATAGTGGGCGGCGAGAAAAACGCCTGTCACGTTGGTGTCGAAGACCTCCGCCCATCCTTCCGCGCTCGTCTCCACGACGTCGCCGTACCACTGGATGCCCGCGGACGTCACGAGGGTGTCGAGACCGCCAAACTCATCGAGGGCCAGTTCAACCGCCCGTTCAGAGGTCTGCGCCAGCCCGATGGGGCCGGCCGTTGCGACAGCCCTGCGCCCGAACCGCCGAATCTCGTCGGCCACAGATTCGGCCTGATCGTGGACGAGGCCGTGAACGACAACGGACGCCCCTTGCTCCGCAAGCTCGGGCGCGACGCCCCTACCAATGCCGCTGGACCCGCCGGTGACGAGCGCGACGCGCCCCGCGTGCTCAGTCATCGCGTTCCGCTTTCGTCGAGGATTTCGATGGAGGTGGAGAGCGAGATCGCCTGTTGGGCGTCGAGAACGATCCCCGGCGTGCGTTGCGGCCCGCTCGTCGGTGTGCTCGACGGCTCGATCGCGATGGTGCGGGCACGTCCGAACCAGGGGAAGGTCGGGGTCGAGTTGAGTTCTTCCCACAGCCACGTGAAGGGGAGCTCCGCGGCGTCCCACGTGACCCGCGCCGCGATGCCCAGATCGTGGTTCGAGAGTTGCACCCATCGATCAGCGAAGTCGCTCAACCATCCGAACACCAGCGGGTTCGTGGCATCCCGACCGAGAACGCTCAGGTCAACCGGGTCCCGGTCGCCGAAGTCACCAGTCGGCCACGGTGTCCCCGAAGGGCCCGCGGCACCGAAGGTTTCCGGGTCGGGGTGGAATCTGCCGGCGCCGGTCGTCAGCCGCACGTCCCCCTCCAGGATCGGCCCGCCAAAGGCAGGGTGGCTGCAGTAGTCGAACTCCAGCCGCTGGTTGCTCAGATTCTGCAGCTCGTCAGAGACCGTAATCCTGGCGCCGTCGAGCGCAACGCTGCGCCTCACTCGGAGGGGTATGGTGAACAGCTCCGACTCGAGCGCGACGTTAGCGGACGAGCGCGAGGTAACCCGCCACGGTGCCGTAGACGTCTCGCCGTGGAATCCGACCTCGGCGCCACCGATGACCCGAGGGGCACCCGGGTTCGGGCAGATGATTTGCCAGCCACCCCGGTACTGCTCCATCCAGATGGAGGTCGAGTCGGTGCCCACGGGTGCCACGGCGCCCGCGCGTATCGAATCGGCGCGCTCGCGCCACGGGGTCGAGAAGAAAACGTCGATGCCGCTGGCCGCGTGGGTGAGCTCGAGGATGTCGGCGCCACGACCCGGATCGAGGCACGCGGTGATGCTCCCATTGGACAGGACGACCTCATCCGCTGATCCATTCGACGCCATCTGGCTGACCTCTCTCATCCCTTGACTGATCCCTGAAGCCCGTTGATGAAGTACCGCTGCAGCACCACAAAGAGCACGATGATCGGCACGACAATGAGCAGGGATGCCGCCATCACCTGGTTCCACTGCACAACGTTCGAGGAGAGCAGGGCCTGCAATCCGACCGGCAGTGGATACCGCGACGGGTCGTCGTTGGTGAGGGCGGGAAGCACATACTCGTTCCAGGCCGCGACGAAGTTCAGCACGGTTACGGTAATGAGCGCCGAGCGGGATAGCGGGAAATAGACCCGCCAGTAGATACCGAACGGCGAGCATCCGTCGAGGACCGCGGCCTCATGCAGTTCGTAGGGGATGCTCGAAAAGTAGGCACGCAGCAGGATGATCGCGATCGGCGCCGCGCCGTTGACTATCGGCAGCACGACCGCCCAGGGGGTTCCGAGAAGTCCGAGCTGCTGGTCCAGGATGACGATGGGCAACAGCACCGTCACGCCGGGCACGAACAGGGCCCCGACGAAGATCGCGAACAGCACGCGCTTGAACGGGAAGTCGAGCACCGCGAATGCATACCCCGCGAGCGGAAAAATGATGAGGATCAGCAGGCACGACAGGCCCGCAATGATCAGGCTGTTGACCAGGAGGGTCGGAAAGTCGAGCGCATTCCACGTGTCAACAAGAGTGTCGAACGTGGGATTGATGGGAATCGGCCACGGGTTGGTGAGCACCTCGGTGTTCGTCTTGAGAGAGCCCGACACCATCGTGAGAAACGGGTAAACCGAGAGCAGCGCGTACAGCGCGAAGGCGGCAATGGCCAGAACGGCGGCGACTCGACTGGCGAAGCGCTTCCGGGGCCTCGCCCGTCTGGTCTTTATCGTGGTCACTGCCTGCTCCTGAGGATTCTGAGGTTGATGACGGCGAGGACGATCGCGACAGCCGCGAGCATCCATCCGAGCGCGCTCGCGTAGCCCAGGTCGCTCGCCTGATCGAAGGCCAATTGGTAGGTGCGCAGGCTCAGCACCTGCGTGCTGTCGACGGGTCCGCCGTTTGTCATCAGCAGGAAGACCTGAAAGTTCTGCAGCGCTTCTCTCAGCTGGATGATGATCACGAGCGCCGTTATCGGATTGAGCAGGGGCAGAATCACCGACCGCAGAGTGCGAAAGGTGGATGCGCCGTCAACGCGAGCCGCCTCGACCACCGATTCAGGAATTGTCTGCAGTCCTGTCAGATAAAGCAGCATGGCAATCGGCACGTTCGCCCAAATGAGGACGAACAGAACCGCCGCGAGCGACGTGAACGGGTTGCCGAGAAAGCCGTCCCTCTGAACGAGGGAGGTCAGCCCAAGGCCCGACAGGATCGCGTTGAGAGACCCGTTGGGCTCGTAGACGAAACGCCAGGCGTAGAAAACGGCGATCCCGGTGGTGACATAGGGCAGGAAGTACACGGTTCTCAGTAGCGCCCGGAAACGACGAATCGAGTTCAGCAGAACGGCGAGGACGAGGCCGATTGCCGACACCGCGATGGGCAGCACAACCATGACCACGAGCGTGTTCTGGCTGGCGACGCGCACCGAGGTGGCGAGCGGAGGATTGGCGCCGAGCAGATCCAGATAGTTCTGGATGCCGGTCCAGGTCCAGTTCGGCGAGAAGCCATTCCACCGAGCGAAGCTCAACGAGAAGCCGTAGACGATGGTGTAAACCCCGAAGACGGCGAAGAGAGCGGCGGCCGGTGCGACGAAGAGAAGGCCGGTGAAGCGGCCACCCAGGCGGCGGGATGAAGCCCGCCGCCTGGGTGCCGGTGTTCCAGCGCTGGTAACGAGTGCGCGGGAACCGGACATTACTTGATCGCGGCCCAAGCAGCCGTGTAGAGCTCGGTCATTGCGGTTCCGAGGCCATCCGGGTCATCCGTCTTCGCTGGCAGGTTCGTCAGGAGCACCGAAGCGTCATGAAGAACCGTTCCAGCGGGCTGCGCCGAGAAGTCGTTCGGTGCGAAGGACTCGTCACCCGTCGTCGTCGCGATAACGGAGACCAGCTGCTTGAGCAGCGGGTCGGAAAGCTCCGACTCTGGGATCGCCGTGGCGGGCAGGTCGAGCGCGGTCGATGCGAAGAGCGCGGCACCTTCGACGCTGGTCAGGTACTTCAGGAAGCTGATCGCCTCGTCCTGGTGCTTGCTCGTGTTGGTGACAGCGCCGCTGATCAGCGGGCTGGCCGGGTAGGCGATCGACTTGATCTCGCCCTCTGCCGACGGCGGAACCGGGAAGACCGAAATGTCACTGGCGTCGACACCGAAGGTCGTCAGCGACGACAGGGTGAAGGTTCCACCGACATCCCACGCTGCTGAACCGTCAGCGAACGCCTGGTCTGCCTGGTCGATGCCGAGCGAGAGCACACCTGGCGCCCACAGCGGTGAGAGCTGGTCGTACAGCTTCAGCGTCTCAACGCTCTCGGCCGAGTCCCACGCGGGGGTCTGGTCGACCGAGTCGCGCCCGTAGAACGCGTCCTTGCCGAGGTAGGCGTATGCCATCGGGCGGTACAGCCAGAAGAGGCCGGTCTCGGGCACGGAAAGCCCGGTCACGAGTCCGCCCGTTGCGGCGTCCTTCTCGACCGTGGCGGTCATCGACTCAACCCACTCTTCCCAGGTCTTCGGAGGCGTGGACGAGTCAACGCCCGCCGCTTCGAGCAGGGACTTGCGAGCGAAAACGACGCCCGGGGTGCCGGCGAGGAAGGGAATCGAGTAGAAGTTGCCGGCCTTGAGATCCTTGAGCGTCGTGGTGGGATCGTCGCCCGAGTTGTCGATCTGGGTCTGCGTGAGGGCTGCGGCCTCGACGATGCCCGGCAGGAACTGGGTCTGCCAGTCTTCATCGAAGTTCTCACTGAGGTCCTTGATGATTCCCGCTTGCGCGAGCTTCCAGTCCTCGCCCTGGCTGTGGACCGAGAGCACGTCGGGAAGAGTGCCGGCTTTCGCAGCGCTCTGAATCTTCGTGGCGTAGGCATCGTCCGGGGTGTAGACGCTGACCTTCACCTTCATGTCGTTTTCGGCGCCCCACGCCTCGCCAACAGCTTCGAGGGCTTCGACCTCTGACTGCTTGAATGTCCAGACGGTGAGGGTTTCCTCGGATGAGGCGCCTCCACCGGTGCTGCACGCCGCGAGTGCGGAGATGGTGGCAAGCACGGTGATGGCTGCCACGGCTTTAAGTGATCGCTTCATTGCAACCTCGTTCATGTAGGGGAACGGTACTATTCCCTCGTGAATGCTATACAGCCCGAGGCGTCGGAGTCAACCCGCTGATTATTAATTCAGCAGTGTGAACGATTACACCGCGACGAGCGCGGCATCCCGGTCCTCGTACGACGCCACCGCACTCAGGAGCGTCGACACGACGTGCTTCTGGAACTCGGCATCCAGACGCGCGAGCGGCACCGAGCAGCTGATCGCATGGGTGCGTGGCCCGGTCGTGCCGAGAGCCGCCGCGAAGCACCGCACGCCCTCGGTGCTTTCCTGCTCGTCGATCGCGTAGCCGCGGGATCGCGTTGCCTGCAGGTCGGCCGCGAAGGCCTCGGTGTCCACTATCGTGTGCGGAGTCAGCTTCTTGAGTGGCAGAAGCAGGTGACTGCCGACGGCCTCCGGCGCGAGTTCGGCGAGGAGCACCTTCCCGAGTGCCGTCGCGTAGGCGGGAAGCCTCACGCCAACGCCGGAGACGAGCCTTAGGGAGTGGCGGGCGGCACGCTTCGCCAGATAGACGATGTCGGGGCCGTCGAGCGATCCGAGGTGGACGGTCTCTCCCAGTTCGAGCGACATCGTGTCGAGCATCTTCGCAGTCGCAGCGACGAAGCCGTCCCGTGCGAGATACGACGCCCCGACGGTGAGCGCGTGCGGGCCGATCCAATAGCGCATCCCGCTCTCATCAGGTTGAACCCAACCCCGAGTCTGCATGGTGCGTAGGAGTCCGTGGAGGCTGCTCTTCGGGATGCTGAGGGACTTCGCGATGTCGGCCAGCGACTGCGGCTCGGCAGTGGCCGCCAGGTGTTCGAGGATGCTCAGTGCGCGGTCCGCGGATTTCACCGAGCCTGTTGCATCATCAGCCATGAGATCCGTCCCTTTCAGTGGTCCCCACGGAAGAGTCCGGCGCGCTCGCGGGGTGGTGCACGAAGTGCCTTGCCGTAAAACCTATCTCCTCGGTCGCGCGCCGTGTTGAATACGGCTCGCGCTCCTGGTGGGCAGGTACGTCGTTGGAAAATTCGGGGTGCCACTCCCCCAACAGCTGGCTCAGCGGCGGATCGAGAAGCAGGTCCGGCGCAACGATGTTCATCGCCGTCCATCCCCGCACGGGCGCGGCGTTTACCGCGCGCAGCGCCAGCTCGCACGCCCTGGCCGCGTCACGCAGGTCTAGGTACGCCCACAGTTCTTTCGCCGACTGAGCGGCCTGATCGGGCTTCGTCTCGGCCGCGAGCTTGGTCGCCTCGATGATCTCCATGGTTTGCGTAAACGGAAACCTCAGCGACGCTATCGACATATTCCACCGACGCGAGGCCATCCGAGCGATTGCTTCGTCGGTTTCCTTGCTGAGTGAATACCCCTCGGTCGGTCGAAGGGAGTGCTCCTCGGTGATGGGCACTTCGAGCGGGCTCATGAGCTCCGCCGACCACGCCATCCCGAGAATGGAGATGCTCGACGCGACAACCGCGGAGCGGACCCCAGCGGACCCGGCCGCTTCCAGCACCGCGATGGTCATCAGGGAGTTCGCAATCAGGAGCTCGCGGGCAGTGCGGCCGCCCGGGTGCGGCACCGCCGCCAGGTGCAGGACGGAGTCGACTCCGCCCATCAGCGTCTCCAGAAGCTCAACGTCTCCGGCATCCCCGACGACCTCCCGGAGTCCCGGGACGTTCTCCGGCGACAGCTGTGACGGGCTCCGCAGAATCGACACGACGTCGTGCCCGCTCTCCAGCAGGTGCGCGACGGCCGCGCGCCCGATGAGTCCGGCTCCGCCGGTTACGAGTAATCGCATGGTAGCTCCGTCGCTATGGTCGGGCGACGGATCCGTCGCGGTGGCGCAGAAGCGCCCACGAGTCGTACGTCAGGGGCGCCGCGATCTCGTACTTGCGCGCCTCGTGTTCGTCGAAGCCGACGCCCAGACCGACTGCCTCCGAGATTTCGTACGCACCATTCTTGATGACGGGTGCGCCCGGGAAAACGTCACGAACGGCATCCGAATATTTTGTCGACTCCTGGATGCCGAAAGCGCGCGAGGAGACGTCTACGGCGAGGGCGGCCGCGTGCCCGATCGGCGAGATGTCGCCGGGCCCGTGGATCGCTGTGCGGACCCCCATGAGTTCGCACAGTACGGCGAGCTTCACCGTCGGCGTGAGTCCCCCGATTGCCCCCATGCGGATGCGCGCGAAATCGATCAGCCTGTTCGTGATCAGCGGGATGAACGTGCGCATGTCAGAGAACACCTCACCGACCGCCTGGGGCGTGGTGGAGTGGGCGCGGAGTTCGCGGTACCAGTCCAGATCCTCGGGAGCGATGGCATCCTCAAGGAAGTACAGACGGAACGGGTCGAGAGCCTCCGCAAGTCGGATTGCCTCCGAGACGGTGACCCTCTCGTGCACGTCATGGAGCAATTCGACATCCCAGCCGACCGCGTCTCGCACCGCCTCAAACAGGCTCGGGATGGCACGGAGGTAGGGGCTCGACATCCAGAAAGCGTCTCGCGAGCGCGCAAGCTCGGCTATCGACCCCGCGTCGGAGGGGGCGTGAGTTCCGTACGTGTCGGCGCCCTTGATCGCTACCTGGCACCGAACGTATTCGTAGCCCTCTTCGATGAACTGCTGCACAGAATCGACGACTTCGCTGTTGTCGGCTCCGTCGGCGTGCCCGTAGACGCTGACCGTCGTGCGCGCCCGGCCCCCCAGCAGCTGGAAAACCGGGAGCCCGGCGATCTTTCCCTTGAGGTCCCACAGCGCGATATCGATGCCCGCCAGTGCGTTGTTCTCGATCGCTCCGCCACGCCAGTACGGGCTGAGGGAAAGCAGGTGTGACAGGTCGTCAATGTCGAGGACGTCGCGCCCGATGATCATTGGCGCCAGATACTCGTCGAGAACCTGCTTGATGGCGAGGGGGCGCTGGGGGCTGCTCGCGCAGCCGTAACCGACGAGGCCCGGCTGATTCGTCTCCACCCGGACGATCAGAAGAGGAGCACCCGCGGGTGCTGTCAGGAAGCTTGTGACCCCCGTAATACGGGTGCGGTCACCTGTCCGCGACCACGGCGCGGATGCCAATACCGTCATGAGCACCGCCGTCGACTGGGTTGATTCATGTCTGTGACTGCGAAATCGTCCATGTGAACATTGTAGGGCGTTCAGGCCGTCATGCTACCCCGACAGTGGATTGCTCTCCCGAGTTTTCGAAGATGCCTGCCGCCGCGCCCCGAATCCGGGGACAGGAGACGTCATCAGGTTCGCGCGTTCTGAGTCCAGCACGGCCGTCGCACACGATTAACCGAGCCCAGGGTGGGGCTAGTGCGGCGTCACGCGCTTCCGACGCGCTACGAGTGCCGCGAACCCTGCCAGCCCGAGGATGCCCGCAAGCGCGATCCCATCAGCGGGTGACGTGCCTGTCTCACTGAGGCGCAGACGCTCCCCCGTCGATCAGAGCTGTGCAGATGCTCGCGGCGAAGAGATACGGGATGGCGAGGAGCATGGCGGGCAGGCCCCACTTGAGCCCGCGGCGGGTGCGAATCGCGTCGAGCAGGATGTTGGTGGGCATGTACCTGCGCATGAAGTTGCGGAGGTGGATGCTGATAACCCAGATCATTCGAAGCATGACAACGGTCCTCTCATGGTTCAGCAACGTTGAACCTTGGAGGACTGCCTGGGGCCGTCATGCCATCGCGCGGGCGATGGCGAACATTGAGTGTGTCGCCTGGTTTCAAGGGTACGCCGAACCAACGACATAGGAAAGGGCGGTGCTGCGCACCTGCACGGTGATGACTGGCTGTGAAGGAGCCCGATGATGACTTCCCTCTCTTCCCTCGGACACGACGAGCGGAGCGCGCGTACCGTCCTCTCGCTCGTGGCTGCACCGAATGATCCGTCGACCGGTCGTCTCCTTGGCCGAGTCGGTGCCGTAGAACTGCTCCGCCTCGCTGATGCTGACGGCGCGGTGCCCGGCCTCGACCAAATCGCAGCGGCAGTATGGCGCGAACGCTTACACGCTGTGAGCAGCGCCGACACCTTAGCCACACAGATGGCGACCTTCGAGCGACAAGGCCTCCGGGTCCTGATTCCGGGTGAGAAGGATTGGCCAGTCGCCCTCAACGACCTCGGAGCACGCACACCATATGCACTTTGGACGCGTGGCGAGACTGCGCTGCTGGCCAAGCCTCTCGCCGACCGCATCACGCTGACCGGTGCACGCGCCTCCACCGCGTATGGGGACCACATGGCGATTGAACTCGCCAGCGACCTCGCGCTCAGTGGCCGTGTCGTTGTCGCTGGCGGCGCGTTCGGCATCGAAGCAGTCGCACACCAGTCGGCGTTGGCGACCGGTGGAAGAACGATTGCAGTCCTCGCGGGTGGGGTCGATCGCGCATACCCTGCCGGACACGCGGATCTGTTTGCGCGTATTGAGCAACAAGGTCTCCTCGTTTCTGAAGTCGCTCCTGGCGTAACGCCAACACGGCAGCGCTTTCTCGATCGTGGCCGGATTATGGCCGCGCTTTCCTCGACGACGGTGATCGTTGAGGCGGGGGCGCGGTCAGGATCGCTGCGTGTCGCCAACGAAGCCGTCAAACTTGGACGCGCTGTGGGCGCGGTTCCTGGCCCCGTGACGAGTGCCGCCAGCTATGGCTCCAACATCCTTATTCAAGACAGACGCGCCCGTTTGCTCACAGGTTCCGAAGACGTTCTTCGGCTCGCCGACGAGGACAAGAGCAACGACCACAACGCAGAGCTGTCACGAGCATTTCGCATCGCTGCAGCGTGTGATCGTCGCACACCCGATTCACGCGGCCTGTAATCGCTCATCTTCCTCAGCGCGGCCTGTTGACGGTACGAGCGCGTACCGGCACGACTGGGCAGCGGTCAGAGCACCCGCCCCTCCGAAGTCCGCTCAGACGGCTCACGATGGGACTGCACACCCTTGGCCGCGGCGTTCATCCGGCGGATCTCGGTGAGTGCGGCTTCGGCCCTCGCGTGATCGACTCGCTGCGCCGTGGCCTCGGGTCGGTGAGCAACGCGGCCGAAGCGGCGGCGCCAGTCTCGCCATTGCTGGATAGCCGAGAGGTCGCCTCGTACCTGAAGGTCTCCGAATCGACGTTGTCTCGATGGCGCTCCGCGGAGTCCGGGCCACCATTCATCAAGCTCGGCGGTATCGCCCGATACCGGCTCGAAGCAATTGACGAATGGCTGCAGAACTTAGAGCCGCACCATGGCCCGCCCAACTGAGCCGATGCCGGAGTCCTCACCCCGGCCGGTACCGCCGATCGGGGTGAGGATCTCCGCCGACATGGAACGACGTTCCTACGGAATTCGAGCGCGGGCACGCTGGACTGATCCGCTCACCAGGCGGCGCGTGATCCGTACCGAGATCGTGAAAGACGAGGCAACCGCACGCGCATTCTTCGACACGCTCCGGAACTCTTCGGTCAAGGGGATGGACGTATCCATGACGCTCCTGGAGTTCTTCACCTCGATCGACGACCGATGGGCACGCGGCCTCGATATGACTTCTACCGGAGACAACTACCGCTACGGTCTTCGACTACGGGTGCTCCCGGCACTCGGTCATCTGCCCGTAACGCAGATCACCGCTGGAATGATCGACCGCACGATCGATGACTGGGAGAAGCAGTACGGCGCATCGACGATCAAGAACACCATCGCCCCTCTCGTGCGGGTGCTCGACGAAGCCGTTCGTGACGGCCTGATCACAATCAATCCCGCCAAGCACCGCGCGAAGCGGAGTCTCCATCGAAACGCCTTCCGAATCCAACCCGCCGAAGACGCTGCCCCGCGCGCACACGCGATCCCTGACCTCCAGAAGCTGAACCAACTCGCCTCCGCCTGCGGCGCCGTCCATCAGTCCTATTCAGACTTCGTGATGCTCGCCGCCCTGCTGGCAGCTCGCTCTTCAGAAGTCTCCGGTCTTCAAGTTGGAGACGTGAACTTCGACAAGAACCTCGTCATCATCAGACGGCAAGTCTTCCCCGGCAGAGGTGGCCTCATCACCAAGCCGACCAAGAGCCGCAAAGAACGTCGCGTGCCAATTCTCGACCCACTCCGACCAATCCTGAAGCGACTCTGCGCGTTCAAACAGTCGGACGCACCACTACTCATCGGTCCACGCGGCGGTTTCCTCACGACGGCCACCGTTCGCGACGCCACCAGCTGGGACCAAGTTGTTGCCGACCTCAGCCTGCCCAACCTCACCCGACACGGCCTCCGACACACCGGCGCCACCTAGCTCGCCGACGCCGGGGTCCCTCTCCACGTCCTCCAGGAGATCCTCGGACACGCATCGATCGAGACCACTCGCGGCTACCTCCACCCCGATGACCGCCACCTCGCCTCCGCCGCGGAACAGGCCAACGCATTCCTCGCCAGAGACGCTCGTCCGAACTCATCGAGACGACCGCGGCAAGGCACGGGACGCGGACTGTGAACGGCCCAGACGTGGGTTTTCACCGTTCTGGTCCCCTTTTGGTCCCCTCATCCACAGACAGGGCATCGCGGCGGATTCTGTTATCCACAGGTCGACCGCGTGTACCGGCCGAGGGGGACCAGAGGGGGACCAGCGAAAACCGTCCACAGAAACAACAAATCCCTGATGAAAATTGCTTCTCATCAAGGATTTTACGTCGGGCTGACAGGATTTGAACCTGCGACCCCTTGACCCCCAGTCAAGTGCGCTACCAAGCTGCGCCACAGCCCGTGGCATCGATTTTCAGTTGTTCGGGCCGACCGAAGAGTGGTAAACCACTTAACCCCCAGTCAGGTGCGCTACCAAGGTGCGCTACAGCCCGTTATTTAGTTTTTGCCTCAAAAACGCTGTTTTGCGCTTCCAACCCACTTGACCCCCAGTCAAGTGCGCTATCAAGCTGCGCCACAGCCCGTGACTTGTGCTGCATTTGGTCAGTTCAGACCAACCGCGGCACCAGAAAGAGCTTACCCGTTCGCGCAGGGCCGCACGAACCATGCCGCTGCCAGCCGCCACTTATTCGACATCCGCGGACTACGCGGGCGAAATCCAGGCTGGCGTTTCGCTGGCCCTGCTTCCCATCCACACGAAATCAGGAGGACTCTCATGGCACGTGTCAATGGAAGAGTCGCACTCATCAGTAGTGGAGCACGCGGCATGGGCGCATCCCATGTTCGTCTGCTCGTGGAGGAAGGCGCCCTGGTCGTCGTCGGCGATATTCTCGATGACGAGGGTGCCGAGCTGGCCGCCGAACTGGGCGACAGCGTGCGGTTTGTGCACCTCGACGTGACGAAGATCGACGACTGGGACGCCGCCGTCGCGGTCGCTGTCGCTGCCTTCGGCGGGCTCGACATTCTGGTCAACAATGCGGGTATCGCTAACTTCGGCCCCATCGAGGACTACACGATCGAGGCGTGGAACACCATCATCGCAATCAACCTCACGGGGGTGTTCCTTGGCATCAAAGCTGCGGTGCCGGCGATAACGAAGTCGAAGGCCGGGTCGATCATCAACATTTCCTCCACAGCCGGCATCCAAGGCTACGAGGCGCTGCCCGGATACACGGCCACGAAGTTCGCGTGCGCGGCCTGACCAAGTCGGTCGCACTCGATCTCGGCAAGCACAACGTGCGGGTCAACTCGGTGCATCCCGGAGTGATCAAGACACCGATGACCGAGGGGATCGACCAGGCCCAGAATCACGTCGCGCTGCACCGCGCGGGCGAACCGGACGAGGTCTCGAACCTCATCCTGTTCCTCGCCAGCGACGAGTCGAGCTTCTCGACCGGCGCCGAGTTCATCGCCGACGGCGGCGAAACCGCAGGGCTCTCGCACTACACCAGTTGATACCGCCCGGCGGCCGGCGCACCACGCGCTGGCCTGCGGCTTCTCGACGACACCCGGCTCGAGGCCATCACCGTCACGGGACGCTGCCGCGAGGCCGGAGTGCACCGCACGACGTTCTACGGCCACCACCGCGACGTTGTCGGCTTCGCGGCATCCGTGTTCATGGACGAACTCGACGCGATCGCGCGGGTGGAGATCGACGCGCACACCTCGCTCGCCCCGCTGGCGATCAGCGACGCCTGTACCGAGTCGCTGACGCGAATGCTCGAGCACATCGCACACGAGCGCAGGAGCGCAGGAGCGCACGACCTACCGCGCCCTCTTCGCCTCCCCCGTCGGCTCGGGCTTCCACGGCGGCAGCCTCGTAGCGGCTCCGGCGGCAGGACACCAGGATCTCGCCGGGCAACGGCCCCTCTGGAACTACTGCTCGAGCGCGTCGAGGATTGCACCGACCTCGGACTCGGCGAGCGGCGCCCACGGCGCGCCGTCGGGATTCGATGAGGCAGCCTCGGGGCTCTCCCCCTCGTTCCACCACTTGGACTCGAACGGCACTCCGTCGAAGAGCACCCGGTCACCCTTTTCATAGATGGTCGGGCCCTCCCACTCGGGATAAGTACCCTTCGGCAGGGTCGGCATCTCGAAAGGGGTCTCCCCCGGCAACACCGGGCCAATGAGGGTCCACGGTGTTTCCCACTCGTTGAGCACCGGGTTGTCGGGCAGCTCGCCCCGGGTCCACCATTTGGCCTGGTACACGGAGCGGTGCCAGACAATTTTGGTGCCCTCAAGGTATGAGGCCTCGGGAGCCCAGATGGCATACGGGCTCGTGGCGGGGTCGTCGACAATCTCCTCGAGCGTGTCCGCGGTGGTCACGGCGCCAGCCGAGCCGTCCGGCCGCCCGTCAAAGCCCTCCCCAAGCAGGTCGACGAATCGCACGTCGCCCTGATCGATGCCGCTGCACGAGTCGGACACGCGCTTCAGATCGACGTAGTTCGACCCGCAGCTCTGGTCGCGGTTGAGCGACCAGAGCGACATGCGTCCGATTCGCTGTTCGAGCGCGAAGGCGTTGAACTCCTCCGCATCCGCTAGCCCGAACACCTCGCCGGGTACGTCGTTCTGGCCGATCATCGGGGTGGCGCCGATCTTGGTCCAGAGGGATGCCGGCGACAGCTCGATCCCGGCGCGCGAGTAGAGCGCGCCGAGCTGGCGGTGGGTCGACTGGAGCGCCTGGATGGATGCCATCGCCATGCTGTCTCCGTCGGTGCGGCTGGAGCCGTAGTCCATCGTCATGACGTTGACCCCGGCGAGGTCCACGCCCGCGTCGAGCATCTGGCTGACGGCAGTCGTGCCGTACTCGGTGAGCCCGGACGGCGCGACCGGCAGGGTGAGCCAGACGGCGAGGTCGTCGCCCGCGCTGCGCCTCTCGACCTGGAGGGTGTGGATCGCCTCGGCGCGCCGCTCCCCCGCCGACGTGTTCGTGAGGTTGCCCGCTTCGATGTCGAGGTCGATCGTCGTGATCTCGTAACGGTCGACCACCGAGGCGTAGGCGTCGACGAGGTCGTTCACATTGGTGCATCCGGTCGCGAGTTCGTCGTTCAGGAGCCCACCGAACGACACGGTGATCTGCCCGCCGAGCTGATCGAGTCGCGCAAGCCGACGGTCGAGATCGAGCGCGTGCGACGCCTCCTCGAGCGTGTACCCGGTACCCCAGGTGGGCTCGCACGCGTCGTCTTTCGCGGCGACGATGAACGACAGGACAACGTCCCGGCCCGCGTCGGATGCGGGTGCCTCGAACGCGAACGTCGGGGTGGCGGTCACGTCGACGTAGCCGGCGAACCAGGGCTCGTGATCCTCGACGGCCTGCGCGGCGCTCCACCACTGCCAGCCGACGAATCCGCCTGAGGCGAGGAGGCCGACGAGCGCGACCGAGAGGACTACTCGCAGCGCGGAGAGGCGACGGCGCGGCGCCACCGGCTGCGTCGATGCGGCGCTCGTGGCGGCGCTCACGCGTTGCTCGTCACTTGACGCGACGCAGTCTCGCGCGACGGAATGGTGTGAGTGGGCTGCGGCACCGTGGCGCCGTCGTGCCCGTGGTAGATGACGGCCCGCCAGTCCATCGCGGGCAGCGCCTCAGCGACCGGACGGACCGACTTCGCCCGCGGCTTCTTCTCCACCCAAAGCCAACTGGTCATGCCGAGCCAGATGTCGACGAGCGAGTTCCAGACGCCGATTGTGGCGAGGATCGCGGCCGTCGCGAGCACTGCGTTGAACCCAGCGAACGCGGCATTGCCCCAGTTCTGCGCGAGCACGTCGCGCCACAGGGTGAGCGCGGAGAACGCCACAATGAGGTACGGCGCGACCACGTAGAGCACGGGCGCCGCGGTGCGGTTCTTCACCTTAGGGGTGCGGACGAAGGGGATCTTCTTGCTTGTCAGTGCCTGCTCGAGCGACTTCAGCACACCCGCCAGGTTGACCGGCAGCAGCACGAGGTTGAAGCCGTAGATGCGGAAGATGTCGCTGAACCGGTAGCCGCAGTAGCGCAGGTCGCTGCCCATCGCGAGAAAGTACGGCAGCGCGGCCAGCACGACGACGGGGCTGAGCAGCCGGCTGTCGTAGGGGTAGACGAGCAGGAAGACCAGGCCGAAGCTCGCCCAGCTGATTGATGTCATGTAGTTGACGCGCAGGAGCATCTCGATGAGGCTCACCGACTCGCCGGCACGCTTGCGGGCGCGAACCTGGCGCCACAGCTTGGGCAGGATGAGGAGGCCTCCGTTGGCCCAGCGGCGACGCTGCACAACGAGGGATCCGAAGTCCGGCGGCGTCGCGCTGTAGCTGAGCCGCTCGGGGTAGTTGACGAGGGTCCAGCCATGCGCGCCGAGGTCGATGCTCGACTCCGTGTCTTCGATGACCGTGCGGTCCTGCACATAGCGGCGCACCTCGAATCCGCCGACGGTCTCGACCTCGACGATGTCCTCGAGGGCTCGTTTGCGGATGACTGCGTTGGCGCCGACCCAGAAGGTCGCGCCGTAGTGCGACATGCCCTGGTGCAGGATGTGCTGGATGTCGGTAGTCGCCCCGGCGAGACGCTCGATGCGGGTGGGCGCACCTCGGAACGAGGAGTACGGCGTCTGAGTGACGGCGACGCGGGCGTTGTCGGGCTGCTCGAGGAAGTAGACCAGGCGCAGGCAGTAGTCGCGCAGCAGCAGCGAGTCGGCGTCGAGGGTCAGCAGGTACTCCGAGTCCGGCACGACGAAGTCGGCATTCGCGGATGCGGGGACGGGGCGCAGAATGGTGCCATCCGGTCCCTCCTCGCGCTGGAAGCGTCCACCCATCAGTCCGATGTAAGCGTTGAGGTTCATTGCCTTGTTGGTCTCGTGCGAGAGCGACGCGAAACGCTTGCGCTCGAAGGTCTCCATCTCGGCGGTGAACGTCCAGGCGAGGCGGCGGTGGAGCTCGAGCATCCGGTCCGGGGTGGGGGTGGCTCCCTCGTCGGCGGCGGCGTCGAGGGCCGTGGCCATGAGCGTCAGCTCGCTTGCCAGCTCGCCCAGAACCTGCTCGACAAAGAAGGTGTCGACGTGGTCGGTGACGTCTTCGGCTTCGGCCATTCCGGTGAGCCAGGCGGTCGCCCAGCGGTAGCTCTCGGCAAGCTCGCGCACCGCGCCGATCCCGATGGTGTCGCTCTCGGCGACAGCGATCTCGCAAATCAGCAGCTCGTCCGTGAACCGCTCTCGCGGCTCGGCGAGAGCGTGCGCGATGGTGTTCGCGATGGCCCGGGACTCGGTCAGACGTGCGGCGACGGCGGCATCGCTCGGATAGGGCGGGTCGTCGAGCAGCAGTACGACGCGCAGGGACGGGTACTCCTGCAGTGCCGCCGACCAGAGGGTCGCGCGCACGACGGCGGGCTCCTCCGCATATGAGGGCACGAGCACCGTCATCGAGCCGTGGGTGGTCGCGAAGTGGGCGTCGAGCTCCGCTCGGGGCACCCGAACATGGTCGCGGAATCGCTGCAGAGCGCCCTGGCGGGCCACGAGGTACATCAGCGCGGAGAAGGTGAGGAAGGTCACCACCACGAGGTAGGAGATCGCCTCGGTGGTGAAGCGGAAGCTTTCGGTCCCGTTATTGAGGAATTGGCGCACCACGGTGTAGATCAGGTACGCGAACCACGCCAGCACCGTCGCGACGATGGCGAGGCGGCCCCAGGTGATCTTGGCATCACTGGGCCTGTCGTGCACGGATGGGAGCGGCTGGGTGGTGCGTTCCGCCCCCCACTGGCGTTTGCGGGCGCGCGAAGGCAGGGTCGTCGAAGGCATAGGGGCTGGTCCTCGGGTAAGGCCGGCGGCTCAGGATCTCGGGGGCGCCGGGGATTTCGGGTCATCCACGCCGCAACGGAGTTTCGGGTTCCAGGGAGGGCGTCATCGAGATTTCCTTAGAATATCGACTCTTCAACACTATCGACGAGCGAGCGCGAAAGGGGGGTTAGTGAAAAATCCCCGTGTCCCCAAATAGGGGGACACGGGGATTCGAGAAATCGACTCAGGCCTGCGGCTGCCGCGACTTCGTTCGACGAAAGTCGAGCTCGAAGGTGTCGAGGTCGGCGGAGAAGGTCCAGGCCAGTCGCTGGTGCAGCTCCAGCATCCGTTCGGCGGGCGGCACACGACGCTCGTCAGCGATCGCGACGTGAAGCGAACGGGTCAGCCGGGAGAGCTCGTGGGCGGTGTCGTCGAGCACCTTCGCTGCGGCGTCGCCGCCGGCGGCCCGCTCCTCGGCTGCCTCCGCTGCCAGGCGCTTGATGGCGAAGCGGTAGCTCTCGGCGAGCTCGCGCACAGCCTCGGGGGCGATGACGCTCGACTCGGCGAGACGGATCTCGCACGCGAGGAGTTCGTCGCGAAATCGCCTGCTGGGTTCGGCGAGCACGAGCGCCACACGGTCGGTGATGGTGCGCGACTCGCCCAGCCGCGCCGCGATGTGGGCCTCGAGCGGACGGGGCGGGTCATCGAGCAGGAGCACGACCCGCAGCTTGGGGTACTCCTGCAGCGCTGCGGCCCACACGGTCGCCCGCACGTCGGGCACCTCCTCGGTGTAGGGCGGCACGAGCACCGTCATCGACCCCTCCCTGGTGGCGAAGTGGCTCTCGAGCCGGGCCGGGGCGCGCCGACGGCCGTGCTGGCGGACCGCCGATTGCCGCGCGAGCAGGTACATGACCAGGGCGAAGGCGAAGAACGTCATCACGATGAGATAGGAGATCGAATCGGATGTCGCCGCGCCGGTCGCCACCAGCGGAACGACGAAGGAGGGGATCAGGTAGGCGAGCCAGGCGAGAACGGTCACGGCGATCGCAACACGGATCCAGAGAGTGGATGACGTGGAAGTCATGGGGGCGTCCTCGGGTAAGGCCGGACGATGCGAGCGGGTGGATTCGCATCGGTAGTTCGGGTCGGTCAGGACGCGCGCGACGATCCGAATTGTCGCGCAGCATCCCGAACGCATGACGTCCGTATTCGGGTAGGACACGGTCGTCGATGCGTGTGCCGACACGCTCTCAGGGTCTGGTGGGAGTGCGCGGGCGTTCGATCTGATGGTAATGCACAGCACGGGTACTTCGGGTGCCCGGCGGTGGCGGGCCGAAAATTCGGGTTTCGGCCTTGTCTAACGGTAGGTCACGGAGGGTTTCTGGAAACTCCCCCAAGCGGGGGCCACACGCCCGGCGTACGCCGACCCGCGAGGTGCGCTAGTTGCGCTTGCGCTTCTCGCGCACGCGCATGTTCACATTGATCGGGCTTCCCTCGAAGCCGAAGATCTCACGCAGGCGCCGCGTGATGAACCGGCGGTAGCCGGGGTCGAGGAAGCCGGTGGTGAACAGCACGAAGGTCGGCGGGCGGATCGCGGCCTGGGTGCCGAACAGGATGCGCGGCTGCTTGCCGCTGCGCACGGGGTGCGGGTGCTCGGCGGCGAGCTCGGCGACGAGCGCGTTGAACTTGCCGGTCGGGATGCGGGTGTCCCAGGACTGCAGGGCGAGCTCGAGGGCGGGGACGAGCTTCTCGAGGTGCCGGCCGGTGCGGGCGGAGATGTTCACGCGCGGGGCCCACGCGACGTGCGCGAGGTCCTGCTCGATCTCCCGCTCGAGGTATCGGCGGCGGTCGTCGTCGAGCATGTCCCACTTGTTGAAGGCGAGTACGAGGGCGCGGCCGGATTCGAGCACGAGGTCGATGATTCGCACATCCTGCTCGCTGATCACTTCGCTCACGTCGAGTACGACGATTGCGACCTCGGCCTTCTCGAGCGCGGCGCTCGTGCGCAGGGAGGCGTAGAAGTCGGCGCCCTGGGCCAGGTTCATGCGACGGCGGATGCCGGCGGTGTCGATGAAGCGCCAAACCTTGCCGGCGATCTCGACCTGCTCGTCGACGGGGTCGCGTGTGGTGCCGGCCATCTCGTTGACGACGACCCTCTCCTCGCCAACGGCCTTGTTGAGCAGGCTCGACTTGCCGACGTTGGGGCGACCGAGGATAGCGACGCGCCGGGGTCCGCCAACCTCCTGCTTGGCGACGGCCGAGATCTCGGGCAGCACGGTGAGCACGTGGTCGAGCAGGTCGGCCACTCCCCTGCCGTGCAGCGCCGAGACGGGCCACGGCTCGCCGAGGCCGAGGCTCCACAGGACGGCGGCCTCCGGCTCCTGGCGCGCGTCATCGACCTTGTTGGCGACGAGGATGACGGGTTTGTTCGACGCGCGCAGCATCCGCACGACATGCTCGTCGGTCGAGGTGGCGCCGACCATCGCGTCGACGACGAACAGCACGGCGTCGGCGAGGTCCACGGCCACCTCGGCCTGCGCAGCGACGGAGGCGTTGATGCCGCGCGCATCGGGCTCCCAGCCGCCCGTGTCGACGAGGGTGAAGCTGCGGTCGACCCACTCGGCGCGGTAGGTCACGCGGTCGCGAGTGACGCCGGGGGTGTCCTGCACGACGGCCTCGCGGCGGCCGAGGATGCGGTTGATGAGCGCCGACTTGCCGACATTCGGTCGACCGACGACGGCCAGCACGGGCAGCGCGGGGAGGTAGGTGATCGCCTCGGGATCGTCGCCGACGCTCTGAAGCATGTCGAGGTCTTCGGCCTCGAGGTCGTAGTCGTCGAGCCCGGCGCGCAGGGTGTTGGCGCGCTGCAGTGCCTCGGCTTCGTCGATCGCCGCAATGCGCTTGGCGAGCTGTTCGTCCATCTCGGGGTAATTGTCCCGGTCGGCGTTGTCGTGGTCGGCCATTAGTTAATCCTTTTAGGTTCGGTGCGCCCGCGTTGCGGGCTACTCAGCCCACACGCTCGTGACGAGATCGACGACCGCGGTGACGGTCTGGTCGAAGTCGAGGTGGGTTGAATCGACGGTGGTCACACCGTCGGCGGCGTTCATGAAGTCGACGACCCGAGAGTCCTGGACGTCCCGCGAACTGAGTTGCTGGGCGGTGACCTCGGCGGATTGTCCGGTAACTTCTAGCGAACGCCTCGCCATTCTAGCTTCTTCACTGGCTGTCAGCAGAATTCGCACGTCGGCGTCCGGTGCGACGACTGTGGTGATGTCGCGTCCCTCGGTCACGATCCCGGGCCGCAGGCTCTCCCGGATGACGCTGCGGAACAGCTCGACGAGGTACGCGCGCACCTCGGGGATGCGGGCGACCTGGCTGACCACGGCGCTCACCCGCGGCTCGCGGATCGCCTCGGTGACGTCGGTGTCCCCGACCTGCACGACCGTGTGGTCGGGGTCGGTGCTGATCCGGTAGTCGAAGCCGGGGAGCGACGCGATGACGGCTGCCGCGTCGGTGGTGTCGATGCCTCTGTCGAGTGCGCTCCAGGCGAGGGCGCGGTAGGCGGCGCCGGTGTCCTGGTAGCCGAAGCCAAGGCGGCGGGCGGTCGCCCGGCTCACGCTCGACTTGCCGCTTCCCGCGGGGCCATCGATCGCGACGACGACGCCGCCGCTCACAGCGAGGCCCCCGCGATGCGCCAGCCGCGCGATTCGAGTTCGTCGGTGAGCTGCTGCTCGACCTCGGGCAGCACCGAGATCTCGGCGAGGCCGATCTGGGCGCCGGGCGAGTGCTCCAGCCTGAGGTCTTCCATGTTCACCCCTGAGGCTCCGATCTCGGTCAGCAGCCGGGCGAGCTCGCCCGGGCGGTCGTCGACCATGACAACCATCTGGCTGTACCGGCGGTCCTGCCCGTGCTTGCCCGGGATCGCGGCGACCCCCGCGTTGCCGGCGGCGATCGCCTCGGCGAGCGTGCGCCGGGCGCCGGGAGCGGTCGGATGCTCGAGGGCGGCGAGCACCGCGTCGAGGTCGTCACGGTAGGCGCGCAGGATCGGGGTGATCGCGGGGGCGTTGGCACCGAGGATCTGCACCCACAGCTCGGGTTCGCTCGCGGCGATCCTCGTGGTGTCGCGCAGGCCCTGGCCGGCGAGGCCGACCGAGGAGTGCGCGGCGCCCAGCAGCCGCTTCGCGAGCAGTGTCGCGATGAGCTGCGGCACGTGCGAGACGAGCGCGACGGCGCGGTCGTGCTCCTCGGGGCTCAGCTCGACGAGCACGGCGCCGAGGTCGAGGATGAGGTCGTCGATCGCCGATCCCTCACGGTAGGAGATGTCGTCATGCCCGGTGACGACCCAGGGCCGGCCGAGGAACAGATCGGCGCGGCCGGCGACGGCTCCCCCGCGTTCGCGGCCGGCGAGTGGATGCGAGCCGATGTAGCGGGAGAGGTCGGCCCCGGCGGCGCGCAGCTCCTCGAGCGGCTGCACCTTGACGCTCGCGACGTCGGTGACGATGGCGTCGGGGAACGCGGCGAGCTCGGCGGCGACGACCCTGCCGGTGACGTCCGGCGGCACGCAGACGATGATGAGCTGCGGGGAGTCGTCGGGTTCGGCCGGGCGGCCGGCTCCGTAGTCGACCGCGAGGCTCAGGTTCGCCGGGGACGCGTCATCAAGGATCACGTCGATGCCCTTGGCTCGCAAACCCAGCCCGATGCTCGTGCCGAGCAGGCCGGAGCCGACGACGCGCACGGGACCGACGAGGCGGGAGTCGGTCAGGAGCATTGACTCGGTCACGAGCCGGCCGGGTCGTCGGCCGGGTCGTCGGGCTGGTCGGATGCTGCATCCGCCCCGGTCGTCGCCTTCGCGTCGCGGGAGATGGTGAGCAGCTGGCCGACCTCGGCCTTGGTCAGGTCGCGGATCTCGCCGATCTGCAGGGTGCCGAGGTGCAGCGGCCCGAACTGGCGGCGGACGAGGTCGACGACGGGGTGGCCGACCTCCTCCAGCATCCGCCGCACGATGCGGTTGCGGCCCGAGTGCAGGGTGATCTCGACGATCGTCTCCCGGCCGCCGGAGGCCTGGTCGAGGATGCGGGCCTTGTCGGCGGCGATGGGGCCGTCTTCGAGGTGGATGCCGGAGGTGAGCTTGGAGATTGTCGCTGGGGTCACCCGGCCCTCGACCCACGCGATGTAGGTCTTGAGCACACCGAAGGAGGGGTGTGCGAGCACGTGGGCGAGCTCGCCGTCGTTGGTGAGGATGAGCAATCCGGATGTCTGCGCGTCGAGCCGGCCCACGTTGAACAGCCGCTCGTCGTAGCGGGAGACGAACTGTGACAGGTCGGGGCGACCGCGGTCGTCCTGCAGCGAGGAGACGATACCGGTGGGCTTGTTGAGCATGAGGTAGCGACGGCTGGTGTCGAGTTGGATGGCGACGCTGTCGACCGAGACGAGGTCGGTCTCCTGCACGCGGCGTCCCAGCTCGGTGACGACCTCGCCGTTGACCTCGACGCGGCCGGCGGAGATGAGGTCTTCCGAGACGCGACGGGAGGCGACACCCGCGGCGGCCATGAGCTTCTGCAGGCGGATGCCGTCGTCGGCGGCATCCGCGCTCTTGCTGCGGTCGGGCGTGTTTTTGTCGGGCGTGTTCTTGTCGGGCATGTTTCTATCGGGCATCGTCGAATCCATTCGAGCCGTCCGCGAGGAGCGGGGAGATGTGCGGCAGCTCGTCGAGCGAGTTGATGCCGAGTTGGGTGAGAAGGAGGTCGGTGGTGGCGTAGTGGATCGCACCGGTCTCGGGATCGGCGAACGCCTCGGTGACAAGGCCGCGGCCGAGCAGCGTGCGCACGACCGAGTCGACGTTCACCGCCCGGATCGAGGCGATCGCGCCGCGGCTGATCGGCTGCTTGTAGGCGATCACCGCGAGGGTCTCGAGGGCCGCCTGGGTGAGCCGGGTCGGGCTCTGCGCGAGGGAGAAGTCGCGCACGACGGAGTCGAACTCGCCGCGCACATAGAAGCGCCAGCCTCCGCCGACCTCACGCAGCTCGAATCCGCGCCGCACGGTGCCAGCGACACCGTCGTAGTCGGCGACGAGCCGGTCGATCGCGGCGCGCACCTCGGCGACGGGCCGCTCGAGCGCGGTCGCGAGGCGCACAAGGGACTGCGGCTCGTCGGCGATCATCAGGATCGCCTCGAGGCCGCGCTCGACGTCCACCGGCGCACTGGTTTCTGTGCCCGCTTCGGTGGCGGTTTCGGTGGCGGTTTCGGTCGCGTCAGTTGCCATAATCGGCCCCGAGATTCGCGAGGCTGTCGTCGGAGAACGACTCGGCCGTCCATCGGATCGTGAGCTCGCCGAGCGGCTCGAGCTGGTCGAAGCCGATGAGCCCGCCGCGGTAGAGCTCGAGCACGGCGAGGAACCGGGCCACGATCACGCCCTTGCGGTCGGCGCCGGCGATGAGCTGGCGGAAGGTCATCGGGTCACCCCCGCGCAGCATGGCGACGATGAACGCGGCCTGCTCCCGGATGCTGACGAGCGGCGCGTGCAGGTGGTCGAGCCCCACCGAGGGCAGCTCGCGCGGCGCGAAGGCGAGCATCGCGATCGCGGCGAAGTCCTCAGGGGTGAGCGTCCAGACGAGTTCGGGGGTCTGCCTGCGGTACTTCTCCTCCAGTGGCACCGACCGGAACTGCCGCGACGCCTCGGCATCCAGCCCCGCCGCGAACCAGGACGAGGCCTCCTTGAACGCACGGTATTGCAGCAGCCGGGCGAAGAGCAGGTCGCGCGCCTCGAGCAGTGCCACGTCCTCGGCATCCACCAGCTCGCCCTGTGGCAAGAGCCCCGCGACCTTCAGATCGAGCAGGGTCGCGGCGACGACGAGGAACTCGGTGGCCTGATCGAGCTCCTCGGCGGAGTCGAGGGTGCGCAGGTAGGAGATGAACTCGTCAGTGACCTGGCTGAGCGAGATCTCGGTGATGTCGAGCTCATGCTTGGTGATGAGCGAGAGCAGCAGGTCGAACGGTCCGTTGAAGTTGCGCAGGGTCACCGAGAATCCGCCGGCTTCCGCTGGCGCATCCGTGGGGTCGACCGAAGGCTTCGCCGGGCTAAGCGACAGCGCCACGCGAGATCAGCTCTCTGGCGAACTGCAGGTAGGCCATCGAGGCGGGGTGCTCCGGCGCGAACTCGAGGATGGGGCTCGCCGCGACGCTCGCATCCGGGAACTTCACGGTGCGGCTGATCACGGTGTCGAACACCTGGTCTTCGAAGCGCTCCACCGCGCGCTCGAGTACCTCGCGGGAGTGCAGGGTGCGCGAGTCGAACATCGTGGGCAGGATGCCGTCGAGCTTCAGCGCGGGGTTCAGGCGGTCTTTGACCTTGTCGATCGTCTCGACGAGCAGCGCTACGCCGCGAAGCGCGAAGAACTCGCACTCGAGCGGGATGAGCACGCCGTGCGCGGCGGTGAGGGCGTTGACGGTGAGGATGCCGAGCGAGGGCTGACAGTCGACGAGGATGACGTCGTACTCGTCGATAACCTGGCGCAGCACGCGGGCGAGGATCTGCTCGCGGGCGACCTCGTTGACGAGGTGCACCTCGGCGGCGGACAGGTCGATGTTGGCGGGTATCACGTCGAGGCCGGCGACGGAGGTGGGCTGGATGGCGTCGTGCGCGTCTTTGACGGTGCCGAGCAGCAGGTCGTAGATGTTGGTGACATCGTGCGCCGAGACGCCGAGTCCTGCCGAGAGGGCGCCCTGCGGGTCGAAGTCGACCGCGAGCACCTTGCGGCCGTAGTGGGCGAGCGAGGCGCCGAGGTTGATGGCCGTCGTGGTCTTGCCGACGCCGCCCTTCTGGTTGCAGAGCGCGATGATGCGCGCGGGGCCGTGGCCGGTCAGGCGCTCCGGCACGGGAAACACGCGCAGCGGGCGGCCGGTCGGACCAACAGCGGGCTTGTCCATGCCGTCCAACACGGCGGTGTCGACTCGTTTCTTAGCTGTCATCCCGACATTCCTCACTACTCGACGTGCAGGCCGGCGGCTCCCGACCGTGTCGAGTCTAACCGCGGCGCGCCGACGACCCGGGGAGATACGCGCTGTTTCGAAATATGCCAATCACGCGGTTGCGGAAGCGAAACACGAGTCTCCCTTCCGCACGCCGCCTCGAGGCCAGTAACGTCGAGGTGTTGGGTCGTCCGCAGGCCTTCATCATCCAGAGGAGAACCACATGACCATCCCGCCGCCGGGCCCCGCTCCGTACGTTCCACCGTCGGCGCCGAATGGTGATTACCCCGGCAAGACCATGGGGCTCATCGCCCTCATCCTCGCGATCTTCTTCAATATCGTCGGGGGCATCGTCGGCATCGTCGCGCTCCGCACGTCGAAGAAGGCCGGCGCCAAGAACCCGCTCGCGGTCGCGGCGATCATCGTCGGCTTCGCGCTGTTCGTGATCCTCTCCATCATCGGAATCGTTGTCGGAATCGCCTTCGTCGCGCTGACCACGGAGCTGGCCCAGCAGTGCACCGGCCTGAGCGGCCAGGAGATCATCATCGAGGGCACCACGCTCGTCTGCCCGTAGGCCAGCGCACCCGACCGATCCCCCTGTTGCCGGGGACCTCCAGTCGATAGCCTCGGTTTCGTGAAACATGTGATCTTCGGCACGGGCGCGATCGGGCGGGCCACCGCCGCCGCGCTGCTCCGCCGCGGCGAGCGGGTCACAATGGTGAACCGGTCGGGAATCGCGCAGATGCCGGACTCGGTCGAGGTGATCGGCGGCGACGTACGCGACGCCGACTTCGCCCGGCGGGCCGCCCGCGGCGCACACGTCGTCTACCAGACGCTCAATCCGCCCTACCACCGGTGGGCGGAGGAGTTCCCGGCGCTGCAGGACGGCGTGATCGCGGCCGCCGAGGCATCCGGGGCCCGCTTCGTGAACATGGACAACCTGTACTCCTATGGGACGTCGGGCGGGCGGCCCATCACCGAGAGCAATCCGATCGCGCCGAACTCGCGCAAGGGGGCGGTGCGAGCGCGCATGGAGGAACAGCTGTGGGCGGCGCACGCTGCCGGACGAATCCAGGTCGCGAGCGGGCGGGCATCCGACTATTACGGCCCCGGTGCCGGAGCGCAGTCGGCTCTGGGCGACCGACTGTTCCTGCCGGCGATCGCGGGCAAACGGGTGCGACTGCTGGGCAACCCCGATCTCCTGCACAGCTACACCTTCCTGCCCGACATAGGCGAGGGGCTGGCCGTGCTCGGGCTGCATCCGGATGCGCTCGGCTCGACCTGGCACCTGCCCAACGACCCGGTACCGCAGACGAGCCGCGCAATGGTGGAGACCGTGTTCCGGCTCGCCGGCAGGTCGCCGCGCATCTCCGGAACGCCCACGATCGTGCTGCGCCTGCTCGGGCTCGTCGACCCGACCGTGCGCGAGCTCGTGGAGATGCAGTACGAATTCACCGAGCCGTTCGTGGTCGACAGCTCCCGCATCGTGGGGCTGGGCTTGCGGGCAACGCCGATCGACGAGGCGCTCGACACGACCTTCGCGAGCTACCGCTAGCTTTCATCATTCAGGAGTTGGGCAGCGGGAGCCCGGTCATTATTCAGGAGTCAGGCTATCCAGGCACTTCGATATTCGGGAGTGCGTGGGTGTATAACGCCCCGAGCCGGGGCTGGGGTGGCCAGAGAGACGGATGCTGGTCCGAATGCCGCTACAGGGCCGTCAGCCTCCTGAATAATGACAGGTCAGCGGGCTCGGGGGTGCGCCGTCGTGTACATGTCACGCAGGGTGTCGGCGGTCACGTGCGTGTAGATCTGCGTCGTGGCGACGGAGGAGTGCCCGAGCAGCTCCTGCACCACCCGCACATCCGCACCGCCGGCCAACAAGTGCGTGGCAAACGAGTGACGGAAGGTGTGCGGTGAGATCTCGATGCCCAGCTTCGCCTGCTCCGCCCTCGCCCTGATAATGAGCCACGCGTTCTGCCGCGATACCCGCGACCCGCGCACCCCGAGGAACAGTGCCGGGCTCGCGGTACCACGCGCCGAGAACAGCGGCCGGGCGCGCACCAGGTACGCGTCGATCGCGGCGCGCGCGTAGCTGCCGAGCGGCACGATCCGCTGCTTGTTGCCCTTGCCGAGCAGCCGCACGATGTCGCCGTCGATCACGTCGTCGACGTTGAGGTCCACGGCCTCCGAGATGCGTGCACCCGTCGCGTAGAGCGTCTCGAGCAGCGCCCGGTCGCGCAACGCGAGCGGGTCGTCGCCGGCTGCCGCGTCGAGCACGGCCGCCATCTGCTCGATCGTGATGGCCTTGGGCAGCCGGGAAGCGAGCTTGGGCGGTTTGGCGTCGACCGAGACGTCCTCTGCGACGACGGACTCCTCGAGCAGGAACCGGTGGAATCCGCGCACCGACGACAGCATCCGGGCCACGGACGACGCCGCGAGCGCACCGTCCGGCCGGGATCTCAGGTCCATCGCGAACGCCGTGACTTCGGCGGCGCCGATCGCCTCCGGGGTACGGATGCCGAGGCGGCCGAGCAGCTCGAGATAGGCAGCGAGGTCGCGGCGGTACGCCGCGACGGTGTTCGCGGAGAGCCCACGCTCGATCGCGACATGGCGCAGGTAGTGGTCGACGGCACGGTCGAGAGGCACACGCGCTACCGGCGCCGGGGAGGTCATGGCGTCGCCGGTTGTCCGAGCTTCGGGTGCCACGGCCAGGCCGAGCGCGGGTCGCCGAGCGTGTCCCAGCCGCGCGTCCGCGAGGCTGCGGCCGCGAGCACCGCGAAGCCGAGGATCGAGTTGGTCACCGAGCGGGTCAGCACGGCCTCGACGATCTCGTCGAGATCGACCCAGCGGGTCTCCATCTCGGCCTCCTCGTCGAACCGGGCGAACGGATGCGCGGTGGCGGAGAGGCCGCGGGCGAGGAAAATGCGGATGGACTCGTTGCTGCCGCCCGGGGACGTGAAGAACTCAGCAAGCAGGTGCCACCGGGTGGCCTCGAGGTCGGCCTCTTCGGCGAGCTCGCGGATGGCCCCGTCGACCGGCGCCTCGCCGGCCTCGTCGAGCAGGCCCGCGGGCAACTCCCAGTCGCGCGCGGCAATCGGGTGCCGGTACTGCTTGATCAGAAGTACCCGACCGTCGTCGTCCAGGGCGAGGATCGCGACGGCGCCGGGGTGGTCCACATACTCGCGGGTGATCGGCGTGCCGGAGTAGTCGAAGCTCTCCCGGCACACATCCCAGACGGCCCCGGCGAAGACCGTCTCGCTCGCGGTGATTCTCTGCGGTGCCGGGTCGTCGCGCAGGCCCTGGGGGTCAGACAACTTCGGCTTCCGCCACCTCGAACAGCCGGCTCGACTTCTGCCGGTCGAGCGCGGCCGCGATCAGACCGCTGAACAGCGGATGCGCGCGGTCGGGCCGCGAGCGCAGTTCGGGGTGCGCCTGCGTTCCGACGTAGAACGGGTGCACCTCACGCGGAAGCTCGGTGAACTCGACGAGCTGGCCGTCGGGCGAGGTGCCGGAGAATCGCATTCCGGCGGCGGCGATCTGCTCGCGGTACACGTTGTTGACCTCGTAGCGGTGGCGGTGACGCTCGGAGACCTCCGTCGCCCCGTACAGCTCGGCGACGATCGACCCGTCGGCGAGGGTGGCGGGGTACAGCCCGAGGCGCATGGTGCCGCCGAGGTCACCGTCGGCAATGATCTCGACCTGCTCCGCCATCGTCGCGACCACGGGGTAGGTGGTGTCCGGGTCGAACTCCGACGACGAGGCCCCCTCGAGGCCGGCCTCGTTGCGGGCGTACTCGATGACCATGCACTGCAGGCCGAGGCACAGTCCGAGCGCGGGCAGCTGGTTGTCCCGCGCGAACTTCAGTGCGCCGAGCTTGCCCTCGATGCCGCGGATGCCGAATCCGCCGGGAACGCAGATCGCGTCGAGCTCGCCGAGCTGACGCAGGGCGCCCTCCGTGGTCTCGCACTCGTCGGAGGCCACCCAGCGCAGGTTGACCTTGGTGTTGTGCGCGAAGCCGCCGGCGCGCAGCGCCTCGGTCACCGAGAGATACGCGTCGGGCAGGTCGATGTACTTGCCGACGAGCCCGACCGTGACCTCGTGCTTGGGGTTGCGCACCGCGCTGAGCAGCTCGCTCCAGCCGGACCAGTCGACGTCGCCGGTCCGAAGCCCAAAGTGGTCGATGATGTAGGCGTCGAGGCCCTGGTCGTGCAGCATCCGCGGGATCTCGTAGATGCTCGCCACGTCGACGGCGTTGACGACGGCCCGCTCGTCGACGTCGCACATCAGCGCGATCTTGCGCTTGTTGGACTCGGAGACGGGGCGGTCGGAGCGCAGCACGAGGGCGTCGGGCTGGATTCCGATCGAGCGCAGTGCCGCGACGGAGTGCTGCGTCGGCTTGGTCTTCTGCTCACCGGAGGCGCCGAGGTAGGGCACAAGCGAGACGTGCACGAAGAACACGTTGTTGCGGCCGAGTTCGTGGCGCACCTGCCGGGCCGCCTCGATGAACGGCTGCGACTCGATGTCGCCGACGGTTCCGCCGATCTCGGTGATGATGACGTCGGGCCGGGGGTCGGATGCCGCCTGCAGCCGCATCCGTCGCTTGATCTCGTCGGTGATGTGCGGGATGACCTGCACGGTGTCGCCGAGGTACTCGCCGCGGCGCTCGCGCGCGATCACGGTCGAGTAGATCTGCCCGGTCGTCACGTTGGCGGCCTGGTTGAGGTCGATGTCGAGAAAACGCTCGTAGTGGCCGATGTCGAGGTCGGTCTCGGCGCCGTCATCGGTCACGAAGACCTCGCCGTGCTGGAAGGGGTTCATTGTGCCGGGATCCACGTTGAGATAGGGATCCAGCTTCTGCATGACGACGCGCACGCCGCGTGCCGTGAGGAGGTTACCGAGGCTTGCCGCCGTCAGTCCCTTGCCGAGGGAGGATACGACACCGCCCGTAACGAAGATGTGCTTTGTCGTACCCGCGTTTTGAATGTTCACCACGGGGTTCAAACCTATCAGCAGCGGGGACCGAATTCGGCGAATCCGGGGGGCAAATCAGCTCGCGATACTCCTGGCCGTCTCCAGCAGCTCCCTCGCGTGGGCGAGCCCGCTTCCGCTGTCTTGCAGCCCGGACAGCAGCCGGGCCATCTCTGCGGTGCGTTCCTCGCCGTCGAGGCGTTCGACGCTGGATGCCGTGACCGACCCGGCCTCGTCCTTGGCGACGCGGAGGTGGTTGGTCGCGAAGGCGGCGACCTGGGCGAGGTGGGTGACGACGATCACCTGGGAGGTGCGGGCGAGGCTCGCGAGCCGCCGGCCGATCTCGATCGCTGCGGCGCCGCCAACGCCGGCATCCACCTCGTCGAACACGAAGGTCGCGACGGGGTCGGTGCTCGCGATGACGACCTCGATCGCGAGCATCACCCGGGACAGCTCGCCGCCGGATGCTCCGCGGCCCAGCGCCCGCGGCTCGGCGCCAGAGTGCGGCTGCAGCAGGAAAGCGACCTGGTCCTTGCCTGTGGGGCTGTACTCGGCACGATCGGTGACCTCGATGGTCAGGCGCGCGTTGGCCATGGCGAGCGCCGAGAGCTCGGCGGTAACCTGCTCGGACAGCCCGGTGGCGGCCGCCGCGCGCACCTCGCTGAGCCGTGCGGCGAGAACTGTGACCTCGGCCCGGTCGAGCTCGACCTGGTCGCGGAGCCCTCCGATGCGGTCGGCGTCGGTGTCGAGCTCGATGAGGCGCTGGCTGCCGGTGTCGAGGTAGCCGATCACGTCGTCGAGGCCGGGGCCGTACTTGCGCAGGAGTGTGCCCAGCTGCGCGCGCCGCTCCTGCACCGCGTCGAGCTCGCGCCCGCTGTCGGTGTCGAGGTCGCCGAGGTAGGCGGCGAGCTGTCCAGAGATGTCGACAACGAGGTAGGAGGCCTCCTTGAGTGCGGCGACGATCGGAGTCAGTGCGGGATCGTGCTCTGACACCCTGTCCAGCTGGCGCCGGGCGGATTCGAGCAGTCCGATGACATCGGCCGGCTCGCCGATCTCCTCGGAGGAGACCTGCTCGTGCGCGTGGGCGGCCGCGAGGCGGAGGTCTTCGACGTTGGCGAGGCGTTCGGCTCGTTCGGCAAGCTCGGCATCCTCCCCCGCCTGTGGGGCCACCTCCTCGATCTCGGCGATCGCGATGCGAAGTCCGTCGGCCTCCCGGGCGCGACGGTCGCGCTCGGCCTCGAGGGCGTCGAGCTCGGCCTGTGCCGCCTGCCAGCCGGAAAAGGTTCGGGTGTACTCGGCCAGCACTCCTGCGAGCTCGTCGCCGGCGAAGCGGTCGAGGGCCTCGCGCTGAGCGGTCGCCGAGCGCAGCCGCAACTGGTCGGACTGGCCGTGCACCACCACGAGTTGCTGGCCGATCTCGGTCAGCACGCTCACCGGGGCCGACCGTCCGCCGACGACGGCGCGGCTGCGCCCTTCCGGCGACACCGAGCGGCCGAGGATCAGCTCGCCGTCCTCGACCTCTCCCCCGGCATCCCGCACACGCTCGGCGACGGCTCCGGTCTCGGCGATGCTCCAGCGTCCCTCGACGACAGCCTGGTCGGCTCCCGACCTGATGGACTGGGCATCCGACCTGGCACCGAGCAGCAGCCCGAGGGCGGTCACCACCATCGTCTTGCCCGCTCCGGTCTCGCCGGTGAGCACGGTGAGCCCGGCGCCGAGCGGCAGCACGGCGTCACCAATGACACCGAGGTTGCGGATCGTGATCTCCTCGATCACGGTGGGGCGCTCACGCGGGGCCGCTGTCGTCGAGGAACTCGGCGTCGTGGGTGTCGTCATCGTGAGTGTCGTCATCGCGGGTGTCATGCGGTCCGCGCCATCCGATCGTCGGGAGGGCGAACTTGCGCACCAGGCGGTCGGTGAACGGGCCCGGATGCAGGCGGGCGAGGCGAACCGGCTGGGGCGATCGCCGCACGACGACGCGGGCGCCGCGGGCGAGGTCGTGAGTGCGGCGGCCGTCGCACCAGAGCACGCCGATCCCCTGCGTCCTCGAGAGCACCTCGACGGCGAAGACGGAGTCTGGTCCGACAACGAGCGGGCGGGCGAAGAGGGCGTGCGGGCTCAGCGGCACGAGGAGCATCGCGTCGAGGCTGGGCCAGACGATCGGCCCACCGGCCGAGAACGCGTAGGCGGTCGACCCGGTCGGCGTCGACATGACGACGCCGTCGCAGCCGAACGACGACAGAGGGCGGCCGTCGACTTCGATGACGACCTCGAGCATCCGTTCCCGGCTCGCCTTCTCGACCGTCGCCTCGTTGAGAGCCCACGTCTCATAGACGACCTCCTCGTCGATCTTGACCTGCACCGAGAGTGTCATCCGCTCCTCGACGAGGTAGTCCCGGGCGAGGGCGCGCTGCACGGTGGAGGTGAGGTCATCCCGCTCGGATTCGGCGAGGAAGCCCACGTGCCCGAGGTTGACGCCGAGCAGGGCCACCGCCGACCCGCGGACGAGTTCCGCGGCGCGCAGGATGGTGCCGTCACCGCCGAGCACGATGACAAGTTCGAGGTCGCCGAGCTGCACATCGTCGCCGAGCACCTGGATGCCGACGAGATCCGGGGCATAGCCGACGATGTCACCGTACTCCTCACGCGGGGTGACCGGCATCACGCCGGCGTCGACGAGCTGGCGGCCGACAATGACGGCGGCCTTGAGCGATTCGGGGCGGCCGGTGTGGGCGACAACCAGGATGTGGCGCTGTGGCACTTCTCAGGTCCTCACGTTGTCAGTTGGCTTCCGTCAGAGCAGTAACCGCGTCTGACCATTCTGCCGGACTGCGGCCGGCCGCCACGTCCAACCAGACCAGATACTCGTGATTGCCGCTGGCTCCGGCAATCGGGGACGACACCACTCCGGCGGTGGGAAGCCCCAGATCCCATGCGGCCCAGAGCACGCCATTCACGGCGTCGGTGCGCAACGGCGCCTGGCGCACGATGCCCTCGCGGATGCCGGTGCGGCCGACCTCGAACTGGGGTTTCACGAGCAGCACGTAGCTCGAGCGGAGGCCTGCCGTGCCGACGATGGCCGGAAGCACGGTCGTCAATGAAATGAACGAGAGGTCCGCGACGACGATCTCCGGCGCCACCGGCCCGCCGGCGGCGGTGGCGAGGTTCTCCGCGGTCATGAAGCGGGCGTTGTAGCCCTCGATCACGGTCACCCGTTCGTCGCCGGCAATGTCGGGGGCGAGCTGGTCGTGTCCGACATCGAGAGCGATCACGCGGGTAGCGCCCCGCTCGAGTAGCACCTGGGTGAACCCGCCGGTGGACGCGCCGACATCGAGCGCCACGCGCCCCTCGATACGGACCGGGAACGCGTCGAGCGCGGCGTTCAGCTTGTGGGCGGCACGGCTGACGTAGTGATCAGTCCCAGCGACCTCGATGACCTGGCTCGCGCGCACCCGCACCGATGCCTTGACGACCGGTCGGCCATCGACTGTGACGAGTCCATCGGTGATCAGCTGGGAGGCGTGGGTGCGGGAGCGGGCGAGACCGCGCCCGGCGGTCGCGGCGTCGAGGCGCAGATCAGTCTGCCCCGCCCCCGGGCCGGACTCGCCCACGCCGTCCGGCAGCCGGCCCTGGGCGGCCCATCCGGATTCAGCCATGCGAGCGCGAGTCGCCGCCCTCGAGTCGCGACTGCAGCGCATCGTGCACGTTGCCGAAGGAGGCTGCGCGCGTCTCGAGCGGCTGGTCCTCGATCACGCGCACGCGGGAGAGCAGGGCATCCGTCTCGTCCGAGTCGTCGGGTGCGGTGTAGTCGGTCACGCAGATAACTCTAGACTCCCGCGCCCCGCGCTACGCTGAGCCAACGTCGACGAGGGGTCACCGAATGACAAGCGAGAAGCCCGACAAGCCGAAACGGGTCAACAAGACTGCCTACAACGCCGAGCTACGCCGCCTTCAGGCCGAGCTCGTCGTCATGCAACAGTGGGTGCTGGAGACCGGCTCACGTGTGGTCGTGATCTTCGAGGGCCGCGATGCCGCGGGCAAGGGGTCTGCAATCAAGCGGGTCAGCGAGTACCTCAGCCCACGCGTCGCGCGAATCGTGGCCCTCCCGATGCCGACGGAGCGCGAGAAGAGCCAGTGGTACTTCCAGCGCTACATCGAGCACCTGCCCGCGAAGGGCGAGATCGTGCTGATGGACCGGTCCTGGTACAACCGCGCCGGGGTCGAGCACGTGATGGGTTACTGCACCCACGACCAGCATCGCCGGTTCCTGCACCAGGCCCCGCTGTTCGAGCGGATGCTGGTCGAAGACGGCATCATCCTGCTCAAGTACTGGTTCTCGGTCTCGGACCTCGAGCAGGAGCGGCGCTTCCGCTCGCGGCAGAACGACCCGATGCGCCGCTGGAAGCTGTCGGAGACGGACGTGCTCTCGATCACCAAGTGGGTGGACTACTCGAAGGCCAAGGATGAGCTCTTCGTGCACACCGACATCATCGAGGCGCCCTGGTGGGTCGTCGAAAGCGAGGACAAGCGCGCCTCCCGGCTCAACATGATCAGCCATCTGCTGTCGGCGGTGCCCTACGAACACAGGGAGCCGCCTGCGGTGAAGATCCCGTCGCGGCCGCCGGCATCCGACTACGAGCGTCCCCCTCGCGAGGAGAACCACGAGGTTCCCGACCACGCTGCGACGCTCAGCAAGAAGAAGAAAACCAACCGTTAACGCAAGAAAGCCACCCCGAGGGGTGGCTTTCTTGGTGTTGCTAGTTTAAGTCCGGCGGTGTCCTACTCTCCCACAAGGTCCCCCTTGCAGTACCATCGGCGCTGAGAGTCTTAGCTTCCGGGTTCGGAATGTGACCGGGCGTTTCCCTCTCGCTATGGCCGCCGTAACACTTGTTGATTTACAAAGTGAACAGACAAACGATAGTTCGTTTGTGCTAGTTCCCGACCGTAGATCAGGAACCACATAGTGGACGCAAGCACCAATTTTTGGTGTTATCAAGTTATCGGCTTATTAGTACGGGTCAGCTTCACGAGTCTTTAGTCCTCGCTTCCACATCCCGCCTATCAACCCAGTAGTCTAGCTGGGAGCCTCTCACCCGAAGGTATGGAAATCTCATCTTGAAGCTGGCTTCCCGCTTAGATGCTTTCAGCGGTTATCCATTCCGAACGTAGCTAATCAGCGGTGCTCCTGGCGGAACAACTGACACACCAGAGGTTCGTCCATCCCGGTCCTCTCGTACTAGGGATAGATCTTCTCAAATTTCCTGCGCGCGCAGAGGATAGGGACCGAACTGTCTCACGACGTTCTAAACCCAGCTCGCGTACCGCTTTAATGGGCGAACAGCCCAACCCTTGGGACCTACTCCAGCCCCAGGATGCGACGAGCCGACATCGAGGTGCCAAACCATGCCGTCGATATGGACTCTTGGGCAAGATCAGCCTGTTATCCCCGAGGTACCTTTTATCCGTTGAGCGACAGCGCTTCCACAAGCCACTGCCGGATCACTAGTCCCGACTTTCGTCCCTGCTTGAGTTGTCACTCTCACAGTCAAGCTCCCTTGTGCACTTACACTCGACACCTGATTACCAACCAGGTTGAGGGAACCTTTGGGCGCCTCCGTTACTTTTTGGGAGGCAACCGCCCCAGTTAAACTACCCACCAGGCACTGTCCCAGAACCGGATTACGGTTCGTAGTTAGATATCCAAAGTGACCAGAGTGGTATTTCAACGATGACTCCACCAGCACTAGCGTGCCAGCTTCACAGTCTCCCACCTATCCTACACAAGCCACTCCGAACACCAATACCAAGCTGTAGTAAAGGTCACGGGGTCTTTCCGTCCTTCTGCGCGTAACGAGCATCTTTACTCGTAGTGCAATTTCGCCGAGTTCGCGGTTGAGACAGCTGGGAAGTCGTTACGCCATTCGTGCAGGTCGGAACTTACCCGACAAGGAATTTCGCTACCTTAGGATGGTTATAGTTACCACCGCCGTTTACTGGGGCTTAAATTCTCAGCTTCGCCTTGCGGCTAACCGTTCCTCTTAACCTTCCAGCACCGGGCAGGCGTCAGTCCGTATACATCGTCTTGCGACTTGGCACGGACCTGTGTTTTTAGTAAACAGTCGCTTCCCACTGGTCTCTGCGGCCTTACAGCGCTTCCTGGAGCAAGTCCATTCACGCCTCAGGCCCCCCTTCTCCCGAAGTTACGGGGGCATTTTGCCGAGTTCCTTAACCACGATTCTCTCGATCTCCTTGGTATTCTCTACCTGAACACCTGAGTCGGTTTGGGGTACGGGTGACTAGAACCTCGCGTCGATGCTTTTCTTGGCAGCATAGGATCACTGATTTCCCCCGTGAGGGGTACCCATCGGGTCTCAGCCTTAATGAGAGACGGATTTGCCTTTTCTCTCGGCCTACATCCTTAGACCGGGACAACCATCGCCCGGCTCAGCTACCTTCCTGCGTCACACCTGTTAATACGCTAACCGCACCAGCATAGGGTCGCACGCTAGGCCCCACGCTTCACCCCGAAGGGATCCATCTAGGGGATTCAGATGCTTAGCATCGCTGGATTGGCTTGGGCGGTTCTTCGTCAGTACGGGAATATCGACCCGTTGTCCATCGACTACGCCTGTCGGCCTCGCCTTAGGTCCCGACTTACCCAGGGCGGATTAGCCTGGCCCTGGAACCCTTGTTCTTTCGGAGGACGGGTTTCTCACCCGTCTTTCGCTACTCATGCCTGCATTCTCACTCGTGTGGCGTCCACGGCTGGTTTACACCGCCGCTTCACTCGCCACACGACGCTCTCCTACCACTCCGCACGCCTGGACACCCAAAAGGGTGCCGGGCTACTATGCGAAATCTACAACTTCGGTGGTGTGCTTGAGCCCCGTTACATTGTCGGCGCGGAATCACTTGACCAGTGAGCTATTACGCACTCTTTCAAGGGTGGCTGCTTCTAAGCCAACCTCCTGGTTGTCTGCGCAACTCCACATCCTTTCCCACTTAGCACACGCTTGGGGACCTTAGTTGGTAGTCTGGGTTGTTTCCCTCTCGACGATGAAGCTTATCCCCCACCGTCTCACTGCTGCGCTCTCACTTACCGGCATTCGGAGTTTGGCTGACGTCAGTAACCTTTTAGGGCCCATCGGCCATCCAGTAGCTCTACCTCCGGCAAGAAACACGCAACGCTGCACCTAAATGCATTTCGGAGAGAACCAGCTATCACGAAGTTTGATTGGCCTTTCACCCCTATCCACAGCTCATCCCCTCCATTTTCAACTGAAGTGGGTTCGGTCCTCCACGACGTCTTACCGTCGCTTCAACCTGGCCATGGATAGATCACTTCGCTTCGGGTCTAGGACATGCGACTGAATCGCCCTATTCAGACTCGCTTTCGCTACGGCTACCCCACACGGGTTAACCTCGCCACATATCACTAACTCGCAGGCTCATTCTTCAAAAGGCACGCTGTCACCCCTACTAAGGAGGCTCCAACGGTTTGTATGCAAACGGTTTCAGGTACTATTTCACTCCCCTCCCGGGGTACTTTTCACCTTTCCCTCACGGTACTTGTCCGCTATCGGTCATCTGGGAGTATTTAGGCTTATCAGGTGGTCCTGACAGATTCACACGGGATTTCTCGGGCCCCGTGATACTTGGGATACTTCTCGGACCATTACGACATTTCAACTACAGGGCTGGCACCTTCTATGGCTGGGCTTTCAATCCCATTCGTCTATATCGCGCTGTAATCCTTGCAGCACGGCAGTAACTGCTGAAAAGTCCCGCTACCCCGACCATGCAACGCCTGCCGGCTATCACACATGATCGGTTTGGCCTCTTCCGGTTTCGCTCGCCACTACTTACGGAATCGCTTTTGCTTTCTCTTCCTGTGGGTACTGAGATGTTTCACTTCCCCACGTTCCCTCTACCCGCCCTATATATTCAGGCGGGAGTCACCAGGTGGTCTTACAACCCCTGGCGGGGTTTCCCCATTCGGAAATCCTCGGATCACAGCTCTATTATCAGCTCCCCGAGGCTTATCGCAGATTTATACGTCCTTCTTCGGCTCCAGATGCCAAGGCATTCACCGTTTGCACTTAGAAACTTGATGACAAAATTACACAAAGAACCAGCAAATAAATTTGCTAGATCTTCATATGAAGACACGCGCAATTCACCCCGGGACAAGTCCCTGGGATCATCACACGAGTCTAAGATGCTCGCGTCCACTGTGTAGTTCTCAAAATACGGGCGGTACCCCGCGGGCCAAACCAACCGGTCTGTCCCGACAAGGTCCAAAGTTCCCAGTCCGTGAACACCGAAGTGTCCGCCGGCCCGGTCCCTCAGGACCCAACAGCGTGCAAAAGACCAGGCCTACCAACCGTCCCCGTTCCAATCCCGCCGCAAGCGACAAGACGTACTAGAAGGCAGAAAATCTACCTGGCCACAATGTCAATGTTCCACCCATGAGCGCCACCGGAGGCGTGCTGTCCAGAAAGGACAGGGTTTCTCCGAATTGGCTTGGCAGCTTGATGTCCCTGTATACAGAGGACGCTGCACATGCTCCTTAGAAAGGAGGTGATCCAGCCGCACCTTCCGGTACGGCTACCTTGTTACGACTTAGTCCTAATTACCGATCCCACCTTCGACGGCTCCCTCCAAAAGGTTGGGCCACCGGCTTCGGGTGTTACCGACTTTCATGACTTGACGGGCGGTGTGTACAAGGCCCGGGAACGTATTCACCGCAGCGTTGCTGATCTGCGATTACTAGCGACTCCGACTTCATGAGGTCGAGTTGCAGACCTCAATCCGAACTGAGACCGGCTTTTTGGGATTCGCTCCACCTTACGGTATTGCAGCCCTTTGTACCGGCCATTGTAGCATGCGTGAAGCCCAAGACATAAGGGGCATGATGATTTGACGTCATCCCCACCTTCCTCCGAGTTGACCCCGGCAGTCTCCTATGAGTTCCCACCATTACGTGCTGGCAACATAGAACGAGGGTTGCGCTCGTTGCGGGACTTAACCCAACATCTCACGACACGAGCTGACGACAACCATGCACCACCTGTATACCGACCTTGCGGGGAGAACATTTCTGAACTTTTCCGGTATATGTCAAGCCTTGGTAAGGTTCTTCGCGTTGCATCGAATTAATCCGCATGCTCCGCCGCTTGTGCGGGCCCCCGTCAATTCCTTTGAGTTTTAGCCTTGCGGCCGTACTCCCCAGGCGGGGAACTTAATGCGTTAGCTGCGGCACAGAATCCGTGGAATGGACCCTACGCCTAGTTCCCAACGTTTACGGCATGGACTACCAGGGTATCTAATCCTGTTCGCTCCCCATGCTTTCGCTCCTCAGCGTCAGTTACGGCCCAGAGATCTGCCTTCGCCATTGGTGTTCCTCCTGATATCTGCGCATTCCACCGCTACACCAGGAATTCCAATCTCCCCTACCGCACTCTAGTCTGCCCGTACCCACTGCAGGCCGGAGGTTGAGCCTCCGGATTTCACAGCAGACGCGACAAACCGCCTACGAGCTCTTTACGCCCAATAATTCCGGACAACGCTTGCACCCTACGTATTACCGCGGCTGCTGGCACGTAGTTAGCCGGTGCTTTTTCTGCAGGTACCGTCACTTTCGCTTCTTCCCTACTAAAAGAGGTTTACAACCCGAAGGCCGTCGTCCCTCACGCGGCGTTGCTGCATCAGGCTTTCGCCCATTGTGCAATATTCCCCACTGCTGCCTCCCGTAGGAGTCTGGGCCGTGTCTCAGTCCCAGTGTGGCCGGTCACCCTCTCAGGCCGGCTACCCGTCGTCGGCTTGGTGAGCCATTACCTCACCAACTACCTGATAGGCCGCGAGTCCATCCACCACCAAAATTCTTTCCAGCTCCTCACCATGCGGCGGAAGCTCGTATCCGGTATTAGACACCGTTTCCAGTGCTTATCCCAGAGTGGAGGGCAGGTTACTCACGTGTTACTCACCCGTTCGCCACTAATCACCCCAGCAAGCTGGAGGTCATCGTTCGACTTGCATGTGTTAAGCACGCCGCCAGCGTTCGTCCTGAGCCAGGATCAAACTCTCCGTAAATGTTTGATAGCCAGCAAGCAAGCTCACCGACACATCTAGCGCCCCAAGCCACCGGAAATAGGTGAACAAGAAGCAAGTTTGAAACTGACAGAACAAATCATTACTGACTTGCTTTGTTGTTTAAATGTATTCCAAAGGAATCTCCTGCATCCATCACCGCTAGAAACGGGACGAAATACACGAGGTTTTTGGCATTTGACATTGTGCACGCTGTTGAGTTCTCAAGGATCGGACGCTCCTGCACCACACCCTCACGGGCAGCCACAGGGCAACTTCACAACCTTACCACTTGAATCGAATCTGTCAAGCAGACCCGCCGAGCGGATTTCATCCTATGTCCCCCACTCACGCCTGAAACCAGGGTGGAGAGTTGAACCGGATCTAGTCCCTCTTGAGGCCGTTTAGCACTGCGGCTTTGCGAACCTTTGGGGTGACAAGAGGAAACATTACGTGGCGGTTACATGACGCGCAAGCTGGCTTTCCCGCCGGGCGTGTCGGCACTGAGGGTCACTCGACGAACACGCCTGCGAGGGTCTTCTTGCCTCGCCGGAGCACCGCGAATCCACCCGGGAGCACGGTCCCTTCGAGGGTCGCCGCCTCGCTCTCGACGCGTGCGTTGTTCACATAGACACCGCCCTGGGCGATCGCGCGCCGGCCCTCCCCCGCACTCGTCGTGAGACCGGTGTCGAGCAGCAACTGTGCAACCGGAGTCGATGCGGGACTGGTCGTGTTGGGCAGCTCGCGCAGGGCGGACTCGAGCGTTCCGGCATCCAGCACCGCCAGGTCACCCTGGCCGAACAGCGCCGCGGCCGCCGCGATGACCGACTCGGTCGCCTCGGGGCCGTGCACGAGCGTCGTGACCTCCCAGGCGAGGGCCCGCTGCGCCTCCCGCTTGAACGGTTCGGTCGCCACCGCCTCGGCGAGCCGATCGATCTCAGTGCGGTCGAGGAAGGTGAATACCCGCAGCCGGAAGATGACATCGGCATCGTCGGTGTTGAGCCAGAACTGGTAGAACGCGTACGGGCTCGTCATGCTCGGCTCGAGCCAGATCGCGTTGCCCTCGCTCTTGCCGAACTTCGTGCCGTCGGAGTTCGTGATGAGCGGCGTGCCGATCGCGTGCACGCTCACCCCCTCCGCCTTGTGAATGAGGTCCGTGCCGCTGGTGAGATTGCCCCACTGGTCCGATCCCCCGGTCTGGAGCACACAGCCGTGGTCGCGGTACAGCTGCAGGTAGTCCAGTCCCTGCAGCACCTGGTAGCTGAACTCGGTGTAGCTGATCCCCTCGGCGGAGTTGAGTCGCGCGCTCACGGCATCTTTCTTGACCATTGTGCCGATCCGAAAGTACTTGCCGATGTCGCGCAGGAAGTCGATGGCACTGAGGCCGGCCGTCCAGTCGAGGTTGTTGACCATGCGCAGGGCGTTGTCGCCCTCGCCGCTCAGGAACCGGGACACCTGGGCCCGCAGGTAGCCCACCCACTCGGCGACCGTGTCGCGGGTGTTGAGCACGCGCTCGGCGGTCGGCCGCGGGTCGCCGATGAGCCCGGTCGATCCGCCGACGAGTCCGAGCGGGCGGTGGCCGGCCAGCTGGAGACGCCGCATGGTCAGCAGCTGCACAAGATTGCCGAGGTGCAGGCTCGGTGCGGTCGGGTCGAAACCGCAGTAGAAAGTGATGGGAGGTCCTGCCAGGAGTGACTTGAGGGTCACGGCATCCGTCGACACATGCACGAGTCCCCGCCAGTTGAGCTCCTCCCAGATGTCGTCGAAGGAGGCGTCATTGCGTTGCGACGACAGGGCGGGCTGGGGCGACGGGGTTTCAGGGTGCGACACGAACAACAGGTTAGCCGAGACCGTCGTGCCCTTTGGGGAATGAATCAATATTGCAGACTTGATGAGGTAGACATCAAGCTATTAAACTTGTCTTAGTGACAAACATCCCGTGAGGCTTGAGGAGTAGCAATGATCGTCATCACCGCCGACCAGGTAGACAGCCGTTCGACGCCGGATGCTGTGGCCGGCACCCTCGATCAACTCAACTCCGACCCGACGCTCGGCCTGCTCCTGCCCGCGGACCGCACTGCGGGCGACGAGATCCAGATGCTCGCGGCCTCCGGTCGCGACGCGCTCGCGATCATCCTGCGCCTCACCCGGTCGAGGCGGTGGAGCGTCGGATGCGGCATAGGCGGGGTGCGCGAGCCGCTCCCCGCAAGCGTGCGCGAGTCGTCGGGCGATGCGTTCGTCGCCGCCCGCGCCGCGGTCGATCGGTCGAAGAAGCGCCCGACGCGGTTCGCGCTCGAGTCGGTACCCGCCGCGACGCCGGGCACCGACGCGGAGGCGATCCTCGATTTGTTGCTGGTGATTCGCGACCGGCGCAGCGACGAGGGCTGGGAGTTGCACGATCTGCTCGCGACGGGCCTGACCCAGTCGGATGCCGCGGCGAGGCTCGGGATCAGCCCGCAGGCCGCGAGCAAGCGTGCGCGGGCGGCGGAGCTCCGGGCGGAGGAGTCGGTGCTCGACCCGCTTGCCCGGCTGATCGCGACAGCCGACACAGGGACCGCACGCGAAGTCGACAACCACGGGCGGGAGGTGCAATCGTGAGTGGCATGGTTCTCCTCGTCGTCTGGATCGTCGCCGTGGTGCTCGTCTGGGCCGCGGTCGCCATCGCGTTCTTTGCAGTGCGGCCCGGCCGGCACTGGCTGATCGTGCCGGCCGCTGTGCCCGTCGCCGCGATTGTCATTGCGGGGATGCTGGGTCCCGTCGCGACGGCGCCGCATCCGGCCCTCGCGCTCCTCGCCGGGCTCGGCCTCACCCTGCTCGGCGTCGTCGGCGGCAGCCCGATCGTCTCGGTGCTGCTCGGTGTCGCGACCCGTGGGAGCGTGCCGCTCGGCAGCCACGGAGGAATCCTCGTGCGCGACGTGCGCTCCCCCGCCCCCGCGCAGCGGGAGATCCTGCGCGGCGGAACGACGATCGGCTACCTCGAGCGATTTGCACTCATCGGCTCGGTCGTCGCGGGCCAGCCGGGCGCGGTCGCCGTGATCGTCGCGGTCAAGGGCCTCGGCCGCTATTCGGAGCTCGAGAACGAGCTCGCACGGGAGCGGTTCATCATCGGGTCGCTCGCGAGCCTCACCTGGGCCGGGCTCTGCACCGCCGCGATCGTCATGACGGTGGCCGGCGTCAGCTGACTGCGCGCGTCAGCTGGCCGGACGCGAGCGGCGGCCCGGCGAGTAGCTGGCCATTGGGGCGCAAAGCTCGACCGTGATTGGGCCATCGGCAGTGGGCGAGCCATCGGGCATGAAGGTCCTGCTAGTGGTGGTGGGCCTCAGGCCAGATGGGAAAGGGGTCGGGGAAGCGGGACCAGCCCATCGGGCCAGCGAGCAGTTCGGGGCCGGTAAGGAGGCAGGCATCGAGAGCATCGCTGATTCGGTCGAGGTTGAGTCCGAGGCCGAAGAAGACTAGTTCCTGCCCGGCAGGCGAATCGGGACTCCAGGTGGCCAGATCCGTTGGCTGAAGGCTGAGATTGTCGCCGGCGCTGTGCCAAGATCCGACCGACGAGGAACGGGTGGCCAGCTGGGTGAGGCCTCTGGAGCGGGCAATACGACCCACTCGTTCGGGTCGAAGGTCCTCGTGAATCATTTCCGATAGACGCCCCGAATGGAACGGGCGCGGATCCCGCCAGACCAGGGTATCGACACCGTGACGGGGGTCCACCACGGAACGGGAGCTAGAAAGGGCCAGCATCCAGCCCATGGTGCGGCCGACCCTTCGTGCGGGCCAGATCGTTCGCGTGTCGCCGCGCACCCAATTGCGGGTGCAGATATCAGCGAGGCTGAGGATAGCTGCTGTCGGGTTGAGGCTCTTGATGAGGCCGAGGGCCACCCGGAGGATGTCATGCGGGACAGAGTCAGCGATGACGATGCTCGTCGCGAACTCGATCTGTACCGCCAGTCTCTCGCCGGAATCGAGGTCGTCACCATCCCCGGGTGCTGGATCCACCAGCCATCGCAGAACGTCACCACACTTGACGACACTGACGAGGTGAATCAGCTCGACCTCGACCCTCTCGCTGAGCCCAGACTCGAACTGGGCCTCCAGGACAAGGCCGACTTCCATCGGATTGGCATCAGCTTCCAAGGCCAGCACCGTGTGGCCGGACCTACCCAGTCGGGCTTCCTCCAATACTTCCTCGGCCAAGCGCACAGCGAAGTCGGCCGGAGTAGATGTCGCCTCCTCAACCTCGGTCCCCGACGCCCTCGGCCCGCCAGCGATAAGGCGGGACACCTCCGCGACGACGGCCCAATCGAGGCCGCTGACCAGCGACACCCCGGTCCAGCGTCGGCGACCGGCGGGCTCAATTGGGCGTTTCACACTGACCATGTCACTATCGTAAACGAGAATCGTTATCGGAGGAGTGTCAGCAAGGTACGAAATTCGTTGAAGTCGCTGAAAAATCTTCCCGGTGCACAAGTCGTCCGCCGCCGAGGCCGCACCTTCGTCATCAACAAGCTCAACCCCCGAGGAAAAGGCCGCCAAGGCTGAGCACACCGTTATTGACCACGCTGCCGATCGGAGCCAGCTTGCAGCGCCTCAAGCCGAGCCGCCGCACGCTGCCGCCGCACACTCGCGCGATACGGCGACACGGTCGGATCCCCCGGAACCCAGAACCGCCACGGAAACTCAGCCCCGCCGCCCGGCCCGGACACCCCCGTGCGCGGACCCGCGGCGACGGCAGGCGCCGGTTCCCACGGCAGCTCGAGCCGCACTCGCCCGGTCGAAAGGTCGAGGCCGCCGTCGGCGAGCGTGATCCCGAGCGCCACACACAGCCTCGCTGGCCCTCGCGCGAGATCACGATCGCGGCGAGCGGTGGTGCGGCGCTCCCGCGCGAGCGGCAGCCCCTCGACGACCTCTCCCGCACGCAGCAGCACCCCGGAGGCCGCGCCGGGGCCGCCACAGACGACGTTCGCGCAGGTGTGCATGCCGTAGGTGAAGTAGGTGTAGAGGTGGCCCGGCTCGCCGAACATCACGGTGTTGCGCTTGGTCTGGCCGCGGAACGCGTGCGATCCGGGGTCGTCCGCGCCGAGGTACGCTTCGACCTCGGTGAGCCGCACCGCGACATCACCGTGCCGGATCACCGCGCCCAGCAACAATGGGGCGACCTGCACGGCCGAGCCCGCGAGCAGGGCGCGATCGAACGGGTGCCCGCCGGTTCCTGTGCGCTCTGACATGGCGCCCTAGAAGAGCCCGAGGCCGTTGCCGCTGAGGGAGAGAAGGGCGAAGACGAAGCCGAGGGACAGGAGCACGCCGGCGACGATCGTCGGGATCACCCACGGCTTCCGCGGCTCTCGCTTCCGCCGCGGCCGGTCCCGCTCCAGTGTCACCGGTTCTCCTTCACCGTTTCCGGGTTGAGAACGACGGCGATCGCGCGAACCCTGGCGGTCAGTTCGGCCAGCTGCTCGGCCACCCGGTCGGGGGCGGTGCCGCCGACGCCGGTGCGACTGGCGATCGAGCCGCCCACGGTGAGCACCTCGCGCACGGTTGGGGTGAGCGCGGGCGAGATCGCGACGAGCTCGTCGTCGGTGGGCTCGTGCAGCTCGATGCCGAGTTTCTCGCAGTGGCTCACGAGAGCACCGCTGATCTCGTGGGCGTCGCGGAACGGCACGCCCGCGCGCACAAGCCATTCGGCCACATCGGTGGCGAGGCTGAAGCCCTGGGGTGCGAGTTCGGCCATCCGCGGCGTGTTGAATTTCAGCGACGACACCATACCGGTGAACGCCGGCAGCAGCACCTCGAGGGTCTGCACCGAGTCGAAGACCGGCTCCTTGTCCTCCTGCAGGTCGCGGTTGTAGGCGAGTGGTAGTCCCTTGAGCGTTGCGAGGAGCCCCGTGAGGTTGCCGATCAGCCGACCGGATTTGCCGCGGGCGAGCTCGGCGATGTCGGGGTTCTTCTTCTGCGGCATGATCGACGACCCGGTCGAGTAGCCGTCGTGCAGAGTGACGAAGTCGAACTCGCGCGTGTTCCAGAGGATGATCTCCTCGGAGAACCGCGACAGGTTGATGCCGATGAGCGAGGTCACAAACGCGAACTCGGCGACGACGTCGCGGCTCGCGGTCGCATCGATCGAGTTCTCGGCGGGCCGCGACAGCCCGAGCTCGTCGGCGACGAGCTGCGGGTCGAGCCCGAGCGAGCTGCCCGCGAGAGCGCCCGAGCCGTAGGGCGAGACGGATGCCCGCTGGGACCAGTCCCGCAGCCGTTCCAGGTCGCGCACGAGCGGCCACGCGTGGGCGAGGAGGTGGTGCGAGAGCAGCACCGGCTGGGCGTGCTGCAGGTGGGTGCGCCCGGGCATGGCGGCCCCGAGGTGCTGATCGGCCTGCGCGGCGATCGCGTCGATGAGCCGCACGACGTGGTGCGAGATCGCGTGCGCGTGGTGCAGAAGGTACAGCCGGATGAGCGTGGCGATCTGGTCGTTGCGGCTGCGGCCCGCGCGCAGCTTGCCGCCGAGCTCGGGGCCGGCGATGTCGATGAGGGCGCGCTCGAGGGCGCCGTGCACGTCTTCGTCGCTGTCGAGCGGCGTGACCGTTCCGTCGGCGACGCCCGCGCCGAGCTGATCGAGGGCAAGGAGCATCCGCTTCAACTCGTCGGGGGTAAGGTACCCGGCGGCGGCGAGGGCCGTGGCGTGCGCCCTCGAGCCGTCGAGGTCATACCCCGCGAGCTGCCAGTCAAAGTGAGTCGAGCGGCTGAGCTCGACAAGCTCCGGGGACGGGCCGGTGCTGAACCGACCGCCCCAGAGCGCTCCCTCGTTGGTGGATGACCCCTCGCCCTCGAGCGCCACGGCGGCTAGCTACCCGCCAGATCGCGACGCGCCGAGATGCGGCTCGGCAGCGACCAGATCTCGATGAAGCCCTTCGACAGCGACTGGTCGAACGTGTCGCCGGTGTCGTAGGTGGCGAGGTCGAAGTCGTAGAGACTCTGCGCGCTCTTCTGACCGGTGACCGTCGCACGGCCGCCCTGCAGCTTGAGGCGGATGTCGCCGCTCACGTACTTCTGAGTGTCGTCGATGAACACGTCGAGCGAGCGCTTGAGGCCGGAGAACCACAGCCCGTCGTAGACGAGGTTCGACCATTCGGCCTCAACGCCGCGCTTGTAGCGGGCGAGGTCGCGCTCGAGAGTGAGGGCCTCGAGGGCCTCGTGCGCGGTGATCAGGGCAACAGCGGCCGGGGCCTCGTACACCTCGCGGCTCTTGATGCCGATGAGGCGGTCCTCGACCACGTCGATGCGACCGACGCCATGCTTTCCGGCCAGAGTGTTGAGCTGCTCGACGATGCCGAGCGGGGTGTAGCTCACGCCGTCGATGGCCGTCGGGATGCCGGCGACGAAGGTGATGGTGACCTCGTCGGCCTCGCGCGGGATGGTCGGGTCCTGGGTGTACTCATAGAGGTCCTCGATCGGGGCGTTCCACGGGTCCTCGAGGAACCCGGTCTCGACCGCACGACCCCATACGTTCTTGTCGATCGAGTAGGGGTTCTTCGCGCTCTGGCGGATCGGCAGGTTGTGCTCCTCCGCGTAGAGGATCGCCTTGTCGCGGGTGAGGGCGAGATCGCGAACGGGTGCGATGCTCGTGAGGTCGGGGGCGAGGGCGGCGATCGCGGCCTCGAATCGAACCTGGTCGTTGCCCTTGCCTGTGCAGCCGTGCGCGACGCTGCTCGCGCCGAGCTCCTTGGCGACGCGGGCGAGGTGCTTCGAGATGAGCGGCCGGCTGAGGGCCGAGACGAGCGGGTACGTCTTCTGGTACATCGCGTTGGCCTTGAGCGCAGGCATCAGGTAGTCGTTCGCGAACTCCTCCTTCGCGTCGACGACGAGGGACTCGACGGCCCCGCAGTCGAGCGCGCGCTGACGGATGTCGTCCATGTTCTCGCCGCCCTGCCCGACGTCGATGGCGAGGGCGACGACCTCTTTACCCGTCGCATCCTTGAGCCAGCCGATACCGACCGATGTATCGAGTCCGCCCGAGTAGGCCAGGACAACGCGTTCCGCCATGTGGTGTTTCTCCTTCAGTGTTGTGGTTGAAAAGTTTAGGCGCGAGCCAGCAGCCAGACGAGTAGCGCCTTCTGGGCGTGCAGCCGGTTCTCGGCCTCGTCCCAGACCGCGCTCTGCGGGCCGTCGATGACGTCGGCCGTGACCTCGAAGCCGCGGTCGGCCGGAAGGCAGTGCAGGAAGAGCGCACCGGGCGACGCCGTGCCCATGAGTTCGGCGTCGACGCGGTAGGCGCCGAGGTCGCGCAGGCGCTTGGACTTCTCGTCTTCCTTGCCCATCGAGACCCAGGTGTCGGTCACCACGACGTCGGCACCGGTGACGGCCGCGACCGGGTCGGTGAACAACTCGATCGAGCCGCCATTGACGGCCGCGACCCGGCGAGCGTCGTCGACGACGGATGCCGTGGGCGCGAAGGCGCCTGGCGAGGCGATGCGCACGTGCATGCCGGCTACCGCTCCCGCGAGCAGGTACGACTGGGCCATGTTGCTCGCGCCGTCGCCGAGGAACGTGACGGTGCTGCCCGCGAGGGCACCCCGGTGCTCGCGGATGGTGAGCAGGTCGGCGAGCAGCTGGCACGGGTGGAAGTCGTCGGAGAGCCCGTTCACGACGGGAACGGTGGTGCCGGCCGCCATCTCCTCAAGGCCCGACTGGGCGAAGGTGCGCCAGACGATCGCCGCGACCTGGCGTTCGAGCACTCGCGCCGTGTCGGTCGCGGTCTCCTTGCCGCCGAGCTGGCTGTTCGCGGTGCTGATGATCAGCGGCACCCCGCCGAGGTCGGCGATGCCGACAGCGAACGACACCCTCGTGCGGGTGGAGGACTTGTCGAAGATCACCGCGACGGTCTGCGGGCCGGCGAGCGGCTTCACCTGGAAGCGGTCCTTCTTGAGCTCGATCGCGAGGTCGAGGATCTCTGACTGCTCCGCCTGGGTGAGGTCGTCGTCGCGCAGGAAGTGCCGGGTCATCGCTGTCCCTGTGGGGTGGCGGCCGCGAGTGCCTGGGTGAACAGGTCACGGAACTCGGCCAATTCGGCGTCACCGACGATGAGCGGCGGCGCGAGACGGATGCTCGAATCGTTGGGCGCATTGATGATGAGGCCGAGTTCCAGCGCCTTCGCGGCGACCTGAGCGGCGACGGGTTCGGCGAGGCCGATTCCGAGCAGCAGCCCGCGACCGCGGATCTCGGTGACGAGCGGGGAGCCGATCGCGGTGATGATCTCGCGCAGCTCGTTGCCGCGGCGCGCGGCGTTCTCGATGAGCCCGGCGTCTTCGATCTCGGTGAGCACAGCGTTCCCGGCCGCGGTCGCGAGTGGGTTGCCGCCGAAGGTGCTGCCATGCTGGCCTGGGACGAAGAGGTCGGACGCGGCGCCGAAAGTGATCAGCGCGCCGATCGGCACGCCGCCCGCGATGCCCTTGGCGAGCACGATGGCGTCGGGCACGATGCCGTCCTGCTGGAAGCTGAACCAGCTGCCGGTGCGGCCGATGCCGGTCTGGATCTCGTCGAGGATCAGCAGGGCACCGTGTTCGGCGGTGAGCTCGCGGGCGCGCTGGAGGAAGCCGTCCGGCAGGTCGATGACGCCGGCCTCACCCTTGATCGGCTCGATCACGATCGCCGCGACGGTGTCGTCGATCGCGGCCTCAAGTGCCTCGATGGTCGTGTCGATGTGCTCCACTCCCCCGAGCAGCGGCTCGAAGGCCTCGCGCAGCGCCGCCTTGCCTGTGAGCGAGAGCGAGCCCATCGTGCGCCCGTGGAACGAATTGTGCAGGGCAAGGATGCGGCGGCGGGAGCCGTCTCCCTTGTTCAGGCGCGCGAGCTTGATCGCGGCCTCGATCGCCTCGGCGCCGGAGTTGCCGAAGTACACGCGGCCGCGGTCACCCGCCCCGCTGATCCGGCAGAGGCGCTCGGCGAGCTCGAGCTGCTGGGGCGTTGCGAAGAAGTTCGACACGTGGGCGAGGGTCGCGACCTGCTTACTGACGGCGGCGACGAGGGCCGGATGCGCGTGGCCGAGAGTGTTGACAGCGATGCCGGCGAGGAAGTCGAGATAGCGCTTGCCGTCGACATCCCAGACGTGGCAGCCCTCCCCGCGGTCGAGCAGTAACTGCGGGGTCGCGAGCGATCCCATCATCGAGGCCCCGAACCGGGTCTTCCAGGTCGTGTCGGTGGTGCTGGGAACGGTGCTCACTGCGACTTCCTTTTGGAGTTGGGGATGACTTCGGTGCCGGCGCCGAGCTGGGTGAAGACCTCGAGCAGGATTGCGTGGGGGATGCGCCCGTCGATGATCGTCGCTCCGCCGACGCCGCCGACCACGGCATCCAGGCATGCGGTCATCTTGGGGATCATGCCCGATTCGAGGCTCGGGAGCAGCGCGGTGAGCTCGTCCACGGTGATGAGGTCGACGAGGGAGTCGCGGTTGGGCCAGTCGCTGTAGAGGCCGGGCACGTCGGTCAGGACCACGAGCTTGGTGGCCTGCAGGGCTATCGCGAGCGCGCCGGCGGCAGCATCCGCGTTCACGTTGAGCGCCTGGCTGGGGTCGGAATTCTCCAACGCAATCGACGACACGACGGGGATGAGCCCGCGGGCCATAACGTCGAGCACGCTCGACGGGTCGACGTGGGTGATGTCGCCGACGTGGCCGAGGTCGAACCTCTCGCCGTCGACGACGACGCCCTTGCGCTCCCCCGAGAACAACGACTTGCCGTCGCCGAACACTCCCGCGGCGAGCACCGGATGCCCCGCGTCGGCGTGCGCGTTCATCAGCTCGACGATTTCGCGGTTGACCTCGTCGGCCAGCACGCGGCGCACGACGCTGATGGCCTCGGAGCTCGTGACCCGGTAGCCGCCGCGGAACTCGCTCTCGATTCCGCTCTCCTCGAGCGCCGCCGAGATCTGCGGACCGCCGCCGTGCACGACGACGGGGTGCAGGCCGGCGTAGCGCAGGTAGACCATGTCTTCGGCGAAGGCGCGCTGGAGGTCCTCGTTGATCATCGCGTTGCCGCCGAATTTCACAACCACGATCTTGCCGGAGTACTGCTTGAGCCAGGACAGGGACTCGATGAGGATCGCGGCCTTCTCAGCCGCGAGCTCCTGTTCGATTTCGTCGTCGGTGGCCATCAGCTTGAGTAGGCGCTGTTCTCGTGGACGTAGTCGTGGGTGAGGTCGTTGGTCCACACTGTTGCCGTGTCGGTGCCCGACTTGAGGTCGATGAGCACGTGCACCGCCCTCGGGGCCAGGTCGACGAGGTCACGGGACTGGCCCGGCTCGCCAGAGCGGCAGACCATGACGCCGTTGATCGACACGTCGATGTCGTACGGGTCGAAGGTCGCGCTCGTGGTGCCGACCGCGGCGAGCACCCGACCCCAGTTGGGGTCGTTGCCGAACACGGCGGCCTTGAAGAGGTTGTTGCGGGCGACCGAACGGCCGACCATCACGGCGTCGTCCTCGTTCGCGGCGTTCACGGTCTCGATCGAGATGTCGTGGCTCGATCCCTCGGCGTCGGCCTGCAGCTGCAGGGCGAGGTCGAGGCAGATCGTGGTCACGGCGGCGCGGAATTCCGCCGCGTCAGGCACGATTCCGGAGGCGCCGCTCGCCAGAAGCGTCACCTGGTCGTTGGTCGACATGCAGCCGTCCGAGTCCAGGCGGTCGAAGCTGACCCGGGTGGCCGAGCGCAGTGCCGCGTCGAGGTCGGATGCTGGCACGTCGGCATCCGTCGTGAGGACCACGAGCATCGTCGCGAGCCCGGGCGCGAGCATCCCGGCCCCCTTCGCCATTCCGCCGATCGACCAACCGGCGCCGTCGACAACGCTCGTCTTGGGGTGGCTGTCGGTCGTCATGATTGCGAGGGCGGCATCCGCTCCCCCGTCGGCGGTGAGCTGTGCGGTCTCGATGCCGGCGAGGAGCGGCTCGAGTGGGAGCTGCTCGCCGATGAGCCCGGTCGAGCAGACGAGCACGTCGGTGGTTGAGAGGTCGAGCTTCGCGGCGACGGCCTCCGCGGTGGCGTGGGTCACCTGGAACCCGCGGGAGCCGGTGTAGCAGTTGGCGCCGCCCGAGTTGAGCACGATCGCGGTGGCGATGCCGTCGGCGATGACCTGCTGCGACCAGATGATGGGATTGGCCTTGGCACGGTTGCTGGTGAAGACGGCGGCCGCGGCGTTGCGTGGTCCGAGGTTGTGCACGAGGGCGAGGTCTTTGCCGCCGCTGTTCTTGAGTCCGATTTCGAGGCCGACGGCGGCGAAGCCCTTGGCGTGGGTGACGCTCACGGGGCGACTCCGTTCAGGTTGAGGCCGAGCGACTCGGGAAGCCCGAGCGCGATGTTGGCGGATTGGATCGCGGCACCGGCGGTGCCCTTGACGAGATTGTCGATCGCGGTGACGGTGATCACACGTCCGGCGGCCTCGTCGACGGCGAGCCCGACGAGCGCGGTGTTCGCTCCCGTGGTGTCGCCGGTGCGCGGGAACTGCCCCTCCGGCAGCAGGTGCACGAAGGGCTCGGTCGCGTAGGCGGTCTCCCAGGCGGAGCGCACGTCGGCGGCGCGGATGCCGGGGGCGAGCTTCGCGGTGGAGGTCGCGAGAATCCCGCGCGACATGGGTACGAGCATGGGGGTGAACGACACGGTCACGCCGACGCCGCCGGCCGCGGTGAGGTTCTGGCGGATCTCGGGCGTGTGCCGGTGGGTGCCGCCGACGGCATACGCTGCGGCCGAGGCCGTTTGCTCGCTGAACAGCAGCTCCGTCTTGAGGCTCTTTCCCGCGCCGGAGGTGCCGACGGCGAGCACGGCAACGAGGTCGTCCGAGCAGATGACGCCCGCGCGGATGCCGGGCGCGAGGCCCAGGGTGATCGCGGTCACGTTGCATCCGGGCACGGCGATGCGGCGGGCGCCGACGAGGCGGTCGCGCTGGTGCCCGCCGCCGTGGAGCGGGAGTTCGGGCAGGCCGTAGGTCCAGGCGCCGAAGTAGTCGCCGCCGTAGAACGCGGCCCAGTCGGCTTCGCTCTCGAGGCGGTGGTCGGCGCCGCAGTCGACGACGAGGGTGCCGGGGTCGAGAGCGGCGGTGATCTCGCCCGACTTGCCGTGCGGGAGGGCGAGGAAGACGATGTCGTGACCCGAGAGCGTCTCCGGGGTTGTTTCGACGAGGGTGAGGTGCTCGAGCGAGCGCAGGTGCGGCTGCACGTCGACGAGCCGCTGGCCGGCGTTCTGGAACGCGGTGACGGTCGTGACGTCGAACTCGGGGTGGGCTGCAAGAATTCTCAGCAGCTCACCGCCGGCGTAGCCGCTTGCACCTGCTACGGCAACTGACAATGACATTGCTCTACCTTAGTGAGAGAGGGACGAGGGACTGGTCCGGCGACACTCCACGGTGAGCCCCCTCAGCTCAACCAGGAAATGACGCCCCGAGTCGCTCACCGGTGGCGCGACGTCGCACGGAAGAGCGCGGCTGAACGCCGTCCACCTGTGCTTCGCGAAAGTTGCCCACCCCCCGAGCGTAGCGCGTCGGGCATCCACTCGCCCAATCGCGGGGCTTCCGGCGCTGAGCAGGTAGAGCCGGTCGGTTGAGCATGTAGAGCCTGTCGGTTCAGCATGTCGCGTGGCAACGGTGTCGAAATTGCGTTCTCGTGCCCGCCGTGCCAAATGACGGTACCAGCGCACCTTCGGGCTGAACGCGATGGGGTCGGGGCCGTGGCGGCCGAAGTTACCTTCAGTTTGCGCGGGGCCGGCTGTATGGGAGCAGTCGACGACCCTCGGCGAGCGGGTGTCGCCAAAGTCGGAAGGATGCCGCCCTGCGCGCCTCCGGGCTCACGACGCGCCGCGGGAGGATGACCGGTTCCGTCGTTAGCGACAGCCCAGGTTTCGACACGCGCGCCAGAGGGCGCTGCTCAACCAGCAGAGACACTCCCGCCGGTTCAGCAGGTCGCGCAGCGACCGCACCGAAACCACCCTCCGCGGCAGCTCCCGCCGTCAGATTCACGCCGAGTACAGAGTAGTGGTCGCTCCCGCACCGGTCTGAGGAGCCACTACTGCGTACTCGGCGTGATGATCGAGTCCCCCGCCGCGGCCGGGCGTAAGCAGCACGAAGATCTTCGGGACCAGCGACGACTCGCGACTCGCGACCCGCTGCTCACTGACCGATGATTGCTACTCGTGACTCGCGACCCGCTACTCACGACCCGCAACTCGCGACCGCCTACTCGCGAATCGTCGCCCCGAAGCGCTCGGCGGCGACGGCGGCCCCCGCGAGCTTCGCATCGGTCGCCTCCTTCGCGGTGAGGGTGCGATCGCTCGCCCGGAACCGCAGCGCGAAGGTCAGCGACCTTGCGCCATCCGCAATCCCGGAGCCGCGGTAGTCGTCTGACAACCGGGCATCCTCGAGCAGGGGGCCGGCACCCTCGACGACCGCCGCGAGCACCTCGCTCGCCGGGAACCCGACGGGCACGACAAGCGACAGGTCCTGCGTCGCGGCCGGGAGGGTCGCGATCGGGGTGGGTGTGACCGATACCGGCGCGAGCCGGATGAGCGCGTCGAGGTCGACCTCCCAGACGGCGACGACCCTGGGCAGGTCGAGCTCGGCGGCGAGGGTCGGCAGTAATTCGCCGGCGTGCCCGACGGTGTGCCCGTCGACAAGCAGCTCGGCAGTGCGACCGGGGTGCATCGCCTGGTGGCTGCCCTGGCGCACGTCGATCGTCACCGCGAGGGCGGAGGCGAGCTGGCGCACGGCGGTGAGGGCATCGGCAACGGATGCCGTGATGGCGGCCTGCCCGGCCTGCTTGCCCACGGCGTTGCCGAGGAACAGCCCGCCGGCGTGACGGGGCTGCGGCGGGATCGACGCGTTGAGTTCGGCGAGCACCTCGACCGACGGCCGCGCGTTGCCGATCGGCAGCGGGCCGCTGCCGTACTCGACGCCCGCCTCGGGCAGGAACACGGTGCCGATCTCGAACAGCGCGAGGTCGGTCAAACCTCGCGAGAGGTTGCGGCGGGCGACCTCGATGAGCCCGGGCGTGAGTGAGGTGCGCAGCCACGGCACTTCGCCGTCGAGCGGGTTCGCGAGCTTGACCGCGGCAACCGGGCCGGCGGATGCTGCTCCGAAGGTGTCATTGCTGAACTTCGACACGAACGGGTACGCGTTGACCTCGGTCGAGCCACCGGCAGCGAGCTGCTGGGCGGCGGAGCGGCGCAGACGCTGCGCGCGGGTCAGCCCGCGGCCGGGAGGCGCGGTCGGCAGCACGGAGGGGATCCGGTCGTACCCGACGATGCGGGCGACCTCCTCGGCAAGCGTCGCCTTGTCGGTCAGGTCGGGACGCCAGCTCGGCGGGGCGACGACGAGTCCGCGGTCGGAGGGGACGATCGCTCCGCCGATCTCGGCGAGGGAGGAGAGGATCTCCTCGTCGCTGTAGTCGACGCCGATGAGCCCGGAGACGTAGCCGGTGGGCAGCTCGATGCCGGTCGCGGCGAGATGGGTCGTGTGGCTCGAGCCGAGATCGTCGGCGGTGCCGCCGGCGAGCTGTTCGAGCAGCTGCACGACCCGGGCCGCGGCCGGTGCGGCGACATAGGGGTCGACGCCGCGCTCGAAGCGGCGGGATGCCTCGCTTGGCAACTTGTGCCGGCGGGCGGAGCGGGCGATCGAGACGGGGTCGAAGTTCGCGGCCTCGACGAGCACGTTGACGGTGCCCGTTCCGATCTCCGTGGTGGCGCCGCCCATGACGCCGGCGATCCCGATGGGCCCGGACCCATCGGTGATGAGCAGATCTTCGGGGTGGAGCTTTCGCGTCTGGTCGTCGAGGGTGACGATGCTCTCCCCGGGCTCGGCGCGGCGCACGGTGATGCCGCCGGCGAGCTTGTCGAGGTCGTAGCCGTGGACCGGCTGGCCGAGTTCGAGCATGACGTAGTTGGTGATGTCGACGACAAGCGAGATCGAGCGGATGCCGGCGAGGGTCAGCCGCGCGACCATCCAGGCGGGCGTGGGCCGGGTCGGGTCGACCCCGCGCACGACGCGCGTGACGAACACCGTGGAGCCTGTACGCCCACGGATGGGGGCGCGGTCGTCGATGGCGACCGGGAAGACCGCCGCTCCCTCGGCCCGGTCGTGCGCGGGCACGCCGGCGGCAGGGTCGCGGAAGGTCGCGCCGGTGGCGTGGCTGTACTCGCGGGCGATGCCGCGGATCGAGAAGGCGTAGCCGCGGTCGGGGGTGACGTTGACCTCGACGGCCGAGTCGTCCAGACCGAGTAGAGCGACGGCATCCGCGCCGACCGCCGGGTCGAGCCCGAGGGTAGACAGCACGAGGATCCCGGCGTGCTCCTCGCCGAGGCCGAGCTCCTTGGCCGAAGCGATCATGCCGTCGGAGACGTGGCCATAGGTCGTGCGGGCTGCGATCGGGAACGGCCCGGGCAGCACGGCGCCGGGCAGCGACACGACGACCTTGTCGCCGGCGGCGAAGTTGTGCGCGCCGCAGACGATCCCGCGGGGCACGTCCTCGCCCACATCGACCTGGCACCAGCGGATGGTTTTGCCGTTGGTCTGCGGCTCATCGACGAACTCGAGCACAGCGCCGACGACGATGGGGCCGCTCAGCTCGAATCCGTGCACTCCCTCTTCCTCGAGGCCGACCTTCACGAGCGCCGCGTGGATGTCGTCGGTGCTCGAACCGGGCACGAGGTCGACGAACTCGGCGAGCCAACTCAGGGGGACGCGCATCAGAGGACCATTCCAAACTGCTTGCTGAATCGGATGTCACCCTCGACCATGTCGCGCATGTCGGTGAGGCCGTTCTGGAACATGAGGGTGCGCTCGATGCCCATGCCGAAGGCGAAGCCCTGGTAGATGTCGGGGTCGATGCCAGAGGCGAGCAGCACGTTGCGGTTGATCATGCCGCAGCCGCCCCACTCCACCCAGCGCGCCCCGCCCTTGGCGTTCGGCTGCCAGACATCCATCTCGGCGCTCGGCTCGGTGAAGGGAAAGTAGTTCGGGCGCAGCCGGATTCTCGCCTCGTCGCCGAACATGAGGCGGGCGAAGTGCTCAAGCGTGCCGCGCAGGTGCGCCATCGTGAGGCCCTTGTCGACGGCGAGACCCTCGATCTGGTGGAACACCGGGGTGTGGGTCGCGTCGAGCTCGTCGGTGCGGAAGGTGCGGCCCGGCGCGACCACGTAGATCGGCGGGGTGCGCTCGAGCATCGAGCGGGTTTGCACGGGGCTCGTGTGGGTGCGCAGCACGAGGTGCTTGTCGATCGGGTCGACGAAGAAGGTGTCCTGCATGGCGCGGGCGGGGTGGTCCTCGTCGAAGTTCATCGAGTCGAAGTTGAACCACTCGTTCTCCAGCTCCGGCCCCTCCGCGATCTCCCAGCCCATGCCGAGGAAGATGTCGCCGATCTGTTCCATGAGCAGGTTGAGCGGATGCCGGGCGCCGGGCGTCCAGCGGGATGCCGCAGCCGTCACGTCGACACTCTCCGCAGCGAGACGCGCGGACTCCTCCGCCGCCGACACCTCGGCGACGCGCGCCTCGAACGCCTGGGTGAGGCGTGCCTTCGCCTGGCCGACCAGCTTGCCGGCGGCCGACTTCTGGTCGTTCGGCAACGACTTGATCGACGCGTTGAACGCCGCGAGAGCCGAGTGCTCCCCGAGGTGGTCGGCTCGAGCGACCTTGAGGCTCGACGAGGACGTAGCCGACGCGAGGGCGGCAAGGGCAGCATCCACGGCAACGCCGACGTTCTGCTCGTTCAGGGATAGGTACTCAGACACAAGAGTCGAGTTTAGTGCGGGCTAGGACTTGCCGGCCGCACCATCGTCCGCACCGTCGTCCGTCGGCGCGGCGGTACCGCGGGTCCTTCCGAAGATCCCACGCCTGGGGATCTTCGCGACAACGGCCTTGCTTCCGGTGCGCCGCGCGACAAAGCGCGCGACCCAGGAGAGCGAGAGGTTGATGACGAGATAGATCACCAGCACAACGAAAAACAGGGTGAAGAAGTAGGCGTTGCCGTAGAAGTTGGAGAGGTTGTTGACGCCGATGCGCAGCAGCTCCGGGTACCCGACGATGTAGGCCAGCGCGGTGTCCTTGAGCAGCACGACCATCTGGGCGATGATGATCGGCAGCATCTGGCGGAACGCCTGCGGAAACTCGATGAGGAATCGCGTGGCGGTCGGGGTCAGCCCGATCGCGAGGCCCGCCTCGGCCTGGCCGCGCGGCAGCGAGGCGATTCCAGCGCGGAGGATCTCGCCGATCAGGGCTCCGTTGTAGACGGCGAGGGCGGCGACGCCGGCGACGTACGAGCCGGAGGCGAAAACGAGCAGCACGAAGAGCATCATGAGCAGTACGGGCATGCCGCGGAAGAATTCGAGCAGCACGGCGGTGGGCACCCGGATCCAGGCAGTGCGCGCGGTGCGCCCGAAGGAGAAGAGGATGCCGATGATCATCGCGAGCACAGCTGCGGCGCCGGCCATCTGCAGTGTGCCCTGCACCCCGCGCCAGAGGGCGCGCCAGACGGCGGCATCGAGCAGGATGTCCCAGCGGCTCGCGTCGAACAGTCCGACCTGGGTGGAGCCACCGGCGGTCTCGCGCGGCGAGGCGAGGGTGAAGATCAGCCAGGCGATGCCGAGCGCGATCAGCACCGCAGAGACGACCGAGGTCACCCTCGACCGGCGGATGGCGCGCGGGCCCGGGGCGTCGTAGAGAACGGACTGGCTCATCGGAGGACCGCCACTCGCTTTTCGATGGCCCCGGCAATGAGACCGAGGGGCACGGTGATGATGAGGTAGAAGAACGCCACCGCGAGCAGGATCGCCAGCACTTCGTCTCCCCGATTGTTGATGACCCGCCGGGACTGAGCGAAGAGTTCGAGAACGAAGAACCCACCCGCGACGGAGGTGTTCTTCGTCAGGGCGATGAAGACGTTGATGAGCGGGGGTATGACCATGCGGATGGCCTGCGGCATCACGACGAACCCGAGAGTCTGGCCGAAGGTGAGGCCGATACTGCGGGCTGCCTCGGCCTGCCCGATAGAGACGCCGTTGACTCCGGAGCGGAGCGCCTCGGCCACAAACGGCGAGGTGTAGACGGTGAGACCGATCGCGGCGAGAGTGAAGTAGTCAAGCCTCACCCCGAGATAGGGCAACACGAAGGCACAGCCGAACAGCAGAAGAGTCAGTGGGGTGTTGCGAACGAGTTCCGTGTAGACCGTCGCGATCATGCGCAGGGACGCGACGGGAGAGATCCGCATCGCCGCGACGACGATGCCGATGCCGAGCGCCCCCATCCCCGCGACGCCGAGCAGGCTCAGAGTAACCAGGAAGCCGTCGATGAAGAGCGGCAACCCTTCGATGATCGCGTCCATGAACCGCCCCTGTTTTCTCTGATCGTGGCAGTCGGCCCGTCCGCGGTGCGGACGGGCCGACTCTCACGTGGTGTTAGTAGCGGTCGACGGTCGGCGGCTCAGGCGTGTCGAGCACGACGCCGGCGGTTGCCTCCCAGGCATCCACCCAACGGCCGTCTTCGAACGCTGCCTCGAGCGTGTCGTTGATGAAGTCGCGGAACTCGGTGTCCTCCAGCGCGACGCCGATGCCGTAGGGCTCTTCGGTGAACGCGTTGTTCACGACCTCGAACTCACCGTCGCTCTTGTCGGCGAGACCGGCGAGGATGACGTTGTCGGTTGTGACCGCGGCGGCCGCTCCCGTGCGCACGGGCTCGAGGCAGTCCGAGTAGCCGTTCGCCGCGATGACGTTGTCGGTGTACTCACGGATGTTCTTCTCCGAAGTCGATCCACTCACGGTGCAGACGACCGCGTCGGGGTTCTCGGTGAAGTACTCCGGGCCTTCGATGCCGTCGGGGTTGTCCGCGGGAACGAGCAGGTCCTGGCCGGCGATGTAGTACGGGCCGGCGAACGAGACAACTTCCTTGCGGGTGTCGTTGATTGTGTAGGTCGCGACGACGAGGTCGACCTCGCCGTTCTGGATGAACGGCTCGCGGTTGGCGGAGATGGCCTCGACCCAGTTGATGTCCTCGGGTGCGATGCCCAGCTCGGCGGCGATGATCTTGCCTATCTCGACGTCGAAGCCGACCGGTTCATTGTCTGGGCCGACGAGCCCGAAGAGGGGCTGGTCGAACTTGGTTCCGATCGTGATCTCGCCGGCCTCGTTGAGCTCGGCCATGGTCGTGCCCGCCTCGAACTCGACCTCCTCCTGCACCTCTGGCTCGGCGGTGGGCGCCTCGGAATCGGTGCAGGCGCTCAGTCCGAGCACCGCGACGGCGGCCATGGCAGAGACCATCAGACCTTTTTTGAGTCTCATAATTCGCTCCTTGTGCTGTGTGTCCCACCCACTGGTTAGTGGGTAAGTATTTTGGAGAGGAAGTCCTTGGCCCGATCTGACTTCGGATTCGTGAAGAATTCCTCGGGTGTGGCCTCCTCGACGATCGCACCCTCGGCCATGAACAGCACGCGGTCGGCGGCCTTGCGCGCGAAGCCCATCTCGTGGGAGACCACGATCATCGTCATTCCGTCTTTGGCGAGGCCGACCATCACGTCGAGAACCTCGTTGATCATCTCGGGGTCAAGTGCCGAGGTCGGCTCGTCGAGCAGCATGACCTTGGGCTCCATCGCGAGCGCGCGGGCGATCGCGACGCGCTGCTGCTGACCGCCGGAAAGCTGGGACGGCATCTTCTTCGCCTGATTGGCGACACCGACGCGTTCGAGCAGCGCCATGGCCCTCGTCTCGGCATCCGCCTTCGAGAGTCCACGAACCTTGATCGGACCAAGCGTCACGTTCTGCAGCACCGTCTTGTGCGCGAAGAGGTTGAACGACTGGAAGACCATGCCCACATCGGCGCGAAGCTTTGCGAGGCCGGCGCCCTCTTTCGGCAACTCGGTGCCGTCGATGGTGATGAGACCGTCGTCGATGGTCTCGAGCCGATTGATCGCCCGGCAGAGGGTGGACTTGCCCGACCCGCTGGGCCCGATGACCACCACGACCTCGCCGCGGGTGACCGTGGTGCAGATGTCCTTCAGCACATGGAGAGCACCGAAGTGCTTGTTGACGTGATCGACGACGACCAGGGGTTCACCATTGCCTGCTTGCACCATTCCCCTACCCAACCACACTGTGAGAACGCCCACTAACCCCTAGTGCCAGTCGTAACAATCCCGCAATCTCCGGAAGTGACTCGAGATGCGTGGCGGGGTCAGCCGGCGGAGCGTTGCGAGAAGGCGCTCTCGTACAGGCACACGGATGCCGCCGTGGCGAGGTTCATCGATTCGGCATGCCCATAGATGGGCACAGTGAGGGCGAGATCGGTCATCGCGAGGTTCTCGTCGGAGAGCCCGCGCGCCTCGTTGCCGAATACCCACGCCGTCGGGCGCGCGAGCACGCCGTCCTGGCGCGCGGCGAGCAGGTCGCCGCCTTTGACATCGGCCGCGATCACGAACATGCCGGCCTCCCGAGCCCTCTCGAGCACGGTGTCAAAATCGGCGCCGACCGCCACGGGCACGTGGAAGATCGATCCCGTCGACGAGCGCACCACCTTGGGGTTGTAGAGGTCGACGCTGCGTCCGGTGAAGATGACACCGTCGGCACCGGCGGCATCCGCGGCCCGGATGATCGTCCCGGCGTTGCCCGGGTCTCTCACCTCTTCGAGAATCGCAATGAGCTTGGGGCCGTTGCCCTCGGTATCCGGCTTGAGGATGTCCTTGACCGAGGTCGGGAACTGGTGGCAGACCGCGACAATGCGCTGCGGCGTGACGGTGTCGGCCATCGACTCAAGCACGAGCTCGGTGACGAACTCCACCTCGATCCCCGCGACGGACGCGGCCTGGGCGATGTCGGAATACCGCTCGATTGCCGTCGGCGTCGCGTACAGCTCCACCACGAGTTGCGGCCGGAAAGTGAGTGCTTCTGCGACGGCTTGTGGGCCCTCCAAAAGAAAGAGCCCGGTCTGGGACCGGGCGTCTCTCTTGGCTAGCTTTGCCACCGCGCGAACTCGTGGAGAACGCGGGTTATCGATCATGTCGATAGCTTATTGGTGGAATCTAGGCGGCAACCTTCGGCGCGCTGGTGTCGGCGGGAAGTGCTGCCTTCGCGGTCGCAACGATCGCCGCGAAGGTCGCGGGGTCGGTGACGGCCAGGTCGGCGAGGATGCGACGGTCGACCTGCACTCCGGCCAGGTTGAGTCCCTGGATGAAGCGGTTGTAAGTCAGGCCGTTGGCACGCGACGCCGCGTTGATGCGCTGGATCCACAGGCGGCGGAAGTCGCCCTTGCGCTGGCGACGGTCGCGGTAGGAATAGACGAACGAGTGGATCAGCTGTTCTTTTGCCTTGCGGTACAGGCGCGAACGCTGACCACGGTAGCCCTTGGCGCGTTCGAGGATGACCCGGCGCTTCTTGTGGGCGTTGACTGCCCTTTTTACTCTTGCCATGATTTGGTTCCTTGAGGTTGGTGGGTCGGTCTACTTGCCGAGAAGGCGCTTGACGAGCTTGGCGTCGGCCGGGGCCAACACCTTTTCCTGGTTCAGACGACGAGTGACGACGCTGGACTTGACCTCCAGGTTGTGCCGCATACCGGCCTGCTGCTTCATGACCTTGCCGCTACCGGTGACCTTGAAGCGCTTCTTGGTACCCGAATGGGTCTTCATCTTGGGCATGTGTCTCTCCTCGTATCTGTCGTACTACTTGGCGCCGGGCGTGCCCGGCGCTACATCTGCTGGTGCAGCTTTGGGGGGCTGCGGCGTCGCCGGAGCCTTGGGAACGGCCGGAGCCTTGGGCGACGGCTTGGGAACCGCACCGCTCGGCTTCGGCGTCGCGACGGGCTTCGCCGGCGCGGCGGGAGCGGCAGGTGCCGCCGCGGCCGGGGCCTTGGGGGCGGGGGCTGGGGCTGGGGCGGCCGCTGGGGTCGCCTTCGCTGCAGGCTTAGCTTCGGCCGGCTTCACGTCAGCTGCCTTCGCAGCGGGAGAGCTGGTTTCGGCGGCTTTCGCGACCGGGGCCTTCGCCTCCGGCGCCTTCGACTCGGGGGCCTTGGCGTCGGCTGGCTTTTCCTCGGCGACCGGGGTCGTCTTTGGTGCGGGCGCAGACCTGGGGGCCTCGGCGGCCTTCTTCACGGCAGGAGCCGCGTCGGCGATCAGGGTCGATGCGGCTGGCGCGCTCGTGGTTCCGGGGGCGGCAGCGGGGCGCTCGGCGCGAGCCGGCTTTGACGCGGCGCGCTTGGCCTCGGACTCGGCCTTGGCTTCGGACTTGTTCTTGACCGGCCCGATGACCATGACCATGTTGCGACCGTCGATCATCGGCGTCGACTCGACCGAGCCGAACTCCGCAACATCCTCGGCGAAGCGCTGCAGCAGACGTACACCCTGCTCGGGGCGCGACTGCTCGCGACCGCGGAACAGGATCATGGCCTTGACCTTGTCGCCGGCCTTCAGGAAGCCCTCGGCGCGCTTGCGCTTGGTCTCGTAGTCGTGCGTGTCGATCTTGAGGCGGAAGCGCACCTCTTTGAGGATCGTGTTCGCCTGGTGGCGGCGTGCTTCTTTCGCCTTCTGGGCGGTTTCGTATTTGAACTTGCCGAAATCCATGATCTTGGCGACGGGAGGCTTGGAATTGGGAGCTACCTCAACCAAATCCAGGTCGGCCTCCTGAGCGAGACGAATAGCGTCTTCAATGCGCACGACACCGACCTGCTCGCCGGCTGGGCCAACAAGTCGGACCTCCGGTACGCGGATTCGGTCATTGGTACGGGGATCGCTGATGCGTTACTCCTTGGGTTCGCTTTCGTGTGCCTGACTGGGTGCCGGCGGTGCCGACATCAGACGAAAGAAGGAGTTTCACGCACAGCCGCAGTTCTCTCCCCAGAGATGAATTCCGTGGGTTTCACTGCAAACTGGCCCGGCGCCCTGGCTACCTTCGAGCAACCTTCTGCTCGTCGGCGGGGTGCCAACAACCCGGTAACCTGAAGAAGCGGTAACCGCGGGTGGGAGAATCTCCACTTTCGTTCCGGAGCTGTAAGGCCCCGGAGCCGACAGAAGTCTAACAGAGGAACCAGCCATGAGCGATAACGCGCACATTCACGAGTTTTCAGCACCGGATGATGCCGAGAACGCAGCACGCGACATCGCCGATGTGCCCGCGATCGAGGTCATCAACACGGTCGCCGTGCACCTGTTGAGCGCCGCCGCCGTGAAGTGCGGCCTCGCCGACGACCCGGACTCCCAGTTGGACCTCGACGAGGCGCGCAAGCTCATCAACGCGCTCGCCGGGCTCGTCACCGCTGCCGCGCCCGACCTCGGCGACCAGCACGCGAGAGCCCTGCGCGACGGGCTGCGTTCGGTGCAGCTCGCCTTCCGCGAGGCATCCCCCTTCCCGGATGCGCCGGGCAAGGGCGCCGGCGAGAAGTACACCGGCGCGGTCAACTGACTCGCATCGCCGCCGTTCTGGCCTAGGTTTTCGCTATGAACGAGTGGCAGATCAGGAACCGGCGTCGTGCGGCCGGTCAACGACTCGGCATTGCCGTCGTAGTGATCGCGGTGTTGGCCGGTGCCTGGGTCTGGGCGTCGATGCCGGACGACCTGTCCCCTGGGCCCACTGCACCCGAGGGCACGACATCCGAGGGCACGGCATCCGAAAGCACGGCATCCGAGGGGATCCGGCCGGCGGATCGCGCGGTCATCGACAGGGTGATCGACGGTGACACCGTCGACGTGCTGCTCGACGGCGCCGTGACGCGAGTGCGGCTGCTCAACATCGACACCCCCGAGACGAAGAGGGAGAACACCCCGATCGAGTGCCTCGGGCCCGAGGCATCCGACTTCCTCGCGGCTCTGCTGCCCGTCGGCTCGACCGTCAGTCTCGAGTACGACGTCGAGCGCGCCGACCAGTACGGGCGCACCCTCGCGGCTGTGTTCACGTCAGACGGGCAGAACGCGAGCGTCGCGATCGCGGCGCGCGGGCTGGGCTACTCGGTGCTGTTCGAGCCGAACGACCGCTACCTCGCCGACGTCGAGCGGGCGGAGACGGATGCCCGAAACGCCAGCCTCGGCCTCTTCGACCCGTCGGTCGGCTGCAACGCCGGATAGGGTCGCTCGCGAACTCGTCCCAGTGTGCTGGGCCCACGGCATCCGGCGCCACGGCTTACGCACTCTGGCGCGCCCGGCACCGTCTCGCCCGCATCCGCCGCAACCGTGTCAGCGCCCGTTTGTGACAACCGCGCCCGCTCGAGCGGGCGCACCCGTTACAAACGGGCACAAACACCATCGAGGCCGGCGCGCGTGGTCGGACGCAACCTCGGCCCGGACAACCTGCAGCGGGTCACCCCTCGGGCATGTCCGACGGGCCCGCCGCAAGCAGCCGCACCGCCACGCTGTCGACCCGGGCCGCGATGACCTCCGAGGCGGACCACCGCTCCTGAAGCCGCGCGACGACGGCCGAGAGGGCGGACTGGTCGAGCCCGGGCGCGAGCTCGAGCACCACCACGAGCTCGGGGCCCGCAAGCCGCGCCCTCGGATCACCCGCTGCAAGAGAGACCGCGAGCACCTGCTGCTCCGCGTCCGCCGAGTTCGCGAATTCCGCTGCAACCTCTGGGTCGAGGTAGCTCGGTACCCACGGTAGCTGCTGCGCGATCGCCCACACCGCCGGTCGCCGGATCGCGAACTCCGTCTCCGACATCGGGTCGAGGACGACGAGGTCGGTGTGCTCGCTTGCGGCGGCGAGGCCGACGCGCACGGCATCCGCAGGCACAGGCCTGGCCAGCGGATTCCAACGGCGCATGCTGTCAACCGAACTGAACACCGGCATGACGCCGCGGCCGTCCGGCCCCGCCACAGTGACGATCGAGAGGTCGGCGCTCTTGTCGATCCTGAGGCCGGTTGGCCCGACGCCGGCCTCGGCGAGTTCGGCGACGAGCGGGATGAGCAGCCTGGAGGCGCGGATGACGTCGACGACCGCGGCCGCAGCGACCTCGCCCGAACGAAACCCGCGGAGGATCTCGATCAGGGCCGGCGCGGCCGAGCCGTCGTCGTCCGACGGTGCCGCGTCACCGAAGCTCCTGCCCTGCCAGGGTGTGCCGGCCGAGTCGGCCGCCCCGTGTCCGTCGTGCTGCTCGAGCGGCATCAGTCGCTGGCGACGTCCAGCGCCTCGGCGAGGGTGAACGCTTTCGCGTAGAGCGCCTTGCCGACGATCGCGCCCTCGACGCCGTACCGGACGAGGGAGCGCAGGTCGGCGATGTCGTCGAGGCTCGCGATGCCACCGGAGGCGATGACCGGCTTCTCGGTGCGGTCGGCAACCTCGCGGAGCAGGGAGAGGTTCGGACCCTGCAGCGTTCCGTCCTTCGTGACGTCGGTGACGACGTAGCGGGCACATCCGGCCTGCTCGAGGCGGTCGAGAACCTGCCAGAGGTCGCCGCCCTCCTCTGTCCAGCCGCGCGCCGCGAGCGTCGTTCCGCGCACATCGAGTCCGACCGCGATGGCCTCGCCGTACTCGGCGATGACGTGGGCCGCCCATTCCGGGTTCTCGAGTGCAGCGGTGCCGAGGTTGATGCGTTTGGCGCCGGTCGCGAGCGCAGCCTCGAGGCTCTCGTCGTCACGGATGCCGCCGGACAGCTCGATCATGACGTTGCCTCGCACCTGGCGGATGACCTTCTTGATCACTGCGTGGTTGTTGCCGCGACCGAACGCGGCGTCGAGGTCGACCAGGTGGATCCACTCGGCGCCCTGGCTGGCCCAGTCGGCCGCAGCATCGATGGGGTCTCCATAGTTGGTCTCGCTGCCAGCGGCCCCCTGGGTGAGGCGGACCGCCTTGCCGCCCGAGACATCGACCGCGGGCAAAAGGATAAGGCCGGGGGTCTTGTTGAACTCGCTCATGTGATCTCTCTGAGACTGGGGTTGGGGTGAACTCGACGAGCCTAGTTCTTGTTGAGGCTCGTGATCCAATTGGCGAGCAGGCGGATGCCCGCGTCGCCGGATTTCTCGGGGTGAAACTGGGTTGCGGTGAGCGGCCCGTTTTCGACAGCGGCGAGGAATCGCGCTCCGTGCTCGGACCAGATCAGGCGCGGCGGCTCGAACGGGCGGGACGTCTCGAGGGTCCATTCCTGGGCCGCGTAGGAGTGCACAAAGTAGAAGCGTTCGTCTCGGATGCCGTCGAACAGCATGGAGTCGGCGGGAGCCTCGACCGTGTTCCAGCCCATGTGCGGCAGGATCTCCGCCGGCAGCTCGGTCACAGTGCCCGGCCATTCGCCGAGACCCTCCGATTTGATTCCGCGCTCGACGCCGCGCTCGAACATGATCTGCATACCAACGCAGATGCCGAGCACCGGGCGTCCGCCGGCGAGCCGACGGTCGATGAGCTCGGCGCCGTGGACGGTGCCGAGCGCATCCATGACGGCGGAGAATGCACCGACCCCTGGCACGAGCAGTCCGTCGGCCTCGGCGACCTTGCGCCGATCGGCGGTCAGTTCGACGTTCGCCCCGGCGCGCTCCAGCGCCTTCACCGCGGAGTGCACGTTGCCGGAACCGTAGTCGAGGACGACGACGTTCGGAGTTGTCACGGCTACAGCGCCCCCTTGGTGGAGGGGATACCCTGCACTCGGGGGTCGAGTGCGACCGCCTGGCGGAGGGCGCGCGCGAAGGCCTTGAACTCCGCCTCGGCGATGTGGTGCGGGTCTCGGCCGCCCATCACCGTGATGTGCACGGTCAATGCGGCGTGGAAGGTGATGGCCTCGAAGACGTGGCGCACCATCGAACCGGTGAAGTGGCCGCCGATGAGGTGGAATTCGAAGCCGGCGGGCTCGCCGGTGTGGACGAGAAAGGGACGCCCGGATACGTCGACAACGGCTTGGACGAGCGCCTCATCGAGCGGCACGAGGGCGTCGCCGAACCGGGCGATCCCGGCCTTGTCTCCGAGGGCCTGGCCGATGGCCTTGCCGAGCACAATTCCGATGTCTTCGACGGTGTGGTGCACGTCGATCTCGATGTCTCCCTTGGCCTTGACCGTCAGGTCGATGAGGGAGTGCTTCGCAAACGCCGTGAGCATGTGGTCGAAGAACGGCACGGATGTCGTGATGTCGGTAATTCCCGACCCATCGAGATTGAGCGTGAGGTCGATGCTCGACTCGCTCGTCTCGCGCTGAATGTGCGCGGTGCGCTGACTGGTCATCCGTCAATCCTAGCGAGCGGGCTGAGGGCGCCCGAGCCCGGCGAGGGCGTCGAGGAACGCCGTGGTCTCGGCCTCGGTTCCCGCCGTCACCCGCAGGTGCCCGGCGATCCCGATGTCGCGGATGATGATGCTCTGGGCGAGCAGGGACTCGAAGACCGCGTGCGGGTCGTCCACCCCGCCGAAGAGCACGAAGTTCGCGGCGCTCGGCCAGGCGTGGTAGCCGAGAGTCGTGAGCTCGACCACGAGGCGGTCCCGCTGGCCCTTGATGTCGTCGACCATCGCGAGCATCTCGCCCGAGTGCGCGAGCGCAGCGATCGCGGCCGCCTGGGTGAGGGCCGAGAGATGGTACGGCAGTCGGACGAGCCGCAGCGCGTCGGCGACCGCCGGGTCGGCTGCGAGGTAGCCGACGCGGGCCCCTGCGAAGGCGAACGCCTTGCTCATTGTGCGGGAGACGATGAGTCGCTCGCGGCCGTCGAGCAGGGTCAGCGCGGTGGCGGAATCGGCCGGCGCGAATTCCGCGTAGGCCTCATCGACCACGACGATGCCGTCGGTCGCGTCGTAGGCGGCGGCGATGGTCTCGAGCGAGACGGAGGTTCCCGTCGGGTTGTTCGGGGAGCAGAAGAACACGATGTCGGGGCGGTGCTCCCGGATGGCGCGGACCGCGGTCTCGGGGAGGATCTCGAATCCGTCGTCTCGCTCAGCCGCAATCCACTGGGTGCCGGTGCCCGCGGCGATAATCGAGTGCATCGAGTAGGTGGGTGGGAAGAGGAGAAGGGTGCGTCCCGGACCGCCGAATGCCTGGAGGATCTGCTGCAGCACCTCATTCGACCCGTTGGCCGCCCACACGTTCTCGGCCGTCAGTCCGTGGCCGAGGTAGCCGGCGAGGCTCTCGCGCAGCTCCGTGAATTCCCGGTCAGGGTAGCGGTTGACCGTGAGCACGGCCTCGGCCAACGCGATGACGATGTCCCGGGCGACGGCCTCGGGGACCGGATGCGTGTTCTCGTTCACATTGAGGGCGATGCGAACATGCTCCTGGGGAGCGCCATACGGCGTCAGGCCTCGAAGATCGTCACGGATGGGAAGGTCACTGAGCGAAGTCACCTCCCCAGTTTAAGGGCCCATCCGGTCACGACAGCGCCGGGCGCGGGCCCCGCGGGCGGGTCAGTTGGAGTACTTGGCAGGCAGGGCGAGCTGCTGGCCGGGGTGCACATCGGCGCTGCCGAGCTGGTTTAAGTGCAGCAGGTCGGACACGACGTCGCGCGGGTCGGCGGCTGGCGCGATGGACTGGGCGAGCTGCCAGAGGGATTGGCCGCTGGATACCTGAACATACTCGAAGCTGGTCGACGAGGACGAGTTCGACGCTACGGCCACTCCGCCGTTGAGCGCGAAGGCGCCCGCGGCGGCCACGAGCGGCAGGGCCACGAGGGTCGTCAGCACAAGTCGACCGCGGCGGGTGAGTCGCAGGTGCGACGCGCGCACCGTCGGGGTGGTCGTCCGGGTGGTCGTCGAGGGACCCGTTGAACTCAGGGTGCGTGCCGTCAGTGTGTGTGAGGTCATTGTCTTGCCCTTCTGTCGACGAAAGCGATCGAGCTTTCGTATCCGGCACTCGGCCGGGAGTACCGGATACGAAGCTCTGTTCCGAACATACATTCGATTAGTCCGGCATTCAAGTCAGTCTTCGAACATTTGTGCCAACTTTTCGTCGACACAGTCGAAGATAGGTTTGGCGGGAGCCCCAATCGTGGATACAGTTTCGATTGTCTGGACCACACACAACCAGCGACCACTGACATCGGTGATTCGTTCGGCCCCGCCGGTGCAGATAGGACCCCGGAATGAGGAGCATTCGTGCACGAGAACCAGCAGGACAGGCCGGCCAGCGAGTCGACTGAGCGAGCGGGAACCCGCCGTCGCAAGAGCCTGAGCGAGAAGCAGCTGGCTATTCTCGACGCGATCCAGCGATCCGTCGCCTCCCGCGGGTACCCGCCGAGCATGCGGGAGATCGGCGATGCCGTCGGCCTGTCCTCTCTCTCGAGCGTCACCCACCAGCTCAACCAGCTCGAGCTGAGCGGCTACCTGCGCCGCGACCCGAACCGGCCGCGGGCACTCGAGGTTCTCATCGACCTGCCCCGCACTGACTCGGGCACCGTCTCAGACAACCCGACGCCGGTCGGCGATGCCGCGATGGTACCGCTGGTCGGAAGGATCGCGGCCGGCATCCCGATCACGGCAGAGCAGCAGGTCGACGAGATCTTCCCGCTCCCCCGCCAGCTCGTCGGCAAGGGCGACCTGTTCATGCTCAAGGTGTCGGGCGACTCGATGATCGACGCGGCGATCTGCGACGGCGACTGGATCGTCGTGCGTCAACAGAAGACGGCGGAGAACGGCGACATCGTCGCTGCGATGCTCGACGACGAGGCCACCGTGAAGGTGTTTCAGCAGCGCGACGGGCACACCTGGCTGCTTCCGCGCAACTCCGCGTTCGCACCGATCCTCGGCGACTTCGCCGAGGTGCTCGGCAAGGTCGTCGCGGTCCTCCGCGCGGTTTAGCTAGGCTACCGGCCCCGCTGCGCGGCGGTTCCCTGGGGCTCAGACGGCGGGGACCCAGACGGCTGGGACTCAGACGGCGGGGACTCAGACGGCTGGGGCCAGTACGAACTCCGCGACGGCCGCCCGGAGCTCCTCGTCGACGAGCACGTGCATGCGGGTGCCGTTCTCGTCGTAGCGGGTGTCGAGCACCCGCGCATGATCGTGAAGCCTGGTGACGACGTCACCGCGGCTGAACGGGATGAGCAGATCGAGCTCGATCCGCGGAACGGGCAGCAGTTCCGAAATCCGCGTCAGGATCTCGTCGACGCCCTCGCGCGTGCGCGCGGATGCGAAGATCGCGCTTGGCTCGAGGCCCCGCAGCACGAGCCGCTGGTCGTCGTCGATGAGGTCCGACTTGTTGAACACCACAATCTCGGGAAGGTGACGTGCATCGACCTCGCCGATCACATCGCGCACCGTGGTGAGTTGGCTGGCGGGGTCGGGGTGGGAGCCGTCGACGACGTGGACGATGACATCGGCATCCGCGACCTCCTCGAGGGTCGACCGGAACGCCTCGACGAGTTGATGGGGAAGATTGCGCACGAACCCGACGGTATCGGTGAGCGTGTAGGCGCGGCCGTCGGGAGTCTCGTTCTTGCGCACCGCGGTGTCGAGAGTCGCGAACAGCGCGTTCTCGACGAGTGCTCCCGCGCGGGTGATGCGGTTGAGCAGCGACGATTTGCCCGCGTTGGTGTAACCGGCGATCGCAACGGACGGCACCGAGTTGCGCACGCGGTTGGCCCGCTTCGCCTCCCGCGACGGCTTGAAGCCCTCGATCTGCTTGCGCAGCCTCGACATGCGGGTGTGGATGCGGCGGCGGTCAAGTTCGATCTTGGTCTCGCCCGGGCCTCTCGAGCCCATGCCGTTGCCGGCGCCCACCTGGCCACCGGCCTGGCGGGACATCGACTCGCCCCATCCGCGCAGCCGTGGCAGCAGGTACTCGAGCTGGGCGAGTTCGACCTGGGCCTTGCCCTCTCGGCTCTTGGCGTGCTGGCTGAAGATGTCGAGGATGACGGCGGTGCGGTCGATGACCTTCACCTTGACGATGTCCTCGAGCGCACGCCGTTGGCTCGGGGCCAGTTCGCCGTCGACGATCACCGTGTCGGCGCCGGTCGCGGCGACCACTCCACGCAGTTCCTCGGCTTTGCCCTTGCCGAAGTAAGTGCTGGGGTCGGGGTTCGGACGGCGTTGGAGCAGCCCGTCGAGGACCACTGCACCCGCAGTCTCGGCGAGGGCGAACAGCTCGCGCATGGAGTTTTCGGCCTCGAGCACGTTGCCTTGGCCGTAGATGCCGATGAGCACGACGCGCTCGATGCGCAGCTGGCGATACTCGACCTCTGTGACGTCTTCGAGCTCGGTCGAGAGACCGGCCACACGGCGCAGCGCCTGGCGGTCCTCACGCTCGGACTGATCGCCGTCGTGGGTGTTGTCCGAGTTCTCGTCGAAGGTGCGCGGCTGGAGGGCTTGGGCGCCATGGGGCGTGAAAAGGGTGTATCCAGCTGGCTTCGCCGACGAGTTCGACAGGACTCTGTCGATGACGCCGTCGTCGTCTCCGTGCTGCGTGGGATCTGGTTCAATCATTGGGTTAACCCTAGCCTCTCCTCTTTGGGTAGGTTCTGTTAGATGACAAGTGAGCACTACTTCTCAGCGAAGCCCGAGAGTGAGCTCAAACTCCGGCGTTTCTCGGTGACTCTCGCCGGCCGCCAGGTCGAGCTGACCACCGCAGGCGGCATATTCAGCCCCGAGCGCATCGACGCCGGCACCCAGGTGCTGCTTGGCAGCATCCCGAAGCCGCCTCCCGGAGGCAACCTGCTCGATCTCGGCTGCGGCTGGGGACCGATTGCGCTCACCCTCGCACTCGAGTCACCGAACGCCACGGTCTGGGCCGTCGACGTCAACGAGCGTGCTCTCGATCTGGTGCGTCGCAATGCCGCCGAACTGGGCCTCACGAATGTCAACGCCTGCCTGCCCGACGATGTTCCCGCCGACATGAGCTTCATGACGATCTGGTCGAATCCGCCGATCCGGGTGGGCAAGAACGAGCTGCACGGCTTACTCGAGCGTTGGCTGCCGCGGCTCGAGCACGCTGCCGACGCCTGGCTCGTCGTGCAGCGCAATCTCGGCTCCGACTCGCTGCATCGCTGGCTCGAGGGCTCATTGCCGGAGGATTGCTCAGTCATCCGCTCGTCCACCAGCAAGGGCTACCGCGTGCTGCGGGTGCGGCGCCGCTAGCGGCAGGACGATGGGCGCTAGAGACTGAGGTCACCCTCGAAGACGAGCTCCGCCGGACCGCTCAGGGCCACGTGCTCGCCGTCCTCCGCCGCGAACATCCGCACGCCGAGAGTGCCTCCGGGTACCTCGACCCTCCACTGGTTCGGTGCGCCGGCACCCGCCCAGTATCGGGTGGCCAGCGCTGCGGCGGCCGCTCCGGTGCCGCAGGAGAGCGTCTCCCCGCTGCCGCGCTCGTGCACCCGCATGCGGATGTGACCCACTCCGTCGATGACGAGCGGGTCCATCGGCACGACGAACTCGACGTTCGCCCCCTCCGGCGCCTCCGGCTCGAGGACCGGGATGAACGACAGGTCAGCACTGTCGAGTTCCTCCTCGCTGGCCAGAGCGACGACCACGTGCGGGTTTCCGAGGTTGATGCCCAGTCCGGGTCGGGCGACCTGGAGGTTCTTGGCGCGCACGAGGGGCTCGCCGCCGTCGAGCAACCATCGGCCGAGGTCGACCTGGTACCCGCTGCGGTTGCCCTGCACGTCGCGCACGCCGCCGCGGGTGCCGATGACCATCGTCTCGCCTGGTCCGAGCTCAGCAAGGCCGTTGTCGACGAGGTAGCGGGCGAAGACGCGGATGCCGTTGCCGCACATCTCCGACGGCGACCCATCGGCGTTGTGATAGTCCATGAACCATTCCGCCGAGTCGTCCTCCGCGAGGGCGGCGGCCCCCTCCGGCAGGCTTCGCGAGCGCACGGCGCGGATGACGCCATCGCCTCCGACACCAAAATGCCGGTCGGCGATGGCGGCCAGCTGCGCCGTGCTCAGGTCGATCTGTCCGTCGGGGTCAGCGAACAGCACGAAGTCATTGCCCGTGCCGTGGCCCTTGGTGAAGTGGATGGTGATGCTCACTCGTCAATGGTAGCCAGAACGGTGGCGGCCAGGACGCGATCGATCGCGGCGCCGCTGACCGGCGCATCCTCCGCACCGGGCGCGGTGCCGCCGGCGAACCAGATCGTGCCCGGATACCGCCTGAACCAGCCGACCTGGCGCCGGGCGTAGCGGCGGGTGAGCGCCTGGGTTTGCTCGATCGCCTCCTCCTCCCCGAGAGTGCAGTGCAGCTGTGCGATGGCCTGCGAGTAGCCGATGGCGCGGCTGGCGGTCACCCCGCGCTCGAGGCCTCGACCGATCAGGGCCTCGACCTCGGCGAGGAGGCCCCCGCTCCACATCATCCGCACCCGCTCATCGAGCCGCTCGACGAGCTCGGCGCGCGGAACCTGCAGTCCGAGCACGGTGGTCGGAGTCCAGAGCGCGGACTCGTCGGGCAGCCCCGACCCGAAGGGCTCCCCCGTCATCTCGATAACCTCGAGGGCGCGCACGATGCGCCGGCCGTTGTGCGGACCGATCGCCGTTGCCGCCGCCGGGTCGAGCTCAGTCAGGCGGCGGGCAAGCGTGCCGGGGCCAGCCTCGAGCAGCTCGGCCTCGAGCCGGGCGCGGATGACCGGATCGGTGCCGGGAAACTGGAAGTCGTAGATGACCGACGAGACGTACAGGCCGGATCCGCCGACGAGGATCGGCACGGCGCCGCGCTGGTGGATCTCGTCGATGGCCGTGCGGGCCGCGAGCTGGTAGTCCGCGACGCTCGCCTCGGCCGTCACGTCGAGCACGTCGAGCAGGTGGTGCCGGATGCCGCGCCGGTCGGCGACCGGCAGCTTGGCCGTGCCGATGTCCATGCCCCGGTACAGCTGGGAGGCATCCGCGTTGACGATCTCGGCCGCACGCCCGGCATCCGCGAGCCGCTCGGCGATGTCGAGGGAGAGCCCGGACTTGCCGGTGCCGGTGGCGCCGACGACCGCGATCAGCATGGGCTCTCGCCGATGCTCGATCAGCGTTCGCCGTCGGACGGGTCGTAGATCGGCGCCGTCGATACACGAAGGGTCGGCAGTCCGAGCGAGACGCGACCGGGCGCCGAGGGCACCGAGCCCGCCACGGCTGGCACACCGCACGAGTCTGCCTCGGCGCGGTCCCACGCGTCGCCCGCACGGGTGCGCCGGATGGCGAGCGGCGAGTGGTCGGCGCTGTCGGCGATGAGGTGGAACGGTTTGGCGTCGCTGATCACGACTGTCACGACGTCGCCCGGGCGGGGAATGTCACTGTGCGGCGGCACCTCGAAGTGCACGAGGCGCGAATCCTCGGCGCGCCCGGAGAGCCGATGGGTGCTCGCGTCTTTCTTTCCCTCAGCACCGACGAGCACGTTGACGGTGTGGCCGACGAGTTTCTGGTTCTCCTCCCAGGAGATGCGGTCCTGCAGCGCGGTGAGGCGTTCGTAGCGCTCCTGCACGACGGCCTTGGGGATCTGGTCGGGCATCGTCGCCGCGGGCGTTCCCTCACGGATCGAGTACTGGAACGTGAATGCCGAGGCGAACCGGGCGAGCTCCACCACGCGGAGGGTTTCCTGAAAGTCCTCCTCGGTCTCCCCGGGGAAGCCGACGATGATGTCCGTGGAGATCGCGGCGAGCGGGATTCTCGCGCGCACCCGGTCGAGGATCCCGAGGAACTTCTCGGAGCGGTAGCTGCGGCGCATGGCCTTGAGCACGCGGTCGGAGCCCGACTGCAGCGGCATGTGCAACTGAGGCATCACGGCATCCGTCTCGGCCATCGCATCAATGACGTCGTCGGTGAAGGCGGCGGGGTGCGGGCTCGTGAAACGCACCCGCTCGAGTCCCTCGATGGTTCCGGCCGCGCGCAGCAGCTTGCCGAACGCCTGGCGGTCGCCGAACTCGACGCCATAGGAGTTGACGTTCTGGCCCAGCAGCGTCACCTCGATGGCGCCGTCGTCGACCATGGCCGCGATCTCGGCGAGGATGTCGCCGGGGCGGCGGTCCTTCTCCTTGCCGCGCAGCGCGGGCACGATGCAGAAGGTGCAGGTGTTGTTGCAGCCGACCGAGATCGATACCCAGCCGCTGTGAGTGGACTCGCGCTTGGTCGGGAGCGTGGAGGGGAAGACATCGAGCGATTCGAGAATCTCGAGCTGCGCCTCTCCGTTGTGCCGCGCCCGCTCGAGCAGCGCCGGCAGCGATCCCATGTTGTGAGTGCCGAACACCACGTCGACCCAGGGCGCCTTCTCGAGGATGACGTTCTTGTCTTTCTGGGCCAGGCATCCGCCGACGGCGATCTGCATGCCCTCGTGTTCCCGCTTGACCGAGGCGAGCATGCCGAGGTTGCCGTAGAGCTTGTTGTCGGCGTTCTCCCGAACGGCGCAGGTGTTGATGACCACGACATCGGCTCGCGCGCCTGCGGCAGCAACGTAACCGGCGGCCTCGAGCGAGCCGCTCAGCCGCTCGGAGTCGTGAACGTTCATCTGACAGCCGAAGGTGCGGACCTCGTAGGTTCGCGCTGCGACAGCCTCGGATGCGGCGGGGGCGGATGCTGGCGCGGTGATGGTCATGATCCCAAAAGCCTAACCCGCTTGGCGGCCCGCCCATCCTGACAGCACCGGCCGTCCTGACAGCACCGGCCGTCCTGACAGCATCATCGGCCGTCCTGACAGCATCGGCCGTCCTGACGGCACCGGCCGTGACCACGCCGGCGGGATGGCGCCGCCGTCATCGGAAGCGGACGGCCGAGCCCCCCGCATCGAGCGCCTCGTCGACTGCGGTGCGGATGACGCTCGACGGATACCCCTTGCGCATGAGGAATGCCGTGAGTCGGCGCTTCGCGGTGGTCTGGTCGAGCGACCGCAACTGCGGGGCTCGCTTGTGCGCAAGCTCCTTGGCTCGCTCGAGTTCGCTGTCGTCGCTGAGCTGCTCGAGAGACTCCTCTATCTGCGCCGGATCGATGTGCCTGCGGCGCATCTCCGCAATGAGCGCGCTGCGCCCGAGGCCTTTGCGCTCGTGCTGGGTGCGCACGATCGTCTCGGCCAGCGACGCGTCGTCGATGAGACCGACGCTGGCGAGCCGGTCGAGCTCGGCCTCGACCTCGTCGGGATCGAGTTCCCGAGCCACCAGGATCTGCTCGAGCTCCCAACGGGACATTCCGCGACGCGTGAGTGCGGTCATACTCACGTTGGCCGCACGATCCGCCCGGCGCGCTGCGGCCTTCTCCGACGCAGTCGCAGCGACCTGTTCCGGTTCCGCCTCGGTGACCTGCTCCGGTTCCTCTGGCAGTTCCTCGAACGCCACCTTGCGGATCGGCGTCACGGTGGCGAGAGGGACACTCTCGCCACCGCCGGTCGGCTCGACGTACCAGCCGTCGGTCGGCCGCGTCACGATACTGCCCCGGTGGCGGTCGGGCGTGCGCTGGCAAGCCTGATCGGACGCCGCGTCATTCTCAGACCGCCTTGCGCGAGGCGAGCTTCTTCTGGATCGGCTCGACCGCCGCGGTCTTCGCCGTGTCGGCCGCCTTAGCCGGGTCACCGGCTGCGGCAGCGGGTGCGTTCGGGTCGGCCGCCATGCCGAGCTTGATCATGATCTTCTTCTCGATGTCGAGGGCAATCTCGGGGTTTCTCAGCAGGAAGTTGCGTGAGTTGTCCTTGCCCTGACCCAGCTGGTCGCCGTTGTAGGTGTACCACGCCCCCGACTTGCGCACGATCTCGTGCTCGACGCCGAAGTCGATGAGGCTTCCCTCGCGTGAGATGCCGACGCCGTAGAGGATGTCGAACTCGGCCTGCTTGAACGGGGGCGCCATCTTGTTCTTCACGACCTTCACCCGGGTGCGGTTACCGTAGGCCTCTGTGCCATCTTTCAGAGTCTCGATACGGCGGATATCGAGTCGAACCGACGCGTAGAACTTGAGCGCCTTGCCTCCCGCGGTGGTCTCGGGGCTTCCGAAGAACACCCCGATCTTCTCGCGGAGCTGGTTGATGAAGATCATCGTCGTGTTGGTCTGGCTCAGGCCACCCGTGAGCTTGCGCAGCGCCTGCGACATGAGGCGCGCCTGCAGACCGACGTGGGAGTCGCCCATCTCTCCTTCGATCTCCGCGCGCGGGACGAGGGCGGCGACGGAGTCGATGACGATGAGGTCGATCGAGCCGGAACGGACGAGCATGTCGGCGATTTCGAGTGCCTGCTCACCCGTGTCGGGCTGGGAGACCAGGAGGGCGTCGATGTCGACGCCGAGCTTCTGCGCGTAGTCCGGATCGAGCGCGTGCTCGGCGTCAATGAAGGCGGCGATGCCGCCGGCCTTCTGCGCATTCGCGATGGCGTGCAGCGTGAGGGTCGTCTTACCGGAGGACTCCGGGCCGTAGATCTCCACGATGCGGCCGCGGGGAAGCCCGCCAATGCCGAGCGCGACATCCAGGGCGATCGACCCTGTCGGGATCACCGCGACGGGGGCGCGCTCGTCGCTGCCGAGCCGCATGACGGAGCCCTTGCCGAACTGGCGGTCAATCTGTGCGAGGGCGGTTTCGAGCGACTTTTCGCGATCTGCTGCTGATGCCATGGGAGGCTCCTTGTGACTAGAGGGTTGTGCGCCTATAGGCTGCCGCTTCACTGCCAGGCCGATGTTGCAGGGCCCGGCAGTCCGCGACAAGGCTGGTGTTACGGGTGGTGCTTGTCGTTGGTTCGTCTCCAACAACTGCGACTGTACGCTCGGGGTCTGACATTCCTGTCGACCCTCACCGGCATCAGTGCACAGACCGTCTTCGATTGCGCCTGTGCAGGAGTTTAGTAAGAACCGAACGAATGTTCGACCCCAAGGATGCGCGTGTCGCACATTCACGCCCCGGCAAGGGGAACCGCGCGTGGGCGGTCGGCGCGAGCCCGCGAGTCGCCCACTAAAGCGGCATCCACACCCCGCAAGGGGACGTAAGCAGGCAACTCACGCAATATTGGCACGCGGCCGACTGCCCGCGGCCGGCTACTTCTTCGGCAGCTGCCCTACGCCGTAGCGCCGGTTGGGGGGAACGTCGGTCGACGCGCAGAGGGCGACCCAGATCTCTTTCGTGTCGATGCCCGCGGCTATGGCCTGCACCGCCGTGCGGTCCCCCAGAGCGCCAAGCACCAGGTCGCGCGTGACGGTTCGCCCGTATCCCTCGCCGAACTCGTCGGCCACGGCCTGCCAGAATTCGCTCACTCTCACCCGACAACGCTAACAAGACCCGAGGCACACCCACTACACGACGCACGCGGAGCCAGTCGGATGCTGGTCCCCTGTGCGACCCGCAAAAGTTGCACGGCACGTCGCAACCTCGAAGGCCTCGGCGCCCCTAAACGACAAATGCCCCGGCGGTGAGACCGGGGCATTTGATCGATTGGGTGTGTTCTAACGGACAGCAAGGTCCGCATCGAAATTGGCGACGAGGTCATCCGGAACGGTATCGGGGATCCGATTGAGACCCTCGATGACGGCGAGGCGATCGCCGACTTCGCGCATGATGACAGATATGGGAGTGTCGAGGGCATCTGCAACAGAAGCGAGGATCTCAGAGCTGGCCTCTTTCTGGCCTCGCTCCACCTCGCTCAGGTAACCGAGAGCAACACTGGCCTTGCTCGCGACCTGGCGAAGGGTTCGACCCTTCTGCAGGCGGAAGTCCCGGAGCACATCTCCGATTTCTTGGCGTACTAGTACCATCTGGACTCTCCTCCTTAGATGACTGACCCGTGTTGTAGATGCGTGCCAGGAGTTGCGGTAGCGCAACTCCTGATGACCCAAACTCTATCGAGAACAATCTGTGTGACGCTTGTTAATCACACCTATGTAACGAGATCGAAACGCGAATCATTCCCCGCGATAGCTAGCCGTGGCGCAGTAGTTTAGCCAGTTCGCTGAGGGATTCGGAGACGACGCGAATCCGGATGTCTTCGCGGGAGCCCGGTACCTGCAAGTGGAGCACTTCTACCCTGTCGCCGATCGCGATTGCGACGTACGCCTCGCCCGGCGAGTGTCCATCCTGGGCGCCGGGGCCCGCGACTCCCGTCGTTGCGAGGCCGATGTCGGCGGGGGTGCCGTCAATCGACAGCAACTGGCGCACGCCCGTCGCCATTTGCCGGGCCACCTCGGGGTGGACCGGTCCCTCCGCGGCGAGCAGCTCCGCCGACACGCCCAGCAGGGAGTGCTTGAGGTCGGTGGCATAGGCGACCACTCCCCCGCGGACCACGACGGATGCCCCGGGGATCGCCACAAGCTCGGCGACGAGCAGGCCGCCGGTGAGCGATTCCGCGACCGCAACCGACAGCTTCCGCGTGGTCAGCTCGGAGACGATCGCGTGAGCGAGGCTCACGCCTGGGTGCCAGGACGGTTGCCGCGGTACGCCTTCCACAGGTAGTCCGCGCCGGTGATGACGGTCACGATGACGGCGAGCCCCATAAGGATCGCGTTGACCCAGAGGATCCAGTCTCCGACCACGAGCTGCAGGGGGAACAGGTAGAGCGAGATCGCAACGGACTGCAGCACTGTCTTGAGCTTGCCGCCGCTCGAGGCCGGGACGACGCGGGTGCGCAACACGGCGAATCGGAAGGCGGTAATGCCCAACTCGCGCACCATGATGATGATCGTGACCCACCAGGGCAGCTCGCCGAGGATCGAGAGTCCAACCAGGGCGCCGCCGATGAGCACCTTGTCGGCGATCGGGTCGAGAATCTTACCGAGGTCGGTGACGAGGTTCTGGCGGCGGGCGAGCAGGCCGTCAACGCTGTCGGTGATGATCGCGACCACGAAGAGCACTGCCGCGATGATGCGCAGGGGGCCCAGTGCGCCTTCGTCGGCGAGAAGCAGCCATATGAAGGCCGGTGCCATCAGGATGCGGACGACGGTGATGATGTTGGCGATGTTGCCCGAGCTTGCGGGGGTCTCGCCCGACCGGACGACCCTGCCGCGCATCGGGTTGGGGCGGCGCGGAGTGGGCTCCCCCGACGAGTCGGAGGGCGGACCCGGTGGCACTCGATCAGTTGCCACGGCGCTACTCCCTGCCCGTCAGTCCCCAGGCGTCCTCGTCCGAGGCGTCCACCTCATCGTAACCGGTCGTCATCTCGCGAACCGGATCGAGCACGGGGTTGTCGAGCCGGTCTGCGTCGGCCGAGCGTCCCTGCCGTGGGTCGGATGCCGCAGCCGGAGCATCCTCGCCCCGCAGCCGTGCGAGCACGCCCGGGAGCTGTTCCGGCGTAACGAGCACGTCGCGTGCCTTCGACCCCTCCGAGGGCCCGACGATCTCCCGCGATTCAAGCAGGTCCATCAGGCGCCCTGCCTTCGCGAACCCGACCCGAAGCTTGCGCTGCAGCATCGAGGTCGATCCGAACTGGGTGCTGACGATGAGCTCGGCGGCGGCAAGGAGCACCTCGAGGTCGTCGCCTATGTCGCCGTCGACGACCTTCTTATCGGCTACCGCGGCGACGTCCTTGCGATATTCGGGCTGGGCCTGACGGGTCACGTGCTTGACGACGGCGTTGACCTCGCTCTCGGTGACCCAGGCGCCCTGCACACGGATCGACTTCGAGGCGCCCATCGGCAGGAAGAGCGCGTCGCCCTGGCCGATGAGCTTCTCGGCGCCGGGCTGGTCGAGGATCACGCGGCTGTCGGTCATGCTGCTCACGGCGAAGGCGAGGCGCGAGGGCACGTTGGCCTTGATGAGGCCCGTGACGACGTCGACGCTCGGGCGCTGGGTGGCGAGCACGAGATGGATCCCAGAGGCGCGGGCGAGCTGCGTGATACGCACGATCGAGTCTTCGACGTCGCGCGGGGCGACCATCATGAGGTCGGCGAGCTCGTCGACGACGATGAGGAGGTACGGGTACGGCTTGAGCTTGCGCTGGCTGCCGGCCGGCAGCACGACCTCGCCAGCGGACACGGCCCTGTTGAAGTCGTCGATGTGGCGGAACCCGAAGCTCTCGAGGTCGTCGTACCGCATGTCCATTTCCTTCACGACCCAGCTGAGCGCCTCCGCGGCCTTCTTGGGGCTCGTGATGACGGGGGTGATCAGGTGCGGGATGCCGGCGTAAGGGGTGAGCTCGACCCGCTTCGGGTCGATGAGCACCATGCGTACCTCGGCCGGGCTGGCGTGCATGAGCAGCGAGACGATCATCGAGTTGACGAAGCTCGACTTGCCGGAGCCGGTCGAGCCCGCGACGAGCAGGTGGGGCATTTTCGCGAGGTTTGCGACGACGAAGCCGCCCTCGACGTCTTTGCCGAGGCCGACAGTGAGCGGATGCTGGCTGCTGGTCGAGGCCTTCGAGCGGAGCACGTCGCCGAGCGACACGATCTCGCGGTCGGTATTCGGGATCTCGACGCCGATCGCGGAGCGGCCGGGGATCGGCGAGAGGATGCGCACCTCATTGCTCGCGACGGCATAGCTGAGGTTCTTGTTGAGCGCCGTGACGCGCTCCACCTTCACGCCGGGGCCGAGCTCGATCTCGTACCGCGTGACCGTGGGCCCGCGGCTGAAGCCCGTGACCTTCGCGTCGACGGCGAACTGCTTGAGCACCTCGGTGATTGCACGCACGATGACCTCGTTGGCCTCGGAACGCGACTTCGGCGGGGTGCCGAGGGCGAGCGTAGAGACGGCCGGAAGCCGGTACGGTGCGGCAGGCAATTGCGGGCCGGTCGCGACGGCGAACTCCCCCGCTGCGCCCTTGGTCGAGGCACTGTCGGCAAAGCCGGGCAGCGGGTCGGCGACGCTGGGCCCGGAGTCGTCCCGTATGCCGGTCGGATGGCCCTCGACCTCACCGGTGAAGCGATCGAGCGCTCCCTCGGCCAGGGCGAGCTCGGCCAGCAGTGCGGCCTCCGCAGCGCGCTCGGCGTGTTCGGCCCTCTCGCGATCCGCGGCCACGTCAGCGGAGCGGTCGATGACCTCGGTCTCGTCGCGTCCCCGCACGATGACCGGGGTGTCGTAGGCCGGGTCGTCTTCGCGACGCGTCTTATTGCGACGCCACCAGGGCAGCTCGGTCTCTGCGCCGAGCCCGAGGTCGTCGATCGATCCGAAGGAGCCGGTGTCGGACTTCGCTGCCTTCTTCGCAGCCGCGGCCTCGGCATCCGGCATCTCGGCACCGAACAGGTAGGAGTAGAGCTCACGCAGCCGGTGAAAGAGCCTGTTCGGCGGGGTCTTCGTGATGATGAACAGCGAGAGCACGAGCAGCAGGATGACGACAGCGGTCGCGCCCGCGGTGGTGAGCACGAAGATGAGGGGGGCGGCGAGCACCCAGCCGAGGATGCCGCCGGCGATCGCGAGGTCGGGCATTCCCCCGGCGGGCGACGGCTGACCGCCGAAGATGTGGAAGAGGCCGCTGACGGTGGTCAGGAGAATGGCGAGGCCGATTCCGATGCGCCCATTGTCGTGAACGGATGCCGGATGCCGGAACAGCCAGATCGCGAACAGCACCATGATCACGGGCAGCGCGTAGGCGACGTGGCCGAAGAGGCCGCCGAAGGAGTAGGCATCAAGTGCGACCGCGACGGGGTCGGAGGGATTGAACCACTTCACGACGGCGCCGAAGAGGGCGAGGATGACGATGAAGAACGGCACTCCGTCTCGACGCTCCTCCTTCGCGAGGGTTTCCTTGCCGAGCACGCGCGCGCCGCCGCCAACGATGTGCGCGAGGCCGAGCCAGGCTCGGGAGAGCAGCCCGGGGCCGCGTTCTGCTTCAAATTTGGGGGTGGGGATCTTGCGCGTGGTGCCCTTGCCGGTCGCGGCGCCGGCGCCCTTGGTGCCGGCGCGCGGCGTCGTTCGCGCGCGCGGGGTCGACCGAGTGCTCGTAGCCATGTTCCTTACGGTATCCCGAGCCACGGTCAGCGGCCAGTTGGCCCGCGCGCGTGTCAGACGATCGCGGTCAGTAGCGAATCGCGTCGATCACCTTCACCCGCACGGCCACGCGCGATCAGGCCTCGATGACGATCGGCACGATCATGGGCCGCCGCCGGTGCGATGAGCTCACCCAGCGGCCGACCGTGCGCCGCACGATCTGGCTGTAGGCGTGGGTGTCGCGAGTTCCGTTCGCCGCCGCCTCAGCGAGCGCCGCGACGATCAGCGGAATGACGCGCGCGAACACGGCGGAGTCCTCGGCATACCCCCGCGCGTGGATCTCTGGCCCCACGATGACGGCGCCGGTCTGCGCGTCGATCGCGACGAAGATCGACACGAAGCCCTCCTCGGCGAGGATGCGGCGGTCCTTGAGGTCGGCGTCGGTGATGGCTCCGACTGACGACCCGTCGACGTACACGTAGCCGAGGTCGAGCTGACCGACGACGGTCGCGACGCCGTCGCGCAGGTCGATCACGGTGCCGTCTTCGCCGATGATGGTGTTCTCCCGCGGCACGCCCGTCTGGATCGCAAGCGACTGGTTCGCGACGAGGTGGCGGTACTCGCCGTGCACCGGCAGCACGTTTTTCGGACGGACGATGTTGTAGCAGTAGAGCAGCTCGCCGGCGCTCGCGTGGCCGGAGACGTGCACCTTCGCGTTGCCCTTGTGGACTACGTTCGCGCCGAGCTTGATGAGCCCGTTGATGACGCGGTACACGGCGTTCTCGTTGCCGGGGATGAGGCTCGAGGCGAGGATGACGGTGTCGCCGGTGCCGATCTCGATCTGATGCTCCATGTTCGCCATCCGCGCGAGCACAGCCATCGGCTCACCCTGGGATCCCGTGCTCATGTAGACGATCTTGTCGTCGGGCAGGTCGGCGGCCTTCTTCGAGTCGACGAGAACACCCGGCGGCACCTTGAGGTAACCCAGCTCCGCAGCGATCGACATGTTGCGCACCATCGACCGGCCCATAAACGCGACCCGGCGGCCATTCGCGTTCGCCGCATCCAGCACCTGCTGCACCCGGTGCACGTGGCTCGAGAAGCTGGCGATGATGACCCGGCGCGGGGCAGAGAAGATGACGCGCTCGAGCACCGGCCCGATGTCGCGCTCCGGCGCGGTGAATCCGGGAACGTCGGCGTTGGTCGAGTCGACCAGGAACAGGTCGACTCCGGCCTCGCCGAGCCGGGCGAAGGCGCGCAGGTCGGTGATGCGGTTGTCGAGCGGCAGTTGGTCCATCTTGAAGTCGCCCGTGTGCAGCACGACACCCGCGCTCGTTCGGATCGCGACGGCGAGAGCATCCGGGATCGAATGGTTCACCGCGACGAATTCGAGGTCGAAGGGGCCCAGCCGCTCTTTCTGGTCCTCGCGCACGGTCAGCGTGAACGGCGTGATGCGGTGCTCCTTGAGCTTCGCCTCGATGAACGCGAGGGTCAGGCTCGACCCGATAAGCGGGATGTCGGCACGCAGCCCGAGCAGGTACGGCACCGCGCCGATGTGGTCTTCGTGGCCGTGGGTGAGAACGACGCCGACGACGTCGTCGAGCCTCTCCCTGATCGGGGAGAAGTCGGGCAGGATCAGGTCGACGCCCGGTTGGTTCTCCTCGGGGAAGAGCACTCCGCAGTCGACGATCAGGAGCTTGCCGTCGATCTCGAAGACAGTCATGTTGCGGCCGATCTCACCGAGCCCGCCGATCGGGATGATGCGCAGCGTGCCGTTCTCGAGCGGCGGCGGGCTGTACGGGGTCATCGGGTCCTGTCGTCTCGTCCGCGGGCATTCGCTGCGGCGCTGGGGCGCGGCGTTCCTGCGGGTTGCGCTCGGCGGGTCGTGCTCGGGTTCGTCCTCAGCGGGTCGTGCCGGCGATCTTCGGGAGTGCTCCGCCCGCTGCCGCATTGCGGTCCGGACGGAAGTTGCTGAGGTCGAGGCCGGGAATCGCGCCGACGAGCGCGATCTCGTCCTCGATCTGCGCGGCCTCGGCATCCTCCGGGCCGACGAGCGGCAGGCGCACGCGCGGGCTGCCGATGCGGCCCAGGCCGTGCAGGATGTACTTCGCCGCCACCGTTCCGGGCACATGCGTCATGACGGCCCGCACGAGCGGCTCGAGCGCCTTGTGCGCGGCGGTCGCGGTGGCGAGGTCGCCGGCGTTCACGGCATCCACGATGACCCGGTAGGGGGCCGCGGCGATGTTCGCGGTCACTCCGATGAGACCGGACGCGCCGATCGACAGGTGCGGCAGCACGTTGGCGTCGTCCCCGGAGAAGTAGAGCAGGTCGGTCTGGTTGAGCACGCGGCTGACCTCGCTGAAGTCGCCCTTCGCATCTTTGATCGCGAGGATGTTCGGATGCTTCGCCGCGCGCAGGATCGTCTCGTAGGTGATCGGGATGCCCGTGCGCCCCGGGATGTCGTAGAGGATCACCGGCAGGTCGGTCGCGTCGGCGATCATGCGGAAGTGGGTGAGCACCCCGGCCTGTGTGGGCTTGTTGTAGTACGGCGTGACAATCATGACGGCGTCGGCGCCGGCCTTCTCGCTTGCCTTGTACAGCTGCATCGCGTGGGCGGTCTCGTTGGATCCACCGCCGGTGATGATCTTCGCGCGGCCCGCGGCGACGGACTTGCCGACCTCGACAAGGCGGATCTTCTCCGGGTCGGTGAGGGTGGAGGTCTCGCCGGTCGTGCCGGTCACCACGATTCCGTCGGCGCCCGCGGTGATGACGTCGTCGATGTGCTTCTCGACGTCGGCCCAGTCGACTTCGCCGTCGGCGGTGAATGGGGTTACGAGCGCGACGAGGACTTGGCCAAAGGGATTAGAGGACGTAGACACGCCTACAGGTTATCGCGTGACCCGTGGCAGCCACATCCGCCGGTTGACCAGGCCGCTTGCGCGCGTGTTGTTCAATCGCGCCGGTGCGATTACATGCACGCGGGTGAACAGCGATCGCGTGAGCGGGCAGAGGCGGGGTGGGACCCTACGGGGCTACTCGGCCGTTCTCGTTGAAGGTGGCGTAGGTCAGCGGCATCAGTGCGGCGAAGCGCTGCTCCATCTGCTCCGCGGCCATCTCGATCTCCCGCTGCGGATACGACGGAAACTGGGTTCCCTCGCGCTTGGTGCGCAGAGACAGGAAGTTCATCAGCGCGCGTGCGTTCATCGTCACGTACATCGACGAGTAGATATTGAGCGGCAGCACGATCCGCGCGACCTCGCGGGCGACGCCGGCGTCAAGCATCCGCTGGTACGACTCGAAGGCCGCGGTCGACACCCGCTTGGCCTCGGCCTGCACCAGCTCGGTCTGCTCCGTGGTGCCGGGCAGGAAGTCGTACGCGCCGGGCTTGCCGACCTGCACGAGGTTGCGCTCGGGTCCGGGTACGTAGAAGACCGGGTTGAGCTCGCGATAGCGGCCGGATTCCTCGTTGTACGAGGCGATGCGGTGCCGCATGAACTCGCGGAACACGAAGATCGGCGCCTGCACGTAGAAGGTCATCGAGTTGTGCTCGAACGGCGAACCGTGGCGGTCGCGCATGAGGTAGTTGATGAGGCCCTTGCTTCTCGAGGTGTCGAGGTCCTCATCCTTGGCTGCCGCGAGCGTCTGCTCGCCCTGCGTGGAGACGCGGGCGGCGAAGAGCACATCGGCGTCGGTCGCGTTCGCGCGGATGAGTTCGACGGTGACGTCGCTGCGGAATTGGATGTCGTGGGGCACGCGCCCACGATAGCGCGGCGCAGCGTAATGATCTGTCACACTCGCCGCCAGCGGACATGGGCGACGTAGCCTGAAGGCATGAACCCGGTGGCCACCCTCGCGATCCTGCTCGGTCTCGTCGCGCTCGCGACTGTGCTCGGCCTGATCTGGCGCGCCGCGAACGGCCGTGTCAGCGCGGGCGACCAGTCGCTCGTCCGGCTGCCCGGGCTGCCGGATGCCCGCGTCACACTTCTGCAGTTCTCCACCGACGTGTGCGCCCCGTGCGTGCCGACCCGGGTACTGCTCGGCACTATCGCCACCGAGAACGAGGGCGTGCAGCACGTCGATATCGATCTGACCCATCGTCCGGAGCTGGCAACCAGGTTTCGGGTGCTGCAGACCCCGACCACTCTGGTGCTCGACTCCCGCGGGGCCATCCGTGCGCGCATCGGCGGCGCCCCGCGAGCGACCGAGGTACGCGCCGCCGTCGCCGGGATACTCGGTGCGACGACGGATGCCGCGACAGGCGCAACCGCCCCCAGGACGGCAACCTCGTGACCGAGCTGCCGTCGAAGCGCGACCCCATCGATCCGCGCGGTCCGAGGTTCGGCGCCGGAATCACCGCACTCCTGCTGCTCGTTGTCGTCGCGCTCGACCTGTCCGGGTTCACCACCTCCGCGGCGGCGCTCCTCGGCGCCATCGCCGCGCTGTTCGCATGGGGCGCTTTCGCCGGCATCCAGCGCCACCCCTACGGCGTTCTGTACGCCCGATTCGTGCGGCCCCGGCTCGCCCCGACCTCTGAGCGCGAGGGGGCGGCTCCCCCGACCTTCGCCCAGGGGGTGGGCCTCGCCGTGACGCTCGTCGGGCTCGTGCTGCACCTGGCCGGGGTGCCACTCGCCATCAGCATCGCCGCCGGCGCGGCCTTCATCGCCGCGTTCCTCAACGCCGCCTTCGCCTACTGCCTGGGCTGCCAGATCTACCTCGGCCTACTGCGTGCGGGGCTACTCGGCCGCTCCGCCCGGGTGTAATCCAGCCCTAATCCGCCGCGCGCCGTCGCCGACCCCTCGAACGGCCACCCGACCGGCTCTTCGCCCTGCCCGCGTTCGGCCGGGTGGCCTAGGCTGAACCGCAAACGAAGGGGTTCATCATGGCGGTAACCAGCGAATCAACCACCCTGTGGCACGGCGACCTAGCGGCGGGCAGCGGCCACACGACACTCGACTCATCCGGCGGCTTCGTCGAACTTCCGATGTCCTGGGCCGCGCGCACCAACGGACTTGCCGGAAAGAGCAACCCCGAGGAGCTGCTCGGCGCGGCACATTCTTCGTGCTTCTCCATGCAGTTCGCCAACCTGCTCGCGACCAACGGAACACCCCCGGAGCACATCCAGGTGACCGCAGCCGTGACCTTCGAACCCGGCACCGGCATCACCGGCAGCCACCTCCTGGTCAGCGCCAAGGTTCCTGGAATCAGCGAAGAGGACTTCGAGCGCATCGCCGATGAGGCGAAGGCGACCTGCCCGGTCTCCCTCGCGCTCGCCGGCACGACAATCACCCTCGAAGCCAGCCTCGCGTAGTGGCGCAGGTGCGTCGCCCCGCCGCCTCCCGCGCGGGCAAGAAGGCGAATATGACCGTGCTCGTGTCCGGGGCGTCCGGCCTCGTGGGCACGGAACTGGTGCGCCAGCTGCGTGATGCGGGTCACGACGTGCAGAAGCTCGTCCGGCGACAGCCGAGGGGGGCCGACGAGCACAACTGGGCGCCGAGCGCCGGCATGATCGACGCGAACCTGATGGACTCGATGGACGCCGTCATCAACCTGTCCGGCGCGTCCCTCGGCCGTATCCCGTGGACTCCCGGCTACAAGAAGACGATCCTCAACTCACGACTCGAAACGACCAGAACCCTCGCCCAGGCGATGAGCCGGGCGTCGACGCCGCCCGCCGTGTTCCTCTCTGCGTCCGCCGTGGGAATCTACGGCGACCGCCCCGGCGAGCGGCTCGTCGACGGCTCCGAGCACGGAACCGGTTTCCTCGCCGACGTCGTCGAGGCGTGGGAGGAGGCCGCGCGCATCCGCCCGGAGAAGACGCGACTCGTCACCTTCCGCACCGGGCTCGTGATCGGCAACGGCGGCGGGATCAAGCCGCTGATGATCGCCACCAAGTTCGGCGCCGGCGCCCGGATGGGCACGGGCGGCCAGTACTGGCCGTGGATCAGCCTCTACGACGAGGCAGCGGCCATCCGGCATCTGCTCACCTCGTCGCTGAGCGGTCCGGTGAACCTCGCCGGGCCCGTTCCGGCGACCTCCGACCGGTTGACGAAGTACCTGGCGACGAAGCTGCGCCGACCGTATCTGTTTGCGATCCCGGAGAAGATCATTTCGCTCGGGATGGGCGAGGCCGGCCGCGAACTCCTGCTGAACAGCCAGAAAATGATTCCATCGACGCTTACCGCCGATGGCTTCCACTTCCGCCACGAGACCGTGGAGTCGGCGATCGACGCGCTCGTCGACGAGCGCTGAACGGGCTCAGGCGGTGGCTCGGCTGAGGGAGATCGCTCGACGGATCGACTGGCGGGCGCGGCGCCGATCGCCGCACGCGTCGTAGGCGAGGCCGAGCCGGAACCACGCCTTCCAGTTGCCCGGGTCGTTCTCAACCTCGGCCTGATACCGCGGAAAGTCGACGTCGGCCGCACCGCGATCGGGGCGACCGCTCGGCCGCAGCGGCAGCGTGTCGGCGGGCAGCGGGCCCTCGCTCGCAACGATCGCGCCCAGACGCTGGCTCCTGACCCCGAAGAGCACCTCGGCGACGAGCGCCCAGAATCCGAGCAGCGGGAGCACGAGAAGCGCGATGCCGATGCCGCGCGAGACGGGATCGTCGACGACGATGAGCCGAACGGCAAGCTGCGTGACGACGACCAGATAGAGCAGAAGAAGGAGCGCCATCAGGGCGGCTCCGATGCGCGCGCTCAACGGGGAAGGCCAGAGGTGAGGTCGATGAGCTTGTCGAGGCCCACCGTGACCCCCCGTGCGGTGCGCGCCGCGCGCAGACCGAGCAGAATACCGGCCTCGTAGGACGTCGGGGCGAGGGTCTCGTGGCTCAGGGTGAGCAGCTCGCCGGTTCCGCCGAAGTGCACGTCTTGGCGGGCCACGACCCCTTGCATCCGCAGGCTGTGGATGGGGATGCTCGCGACCTGCTGCCCACGGGCACGCTGGTCAGTGTGCGGGGCAACGACGGGGCCGTGCTTCACTCGCGCCGCGCCCATGAGCTCCGCGGTGCGCACCGCGGTGCCGGAGGGCGAGTCCACCTTCGAGGCGTGATGGGTCTCGACGATCTCGATCGAATCGAAGAATCGCGCGGCCAGGGCCGCGAACGTCGTCGCGAGCACCGACCCGACGGAGAAGTTGGGGATGATGACGACGCCGATTTCGAGATTGTCGGCGATGCGGCTCTGCAGGGAGGTGATCCGCTCGCTCGACCAGCCGCTCGTTCCGACGAGCACGCTGATCCCGTTCGACACGGCGAAGTCGACAACCTTCTGGCTGACACCGGGCACGGTGACGTCCACGGCGATGTCGGCGTCGAGCATGTCGCTGAGCGGGGTCCGGGAATCGAGTTCAGCGACGAGTTCGAATTCGTCGGATTCCCGCACGATGCGCGAGACGAGCTGGCCCAGCCTGCCGGTTGCGCCGACTACGGCGACCTTGGTTGTCATGGCCCCAATCTACCAACTCGCCTGTCCGCTCCCGACGGCGCGTTCCGGTCGGATGCGGCACCCTAGGCTGGGCGACATGGTCAGCTACCGCGAGGCGTCAGTGACCGACGACGCCGCCCTCGCCCTCCTCGCCGAGTACTTCTCGAGCCGCGCGGAATCGTTCCCCGCCACAATGGGCCAGTACCACGCGACCTTCCCTGCGGCCGGCGACTTCGGGCCTCCCCGCGGCGTGTTCCTGATCGTCGAGGGCGAGGACCTGGCCGGCGAACCGGCGGATGTCGGCTGCGGCGGAATCCGCCTGCTCGACCACTCCGCCGGGGTGACCCGGTTCGAGGTCAAGCACCTGTGGTTGCAACCCCACGTGCGCGGCCTCGGCCTCGGCCGCCAGCTGCTCGAGGAGCTGGAGGCCAGGGCGCGGGCGTTCGGCGCGAGCGAGCTGGTGCTCGACACCAACGAGGCCCAGCAGGCCGCATCCGGCCTCTACCGCAGCAGCGGCTACGTCGAAATTCCGCCGTACAACGCCAACGCCAACGCGACGCACTGGTTCGCGAAGAACCTCACGACCGAACTCGAGTGACGCGCGCGGGCACCCCTGCAGGCTAGATGGGCTGCGGCACCGGCAGCCCGGTGCGCAGCTCAGCCGGCAGGTGCGCGAGGTCGTTGTGCGTGATGAGTTCGGGCGACTTGACCGAGCGGACCCGGATGATCGTGAGCCCGGCGTTGGCCTGGTTGGTGCCCAGCCAGCGCCAGGCAGGCGCCGCGAAGACCTCGCGCACGAACCATGCAATCACGAAGTTGTGGGTGATCAGGAGGTCATGGCGGTCTTCGCGGCTCGGGGTGAGCCACTCCGCCGCGGCATCCGTCATCTGCGCCTGACCGGCCTCGATCTGCGCATCGCTGACCGAGCCGAAGAACGGCTTGAACCCCTGCGGCATGTCGGGCGTCGGGCCCGAGGGGATGCAGTCGAACAGCAGCGCGGACGGCTGCGGGTCGAGGCTCGGCATGCTCTCCGTCATGATGCGTGCCGTCTCGGACGGACCCTCGAGCGGGGAGTGCCAGGCACCGGTGAACGGCACCCCGCTCAGCCGGTCGGCGATCGCCCTCGCCTGACGTTCCCCCCTCGCCGAGAGGGGCCCGTCGGGAAGGCCGTGCTGCGCATCGCGCTGCTCGCCGTGGCGAACGAGGTAGAGGAAGTGCGACATCGGTGATTCCTAGTTGATGGTGGAGAGGCCGGCGAGAACCGACTCGTCGATGGTGCCGACGGCGGCAATGGAGAGTGGGCGCGCGGCCAGGTCTACGGCGAGTTCGCGCACATCGTCGACCGTGACGAGCGCGAGCCGGCGCAGTGACTCGTCGAGGTCGGCGAACTCGCCGAGGGTGATCTCCGAGCGGCCGAGCCTCGACATGCGGGTGTCGGAGTCTTCAAGCGCGAGGGCGGATGCACCGCTCAGCTGGCCGACGGCGCGCGCCAGCTCGTCCTCGGTGATGCCGTCCTTCGCGAGCAACGCGAACTCGGACAGCATGATGTCGCAGACCTGCTCGAGCTTGGCGGGTGAGCATCCGGCGTAGATGCCGAACAGGCCAGCGTCGGAGTAGCTGGGAGAGAAGGAGTAGACCGAGTAGGCCAGGCCGCGCTTCTCGCGCACCTCTTGGAACAGGCGCGAGGACATGCCCCCTCCGAAGGCCGAGTTGAGCACCGCCATGGTGGAGCGACGTGGGTCGGTCGAGGGGATGCCGCCGACTCCCAGCAGCACATTGGCCTGCTCGATCGGCCGCTGGACGACGACCAGGGGCGAGCCGCGCTCGATCAGGGTGCCGGTCGCGGCGCGGCGCTCGACGGGATCGCCTTCGATCGACAAATCCCACTTCGCGGCGACGAGGGCACGCTCGACGCCGGCGACGAGTTCGTCATGGTCGACGGCTCCGGCGACCGTGACGACGAGATCCTGGGCACGGTAGTTCGCGCGATAGTGGTTCCAGACGCCATCGCGCGTCGCGGCGCCGATCGTCTCGGCGCTCCCGCCGATCGGCCACCCGAGCGGATGCGTGCCGAAGACGGCCTCGAAGAGGCGCTCGCTCGCGACATCCGACGGGTCGTCGTCGGCCATCGCGAGCTCCTCGACGATCACGCCGCGCTCGGTCTCGAACTCCTCCTCGTCCAGCAGGGAGGAGGTGAGCATGTCGGCGATCACCTCCACTGCCATTGGAAGGTCGCGGTCCTGCACCCGCGCGTAGTAGCACGTGTACTCCTTGGCGGTCATGGCGTTGTGCTCGCCGCCGACGGCGTCGAAGCTCACCGCGATGTCGAGGGCGCTCCTCGTCGGTGTGCCCTTGAACAGGAGGTGCTCAAGAAAGTGGGTCGACCCGAAGGTGCCGGGCGCTTCGTCGCGGGAGCCGACGGCGACCCAGTAGCCCACCGTCGCGCTGCGCGCGCCCGGAACGCGCTCACTGAGGATGCGCACTCCGCTCGGAAGCACTGTCCGCCGCACGAGTGAGTCGCCGGATGCGGCAACGGACAGGTCGGCCAGGTCGAGGGGTAACTGCACTGCGCCATTCATCAGTTTCGAGCCTACGTGAGGTTCGGCGCAGCCTCCTCAACGCCGTGCCCCTCGAACTGGGGACAAATATCTGTCACTTTTAGAGGACAAACAGACTTGTCTGTGCTTGCGCTCTGATAGTGTTTCACATGTGCCACCGACCCGACGGTGGGACAAACGCACTAAGCCGAGAAACCCGAATTCTCAGCGCACCACAGCCGGATCCCCCATCCGGTGCACCACACGTCAGATTCCCCTTCTGACGTTTTCCACTACCGGATCCCCCCGTCCGGTGCGCTACCTCAAGGACTTGAGGACATCTAGCCCGAGGGAGCCACGCTGTGTCGGTCGTTGATTCTAGTCCGACCGCACAGCGTGCCCCGGAGCTCCCCTCACCCGGCGCCAAGCAGCGCATCCTCGAGACCGCCAACCGGCTCTTCTACGAAGAGGGAATCAACTCGGTCGGCGTCGACAAGCTCATCAGCTCGTCGTCCGTCACCAAGGCGACTTTCTACAAGCACTACGGTGCGAAGGACCGGCTGATCCTGGAGTACCTCCGCGGCCAGCACCGACTTGTCGAGGAACTGCTCGACGGAATCATCGCGGCCGCGCGGCGGCCCGAGGATGCCGTGCTCGGATTGATCGACACGATTGTGGCTGAGATCCACACGTCTGGCTTCCGCGGCTGCGCGTTCATCAACGCCGCAGCCGAATTTTCGGATCCCCGCCACCCGGTGCGGGACATCGTCTCCTCCCATCGCGACTGGTACACCGGCCGCCTCACCGACCTGCTGCGCGACGGGAAGCATCCGATGCCCGGCGATGCCGCAGACGAGCTCATGCTCGCCCGCGATGGCGCCATGAGCGGGGCCTATGCGGGCGATCCGGTCTCGGCTACGGCTGCGTTGCAGAGAGTTTCCGCGCGGATAGTGACCGAGGCCGGGCGCTAGCGGACGCTCCAAGCTCACCCGCCACGCCGCCCTGTCGAGCTGGCACGCTTATTCGGATGCCCGGTCGAGCTCGGCAACCTGATGCCGGGTGAGCTGCACAGTCGTCGCGGCGACCACCTCGAGCAACTGGTGGACGTTGGAGACCGTGGACACCGGGGCGCAGACCCCGGGCTTGGAGAGGAGCCAGGCGAATGCGATCGTCGCGAGCGCAACGTGGTGTTCGCGCGCTATTCGGTCGAGGGCCACGAGAATCCTGCGGCGGCGCATCGCGGACATCGGCGCGAGGACCGGCACCCGAGGCAGCGCCCCGAGCCCCTGCTCGACGATCACGCTCGCCACCGCGCCCTCAAACTCGTGCCGGTTCGCGAGGCCGTAGTCGCACTGCGCCGCCACGAGCGGGGCGACCCCGAGCATCCCGGCGATGACACGAGCCTCGACGAGCCGGTTCGCGTCGTGCGCGGCCGTGCCGGCGTAGCGCACCTTGCCGGCGCGGACGAGGCCGTCGACGGCGAGCAGCGTCTCCTCGAACGGCACTGCGGCGTCGTCGAGGTCGAGGAGGAGGAGGTCGAGGTAGTCGGTCTGCAAACGCTCGAGCGAGAGGTCGACCGCTTTGGAGATTGCCGTGTGCGCCACGCCAGGGCTGTCGGCCCTCGACCCCACCGTCGCGGCGAGGATGACGCTCGATCGTGCTCCCCTCGAGCTCATCCAACGCCCGATGACGGCCTCGCTGCGGCCCTCGTTGGAGGCGTCGGTGTCGATGAAGTTGCCGCCGAGAGCACTGTAGGTGTCGAGGATGTCGAACACGGCGTCGGTGCCGACGGTGGATCCGGGTCCGTTGAGGCCGACGGGAAACACTCGCAGCTCTGACGCGCCGACCCGTCGCCGGCGGAGCGGAATAGGCCCGGTCGCCGGACTCTGCTCGACGACGTCCGGCGCGGGGAACCCATTGGCGGTCGCCCGCTCCGCGCTCACGCCGAGACCCGGTTGAGAGTCGACAGCTGGTGTCGAGTGAGCCTCACCGGCAGCGCCTCGAGTTGGCCCTCGAGCTGGTCGACGTCACGCGCTCGGACCATCACGGCGGCCACCTCGCTTTGACACATCACCCAGGCGAGGGCGATGCAGCGCAGTGGCACATTGTGTTCCTCCGCCACGCGGCGCACCGCTTCGCGCACCCGTGCGCTGTGGCGCCCCACATGGTCGATCGCCGGACCGTCGGTGTGGATCAGACGTCCGCGTTCCTCGCTCGCGAGCAGACCGTTGGCGAGCGGGAACCTGGTGATCCCGCCGATTCCGAGGCTCCGCAGCGTGGGCGCGAGCTCCCGCTCGAACGCCCCCCGCTTCAGCAGGTTGTACTCGGCGACGGCGGTGCGGAAGACGGGGTAGGCGGCCGACGCCGCGAGCGCCTGCACCTGCGCGATGCGGGTGGCGGTGTAGCCGGATGCCGAGAGGTGGCGCACCTTGCCGGCACGCCGCAGCATGTCGACGGCCTCGAGGCTCTCATCGATGGGCGTCTCCGGATGCTCGCCGTCGAACGACAGGATGTCGATGTAGTCGGTCGCGAGGCGGTACAGCGACGCGTCCGTCGCCCTCACGATCGAGCGGGCGCTGAGTCCGGGCGAGTCGGGATGCCGACCAATCTTGGTCGCGACGATCGCGCTCGACCGATCCGGCAGCGTGCCGAGCCAGTGCCCGATCATCACCTCGCTGCGCCCTCCGGCGTAGTGGTCGGCGGTGCAGACGAGTCGGCCCCCGGCATCCGCGAACCGGGCGAGGATTCCGGCGGTCTCATCGACCCCAGCCGTCCAGCCGAAGGTGCTCCCATCGAGCGCCAGCGGGAACGATCCTGTCACGTCACGAGCCACGGCGGCGGTGACCTCTCGGGTCGCCTCGCTCTTCGAGGCGGGGGGAATCTCCACGCTGCGCTCCTCGGTTGACCACATGCTAGACACCGCCGCTCGGCCCGCCCAACGCCTTGACACCGTCGCCGTGGGACATCGCCAGCGCGCGCCCAGCGCGCGTGGGGTAGACAGGAGGATCCGTTACTGAAAGGCGAACGCCGATGAACGATCCCAACTGGAATCTGCCCCAGATCCCAAGCTTTACCCTGGAGAGCCCGGACGTGGATGCGGGCGGCGTGCTGCCAGGCTGGGCGCGATCGGGCATCGCCGGCGCGGGCGGGCAGGATCGCTCACCGGCCCTCCACTGGCGCGGTGCGCCGGAGGGCACAAAGAGCTTCGCGCTGACCGTCTATGATCCCGACGCGCCGACCGGCAGCGGGTTTTGGCACTGGGCCGTGTACGACCTTCCGGCGAACCTCACCGACCTGCCTTCTGACGCCGGAAATCCCGATTCCGACCTGATTCCCGAAGGTGCGCAGACGCTCCCCAACGAGCTGGGCCTCACTCGATTTCTGGGCGCCGCTCCCCCGGCGGGCCATGGCCCGCACCGGTACTTCTTCACCCTGACGGCGCTCGATGTCGACCACCTCGACCTCGACGACGCCAGCACGCCCGCGGTGCTCGGCTTCACCTTTCTCGGGCACGCCCTCGCCCGGGCGCAGTTCTTCGCGACCTCGGAGACACCGGCCTAGCCGCCGACGCGCACTGCTGCGTTAAACGAAATCGCCGCCCTCGATGAGGGGCGGCGATTTCGTCAGTTGGGGGAAAGATCAGGTGCGGGCGTGTGCCGCCGGATCGCTTCCCACCATTGCCATTACGAGCATGGCGGCTGCGACGGCGACGATCACGGAATGCAATCCGTGCTCGGCGACACGCTGCGCCCGTCCCGGTGCGCGATGCCGCGCCTTCGAAAAAGTGAGCCCTCTGTTGAACCGATGTCGCGCCATCCCCGACCCTTCCTCCGCACCCTCTGTGTGCACAATTCCGAGTCTCACCGTGAACCGAAGCTTGAATGTCGCGACACGCCGCGGGATCGCAGAGTTCGCGGCGATGTTGGGGTGTCATGGGAGCGCCGCCGCCAGCCCGCGACCGCGCGGGTCGGCCCACGGGTCAGCGCGCAGGATCGCCCTCGCGTCGAACGACCTCGGCGGCTTGGGCGAGCACCGGCCCGTCGATCATCCGGCCACGGAACTGGAACACGCCGCCTTCGGCCGCGGCGAGCAGCTCCCGCGCGGCGGCGACCTCGTGCTCGCTCGGCCGGAATGCCGCCCGGATTGTGTGGACCTGGCCCGGGTGGATGCACGCGACGGCGGCAAAGCCGCTCGCAGCGGCATCCTCGGCCTCGGCTGCAAGCCCATCGTGGTCGGCAATATCGAGGTGCACGGCATCGACCGCGGCACGGCCGGAGGCACCCGCGGCGAGCAGGACCACCGAGCGGGCGTGGCGGGCGACCTGCCGATAGCTGCCGTCGGCGAACCTGCTCGAGGTGCCCCCGAGGGAGGCGACGAGGTCTTCGGCGCCCCACATCAGCGCGACGACATTCGGGTGCACCGCGATGTGGTTCGCGGCGACGATGCCGGCGGCGGTCTCGCACAGCGCGATGATCTCCAGCGAACCGAAACCGGCGAGGTCCCTCACGCCTGCCACCTTGGGCAGCATCACCATTCGATATCCACTGCGCCCGACCGCGGCGAGATCGGCGCGGAAGTCAGCCGACTGCGCGGGATTGATCCGAATGACCGTGCGCGCGGGGTCGAGCGGATGCGCCAACAGCGCCTCACGCGCACCGGCGCGACGCTCGGGAGCAACGGAGTCCTCGAGGTCGAGGATCACGGCATCCGCCCGCTCCGCCGCCTTCTCGTACCGGTCGGGCCGGTCCGCCGGGCAGAACAGCAGCGCGGGCCCCAGCAGGAAGGTCATGGTCGCGCGCCCTCGCACCAGACGAGCGTGGAGCGCACGGCGGTCGCAACGACCACGCCGGACTGGTTGCGGCCGGTGTGCTCGAGGGTCACGACGCCCTGCCCCGGCCTCGACCCGGAGAGCCGCTTAGCAGTGACGATGGTCTCGGAGTAGAGCGTGTCGCCGTGGAAGAGCGGATGCGGGAACTCCACCTTCTCGAACCCGAGGTTCGCCACAATGGTGCCCTGGGTGAGCTGAGCCACCGAGCTGCCGACGATCGTCGCGAGGGTGAACATCGAGTTCACGAGGCGCTCGCCGAACGGCTGCTCGGCCGCGAACGCCGCATCCAGGTGCAGCGCCTGCGGGTTCATGGTCATGGTCGAGAACAGCACATTGTCGGCCTCGGTGACGGTGCGCCCCGGGCGGTGCAGGTAGATCGCCCCCAGGTCGAACTCTTCGAAGAAGAGGCCCCGCTGCTCGATTCGCTCGCGTTCCGGCATCCGCTGCTCCCTCGCTCGTCTGGACTCTAGCCCGGGAACCCGATGGCGCGGGAGATGACCATGAGTTGCACTTCTGTCGTGCCCTCCCCGAGCTCGAGCACCTTGGAATCCCGGTAGTGGCGCGCGACGGGGTTCTCGTTCATGAACCCGTAGCCGCCGAAGATCTGGGTCGCGTCCCTCGCGTTGTCCATCGCCGCCTCGCTGCCGACCATCTTGGCGATCGAGGCCTGCATCTTGAACGGCTCCCCGCGCATCATCCGGGCTACCGCGTCGTAGTACGCGAGCCGCGCGGTATACACCCGCGCCTGCATGCGTGCGAGCTTGAACGCGATGTGCTGGTTCGAGCCAATCGGCCTGCCGAAGACATTGCGGCTGCCGGCGTAGCGCAGCGACTCCTCGAGGCAGCCCTGGGCGGCGCCCGTGCACAGTGCGGCGAAGGCAATGCGGCCCTCGTCGAGCGTCTCGACGAAGTTGGCGAAGCCGCGGCCGCGCTCACCGAGCAGGTTCTCCTCGGGTACGCGCACGTTTGTGAGGGTCAGCGGGTGCGTGTCGGAGGTGTGCCAGCCGACCTTGTCGTAGGCGGGCTCGACCGTGAGCCCCTCGATCGGCGTCGGCACGAGGATCGCCGAGAGCTCCTTCTTGATCGAGCCGTCGGCCCGCTCCGACTCCCCCGTCACTGCCGTGATCGTCACGAGCCGGGTGATTTTTGTGCCCGAGTTGGTGATGAACTGCTTGCTTCCGTTGATGACCCACTCACCGTTCTCAAGCGCCGCGGTCGTCTTCGTGCCGGCGGCATCCGACCCCGCGTCGGCCTCGGTCAACCCGAACGCCGCGAGCGCCTCGCCATTGGCCAACCGGGGCAGCCACTCCAACTTCTGCTCCTCCGTGCCGCTGCGGAACAGCGGCATCACGCCGAGGCCGACACCGGCCTCGAGGGTGACCGCAATGCTCTGGTCGACCCGCGCGAGCTCCTCGACGGCGAGGCACAGCGAGAGGTAGTCCTTGCCCTGCCCGCCGTATTCCCTGGGCAGCGGGAGCCCGAACAGTCCCATGTCGCCCATCTGGGCGATGATCTCGTACGGCAGCTCGCGTTTCGTGTCGTACTCGTACGCGGCCGGCGCGACGACGGTGTCGGCGAAGTCGCGCACGGTGGCCTGAAGCGCCTTGTGCTCGTCGGTGAGTTCGTAGCTCATGCTGTCTCCCTGGTGTGGATCGCCGCGGGGTCTTGTGGACCGGCCGCGGGTTCGGTGGTGGATGCTGGAATCTCGGGGGGCGCGACCGTTGCGACGACCGCGTCCAGCCGCACGAGGTCGCCGTCGGCTACGGTCACCGTGACGCACCCGTCGATGGGCGCCAGAAGGGTGTGTTCCATCTTCATGGCCTCCACGGTAACGAGCGGCTGTCCGGCGGTGACACGATCGCCGGTCGCGGCGTGCACCGCGACCACGGTGCCGGGCATGGGCGAACGCACCTCCGGGCTCACCGGGCCGACGCTGCGGTCGCGGTCGGCGAGCGCCGCCGCGAGCTCGTCACGGCGGTCGAGGATCCTCAGGCGCCAGCTCGTGCCGTCCCGGGCGATCCAGAGGTCCTGGCCGTCGCGTGCCATGGCCAGGCTCGTGGCGGTGCCGTCAACGGTGACGAGGTAGCGGTTCGGGGCGGTCTCGACCAGACTCGCGTCGAGCGGGCCTCCGGCCACGACCACGGCCGCGGCATCCGTCGTTCCAGTGACCAGCACCTCGACGTCGCCCTCCCCGGACGCACGGAACAGGTAGCGGGTGGGCCTCGCGGCGCCGAGCCGCCAGCCGCCCGGCGTCGACCACACCGTGTCGGCGCGCCGCTCTCGTTCAGCGTGCAGCAGCAGGGCGGCGGCGGCGAAGGCGGCGGCATCCGGCTTCCCGAAAGCGAGCGAGGGAAGCACCCGGTCGATGAGCAACGTGTCGAGGTCGCCCGCGAGCACGGCCGGGTCGGCGAGCAGCAGCCGCAGGTACTCGATGTTGTTCTGCACACCGAGCAGCGTCGTGTGGCGCAGCGCCGTGTCGAGCCGAGCGATCGCCTCGCCGCGATCGTGTCCCCAGGCGATCACCTTGGCGAGCATCGGGTCGTAGTCGGCCGTGATCGTGCCGCCGACGCGCAGTGAGCTGTCGATCCGGATGCCGGGAAGCACGGGTTCGGCGAGCGCGAGAACACGTCCGGTGCCGGGCAGGAAAGCGTGCTCGGGGTCTTCGGCGTAGACCCGCGCCTCGATCGCGTGCCCGCGATGCACGATCGCCTGCTGCCGGAGGGTGAGCGGCTCGCCGGCCGCGATGCGAACCTGCCACTCGACGAGGTCGATACCGGTGACCAGCTCGGTGACCGGATGCTCGACCTGCAGCCGGGCGTTCATCTCCATGAAGAAGAACTCGTCAGGTCGCTCCGCCGACACGAGGAACTCGACCGTGCCGGCACCGACGTAGTCGACACTGCGCGCCACCTCGCAGGCCGCCTCGCCGATCCGCGCGCGGGTGCGGTCGTCGAGCAGGGGCGATGGGGCCTCCTCGATGACCTTCTGGTGCCGGCGCTGCAGCGAGCACTCCCGCTCGCCGAGGTGCACGATGGTGCCGTGACGGTCGGCGAGCACCTGCACCTCGATGTGCCGCGGCTGCTCGATGAGCCGCTCGAGCAGCAGCGTGTCGTCACCGAATGCCGCGCGGGCGATGCGCCGGGCCGCGGCGAGGCCGGCGGGCAGCTCGGACGGCGTGCGGACGACCTGCATCCCCTTCCCTCCGCCCCCCGCGCTGGGCTTGATCAGCAGCGGGTACCCGGTGTGCTCGGCAGCGGCGGCGAGGGCGTCGTCATCCATCGCCGGCTCGTCCGTGCCGGGGATGACCGGCACGCCCCGCGCGGACACGTGGAGCTTCGACCGGATCTTGTCGCCCATGATGTCGAGCGCGCGCGCACCCGGCCCGATGAAGACGACGCCCGCGTCGGCGCAGGCGGTCGCGAGTGCGGCGTTCTCGGAGAGGAATCCGTAGCCGGGGTGGATCGCCTGGGCGCTGGTGCGGGTCGCGGCCTCAACGATTGCGGCGGCGCTCAGGTAGCTGTCGACGGCCGCGGCCGGGCCGATGCGCACGGCGAGGTCGGCCTCGAGCACGTGGCGGGCGCCGCGGTCGGCGTCGCTGTAGACCGCGACGGAGCGGATGCCGAGGCTCCGTAGCGTGCGGATAATTCGGCAGGCGATCTCGCCGCGGTTGGCGACGAGCACGGTGTGGAAGGGCGTGGCGGACATCTTCATCACATCCTGAACAGGCCGAAGGCGGTCTCGGGGAGCGGTGTTCGTGCACACACGTCGAGTGCGAGTCCGAGCACCGTGCGGGTGTCGGCGGGGTCGATCACGCCGTCGTCCCACAACCGGGCGGTGGAGTAGTAGGCGCTGCCCTGGGTCTCGTACTGGTCGGTGATGGGCTTCTTGAACGCCGCCTCGTCCTCGGTTGACCAGTCCTCGCCGCGCGCCTCGAGCTGGTCGCGCCGGATCGTCGAGAGCACCGAGGCTGCCTGGGCGCCGCCCATGACCGAGATGCGGCTGCCGGGCCACATCCACAGGAACCGCGGACTGTAGGCGCGCCCGCACATCGAGTAGTTGCCGGCGCCGAAGGAGCCGCCGATGATGACGGTGAGCTTGGGCACGCGGGCGCTCGCGACGGCGGTGACCATCTTGGCGCCGTGCTTGGCGATGCCGCCGGCCTCGTAGTCCTTGCCGACCATGAAACCAGAGATGTTCTGCAGGAACACGAGCGGGATGCCGCGCTGGTCGCACAGCTCGATGAAGTGGGCCGCCTTGAGCGCCGACTCACTGAAGAGCACGCCGTTGTTGGCGACGATGCCGACCGGATGCCCGTGGATGCGGGCGAAGCCGGTGACGAGGGTCGTGCCGTACTCGCGCTTGAACTCGTGGAACTCGCTCGCGTCGACGAGCCTGGCTATGACCTCGTGCACGTCCCACTTGCCCTGCACATCGAGCGGCACAGCGCCGTAGAGCTCGTCGACGTCGACCGCCGGCTCCCGCGCCGGCTGGATCTCCCACGCCGGACCGGCGCTTCTCGGCAGCGTCTGCACGATGTCGCGCACGAGCTGCAGAGCGTGAGCGTCGTTTTCGGCGAGGTGGTCGGTCACGCCGGACACCCTCGCGTGGACGTCTCCCCCGCCGAGTTCCTCCGCGGTGACGATCTCGCCGATCGCGGCCTTCACGAGCGGCGGGCCGCCGAGGAAGATCGTGCCCTGGTTCCGCACGATGACGGTTTCGTCACTCATCGCAGGCACGTAGGCGCCGCCGGCGGTGCACGAGCCGAGAACCGCGGCGATCTGCGGGATCTTTGCCGCGGACATCCGCGCCTGGTTGAAAAAGATGCGCCCGAAGTGGTCCCGGTCGGGGAACACCTCGTCCTGCATCGGGAGATAGGCGCCGCCGGAGTCGACGAGGTAGATGCAGGGCAGGCGGTTCTCTGCGGCAATCTCCTGGGCGCGCAGGTGCTTCTTGACCGTCATCGGGTAGTAGGTGCCACCCTTGACGGTCGCGTCGTTCGAGATCACGAGCACGTGCCGGCCATGCACGAGACCGATGCCGGCGATCACGCCGGCCCCCGGGCACTCGTCGCCGTACAGCCCGTTCGCGGCGAGCGGGGCGATCTCGAGAAACGGGCTGCCCGGATCGAGTAGGGCATCGACGCGCTCGCGGGGCAGGAGCTTGCCGCGCGCGACGTGGCGCTCCCGAGAGGCGGGCGGACCGCCGAGGGCGGTTGCGGCGAGTCGCTCGCGCAGGTCGGCCGCGAGGCGGCGCTGCGCCTCGTCGTTGCTGCGGAAGGTGGCATCCGCGGCGCTCAGCCGGCTTGTCAGAGTCTCCATCGACGTCTCATCTCGCGCTGGTCGGCGCCTTGTTCTCGCCTCGTGGGCAATTTCGGTTAGTGCTTCTTAACTCGAATTAGGTTAGCGTTCATTCACTGGAATTGTCTAGTGTTGAGCCGGGAGCGGGGAGAAACGTGGTGGATGCCGTGCCAGCGCCGCTCACCGTGCGCGGGCGAGCCAAGGCCGACCGGCACGAGGCGCTCCTGTCGGCCGCCGCCCGCGCGTTCGCCGCCCGCGGGTTCAACGGCGTCTCGATCGAGGAGCTGGGTGCCGCGGTCGGCATCAGCGGCCCCGCGGTCTACCGGCACTTCAGCAGCAAGCAGGCCGTTCTCGCCGCGCTGCTCGTCGAGGTGAGCGAGAGCCTGCTGTCTGGCGGCGAGGCCGTGATCGCGGGGGCAGTGGATGCCCGGGGAGCGCTCGCCGCTCTCGTGCGGTTCCATGTCGACTTCGCACTCGGCGACCCCGACGTGATCCGGGTGCAGGACCGCGACCTCGACAGCCTCGACGACACCTATCGTCGCCAGGTGCGGGCGCTGCAGCGTCGCTACGTTGAGCTGTGGGTGCGGGTGCTGGCCGAGCTGCATCCCGGCGCGGATGCTGCCGCCCTGCGCATCCGGGCCCACGCCACGTTCGGCCTGATCAACTCGACCCCGCACAGCGCTCGGGTCAGCGGAGGTGCGCCGCGCTCGGTCGTGCGGTCCCTGCTCGAGGAAATGGCTCTCGCGACGCTCGCGCCGGCGCCGTAGCCCGCCGCTCCTCGGCATCCGCAGCGCCAGCGCAGCCCCAGCCGCCCCAGCCGCCCCCGCCGCCCCAGCCGCCCCAGCCGCCCCAGCCGCCCCAGCCGCGCCAGCCGCGCCGAAAGTACGCCAAACGGCTCCTCCTAGTGCAATAGAACAGCCGAAACTTGTACTCTCAGGCGAGCGAGCGGTCATCGCTTCGAGCGCGACCCCCAACTCGGCAGGCCGACTGGCCCGCAGCTCAGGAAACCAGCAGGCCGGCAGGACCACCATCGCTGTGCCCCAGCCCCCACCGCCGTCGCCTCCGTGAGACGCTGGGGGCATGATTCGCTCTGACCCCGCGACTACCCGCGATGAGCGGACGACGCTAACGCAGTTTCTCGATTACCAGCGGGCCACGCTGCTCATGAAGGCAGAGGGTCTCAATCGGGAGCAGCTAAATCAGCCCCTTCCGACCTCGAGTCTCACCCTTGCCGGACTGCTCAAGCACCTCGCCTATGTCGAGGACAGCTGGATCCAGGAGGTCTTCCTCGGCCGCCCGCTACCGGAGCCATGGGCCAGCGCCCCGTTTGGCTCCGACGAGGACTGGGAGTTCCACTCCGCGTCGACCGACGGCCCCGAGGCGTTGCGCGAACTCTACGAGTACTCGTGTGCGCGGACGCGCGCCGGGATCGAGGACGCCTCGCTGGATACCGTGTCGGTGGGGGCGTCGCGGAGAGGGCGGCAGTTCTCGCTGCGCTGGATCCTCGTGCACCTGATCGAGGAGACAGCGCGGCACTGCGGCCACGCCGACCTGCTCCGCGAGGCGATCGACGGCATCGTCGGCGAGTAGCCGGAGCGCCCGCGGTCGGACGCGGACGCGGCGGACGCGCGGACGCCGGACGCGCACCGCTCGGCGATGACTGCGTGGCGGCGTTCGTGCGGGAGTGTCGAGAACCGACCTAGGCGCGGGAAGTACGCGCCAACGCCGGTCGAGCGTGCCAGCGCGGGTCAAGCGCGCACACGCGGGTCAAGCGCGACAACGCGGGTCAAGCGCGACAACGCGGGTCAAGCGCGACAACGCAGGTCAAGCGCGACAACGCGGGTCAAGCGCGCACACGCGGGACGTGGCACCGCCGCGCCGAAGCCGATTCCACACCTACGCGGGACACGCGCGGCAACGCGGGTGGCTGACCACCCGCGCGGACGCGCAGCACCCGCGCACCGCCACGCGCGGGAAGTACGCGCCAACGCCGGTCGAGCGCGACAACGCGGGTCAAGCACGCACACGCGGGTCAAGCGCGACAACGCGGGACGAGCGCGCACACGCGGGACGTGGCACCGCCGCACCGAAGCAGAATCCGCACCTACGCGGGACACGCGCAGCACCCGCGCACCGCCACGCGCGGGACACGCGCGGCAACGCGGGTGGCTGACCACCCGCGCGGACGCGCAGCACCCGCGCACCGCCAGGCGCGTGCGCGCCACCCCCGCTCACACCATCGTCAACAGCATCCCCGGATCCGAGAGGATCGTGCCGATGTCGGCGAGGAACCGGGATGCCTGGGCACCGTCGACGAGCCGGTGGTCGAACGACAGGCTCAGCGTGCACACCCGGCGCAGCGCGACCTCGCCGCGGTGCTCCCACGGCGTGCGCCGGACTGCGCCGATGGCGAGAATGGCCGCCTCACCCGGGTTCAGGATCGGAGTGCCAGCGTCAATGCCGAAGACACCGATGTTCGTGATCGACACAGTGCCGCCGGTGAGTGCGTCCTGTCCGGTGCGTCCGGCCTTCGCTGTGTCCACCAGCTCTTCGAGTGCCTCGGCGAGCGCGACGAGGTCGAGGGTTTCGGCATCCTTGATGTTGGGCACCATGAGCCCGCGCGGTGTCGCCGCCGCAATGCCGAGGTTGACGTAGCCGAAGGTCACGATCTCCTGGGCCTGCTCGTCCCAGTGCGCGTTCACCGCCGGATTTCGCCCGACCGCGACGCACAGCGCCTTCGCGACGATCGTGAGCATCGTGAGCCGGCGGCCGGCGAAGGCGCGACTCGCGCGCAGCCGCTCCAGCAGCTCGACCGACGGCGTGACGTCGATCGAGAGGAACTCGGTCGCGTGCGGCGCCGTGAACGCGCTGCGGACCATCGCCTCGGCCGTGAGCTTGCGCACCCCCTGGATCGGCGTGCGCATCTCGCGCGGGGCAGTCCCGGCGGGCGCGGCCGTTGCCAGCCCCGCATCCGGCCCCGCATCCAGCCGCGCATCCGGCCCCGGATGATTCGCGGATGCCGCAAGCACGTCCTCGCGGGTGATGAGGCCGTCCTCTCCGGTGCCCTCGAGGGTGGTCAAATCGACACCGAGATCATGGGCGAGTTTGCGAACCGGCGGCGTCGAGCGCCGGGGTACGGCGGACCCTGCACCAAGTTCAGCTTCCGGTCCGGGTTCGGGCGCGGCAATGGAGGGAGAGGCAGAGGGAGAGGCAGCCGCCTCACCGCCCGCCGGAGCGGCGCGGTGCGCGAGCGAGGGTCGCGCCTTGCGCTGGGGACGCGCCCCGCCTTCGACCGGCGGCCCGTATCCCACCAGCACAGGCTCACGCTCGGCCGCCGCGGACGCGGACGCGGCAGGAACCTCAGCGCCACCACCACCGGCACCCGCGCCCGATCCCGCACCACCGGCACCCGCGCCCGATCCCGGCCCACCACCGGCATCCGCGCCCGATCCCGCCGCACCACCGGCACCCGCGCCCGATCCCGGCCCACCACCGGCACCCGCGCCCGCTCCCGCACCACCGGCACCCGCGCCCGATCCCGGCCCACCACCGGCATCCGCCACCTCGAAGTCCACGATCGGCGCACCGACCCGCACCGTCGCGCCGGGGTCGACGTAGAGGCGGCCAATCTCGCCCGCGAACGGCGACGGAAGCTCGACGAGCGCCTTCGCGGTCTCCACCTCTGCGATGATCTGGTTGAGCTCGACGGAGTCGCCGACGTCGACACGCCAGGCGACGAGCTCCGATTCGGTGAGGCCCTCACCGAGATCGGGGAGGGCGAATGTCTTGACGGTCATTTACTCGGTCCATCCGGTCAGCGAGTTGGGGTGCCCGAGCACCCGGTCGACGGCGTCGAGCATGCGGTCGAGGCCGGGTAGGAAGTGCTCCTCGAGCGATCCGGGCGGGTAGGGCACGTCGAAGCCGGTGACGCGGGCCGGGGCGGCCTCGAGCCAGTTGAAGCAGCGCTCGGTCACGCCCGCGGCGATCTCGGCACCGAGACCGCCCGACAGCTGGGCCTCGTGGCTCACCACGAGCCGCCCGGTCTTGCGCACGGACGCCTCGACGGTCGGAAAGTCGATCGGGGCGAGCGAGCGCAGATCGATGACCTCGATCGAGACGCCGTCGGATGCTGCGGCGGCGGCAGCGTCGAGCGCGGTCGCGACCAACGGGCCGTAGGTGACAAGAGTGACGTCGGTGCCGTCACGCACGACCCGCGCGCTTTGGAGCGGGATGGCATCGGCGATCTCCTCGGTCACCTCGCCCTTGGTCCAATAGCGGCGCTTCGGCTCGAAGAACAGCACCGGGTCGTCGCACGCGATCGCCTGGCGGATGAGCACGTGCGCCTCCTGCGGCGTCGAGCACGTGACGACGCGCAGCCCGGCCGTGTGGGCGAAGTAGGCCTCCGGTGACTCGGAGTGGTGCTCGACAGCGCCGATCCCGCCCCCGTACGGAACCCGGATAGTGATCGGCATGCTCACCGCTCCTCCGGTGCGGTAGCGCAGCTTGGCGAGCTGGGCGACGATCTGGTCGAAGCCCGGGTAGATGAAGCCGTCGAACTGGATCTCGACCACGGGCCGGAACCCGCAGAACGCCAGTCCTATCGCCGTGCCGATGATCGCCGACTCCGCGAGCGGCATGTCCATGACGCGGTCGGCGCCGAACTCCTTCTGCAGGCCATCGGTCACGCGGAAGACGCCGCCGAGCGCGCCGATGTCCTCGCCCATCAGCAGCACGCGGTTGTCGTCGGCGAGTGCGTGGCGCAGCCCGGAGGTGATCGCCTTGGCGAGGGTGAGCTGGGATGTCGTGACGCTCATTCCGCGCCCCCGTCGAACATGGCGAGGTAGGCGGCGTACTGGCTGCGCTGCCGGTCGAGACCGCGGTGCGGTGTCGCGTACACGTTGTCGAAGAGGGTGAGCGGCTCGGGTGCCGTCAGGGCGAGGCATCCGGCCCGCAGCTCCCTCGCCACCTCGTCGGCGCGCGCCGTGACGCGGGCGGTGAGCTCGTCGGTCAGCAGCCCCTTCGAGTCGAGCAGCGCTCCGAGGCGGCTGATCGGGTCTTTCGCCGCCCACTCCTCGAGTTCGTCGCGGTCGCGGTAGCGGGTCGGATCGTCGGATGTCGTGTGCGGACCCATCCGATACGTGACGGCCTCGATGAATGTCGGTCCGTCGCCGTTCCGGGCGCGATCCAGGGCGACCCTCGTCGCGGCCATCACGGCGAGCACGTCGTTGCCGTCGACCCGCAGGCTCGGGATGCCGAAGCCGGGCGCGCGCTCGGAGATGTGGGCCTGCGCCTGCAGGGTGACCGGCTCGGAGATCGCCCACTGGTTGTTCTGGCAGAAGAAGACCACGGGGGCCTTGAACGTGGCTGCGAACACCATCGCTTCGTTCACGTCACCCTGGCTCGTGGCCCCGTCGCCGAAGTAGGCGACGGCGACGGAGTCGACGCCGTCCTTCGCGCAGCCGAGCGCGTAACCGGTCGCGTGCAGCGTCTGCGCGCCGATCACGACGGCGGGAACGGCCATTCCAACGTCGTAGGGGTTCCAGCCCCCATGCGACGTTCCGCGCCACACCCGAAGGAGATCGGTGATCTTGACGCCGCGGCAGTACGCGACCGCGTTCTCGCGATAACTCGTGAAGACGAAGTCGTCCGAACGCAGGGCCCGGGCGGAGCCGATCTGGGCGGCCTCCTGGCCGAGCAGCGGAGGCCACAGTCCGAGTTCGCCCTGGCGCTGCAGGGCGGTCGCCTCGGTGTCGATGCGGCGCACGACGGAGAGGTCCTCGTAGAGGTCCGCGAGCTGTTCGTCGGTGACGTCGGCGACCCACGGGTCGAAGCCGGGGCTCGGAATCCGCTCTCCGGCGGGTGTCACGAGCTGAACGAAGTCTTCCTGGCCGAGAAATTCGGCTTCCCGGGGATCATGCCCGGCCATGGTTGAACGCATTCGTATGCCTTCCGTTGCGATCCCGGCGGGTAAGCCAGAACCACTTTCAGAGAGACGATGCGCCCGGTGGGGCGTGGCGTCTCGGTCGCGGCATCGTTGCCGGACCTACCCTGAGATTACGCATCCTTTCGGTACCTCACAACTGGGCGCGCGAGGTGTGCTCGCTCGCGTAGGCCGCGAAGACCTCCCCTGGGGTGTCGCCGGTGAGGCGGAAGTCTTTCTTGAGCTCGGCTCCGAGCTGCTCGAGCGCCAGGGACAGCTGCTGGGCACTCACACGCACCGCTGCCTCCTGACAGGTCAGCGCCCTGTCCCGCAGGTGGAGTGCATAGGGCAGCTGGCGGGCGAGCGAGAGATCGGTGCTCTGCTCCTGGAAGTAGAAGCCCTCGGTGTGCTGGATGAAGTCCACGCGCACCTTCCCGACTTCAGCCGCGAGGCTGTCGAGGACTCGTGCGGCGGTGGCCGGGTCCACCTCGCCAATCGCCTCGGCATAGCTCGTGTCGGCCAGCCTCCCCAGCTCGAGCGCGAGTGCCCGGCGTCGTGACAGCGGTGGGTAGACCTGGGTGAACCAGGTCAATGCCGCCGTCAGGAGGGCAAAGCCGATCAGCCCCTGAATCGGGGAAACCACCCGGATCCACGGGTCGACGGGTACGACGTCGCCGTAGCCCAGGGTTCCGAGGGTGACAAGCGAGACGTAGAGGGCTTCACCGAAGTCGGGATAGTCCGCGGGGTTCACCCCTGCGGAGTACACGAAGCCGCCCGGGATGTGGGGGTAGTAGATCAGTGCCCAGCCGACGCCTTGCAGAGCCACCCACAACAGGACGACGACGACCATCGCCGCCGGCCCCACGGCAGAGCCCAGCCGATGGTGGGTGAGCTGCGAGAGTCGCCACACGCCCGCGAGCACCCATCGGCTGACACGCCCCCGGCCGCGAGGATGGAGCAGCGTGTGGAACATGTCTCTCAGCCCGATCACAACGACCGCGATCCCCGCAATGGTCAGCACCATATCCATGGCCAGGCTCCTCTCCAGTCGCGCTCAGCGTCTCGCATACCGGTCGACGAAGGCCGCGATCAGGCGGGTGGGCTGGCTGATGGCGACCTGCTCGACAGCGGTGATCAGCTCGTCCATCGCATCCGGTTCGAAGTATCCGTGGTGGCGATAGACGCGGATGCGCGTGATGATGCCGGCGACCGTGAGTTCGGGGTGGAACTGGGTCGCGTAGACGTTTCTTCCGATGCGGAAGGCCTGCACAGGGCAGCTCGCACCGGAGGCCAGTAGCACCGCTCTCGACGGCAGCACCGCGCAGGCCTCCTTGTGTCCGACGAAGGCGTCGAAGGTCTCGTCGAGGGTTCCGAACAGCGGATCGGCGAGCCCGTCCGGTGTGAGGCTGATGCGGGTCGGGCCGACGGGCTCCGCCCACGTGTCGTCGATGACGCCGTACTGGTGGGTGCCGAGCAGCCCGATGCCGTAGCAGGCCCCGAGGAAGGGGATGTCGCGCTCGACGACGACGTCGAGCAGGGCGCCGAGCTCCCGTTCCACCCTGATCTGGGTCTCGCTCTTCGTCTCGACCGGGTCGCTCGCGTTGAACGGGCTGCCCCCCACGATGAATCCGGAGTAGTCGTCGGGATCGATCGCGGGCAGCGGCTCTGACTCGAGTCGAAACCGCACGAGTTCGTTCGGTCTCAGCCCGCCCGCCTCGCGGAATGCCTCGTACTCACCGTCGGCCGCCTCGTCCTCGGCGCGCGTGGCGAGGAGCACGAATGGCTTCATCCCCTCATGCTTTCATGCTTTCGTCATTCAGGAGTTTTGGCCGCCAGCGGCGGCGTTGGATGCCGCAGCTGCCGGAAACTCGGGGTTCTCCGGCCAGCCGGCCGGCTTCCGCCCACCACTCCTCCTGACACGTGAATACCGGTTTTTAGGCTGCGGTGGGGGTGAGGGTCACCTGGTATCCGAGGGTGCGGAGCTGGTTGATGGCGTTGGATTTTGTTCGGTCGGGGTGGCGGTTGGAGTAGTAGTTCGGTCCGAGTTCGGTGAAGGCTTCCCCGGTGGTGCCCATCTTCCAGACGGCGACAAGGATGCTGTGCTCGAGGGCGACGATCGCCTTGATGCTGCCGCGCCGAGCGGCGATCCGTCGGTATTTCACGGCGAGGTGCGTGTTCTTCTGTCGGGTGATGACCAGGGCGGAGATCCCGAGGGCGGCCTTCAGGTGCGCATTACCGGGGCGCGTTTTGGTCGATTTCACTCGTCCCGCGGACTCGTTCGATCCCGGACAGACCCCGGCCCAGGACGCAAGATGTCCGGGGCTGGGGAAAATATGCATGTTCCCGCCGGTCTCGGCGATGATCACGTCCGCAACACGAACAGAGACCCCCGGAATGGTGGTGAGGGTCTCTCGAAAGACCCGAAAGGGTTCCATCACCACCTCGATTCGGGCGGTGATCTCATCGATCAGGGTCGCACTGTGATCGAGTTGGGTGAGGTGCAGGTTCACCATGAACGCGTGGTGGTCCCTAAACCGTCCGGTGAGGGCTTCGACCAGTTCCGGGATCTTCGCCCGCAGCCGGCCCTTGGCCAGAGCGGCAAGTTTCACGGGGTCGCGTTCCCCGGCGACCAGGGCATCGAGGATGCTGCGCGCCGAGACCCCGTTCAGCTGGGACACCACCGAGGACAGCTTGATCCCGGCGTCCTCGAGGATCTTCTCGATCCGCTGGATATGCCGGCTGCGCTCCTGCACGATCGTGGCCCGGGTCCGGGTCAGATCCCGCAACTCCCGGATCGGTTCCGGTGGCACGAACGAGGCCCGCACCAGTCCGTGAGCGGCCAGTTGGGCCAGCCAGCCCGCGTCCGAGACATCCGTTTTCCGGCCCGGGAAATTACGCACATCCCGCGCGTTGACAAGCGTCACCGGCAGCACCGATTCCAACAGATAGTAGAACGGCTTCCAATAATCACCGGTCGCCTCCATCACAACCGTTGTCACCCGGTTCGCGAGGAGATGCTCCCGCAACTCCAGCACCTGCGACGTTGTTGCACCCCAGGTAGTAACTTTCTGCTCGAACGTCCCGGGCCGTTTCCCAGGCACTCGAACACAGACCTTCACGTCCCGCTTGGAGATATCCATCCCCGCAGCACGCTCATGGACCACGTCCATCATTTTCCTCCTCATCCCATATATTGACGGGCCCACCACGGAAGAGGTTAGGAAAAATCAGAAATCTGACACACGTGCTCGGAGCAACAATCCACAGTTCTCGTAAGAAAACCCCTCCTGCCACGCTGAATAACAAGCTCTCAGCATCAAGGAAAAACCGGCATCCCCGTGGCGAGCACCTCCATCATCCGTCCGAGCACGACGCCGCGCCAGACCCGCAACGCGACCCAACCCGAAATTCAGCAACCACCACGGAGGGGCAACGCCCCTGAGACGCTGAATAATGACAGGACGGGTTAGATCGCGCGCACCCGGGCGGCGTGCTCGCCGTGCTCGAGGTCGGCAAGGCCGAGCCGCTCGAGTACCGGCGGCAGGTAGACGGCGAACTGGCCCCTCTGTCCGACGAGCAGCCCGAACCAGCCACCGACGGGATTGCCGTCGCTGCGGCCGAACTGCTCCACGCTGCCCTGCGGTGCCTCCGTGTGCTCGTCGGCGGCGCCCAACGGCACCCACTCGCCCTGCTCGACGAGCCACTCGTGGAGGTCGTAGATCGACCTCGCGTGGTACGAGAGCGTTGCTCCCTCGAGCTCGCAGATGAGCTCGTCGCCCTCGATGAATGCCTGGTAGGTGGCGTCGCCGGCCGGGGTGGTGAGCGTCCACGGGTCGAGTCTGGTTCCCATTGTCATGGCCCGTACGGTAGCAGCGCTGTGCTGCCCGCACCACGGGCCAAAGGGCACGAAAAAGCCCGCCGTCACTGTCGTTCCGGCGGGCTTCTCGTTACTTCAGGGTGTTCAGACCTCGGCGTCGACCGGAGCGTCGGATGCCGGAGCATCCGCGGCGTCGTCCATCACCGGGGCGAGCGACAGCTTTCCACGGTCGTCTGTCTTGGTGATCTCGACCTGGATCTTCTGCCCGACGGAGAGCACGTCTTCGACGTTCTCCACGCGCTTGCCACCGGCGAGCTTGCGCACCTCGGAGATGTGCAGCAGCCCATCCTTGCCCGGGGTGAGCGACACGAACGCGCCGAACGTGGCGATCTTGACAACGGTTCCGAGGAACCGCTCGCCGACCTCGGGGTTGAGCGGGTTCGCGATCGCGTTGACCGCGGCACGCGCCGCCTCGGCCGAGGGACCATCGACGGCACCGATGTACACGGTTCCGTCGTCCTCGATCGAGATGTCGGCTCCAGTGTCGTCCTGGATCTGGTTGATCGTCTTGCCCTTCGGCCCGATGAGCTCGCCGATCTTGTCGACCGGGATCTGCACCGAGATCACGCGGGGCGCGGTCGGGGCCATCTCGTCGGGCGAGTCGATCGCCGCGTTGATCACATTGAGGATCGCGGTGCGAGCCTCCTTGGCCTGCTTGAGCGCGCCATCGAGAACGGCGGTGGGGATGCCGTCGAGCTTGGTGTCGAGCTGGATGGCCGTGATGAACTCGGCGGTGCCGGCGACCTTGAAGTCCATGTCGCCGAGGGCGTCTTCCGCACCGAGGATGTCGGTAAGGGCCGCGTAACGGGTCTCTCCGTTGACCTCGTCGGAGACGAGGCCCATGGCGATGCCCGCGACCGGGGCACGCAGCGGCACTCCGGCGTTGAGCAGCGACAGGGTCGAGGCGCAGACGGAACCCATCGACGTCGAACCGTTGGAGCCGAGGGCCTCGGACACCTGGCGGATCGCGTAGGGGAACTCCGAGCGGTCGGGCAACACCGGCACGAGGGCGCGCTCGGCGAGGAAGCCGTGCCCGATCTCGCGACGCTTCGGCGACCCGACGCGGCCGGTTTCACCGGTCGAGTAGGGCGGGAAGTTGTAGTGGTGCAGGTAGCGCTTCTTCGTGACGGGCGCGAGCGAGTCGATCTGCTGCTCCATCTTGAGCATGTTCAGCGTGGTGACGCCCAGGATCTGGGTCTCTCCGCGCTGGAAGATCGCGGAGCCGTGCACGCGCGGGATTACCTGCACTTCGGCATCCAGCGGGCGGATGTCGGCGAGCCCACGGCCGTCCATGCGCACGCCCTCGGTAAGGATGCGTCCACGCACGACGGTCTTGGTGACCGACTTGTAGGCGGCGCTGACCATCGCGGAGACGTCGGCGTCGAGCTGGCCGGCGTCGATCTTCTCCTGGATGGCGACCTTGACGCGGTCCTTGAGCGCGTCATCGGCGTCCTGGCGCTCGGTCTTCGCGGCGATCTGGTAAATGTCGACGAGCTTGTCGTAGGCGAGCTCGGCGACCGCGTCGTACGCGGCCTGCGAGTAGGGCAGGAAGACGGGGTAGTCGGCGATCTCCTTGGCGGACTGCGCGGCCATCTCGGCCTGGGCCTTGATGAGCTGCAGCAGGAACGGCTTGGAGGCCTCGAGGCCCTGGGCGACGACGGCCTCGTCGGGCTTGGTCGCCCCGGCCTGGATGAGGCCCCACGCGTGCTCGGTGGCCTCGGCTTCGACCATCATGATCGCGACGTCTTCGTTGCCGTTGTTGTCGGTGATGAGGCGGCCCGCGACAGTGAGGTCGAAGACGGCGTTCTCAAGCTGCTCGAACTTCGGGAACGCGACCCACTGGTCATCGATGAGCGCCATGCGGATTCCACCGATCGGACCGCTGAAGGGCAGGCCGGAGATCTGGGTGGATGCCGACGCGGCGTTGATCGCGAGGGCGTCGTAGAACTCGCCCGGCGCGATGCTCAGCACCGTGATGACGATCTGGACCTCGTTGCGCAGTCCGGTGACGAACGACGGGCGCAGCGGCCGGTCGATCAGGCGGCAGACGAGGATCGCTTCGGTCGACGGGCGACCTTCGCGACGGAAGAACGACCCGGGGATCTTGCCGGCGGCGTAGGACCGCTCTTCGACGTCGACCGTGAGCGGGAAGAAGTCGAGGTTGTCCTTCGGACGCTTGCTCGCGCTCGTGGCGCTGAGCAGCATGGTTTCCTCATCGAGGTAGGCAGCGACTGCTCCCTGTGCCTGCTGGGCGAGGCGACCGGTTTCGAACCGGACGACGCGCTTTCCGAACTTGCCGTTGTCGAGAACGGCTTCGGCGAACTTGATTTCTGGACCCTCCATATGGGGGTTTCTCCTCTTTGTTCATGCCGGCCACCCCGTGTGGGTGACGGCTCATCAAGGAGCAGGAGCGGGTTCGATGACACGCGAAGGTGCACGTGCGAGGTCCCATCAGTGGGGCCCATGTCTGGCCAACAGTAGAAAAACACTGACTCGAGTTCAGTAATTCACCACCGGTGACCAGCGTCTTGCCAGCCTGCTCCGCTGGCAACCCTAGCAGCCCGTGCCCCCGGGGCACCCGTGAATTGCGGTGGGGGGCGAGCGGGGTGGTTAGCGGCGCGAGCCAGCCAGCTCGGCCCGCCGCTCCTCCCGGCGCAGGCGCAGGGCCGTGCCGGTGGTGACGACGAGGGTGAACAGCACCCCGATGAGCGTTCCGAGCGAGTTGGCAATGATGTCACTCACGTCGCTCACCCGGTCGGGGAGGAAGATCTGCACGAACTCGATCGAGGCGGTCAGGGCGATGCCCGCGAATACCGCGACGAACCACATCCGTCGCCCGAAGAGCAGGAGGAAGAACATCCCGACGGGGATGAACATGCCGACGTTGGCGAGAAACTCGAGGCGCTGGTAGGTGATCCAGTGGGTGACCTCGTGGCGGGAGAAGAACCGCAGGGCACGCCACAGCACTGCGTCGTCCCCGCCGTCGATCGGCTGCGGGCCGAGCGTGACCCAAGCGACGAAGCCCAGGTAGGCGAACGTCGTCAGGCTCAGGTAGGGGTGACGGCGGAACATCGGACCATCGTGTCAGCGTTCGGCTGGGGATTCACAGGGCTATCGAGTCAGCCCGATATCGAGCTGCACCCGCAGTCCGCCGCGCGTGCTGATGATCTGGGCCGGGATGCGGGGCGGCTTGCCCGCCCCTATGAGCCGGCCGAGGGCGTCGTCGACCGGAGCCTCAAGTCCGCGCGGCACGATGCCGACGACGGCGCTGACCCGGCCGCCGGCGAAGATCCGCACGGGCATCGGGGCATCCGTGCGCTCCTCCTCCGGCCCACGGCGGGAGATCATCGCCCACAACTCGGATGCGCCGAGCTCGAGCGTGCGCTGCAGCTCGTCCTGGTTCGAACGCGACTCGGCGAGCCGGATGATCGCGCTCGCCTTCTTGGGACGGAGATTGTAGTCGTAGTCGTCGAGCGTGCCGCGCCCGGCGTCGTCCGTCCCCCGCGACGGCAGGAGCGACCCCACCATTCTCGCGAATACCGACTCATTGCGCTCTGCCATGGCTCGATTCTCACACACCGCGATATGATGGTTTTGTAAAGTCATGAATAGGAGAGACGCCCGACGATGAATGATGATTTCACGGATGCCCACCGCCCGCTCTACGAGGTTAAGGCAAACCTCTTCAAGGGGCTCGCGCATCCGGTGCGCATCCGCACGCTCGAAAAGCTCGCCGAGGCCGGCGACGTCTCGGTCACCGACCTGCTCGCGGACACCGGACTCGAGGCATCGCACCTGTCGCAGCACCTCTCGGTGCTCCGCCGCCATCACCTCGTCGTGGCCGACCGACGCGGCAGCCAGGTCTTCTATCGGCTTGCCTACCCGCAGGTCGCCGAGTTGCTCGCCGTCGCCCGAGTGCTCCTCGTCGAGGTGCTGCACACGACGCAACGGCAACTCGAGCAGACCCAGACGCTGCCGGACGTCGCCGGGGTGCCCGAGCGGTCGGGGCGATGAAGGCCCTGACGTACGCCTCCTCCCTGCTTCCCTCGATTCGGGACTACTCCCAGGTGCCCCGCACGTGGAAGGGCGACCTCGTCGCCGGGGTGACCGTGGGCATCATCGCCCTCCCGCTCGCCCTCGCATTTGGGGTCAGCTCCGGCGCGGGCGCGGCCGCGGGGCTCGTGACCGCGATCGTTGCGGGCATCGTTGCCGGCGTGTTCGGCGGATCGAATGTGCAGGTCTCCGGGCCGACCGGCGCGATGGTCGTTGTGCTCGGGCCGATCGTCGCGCGCGAGGGGGCCGCCGCAGTCGCTATCGTCGCGGTGATGGCCGGCGTCATCGTCATCGTCGCCGGGGCGCTGCGGCTCGGTCGCACCGTCACCTACATCCCGTGGCCCGTGATCGAGGGCTTCACGCTCGGTATCGCGGTCATCATCTTCCTGCAGCAGATCCCCTCCGCGTTCGGGGTCGAGACCGGCGAGAGCGACAACGCCGCGGTCGCGGCGGCCCAGGGCCTCTCGACACTCACGCTGGCGGAGGCGGCGTGGCCCATCGCGATGGTGCTCGTCGTCGCTGCGATCATGATCCTGGCCCCGCGCATCCATCCCCAGCTACCCGGGTCGATCATCGCGATCATCCTCGTCACGGTCGTCGCCGAGCTCGCCGAGCTTCCCGTCGCGCGGATCGGGGCCCTGCCGTCGTCCCTGCCGCTGCCCTCGATGCCCGATCTGTCCTGGGAGACGGTGGCCGTGCTGATCGGCCCGGCCCTCACCGTGGCGGCACTCGCGGCAATCGAGTCGCTGCTTTCGGCCCGGGTCGCCGCGACCCTCGCCGACACCGGTCCGTACGACGCCGACAGGGAGCTCGTCGGGCAGGGTCTCGCGTCGGTCGCCTCGGGGTTCTTCGGCGGGATGCCCGCCGTCGGCGCGATCGCGCGCACCGCAGTCAACGTGCGGTCGGGCGGTCGAACCCGGCTCGCCGCGATCGTGCACTCGATCGTGCTCATCGGCGTCGTCTACCTCGCCACCGGCCCCGTCTCGGCCATCCCGCTGGCCGCCCTCGCGGGAGTGCTCATGTTGACGGCGATCCGCATGGTGTCCGTCGCGACCGTGCGCAGCATCGTCGGCTCGACGAGGTCCGACACGATCGTATTCATCGTCACCGCGATCATCACGGTCTCGGTCGACCTCATCGTCGCCGTCGAGATCGGCATCGTCGTCGCCGCGTTCTTCGCGCTGCGCACCCTCGCGCGCTCGAGCGGCGTGCATCGGGAGGAGCTACCGGGCGCGGTCGTCCCCGGCGACGAGCAGATCGCCCTCTTCCGGCTCGACGGCGCGCTGTTCTTCGGTGCGGCGGAGCGGGTGCTCGACCGCATCAGCCTCATCACCAACGTGCATGTCGTGATCATCCGGATGTCTCAGCTGCAGGTCCTCGACGCGACCGGCGCCCGAGTCGTGACCGAGATCGTGCAGAACCTCGAGCGGCGCGGGATCACCGTGCTCATCAAGGGCGTCCAGGAGCGCCACCTCGAGCTCCTGACCCATGTGGGGGTGCTGCGGTCACTGAGGCACCAGAACCACCTCTTCAATGATCTCGATTCCGCGGTCGAGCACGCCCGAAGCCATGTCCAGCGCGCCGTCGCCGCCGAACCGGAACCGGATCCGGTGTGAGCCCAAACGTGGACCTCACCGTGCGGGTCAAGCCCGGCAGCAGCAAAGGGCCGCTCGTCGAGCCCGCCGGCCCAGGCGAGCTCACTGTGTACCTCAACGAGCGCGCGGTCGACGGCGCCGCCAATGACGCCCTCGTCAAGGTGCTCGCGAAGCACCTCGGAGTGTCGAAGAGCCGGGTCGAGATCGTGCGCGGGCACACATCGCGCGTGAAGCAGGTGCGGATCGGCGACTGAGTGGTGGCCGGCACCGGTCGTGGCGTCTACGCTCGTGGAGCTCCCGGCTCAGAGCTCGTAGTGACGGTCGGGGTCGGCCCACCAGGTGCGCCGTGACTCGAGCGAGGAAATGCCCTCGACTTCGGCGTCCGTGAGGACGAATCCGAGAATGTCGAGGTTGGCCGCCTGCCTGGCCGAGTTGGCGGACTTAGGGATGGCGATCGCTCCGAGCTGAAGATGCCAGCGCAGCACGACCTGCGTCGTGGTCACCGCGTGTGCCGCGGCGATGCCGACGATGATCGGCTCCGCGGCGAGGCTTCGGCGCTTCCTGCCGAGCGGACTCCAGCTCTCGGTGACGATGCCGTACTCGTCGTGGAACGCCCGCTGGTCGGCCTGTGGGAAGTATGGGTGCAGCTCCACCTGGTTCACCGCGGGCGTGACCCCGGTCTCGACAATGAGTTGCCCGATGTGGGCCGGCGTGAAGTTGCTCACCCCGATCGAGCGGATGGCGCCCTGGTCCCGCAGCCAGATCATCGCGCGCCAGGAATCGACGAACTTGCCGAGGCGCGGCAGTGGCCAGTGGATGAGGTAGAGGTCGACGTAGTCGAGCCCGAGGTTCGCGAGGGACTCGTCGAATCCCTCGAGAGTCTCGTAGAAGCCGTGGTGGCGGCCCCGCAGCTTGGTCGTGACCGAGATGTCGCCGCGATCGACACCCGATTCGCGCACCCCCTCCCCGACCTCTTTCTCGTTGCGGTAGCGCAGCGCCGTGTCGAGCAACCGGTAGCCGGCCTGGAGTCCGGAGACGACGGATGCCACGCCGCTCGGCCCGCGCATCCCGAAGGTACCGAGGCCGATCGCGGGCAGGCTCTGGCCGTCGTTGAGCGGCAGGGTGGGGATGCTGGGGGCGGCCATTTCTAGAACTCCTCGTGGGTCTCCGGGTCAGCATCCCACAGCCGCCCTGACCCAAGGGTTGAGATCGCCTCGACCTCGGCATCGCTCAGCTCGAAGCGAAAGACATCGAGGTTCTCCCGCTGGCGCTGCTCATCGGCGGACTTCGGAATCGGCACCGCGCCGAGCTGCAGGTGCCAGCGCAGCACGACCTGGCTCGGCGTGACAGCGTGCGTCTCGGCGATCGCCGTGATGAGGGTCCCCCGCCCGACGCCGGACCCGAGCGGGCTCCAGCTCTCGGTGACGATCGAGTGCTTCTCGTGGACGGCGAGCAGCTCGCGCTGCGCGAATCGCGGGTGCAGCTCGATCTGGTTGACGGCAGGTATCACGCCGGTCTCGCCGACCAGCCGCTTGAGATGCGCGGCGGTGAAGTTGCTCACGCCGATCGAGCGCACGACGCCCTCCTCGCGCAGCCTGATCATGGCCCGCCAGGAATCCACGTACTTGTCGACGGCCGGCAGCGGCCAGTGGATCAGGTACAGGTCGACATAGTCGAGCCCGAGGTTCGCGAGGGACTCCTCAAAGCTGCGCAGCGTCGCGTCGAAGCCGTGGTGGCGGCCGGGCAGCTTCGTCGTCACCGCGACGTCGGCCCGGTCGACCGGCGACGCGCGCACCCCCTCGCCGACCTCGCGCTCGTTCTCGTAGTTGAGTGCCGTGTCGACCAGTCGGTAGCCGGCGGCCAGGGCCGAGACGACCGCGGCGACGCCGTCGTCGCCGCGCAGTCCGTAGGTGCCGAGGCCGATCGCGGGCAGGGTGCGGCCGTCGTTGAGCCGCCGGGTCGGTGAGGTCATGGGTCAAGACTGCCGCACGCGAGTGTCAACCCCGTGCATGAGGGCGGCTCGACTGAAAAGATCGGGGCATTGGACGGCGAGGGGAGCACCATGAGTACGTTCGGCGATAGTTCGGGCGCACGAGGCGCGGCGACTGCTCCCTGGGCCTCCTCGGGGATCCTCCAGGTGCATCGGGGAGAGATAGTCGCGGTCGCGGTGGTCGGGGTCGGCCTCGGCCTCATCGCGCTCTTCTGGCCGCAGGGCTCGCTGCTGACCGTCGCGCTTATCTTCGGAACCTACCTCGTGGTGTCGGGCATCAAGCGCATCACGGCCGCCTTGATCGTGCCGCAGCTGACCACGGGGATGCGGTGGCTCACCGGACTCATCGGGCTGCTCGTGACCGCCACCGGCATTGTGGCCCTCGCCAATCCCTACCGTTCGCTCATTGTGCTCGCGTGGGTTATCGGCATCGGCTGGATCGCCGAGGGGCTCATCGACATCGTCATCGGCGCTCGCGCGATCACATCGCCACGCTGGCTTGCGTTCGTCAGCGGCGCGGTGTCGATCCTCGCTGGAATCGCGATGTTCGTGCTGCCGGCTTTCGCCCTCCAGACGTTCCTCGTCATCGGAGCGTTCCTTCTCATCGCGGTCAGCGTGACGACGCTGTTGACGTTGCCGCGCGGAAAGGCCGCGGCGACCGCGACCTAGCCCCAGTGCTTTGTCCTATCCGATGCGCCGGGCCCACTCAACCCTTTGCGGGGCGCGGTGACGACGAGTTCGATAGAAGCTCCGATACCCGTTCAAAGGAGTCACCATGTCGTCAGTCGCCCGCGTCACCACGATCACCTCACGATCGGACAAGAGCTTCGAAGAGGCAATCCGCGACGGCGTCAAGCGAGCAAGCGAGACCCTGCGCCATATCGAGGGCGCCTGGGTGAAGGACCAGACGGCCGTCGTCACCGACGGCGAGGTCACGAGCTGGCAGGTCGTGCTCGAGGTCACATTCGTTCTTGAGTAGCGCCCGGCGCCGTGCAGCGCGCATCCGGAAACGCGAAACGGGCCGCCTCCCGAGGGAGACGGCCCGTCATCAAGTCGAAGCGTTCTAGCGACGAAGTCCGATGCGTCCGATGAGTGCACGGTAGCGGTCGATGTCGATGCGCTGCAGGTAGCCCAGCAGACGACGGCGCTGGCCGACCAGAAGCAGCAGGCCACGACGCGAGTGGTGGTCGTGCTTGTGCTCCTTGAGGTGCTCCGTCAGATCGAGGATCCGGCGGCTCAGCATGGCGATCTGGACCTCGGGGGATCCGGTGTCACCTGGGTGGGTAGCGTACTCGTCGATGATCGCCTTCTTGATGTCGGCTTCAAGAGCCATAGATGGGATCCCCTTTCTTACTAGTTGCGCGGTGCCCGGCTCCGATGAGTGGGCTCTCTTTATCCGCGGCCGTTAGACGGCAACCTTGGGAGTTTAGCAGAGTCGGGCCCGATCCCGTCGCCCGCTTCGCGCTGCGCCCACCCGGACGTTCGGGGACGAATGACCTACAGTGGACGCACGAACTTCTCGATCCAGATCGGATGCTCTCCAATGATGAAGACGACCGCCGGCAAGTCCCATGACCAGTGGAAGGCTGAGGCGCTGACCCTGACCTGGCCACGCGAACTCGTGATTGACGGTCGCCAAGTGGCAGCCGAGGACTCGGCATCCTTCCCCCACCTTTCCCCGCGTGACGGGCTCGCCCTCGCGAACGTGCCGTCGGCGAGCGTGCACGACCTCGACACGGCGGTCGCCGCGGCGAGGCGCGCGTTCGACGACGGACCGTGGCCGCAGTACGCGCCGCGGGCGCGCAAGGAGCTCATGCTGCGCTGGGCCGACCTCATCGAGGAGCACAGGGACGAGCTCGCCCTCATGGTGAGCCTCGAGATGGGCAAGCCGATCGACGACGCCTGGAGGATCGAGCTGCGCGCCGTTCTCGCGACCTACCGCTGGTACGCCGAGCTCGCCGACAAGCAGCTCGACGAGACCTCGCCCGTTGGTCCCGACGACCTCGCCCTCATCACGCGGGAGCCCGTCGGAGTGATCGGGGTCGTCACACCGTGGAACTTCCCGCTCACGCTCTCCGCGTGGAAGATCGCTCCGGCGCTCGCTGTCGGCTGCACCGTCGTACACAAGCCCTCCGACCTCAGTTCACTCTCGGCGCTGCGGATAGCGGAGCTCGCGATCGAGGCTGGCATCCCCCGCGGCGTGCTCAATGTCGTACCAGGGTCGGGCTCGGTGCTCGGCCGGCACCTCGGCATGCACGATCAGGTCGACGCGCTCGCGTTCACCGGCTCGACCGCGGTCGGCCGCGCCTACCTCGAGTACTCGGCTGCCTCGAACCTCAAGCGCACCTGGCTCGAACTCGGCGGCAAGTCGCCGAATATCATCCTGCCGGATGCCCCGGACCTTGAGACGGCGATCTCGACCGCCGCGTGGGGCATCTTCTTCAACTCCGGCCAGATGTGCACGGCGCCATCGCGGCTCATCGTGCACCGCGACGTCGCCGACGAGGTGACCGCGGGCATTGTCGCCCGTGCCTCCGAGTACCGTCCGGGCGATCCCCTCGACCCCGCGACGGGGATGGGGCCGCTCGCATCGCAGTCGCGAATCGTCGAGGTCGAGGCGCATGTGCGCAGGGCCCTCGAGGACGGCGCGGAGTCGCTCATCGGCGGATCGGTCTTCGAATCGACCACGCTGCCCGGGGCGGGCAGCTACTTCGAACCGACGATCTTCGCCGGGGTCTCCCCCGACTCGCGGCTCGCGCAGGAAGAGGTCTTCGGCCCCGTGCTCGCGATCGTCACGGTCGACAGCGACGACGAGGCGATCCGGGTCGCCAACAACTCCGACTACGGCCTCGCGGCCGGTCTGTGGACCGCAGACCTGTCGAAGGCGCACCGGCTCTCCCGGCGCCTGCGGGCGGGCACTGTCTGGGTTAACTGCTACGAGGAGGGCGACCTCACGGTGCCGTTCGGCGGGTACAAGTTATCGGGCAACGGCCGGGACAAATCGGTGCACGCGCTCGAGAAGTACACCGAGCTGAAGACGACGTTCATCCACCTGTAGAACTGCCCGGGCGAGAGGATGCCCGGCCCCCGAAATCTCGGGGGCCGGGCATCCGCTTTTCAGCTCGGTTGTGGGCTCAGCTCAGCACGTCGCGTACGAGCGCCTCGTTCTCGGTCTTCTGGAACCGGGAGAGCAGGAACCCGACAAGCACGAGCACGAATGGCAGCAGCACGAGCAGCCAGCCGAGCGCGTTCAGCCCCCACGGGGTTACCGACGGGTCGACGCCCTCGGCGACCGTCCCGGCGAGCAGCCCGAAGCGGGACATGAGCAGGTACTCGCCGAGGGCGAGCCCGACGACGGCGATCGCCGGGGCGATGACGGTCTGGAACATATTCTCCTCGCCCTTGTTCCTGGCGAAGAACACGATCACCGCGATGCAGACGAGAATCTCGATGAGCACGATGGCGACGACCGCGAGTCCGCTGAACCAGAAGAACAGGTTGGTGACGGGGTCGAGCTGGAAGAGCGCGAAGACGACGATGACGGCGCCGGTGATGACCGAGGTCGCGACGGATGCGGCGGCGGGCGCGCCGCGTCCGTTGACGCGACTGAACTGCTTCGGCAGCACGCCGCCGCGCCCGAGCGCGAAGATGTAGCGGCCGGAGGCGTTCTGGAAGGCGAGCAGCCCCGCGAACAGGCTCGAGATGACGAGCACGCTCATGACGGTCGCCATCCACGGGCCGACGTAGTCCGCCGCGAGGGTGAAGAGCACGGCGGCCGGGTCGGCGAGCGGCACACCGTCGACCGACGAGTACTCGACGGTCGTGTCAACGACAGTGGACGCTCCCATGCCGGTGACCATCGCGAAGGCGGTGACCGCGAACAGCACGGTGATGACGCCGACCGCGAGGTAGGTCGCCCGGGGCACGATCGTCTTGGGGTCTTTCGACTCCTCGCCGTAGATGGCCGTGGCCTCGAAGCCGATGAACGAGGCGAAGGCGAACGCGAACGCGATACCCGCCGATCCGGCAAGCCCACCGGCGAGGATCGCGGACGGGTTGAAGGATGCCGCGAAGTCGAGCCCCTCCGGTCCCCCGTCGATGAGGATCGCGACCGCGGTCACGAGCAGCGCGGCGACCTCGAGGAGCATGAGGATGCCGAGCAGCTTCGCGCCGACATCCACGCTCAGCAGGGAGAGGGCGGTGACGACGGCCCAGGCGAGGAGCGCCCAACCCCACCACGGCAGCACCCCGACCTGGCCGCCGACGACAGCGCCGAAGAATCCGTAGATGGCGAGCTGGATGGCGACGTAGGCCAGCACTGAGGTGAGCGCCGACCCGACGCCCATGTGCGTACCGAGGCCTCGGCCGATGTAGGCGAAGAACGCGCCGGCGTTGGTCACCCGCTGGCTCATTGCGGCATAGCCGACGCTGAAGAACAGCAGGGTGATGCCGACGACGAGATAGGCGCCGGGGGCTGCGGCTCCCGTGCCGAGCACGATCGCGACCGGCACCGCACCCGTCATACCGACGAGCGGCGCCGCCGCCGCGACGACGAAGAAGACGATCCCGATGACGCCGAGGCGCCCCTTGCGGAGCAGCGTTCGCGATTCGGCTTCGTTGTGGGTTACCGCCATGACATAACTCCTCGTTGAGTCGGGTAAAAGTTCGTGCGTATCCGAACGACCTGGGTACAGGATGGCGAATGGCGCGGCGGAGGTCAAGAGTCTCGGGCCCGATTTGCACTTTTCGTTTGTTCACGAACAAACCATGGTTCGGGGTTAGAATCTGGCGCTATGACTGCTCTCCACGGATTCTTGCCGCCGCTGACGCCAAAGGGCTCGAGTGCGCTCGTGCCCAACCCGCCCTGGTACTACTCGGGCACGCTGCTGACCATCGAGTACCTGACCGATCCCGCGAACGTGCGCGCGATCCTGCCGGACGACATCGACCTGGCTCCGGACCGGCCCGGCGCGGTCGCGCTCATCTGGGCCGACTGGCAGTCCTGCAGCGAGGGCGGCCTCGAACTGCTCGACCCGATCCGCTCCCAATACCTTGAGGCGTTCGCCGTCGTGCGCTGCGCCTACCAGGGCGTCACCTACAGCCGCTGCGTCGCGATCTGGGTCACCAAGGACTTTGCGATCGGTCGCGGCTGGTTCCAGGGCTACCCGAAGAAGTTCGGCTCGATCCACGTGACGCGCCTGTTCAACCGCGGCAAGGCGACCCCGAGACTCGAGAACGGAGCGCAGCTCGGCGCATCCCTCTCCGCCTACGACCACCGGCTCGCAAGCGCCGTCGTCACGCTGCGCGAGCCGTCGGAGGACAACGGCTTCGTCAACGGCCACAAAATGCTGCACAACCGGTTCATGCCGTCGATCGCGACCGGCGGCGGCATGTCGCTCGACCAGCTCGTGTCCATGGGAGGCATCGATGTCGACCTCGGCCCGGCCTGGCGCGGCGACGCGGAGCTGAGCCTCGCCGACTCGCAGTGGGACGAGCTCGGCTCGCTGCTGCCGGTCGACGAGGTGCTCGGCGGCTACTACCGCGAGGTCGGCACGACCTTCGTGGGCGGCGAACTCGTCACCGACCGCTCCCGGCCGGTATAGCCCGGCGGCGGGCCACCGCGCACGATCGGCGTGGCGCGGTAGCCCGCATCCGCCCGTCCCCGGCATTCGCGCGCACGCTGTTCACTACCGCGCGTGCGATTACTGCCGCGCGCGTGAACAACACCCGCGTGAGGCGCTCGGGGGCGGCCGCCGCGTCAGTAGGCCTCGAGGTACTCGTCGAGCTCCCACTGGGTCACGTCGCGCGTGTCGGGGTCGTCGACCTCGTCCTCGTAGCGTGCCACCTCGTCACGTTTGAGCAGCACGAAGACGTCAACCAGAGGCGCGCCGAGCACGTCCTTCATGAACACGTCCGTCTCGAGCTCGTCGAGGGCGTGGGTGAGCGTGGTCGGGAGGATCTCCGCCGACTCGTTCTCATACGACCAGCCCTCCGCGCTCGGAGGGGCCGGCAGGGCACGCTCGATGCCGTCGAGGGCCGCGGCGAGCACCGAGGCGATGATCAGGTAGGGATTGGCCGCGCCGTCGCCGACCCGGATCTCGAGCCTGGTTCCCGACCCGCGCTCGGGCGGCACGCGCAGCATCGAGCTGCGGTTGTCGTGGCCCCAGTTAGCCCGGTACGGCGCGAGGGTGTCGGGGCCGAGCCGCTTGTAGGCGTTGACTGTCGGATTGGTGAAGGCCACGAGCGATGCGGCGTGGCCGAGAATTCCGGCGATCATGTTGTCGGCTGTGCCGGACAGCTCGCCGTCCGGCGTCACCATGAGGTTCTTGCCGGATTCGTCGGTCACCGAGAAGTGCAGGTGGAAACCGCTGCCACCCTCGTCGGCCCACGGCTTGCCGAGGAAGGTTGCGAGCTGCCCGGTGCGGGCGACGATGTCCTTGATCGCGCTCTTGAACAGGAAGGTGCGGTCGGCCGCCCTCAGAGCCTCGCCGTGCCAGAGGTTGATCTCGTACTGGGATGGGCTGAATTCATGGTTGCCGGCGAAGACGCCGATGTCCATCTGGTCGAGCATCCGCATCAGGTGCAGGAAGGTGCCCTTCGGGTCGACGCAGGCGCCGGACGTGTACACGCGGCCTGTGGTCTCGATCACGCGACGCCAGCCGTTCTCGCCCCGCTCGGCAATGTAGAACTCGAGTTCCGGTCCGACGACCGGCACGAGGCCGAGCTTCGTGTACCGCTCGATCACTCCCTTGAGCACCGACCTGGGCGACAGCACGCTGTCGGAGCCGTCCGGATCGAAGGCGTCGGCGAGAGCGAGAGCCACTCCCGGTTCCCACGGCATGAGCGTGACGGTGGATGGATCGACCTTCATGATGAGGTCGGGCAGTCCCGACGACATGATGTCGTTGCCGTCGAGCACTCCCCCGCGTGTCGTCGTAACCCAGACGCCCTGACAGAAGGTCGCGCCCTTCGCCGCCGAAGTCTCGAGCTGGCTGACGAGGAGGTCTTTCGCCCTCGTCGTTCCCAGGATGTCCGCGTAAATGAGGCGAAGCACATCGATGCCCCGTGACTCAAGTTCCAAGCGGAGAGCAGCTACATCGGTACTCATTTATCCTCCGAAGATAAATCGTTCGGCCATGAACGATTAGTGCGATACTAGGCCAGATCCGCCGAATCGCAAGCCAGGGAGCCCTCGTGAAAGCCCTTTTCGTGCAGCACGACCACGTGACCTCGTCCGGGCCTATCGCCGACCGGCTGCGCCATCACGGCTTCGAGGTCGACGAGATCCTCGTCGTGGATGCGGGAAACTTCCGCACTCCCAACGTGCTGTTCGAGTTCCCCGATCTGGCCGAGTACGACCTCGTCGTTCCCCTCGGCGCACCGTGGGGCGCGTGGGACGACGAGTCGATCGGCCGCTGGCTCACGCCGGAGGTCGAATGGCTCCGCCGGGCCGTGCTCGCGGATGTCCCCGTGCTCGGCGTGTGCTTCGGCGGGCAGCTGCTCTCCCGCGCGCTCGGCGGCACGGTCGCGCCCGCGCCGAAGGCCGAGATCGGCTGGACCCCGGTCCACAGTGACGACCAGTCGCTCATCGGCCCGGGACCGTGGTTCCAGTTCCACTACGACCGCTGGACGTTGCCCGCGGGCGCGACGGAGCTCGCGCGCAACGCCGCGGCGTCGCAGGCGTTCAGCTTCGGCCGTAGTCTCGCGGTGCAGTTCCACCCCGAGCTCGACGCCGACACCCTGCAGGGTTGGCTGACCGAGGGCGGCGCCACCAAGGTCATCGCCGACGGCCAGGATCCCGTCGCGCTACTGGCCCACACCCGGGCCGAGGAGGGCGCCGCGCGCGATCGCACCTACGCGCTCGTCGATGCCTTCCTCGAGCGGATCGCCATGCTGCGCCCCGCCCCGTCACCGACAGAGCACTGAGCTCTTTCAATATTCAGATCGCTGACGCTTTCATCATTCAGATCGCTGACGCTTTCATCATTCAGGAGTGAAAGCGGCAGTTTCTGCCGAGACCAGCATCCGGCACCCTCGCCGGGCGCTACAAAGCCGCTCGCGCCCCGGGTATAGGACCGAAACCGGCAATTCACGGCAGTTCGTGCCGGAAAACCGTGGGCTGGTCACTACCCCACCACTCCCACTCCTGACACGTGAATACCGGTTTTTAGGCTGCGGTGGGGGTGAGGGTCACCTGGTATCCGAGGGTGCGGAGCTGGTTGATGGCGTTGGATTTTGTTCGGTCGGGGTGGCGGTTGGAGTAGTAGTTCGGTCCGAGTTCGGTGAAGGCTTCCCCGGTGGTGCCCATCTTCCAGACGGCGACAAGGATGCTGTGCTCGAGGGCGACGATCGCCTTGATGCTGCCGCGCCGAGCGGCGATCCGTCGGTATTTCACGGCGAGGTGCGTGTTCTTCTGTCGGGTGATGACCAGGGCGGAGATCCCGAGGGCGGCCTTCAGGTGCGCATTACCGGGGCGCGTTTTGGTCGATTTCACTCGTCCCGCGGACTCGTTCGATCCCGGACAGACCCCGGCCCAGGACGCAAGATGTCCGGGGCTGGGGAAAATATGCATGTTCCCGCCGGTCTCGGCGATGATCACGTCCGCAACACGAACAGAGACCCCCGGAATGGTGGTGAGGGTCTCTCGAAAGACCCGAAAGGGTTCCATCACCACCTCGATTCGGGCGGTGATCTCATCGATCAGGGTCGCACTGTGATCGAGTTGGGTGAGGTGCAGGTTCACCATGAACGCGTGGTGGTCCCTAAACCGTCCGGTGAGGGCTTCGACCAGTTCCGGGATCTTCGCCCGCAGCCGGCCCTTGGCCAGAGCGGCAAGTTTCACGGGGTCGCGTTCCCCGGCGACCAGGGCATCGAGGATGCTGCGCGCCGAGACCCCGTTCAGCTGGGACACCACCGAGGACAGCTTGATCCCGGCGTCCTCGAGGATCTTCTCGATCCGCTGGATATGCCGGCTGCGCTCCTGCACGATCGTGGCCCGGGTCCGGGTCAGATCCCGCAACTCCCGGATCGGTTCCGGTGGCACGAACGAGGCCCGCACCAGTCCGTGAGCGGCCAGTTGGGCCAGCCAGCCCGCGTCCGAGACATCCGTTTTCCGGCCCGGGAAATTACGCACATCCCGCGCGTTGACAAGCGTCACCGGCAGCACCGATTCCAACAGATAGTAGAACGGCTTCCAATAATCACCGGTCGCCTCCATCACAACCGTTGTCACCCGGTTCGCGAGGAGATGCTCCCGCAACTCCAGCACCTGCGACGTTGTTGCACCCCAGGTAGTAACTTTCTGCTCGAACGTCCCGGGCCGTTTCCCAGGCACTCGAACACAGACCTTCACGTCCCGCTTGGAGATATCCATCCCCGCAGCACGCTCATGGACCACGTCCATCATTTTCCTCCTCATCCCATATATTGACGGGCCCACCACGGAAGAGGTTAGGAAAAATCAGAAATCTGACACACGTGCTCGGAGCAACAATCCACAGTTCTCGTAAGAAAACCCCTCCTGCCACGCTGAATAACAAGCTCTCAGCATCAAGGAAAAACCGGCATCCCCGTGGCGAGCACCTCCATCATCCGTCCGAGCACGACGCCGCGCCAGACCCGCAACGCGACCCAACCCGAAATTCAGCAACCACCACGGAGGGGCAACGCCCCTGAGACGCTGAATAATGACAGCGAAACTCGCCGCGCGGGTCAGCGCAGCGTCTCGAGCACCTCGATTACGGCGCGCGGGTCGGTGGCGGGGTTCACGAACGCGAGGCGGAGCACCGTGCGCCCGTTCCATTTGGTCGGCACGCACAGCATCCGTCCGCTCACGGCCGCCTCATGCGACCACTCGCTGTACTGCGCGTCGGTGTAGCCCGGCCGCTCGAAGATCACGACCGACAGCTCCACCTCGCGCAGCAACTGCAGGTGGTCGGATGCCCGGATCGCCTCGGCGACCTCCTGTGCCGTCGTGATCGAGCTCTCGATCGCGTCGCGGTACCGGTCGGTGCCGTGAGTGGCGAGACTGAACCAGAACGGCAGGCCGCGCGCCCGCCGGGAGAGGTGCAGGGCAAGCTCGCTCGGGTTCCACGATTCCCGGTCGACATGGTCGAGGTAGCTCGCGTGCTGCGAGTGGGTGGCCCGGGCCAGCTGCGGATCGCGGTAGACGAGCGCGCAGCAGTCGTACGGGGCGAAGAGCCACTTGTGCGGGTCGACGATGAAGCTGTCGGCGCGCTCGATGCCGTCGAAGCGGTGCCGCACGCTCGGCGCGGCGAGCCCCGCGCCGCCGTACGCGCCGTCGACGTGCAGCCAGACGCCGAACTCCTCGCAGACGTCCGCGATGGCCGCGAGGTCGTCGACGATGCCCTCGTTGGTCGTGCCGGCGGAGGCGACGACGGCGAAGACGTCGGCCGACCGCTCGAGTTCTACGCGGAGGGCTGGCCCGGTGAGGTGCCCGCGCTCGTCGACCGGGACGTCGAGGATATCGACGTCGAGCGCCCGCGCGGCGGTCTGGATCGACGAGTGCGCGTTGGCGGAGCAGGCGAGCTTCCAGCCTCCGGGCGGGCGGGAACCACGACGGGTGAGCGCCGTCTCGCGCGCGGTGAGCAGAGCGGAGAGATTGCCGGAGGTGCCACCGGAGACGAAGCATCCGCCCGCCCCCTCCGGCCAGCCGAGCAGCCCCACGAGCCAGGCGATGGCCTCGTTCTCGGCGTAGATCGCGCCGGCGCCGGCCTCCCAGAGCCCGCCGAAAATGTTCGCGGAGCTCGTCACGAAGTCGAAGGCGATCGCGGCTCGCGTCGGGGCAGCCGCGATGTAGGCGAGGTTGAGCGGATCGTCCTGCGAGCGGGTCGCCGGCTCGAGCACGCGGTCGAACACGTCGAGGGCGGCTGCTCCCCCGATTCCGGATGCCGTGATCGTCGGTCCGGCGTCCGCCGCGAGCTCCGAGGCGGAGCGCGCGGTCGAGAGCGGATCGGTGTGCCGCACGACCCGCTTGGCGGACCACTCGATGGCGAGGTCGACGACGTCGGACTCGTCACCCCAGATCGGATGCGGGAAGGTCGCGTGCGGGTCGGCGGGCGCCGCCTCGGGATCGCCGGCCGCGGCCGGATCTGTCGTCGTCATGCCGTTCCTTACTTCAGCTCCACCTTCACCGGGAAGCGCTTGATGCCGTTGACGAAGTTGCTGCGCAGCCGGGAGACCTCGCCCATCTGCTGCACGCTCGTGATGCGCGGCAACAGGTCTTCGAACATGATCTTAATCTCGAGCCGGGCGAGCGCGTTGCCCATGCACATGTGCGGGCCCCCTCGACCGAAGGCCATGTGCTCGTTCGGGTTGCGGGTCACGTCCATGCGGTAGGGGTCGTCGAACACCTGCGGGTCGCGGTTGCCGGCTGCGAACCAGGTGACGACCTTGTCGCCCTGCTTAATCGCCTGGCCGCGGATTTCGGTGTCGCGCGTCGCCGTGCGGCGGAAGTGGTAGACCGGACTCGCGAGGCGCAAAAACTCCTCGACCGCCCACGGGATCAGCTCCGGGCGCTCCTGCAGCAGCTCGAGCTGGTCGGGGTTCTGCATGAGGTAGTTCATCGAGTGGGTGATCGTGTGCCGGGTGGTCTCGTTGCCGGCGACGACGAGCAGCAGGAAGTAGCTGTTGAAGTCGCGTTCGGAGAGCGGGATGCCGTCCATCGGCTCCTGGTTGACGAGGCGCGAGACGAGGTCGACACCGCTGCGGCCGCGGCGACGGTCGGCGAGCGCCCGCCCGTAGTCGAAGACCTCCTGGGCCGCGGGTGAGCGGAACGGCAGCAGCCGGTACTTCTCGCTCTCCTCGGAGTCGGCCAGCACGTCCGCGTGCTCGGGGTCGGTGTTGCCGACCATGCGGTTGCCCCAGTCGATGAGCTGGTGGATGTCGGCATCCGGCACATCGAGCATCCGTGCGAGCACCCGGATCGGGAAGTCGGCGGCGACCTCAGCCACGAAGTCGAACTCGCCGAGCGCGAAGGCCTGGTCGAGGGTGGTCGCGGTGAGTCCGCGCAGGAATGTCTCGTAGCCGGCGACAGCCTTCGGGGTGAACTCCCCCTGCATCAGTCGGCGCAGGGCGCGGTGACGCACCCCGTCGGTCTCGAGCATCGACTTGCGCGCCTCGATCTGGTCGGCGTCGAGCTCCTCAAGGTTGACGGTGCCCTTCTCGCTCGAGAAGGTCTCGGTGTCGCGCAGCACGTGCACGATGTCGTGGTACCCGGTAAGCGACCAGAACCCGTGGTTCGGTGCCTCCTCCTCGTCCCAGTGCACGGGCGCCTGCGCCCGCAGCTCGTCGAATACCTGCCACGGGGGCGCCTGCTCGAACAGATCGAGGTCGGCCAGCGTGACGTTCGTCATTGAAGTCATGTCATCTCCTTGGTGATTGTTCGGGGACGAACAATTACTATCAGAACCATAATCGATCGCGCGCACACTCGGGCACGAATTTCTTGCCCGAGCGGTCGAATAGAGTACGTGCGTCACCATTCGACGAGGAGCACCACATGGCCGGACCGTTCACGCTTGCCGAGACGGAGCGCCAGGTGAGCGAACGCCTCGGCGGACTCCCCCTCGACTACGCCGCGATGGCCGTCACCTCGAACCTGTTCCGTGCCGCGAACGCCGTACGCAACCACCTCGAGCGATCGGTGCTCGCCCAGCACAACCTCTCCTGGACCGGCTTCGTGGTGCTCTGGGTCACCTGGATCTGGGAGCCTATCGAGACTCGTCAGATCGCCCTCGAGGGTGGATTCTCCAAGGCGACGCTCACCGGCGTGCTCACGACCCTTCAGGATCGCGGCTGGGTCACCCGCGAGCGCAGCCAGACCGACGGGCGCCTCGTGCTCGTGCGCCTGACCGATGACGGCCGAGCGATGATGACGGAGCTGTTCCCCGAGTTCAACCTCGAGGAGCAGCACATCTCGGGCCCCATCGACGTCGCCCGCCGCGAGGAACTCGCCGAGATGCTGCGTCTCATCACGGTCAACGTCGAGAGGGCCGACTCGACGATTCCGCCTGCCTGACGAGCTCGGCGAATATCGCGGCCTGGTCGGGATCGCTCGCCGCGGTGTCCTCCGGATGCCATTGCACGCCGATCGCCCAGCCCGGCGCGTCGATCAGCACGGCCTCCGGCACCCCGTCGGTCGCACGCGCGACGACGGTGACGCCCTCGCCGAGCCGGTCGAGGGCCTGGTGGTGGTAGCAGGATGCCCGCACCGAGGGCCCCGCGACGCCGAAGCGGGCGTGCGCGCGGTCGAAGAGCACGTCGTGTTCGTGGTGCCGGTGGTGCACGGGCAGATTCTGCACGAGAGATCCCCCGCGCACGACGTTGACAATGTGCAGTCCACGGCAGATCGCGAGAAGCGGGATGCCGCCCGCCAGGGCGACCCGCGCGAGGTCGAGGTCGACGGCATCCTGCATCGCGTCAACGTCGTAGACGCTCTCGTGCCGGCTCGGCTCGCCGTAGGTCGCCGGGTCGAGGTCGCCGCCACCGGGCAGCAGCACGCCGTCGTAGCCGACGAGGCGCTCGGTCCAGTCGACGCCTTCGACGGGCAGTAGCGTGACCGGGTCGCCGCCGGCCGCCCAGACCGACTCGAGCAGGGCCCGCGCGTTGACGACGGCGGCGAAGCGCAACGCCGAGGTCGAGCCGGCGAACCGGCCGACGATTGCGATCCGGGGGCGAAAGCTGCTCATGGTGTCCTCTCACGTCAGTCACGGAAAACAAGTTGTAGATGGGCGAGCTATTGCGTAGTGTATTTCATTAGCATCCGAATGACTTAACGACGAGCCCGCGGATCAGGGAGCAGCATGACGAGCATTGACCTAGCTGACGTAACCGTTGCCGGAGTGTCGGTCGACACGAGGCATTACATCGGCGGCCGGCGCGTGGCCTCCGAGACCACTTTCGCCAACACCTCCCCCATCGACGGGTCCGAGCTCGGCAACATCGCCCGCGGCGGGGCAGACGAGATCGACCTCGCGGTCGCTGCCGCTCGCGACGCCTTTCCGGCCTGGGCCGCGATGCCGACAGCCGAACGGGCGGCGATCCTGAACCGCATCGCCGATCTGGTCGAGGAGCGTCTGCCCGAGCTCGCGAACGTCGAGACCATGGACAACGGCGGACTGCTGCGCAGCAACCTGCGCGGTGTCATGCCGCGCGTCGCGCACAACTTCCGGTTCTTCGCCGACTGGGCCGTCAATCAGCTGAGGCACGACGACTTCGAGACCCGCGGCCACACCAATCACGTGTCCTGGGACCCCTCGGGCGTCGCCGGCCTCATCACGCCGTGGAACGCCCCGCTCATGCTCGCCACGTGGAAGATCGCGCCTGCGCTCGCGGCCGGCGACACGGTCGTGCTGAAGCCCGCCGAGTGGACGCCGCTCACCGCATCCCTGCTCGCCGACATCTGCGCGGACGCCGGGCTGCCCGACGGAGTCTTCAACCTCGTGCAGGGCTTCGGCCGGGAGGCGGGAGCAGCGCTCGTCGCGCATCCGGGACTGCGCCGCATCTCGTTCACCGGGTCTGTGCCCACCGCGAAGTCGATCGCCAGGGCAGCAGCCGACAACCTCACCCCGTGCAGCTTCGAGCTCGGCGGCAAGAGCCCCTGCATCGTGCTCGCGGATGCCGACATCGAACTCGCCGCCGCGCTCGCGGTCGAGCAGTACGACAACGCCGGGCAGGTCTGCCTCTCCGGCACCAGGCTGCTCGTGCACGAGAGCATTGCGGACGACTTCGCGGCGGCGTTCCAGGCCAAGGCCGCATCGCTGCGCCAGGGCGACCCGCGCGACCCCGACACCGACATCGGCCCCCAGGTGCACGCCGTGCACTTCGACCGCATCAAGGGATTCGTCGACCGGGCCGAGGCCGACGGCGCGAGCATCCTCATGGGAGGCACAGCCAACGCCGACCTCGGCGGCCTGTATTTCACGCCCACACTCGTCGGCGATGCCGCGCGCGGCAGCGAGATCCTCACCCAGGAGGTCTTCGGCCCGGTGCTCACGATGCAGAGATTCGCGACCGACGAGGAGGCCCTCGAGCTCGCCAACGGCACAGAGTTCGGGCTCGCCGCCGTCGTTGTGTCCGGCGACCGGGCGCACGCCGCCGCGATCACCGAGAGGCTCGTCGCCGGCACGATCTGGGTCAACTGCTTCTTCGTCCGCGACCTGCGCGCGCCCTTCGGCGGATCGAAGAAGTCTGGCGTCGGCCGCGAGGGTGGCACGTGGTCCTTTGATTTTTACGCGGACGTGAAGAACACGGTCGTTGCACCTCACGGATGGAAGGAATAGCACATGGGTGAAATAGTAGGCGTCGGCCTTATCGCACACGTCCCGACGATCATGCTGCCGGAGGATGTCCGCCTGGACATCAACGACGGGCACGAGATCAGTCTGGTTCCCGGTTTAGAGAAGCTGCGAAAGGACGTCTTCGAGACTGCCGACTACGACACCGTCGTCGTCGTCGACAGCCACTGGGCGACGACCGTCGAGTTCGTCATCAACTCGCACGAGCGCCGCAGCGGCAAGTTCACCTCGGAGGAGCTGCCTCGCGGCATGCACGGGGTTCCATTCGACTATCGCGGCGACCCGGAGCTGGCTCGCCTGGCCGAGAGCTTCGCGGAGAAGAACGGCACCTGGATCACGCCGATCGACGATCCGGACCTCCCCGTCATGTACGCCACGATCAACCTGTGGAAGTTTCTCGGCGAGGGACTCGACAAGCGCTGGCTGAGCATCAGCATCTGCCAGACCGCGACCGACGAGGACATGCTCCGCGCCGGACGCGCGCTTGGCGAGGCGATCGCCGCGAGCGACCGCAAGGTCATCATCCTCGCCTCGGGCGCCCTGTCCCACACCTTTTACAAGCTGCGCGATCTGCGCAAGCACGAGGCGAGCGACCCGTCGCACATCTTCAGCCCCGGCGCCCGCGCCGCCGACGAGGAGCGCCTCGAGTGGTTCAAGGCCGGAGACCACGCCCGCGTACTCGAGACGATGCCCGAGTTCCACAAATTCCGCCCCGAGGCGATGTTCGGGCACTGGCTCGTCACCGCGGGTGCGATCGGCGAAGACCGCTGCACCGCCCCCGGCGCGATGTACAGCGAGTACGAGAACTCCATCGGCACCGGCCAGGTGCACGTGTGGTTCCCGCGCCCGGCCGAGGGATTCCCGGCCCCGAAGAACCTGACGCTGTCGCGTGAGTGAGCCCGTGCGTGAATTTCGGCGCATCCTGCTCGACGGCTACCCGGTCGATGTTGAGCGGCACGGCGATACCCTCGTGGCCGGCGACGGCCGCGAGGTCGCCGTCGACGACGCCGCGCACCTGCCGCCGACGGCACCGAGCAAGATCATCGCGGTGCACCTCAACTACGCGAGTCGCACCGATGAGTTCATGACGAAGCTCCCTGCCGCGCCCACGTACTTCCACAAGCCGGTCACCGCGCTCAACTCGCACGGGGGCGCCGTCGTGCGCCCGCAGGGCTGCAAGTGGCTGAACTTCGAGGGCGAGATCGTCATCGTCATCGGGCGCACCTGCCGCAACGTGTCACCGGAGCAGGCGGGCGACTACATCGCCGGCTACACCGTCGGCAACGACTACGGCCTGCACGACTTCCGCGATACCGATGCCGGGTCGATGCTGCGGGTCAAGGGCAGCGACACCCTCGCGCCGGTGGGACCCGGGCTCGTCACGGGCTGGGACTTCCGGGGCAAGCAGATCCAGACCATCGTCAACGGCATCGTCAAGCAGAACGACTCCACGGCGAACATGGAGTGGGATATGAACTACCTCGTCGCCGACATCGCGCGCACCATTACGCTGAGCCCCGGCGACCTGCTGTTCAGCGGCACGCCGGCGTTCTCGCGCCCGGTCGAGCCCGGCGACGTCGTCGAGGTCGAGGTCGAGGGCCTCGGCCGGCTGACCAATCACATCGTCACCGGCCCGACCCCGATCCGCACCGACGTTGGCGCCCAACCGACCGAGAGCGAGGAGGTGCGGTCGACCGCGCTGGGCGGAGACTGGGAGTTCCGCGGCATCCGCACCCCCTCCAAAGACCTCTACCCGTCGACCGTGAAGGAAACAGAATGATCAAGATCGAAGTCGACATGGCCCTCTGCCAGCACTATGGGCAGTGCGTGTTCGAGGCCCCGAACATCTTCAAGCTCAACGACGACGACAAGCTCGAGTACGTGGCCTCGGCGGACGACTCCGAGCGCGACAACGTGGAGTCGGCCGTCGACGTGTGCCCGATGCAGGCCATCCGAATCGTCGAATAGTGGATGTCGTGGCACCGGCGCCCGTCATCATCGTCGGCGCGGCGATGGGCGGGCTGCGCACGGCGGAGGCGCTGCGCAAGGCGGGCTATGCCGGGCCGCTCAGGGTCATCGGCGAGGAGCTGCACGCCCCGTACAACCGGCCGCCGCTGTCGAAGGACGTGCTTTCGGGAACCGTGACCCACGAGGCGGTCGCCTTCCCGCAGCGCGCCGCGACAGCTGACGTCGAGTGGATGCTGGGGGCGCGCGCGGTCTCGGCCGACCTGACGGCGCGCACCGTGACCACCGGTGACGGGGTCGCGCATCCCTACGCCGCGCTCGTGATCGCGACGGGGCTTCGGCCCCGGCGGCTCGCCCTGGCCGAACTGCCCGGTCGCCACACCGTACGCACCCTCGACGACGCGATGGCCCTGCGCGATGAGCTGCAGCCGGGGGCACGCGTGGTGATCGTCGGATCCGGATTCATCGGATGCGAGGTGGCCGCGACCGCCCGGAAGCTCGGCTGCGAAGTGACTGTGGCCTCCCCCAGCACGCTGCCGATCGTGCGCCCGCTCGGGCCCCTGCTCGCCACCGAGATTCTTGCCCGCCAACAGGCGCACGGGGTCGCATTCCGTTTGGGGCGTGCGGTGACCGGACTGGTCGGAGCGTCGCGCCTCGAAGGGGTTGTGCTCGACGACGGAGCTGCACTTCCGGCGGACGTGTTGATCGAGGCGATCGGCTCGGACTGCAACAGCGAGTGGCTCGCGGGCACCGGCCTCGACTGCTCCGACGGGGTGCTCGCGGATGCCGCCATGCGCGCGGTCGGGGTCGATGGCACTGTGCACGACGACGTCTACGTCGTGGGCGACATCGCCCGCTTCCCGAACGCGATGTTCGACGACGTCGCGCGGCGCGTCGAGCACTGGAACATCCCGACCGACACGGGCAAGCGGGCAGGCTTTGTGCTCGCGGCCTTGCTGGAGTCTCCGGAGGGCTTCTCGGATGCCGTCCAGACACCGTTCGCGCCGATGCCCGCGTTCTGGTCGAACCAGTTCGAGGTGGCGCTGCAGGCCTACGGGCTGCCGGGGCTCGCCGATGACATCCGCCTGCTCGAGGGCTCGCTCGACTCGGAGGCCATCGTCGGGTACTACCGCGACGATCGGATGGTCGGCGTCGTCGGCCTGGGCATGAAGGCGGCGCTGCTGCCCTACCGCAAGGTCATTGCGGAGGGCGGCCTCTCCGTCTTGGGGTCCACGTAGGTCGCGGACCCTCGCTGGTTAGGCTGGTCGCGCGGCGACCGTGTCGAAACCGCGGGAGCGTATGCCGCCGCCAGCCCGCGCCATTCTCGCCGAGTACGCGGTTGTGGCTGGTGGAAATGGTCCAGGAGCGACCACTACTCCGTACTCGGCAGCGTTCCGACTGCGCACCCGAGTGAACGCCCACGCGCTCGCTCAGACCGGCCCCTCGCCGCGGCACACGACATGAACCGGGTAGTCGCCGGACGGCACGCTTCCCAGCCCGACCACACCGCTGACGTAATCCGTCGAGGCTTCGAGCCTGCCGGAGGCAGCGCCCTCTGACTCTGACAGGGTCACACCGCGCTGATCAGCAGCAGCACGCTGTCTTTGCGTCCAGACCTGCCGAGGCGTTCGATGAACGTGAAGATGCGGTACTCGGCGCGGTACGTTGCGCGGAGCACGCGAGTCACGTACTCGCGGCTCGCGTCGTCGTGCAGCTTGACAGCGCCGCTGTCGCGCAGCCGCTTGACCTTATCCGTCTCCGCCCACATCGTGCAGATGATGCACGGGATCGTGGATGAAGTACCGCGCGAGCGACTCGACCGTGAAGGTGCTCCCGTCCGAGCGCAGGCCTGTGCGTCCGAGGTCGGCATCGTCGACAGCTGCGTAGTCGCGCGCGAGGGCATCCGCCGCAGCGACGAGCTCCTGTGCGACGACCGCCGGGTCCTGCTCGTTGTAGCGCTCAGCGATCGCGGTCGCGTCCTGGTCCCAGTTTGCGAAGGCGGGCACCTCCTGTTCGAGAATGAGATGAAGCCTCGTGCGAAAAACACGGAACACATCCCGCACGTGGGCGGCGTATTCGAGCGGCGACCAGGTCGCATCATCCGGGCGGTCCCGCACGTCGGGCTGCGCCAGGCGCTCGGGCCAGGCCGCGGCGTTGAGGTCGATCAGGGACGGGATGTCACGGAACGAGACTTTGCCGGCATCGAATCCGCACTCGGGGCAGGGCTTCTCGAGAACCCACGTCCAGTTCTTGTCGTCAGGGGTGATCGGCATGCCGCGAGCCTAACGAATGACCGGGCCACGGTCGTGACGCGCGATGTTCACCCGCGGCCTCTGTGCCGTTCGTCTGCCGTGACTAGCGTCGGGCCCGTCACTCGCATCCGAACACAATTGGAGAAACCATGCGAAATCGATTCGCAACCTCAGCCGCAGCCGGCGTCATCTCCGCCGGTGTTCTCGTCGGCGTCGGCCTCGCCCCCGCCGCCTATGCCGCCGGCGGCCCGATGGGCTTCGATCCCATCGACGGCACCCCGTACGGCTCGGCGACCGCCGACTGGACCGAGCCCTTCGTCATCCCAGCAGGCTTCACCCAGTCCCTCGTCGCCGACGAGACAACTCTCGACATCTACCCCGGCGGGGTCGACGACCTCACCGACATGAACACTGTCAATGAGACCGGGCGCCACGCCGGTCGATACCTGTACCGCACCCACGAGGTTGGCGCGAACGGGTCGCTCTCGGTCGTCGACCTCAAGACAGGCGACGCCAAGGTGATCGCGCAGGATGCGGACTGGAACCGACTCGACGGCATCCGATGGACGCCCTGGGGCACCATCCTCTTCGCCGAGGAGACGACAGGTGGACGCGTCTTCGAGGCGATCCTCGACCCCTCCGACCCGACCGTGGTGCTCGAGGTCATCGAGCGCACCGAGGTCGGAGTCATGCGTCACGAGGGCATCGAAGCACTCGCCGACGGCACGGTCTTCGTCATCGACGAGCTCAACGGCGGCTCAATCTACAAGTTCGAACCCACCACCCGCGGTGATCTGTCCGACGGGCAGCTCTACGCCCTGAAACTCACCGGGCTCGCCGATGACGCACAGGTCTGGAATCAGTCCACGTTCAACGACAAGGTCGGTGCGTTCGATTGGGTCGCTCTAGACATGGACGCGGTCGTCGCCGACACCGACGCCGCGGCTGACGATGTCGGCGCGACCGAGTTCGGCCGCCCCGAAGACGTCGAGGTGATCGGCAGCACCCTCTACGTCGCGAACACCTCGGAGGACCGCGTGATCGCGATCGACCTCAACACGCAGGTGCTGACGTCGTTCGTTCAGGCCGGCCTCAACGTTCCCGTCGAGAACGCGGCGGCAGGCGTCACGGGCTTCAACAACCCCGACAACCTCGCCCAGGGGCCCGATGGCTCGCTCTGGATGGTGGAGGACAACTACCTCTCCGACGTCTGGGTAGCCGGACGGGATGCTGGCAACGACGGCACCGCCGACGCCGTCGAGCAATTCGCCTCGATCAAGGACACGGGCGCCGAGATCAGCGGAATCTACTTCGGCAAGGACCCGAAGACGCTGTTCCTGAACGTGCAGCACCCGACCAAGGCACTCGCCGACGGCACCTGGGCGATCACGCGCCGCTAGAAACAGCACACCGGTAGGGGCGGCAGACACTCGCGGCCCCTACCGCCACCACCCAGCCCGGTGCCGATCGTCGGGTGTAGCTTGACCACCATGACCGAGCAGCAGCCGTACCTCGTGCTTCGCACCGAACCTGGCTTCGAGCTGCGCCGCTACCCCGCGCACATGGTTGCCGAGGTCACCGTGAGCGCCGGGTTCGACGACGCGGGCAACCGCGCCTTCCGTTACCTGTTCGGCTACATCACGGGCGAGAACCGGTCACACAGCACGCTCTCAATGACGTCGCCGGTGGTGCAGAAATCCGCCTCGGAGGAGATCGCGATGACCGCGCCGGTAATGCAGAGCGCGGCGGATGCCGGCTCCTACACTGTCGCGTTCGTGCTCCCCGAGATGATCACCGCCGACACCGCCCCGGAACCGGTGCGACCCGAAGTGAGCGTTCGCCTGGTTCCGGAAAGTCTCAGCGCCGCGACCAAGTACTCGGGTCGGTGGACGCAGTCCTCCTATCAGAAGCACTGCGCCGACCTCATGGCGGGGGTGGCGGCGGCGGGGATGAAACCGATCGGCGAGCCTCGGTTCGCGCGCTTCGACCCGCCATACAAGCCGTGGTTTCTGCGCCGCAATGAGGTTCTCGTCGACGTTGCCGATGGCGCGGTGCCCGATGGCGCGGTGCCCGATGGCACCGCGCCCGGAGACAATGAGGCTGGTCGCTAGGAGGCGGTGCCGACCGAGAAGCGCACGGCGCCGTCGTCCTCGACGTCGGCATCCAGAACGGCCTCGGACAGCGCCTCAGCCGCACTGGGGTCGAGGAAGACACGGGCCCCGTCGTTCTCCACGAGGGTGTCGCTCGGCTCGGCGGCCGGAACAACCGAGATGCTGAAATCGGCCGCATCGCCATCGACGGCAATGCGAAGGCCGCCGGATTCGGACTCGGTGGCTTGCGCCGAGATGGCCTTGACGACGGTGCTCGCCTGTTCGGTAAGTGTCAGAGTCACGGTTCTACCTTTCGTCGGTGGGGCATCAGATCGAACTGGACAGTCTGCTGCACTCCGACGCTCGACTGCAAACTGAATCGCAATCTCGGATGGTTTACACACGTGCGGGGCGCGGTGATCGCCCCGCACGCGTACACCGGTTACGGGTGAACGAGGATCTTCACCTGCGTGTCGTTGTGGTTGATCAGCGTGTCGAATCCCTTGCTGACGAGGTCCTCGAGGGCGATCTTGCCGGTGATGAACGGTGCCAGGTCGACCTTGCCCTCCTGAACCAGCTTGATCGTCGCCGGGTGGTCGTTGGCGTAGGCGATGGTGCCGCGCAGGTCGATTTCCTTCAGCACAAGCTTCTGCATGTCGACGGAGGCCGGGTGACCCCAGATCGACACGTTGACGATCACCCCGCCGGGCCGAACCGCGTCGAGCAGGGTGTCGAGCACAACATTCACGCTCGAGCACTCGAAGCCGATGTCGACGCCGGCGCCGCCCGTGAGCTCGCGGACCTTCGCCGCGACATCCACTTCGCTCGGGTCGAGAACGTGGTCGGCGACCCCGGTGCTTGTCGCCTTCTCCTTGCGCGCCTGGCTGAGCTCGGAGATGAAGACGGTGAGCCCCTCCGCCTTGAGCACCGCGGCGAGGAGGAGGCCGATCGGGCCCGCTCCGCCGATGAGGGCGGTGTCGCCGGCCTTCGCTCCGCTGCGCACGAACGCGTGGTGTCCGACGGAGAGGGGCTCGATGAGCGCGGCGACGTCGAGTGGGATGTCGCCGATCGGGTGCACCCATCGGCGCTCGACGACCACCTTCTCGCTGAGCCCGCCGCCGTAGCCGCCGAGGCCGATGAAGTTCATGTTCTCTGAGAGCTGGTAGCTCTCGCCGGGTCCCGTGGAGACGTCGGGGCCGACAATGTAGGGCTCGACCACAACATTCTGTCCGACCTCGAGGTCGGTCACGCCCTCGCCGAGGGCGGTAATGGTGCCCGAGAACTCGTGCCCCATGGTGACGGGGGCCTCCTCGCCGGAGATGGGGTGCGGATGCCCCGGCGCGGGGATGAAGATGGGTCCGTCGAGGTACTCGTGGAGGTCGGTGCCGCAGATGCCGCACCAGGCCACGTCGATCGCAACGGTGCCGGGGCGGAGCTTCGGGGCATCGATCTGCTCGATGCGGATGTCGTTCTTGGCGTAGTAGCGAGCGGCTTTCATGGGGATCTCATTCCTGTAGAGGCCGTGAACGCGGCCACAATCTCAGGCTACGCCTGCTCCTCGATCCTGAACATCGACCCTGCGCAGTGCATCCGTGATCACCCGGCGTGCCTCGCGCGCCTCGGGAATCGGCAGCAGCGGGTACACGTGCAGCATCTCGGGTGCCTCGTGGTAGTCGAGCGGGTGTCCGGATGCCGCCGCGAGGCGCACGAGCCGCGCGGCGTCCGCATTGACGATATCGCGGGTGCCGCTGAGCAGGGTGATCGCACCGAGCCCGGCGAGGCTGCCGTTGATGGGGCTGACCATTGGGTCGTCTTCGGCGAGCTCACCGCGGTAGAGACGGCCCGCCGCGTGTGTTCCCGGCACGGCGAGCCAGGGGTCGCGCGGCGCGATGACCGCGAGCTGGGGATCGGTTCCGCTGATGTCGAGCCACGGCGAGATGAGGACCAGACGCGGCGCGCCCCGCTTTTCGTCGCGGAGCCGCATCGCGACAGCCAGGCCCATGCCCCCGCCAGCGGAGTCGCCCACAATCGTCGTGTTCTCAGCGCCGACCTCAGCGATGAGCGCCGCAGCGAGCTCCGTCGCAGCCGGCACGATCCTTGCTGCGGTGTCTGCTGGGGCCAGCGGGAAGATCGGCACCGTGATCCGTGCGCCGGATGAGACGGCGAGGTCGGCGATGAGCGACCAGTGCTGGGCGGCGATTTCGAAGACGTAGGCGCCGCCGTGCAGGTAGAGCGCGCGACGGTGCACGGATGCGCCGCGCGGGGCGACCTCGTATACCGGCCATCCGCCGACGGTGCGCACCGTGATGTCGACTCGACGGGAGAGCCTCCCGGGAGGCGCCCAGCTGCGGGGACGAAGCTGCAACTCGGCGACCCGCGCGAGTGTCGCTTCTGCGGTGCTGAACTGCTTCTTCGACCCCCGCAGGGTCAGGGCGAGCGGCATCAACCTGCTGATGAGACTTGGCATCGTGTGCGGCGCGGGCTAGGGCTAGTGCCCGCGCGCGATCCATTCCGCGAGGTGGGGGGCCTCGGCGCCGATCGAGGTCGAGTCGCCGTGTCCGGCGAGCACGACGGTCTCTGCTGGCAGGACGAGCAGGCGTGACTGGATCGACTCGATGATTAATCCGAAGTCGCTGTGCGACCGCCCGGTTGCGCCGGGACCGCCGTTGAAGAGGGTGTCACCGGAGAACAGCGTGTGCTCGCTCGCCAGGTAGTAGCAGGTCGACCCGGGCGAGTGCCCCGGAGTCGCGAGCGCGGTGATCGTCGCCCCCGCGATCTCGAAAGTGTCACCATCGCCGACCTCCCCCTCGGGCGCGATCCCGGGATACACCTCGTCCCAGAGCATCCGGTCGGCGGGATTGAGGTAGATCGGCGCGTCCACCTGGTCGGCGAATTCGCGGACCGCGCGGATGTGGTCGTCATGCGCGTGCGTCAGAAGGACTCCGATGACCTCGCGGTCGCCGACAGCGACCGCCACGGCCTTCGCGTCGTGCGCGGGGTCGATCACAACCACCTCGTCGTCGTCGCCGACGATCCACACGTTGTTGTCCACCTCCCAGGTGCCACCGTCCAGGGAGAACGTGCCGGAGGTCACGAGGTTCTCGATGCGCGGGCTCATGAGAGCCCGGCCGTGATCTCGACGTCGGAAATCTCCACGACGGAGCGCAGCACGAGCCCCTGGTGCATTCTCTCGAACGCCTCCTCGATGTCGCCGAGCCCGATGCGCTCGGAGACGAACGCGTCGAGGTCGAGGTTGCCCTGCTTGTAGTGGCTCACGAGCATCGGAAAGTCGCGCGAGGGGAGGCAGTCGCCGTACCAGGACGACTTGACGGCCCCGCCGCGGCCGAAGACGTCCAGAAGCGGCAGCTCGATCGTCATGTCGGGCGACGGCACGCCGACGAGCACCACGGTTCCGGCGAGGTCGCGCGCGTAGAACGCCTGACTGAAGGTCTCGGGCCGGCCGACGGCGTCGATGACGACATTCGCGCCGTTGCCCTCGGTGAGGGCGCGGATCGCCTCGACCGGCTCCTCGTCGCGGGAATTGACACCGTGGGTCGCGCCGAGCGAGACGGCGAGGTCGACCTTGCGCTGGTCGATGTCGACGGCGATGATCGTGGTCGCGCCGGCGAGCTTCGCGCCGACGATCGCGGCGATGCCGACCCCGCCACAGCCGATGACGGCCACGGAATCGCCGAGGCCGACGCTGCCCGTGTTGATCGCGGCGCCGATGCCGGCCATGACGCCGCATCCGAGCAGCCCCACTGCGGCGGGGTCGACATCCTCGTCCACCTTTGTGCACTGGCCTGCCGCGACAAGGGTCTTCTCGGCGAAGGCACCAATGCCGAGCGCCGGCGAGAGCTCCGTGCCGTCCTCGAGCGTCATCTTCTGGGTCGCATTGAAGGTGTTGAAGCAGTACTGCGCCTCACCGCGGCGACACGCCCGGCACTGCCCGCAGACCGCGCGCCAGTTCAGGATGACGCGGTCCCCCGGCACGACGTTCGTCACACCGTCTCCGACCGCCGCAACGACTCCCGTGGCCTCGTGCCCGAGCAGGAACGGGTAGTCGTCGTTGATGGCGCCCTGCTTGTAATGCAAATCGGTGTGGCAGACCCCGCAGGTGAGGATGTCGACGAGCGCCTCCCCCGGTCCGGGGTCAGGCACGAGAATCGTCTCGAGCGAAACGGGGGCATTCTTGCTCCTGACGACGACCGCCTGAACCCTGTGCACCATCTGTGTGGACCGTTCCTCTCGTTGTGCTGCCGACCGGTTGTGCTCTCCCCATCAGATCACAGTCGGCTGATGGATCGGGTGCACCTCGATCGGGCACGCAATTCGACTCACTGTCACGGCTGTGCAACATTCAATCGACTAATGCTCGACATGGGACTAGCGTGACGAATGCTGGCCCAGACCCCGCCAGCGCGTTCGGGAGAGATTCGTGGCAGAGCACACCCAGGAGCATCCGATCATCACCCCGACGCCGCACCGTCGACCCGTGCTCCGGATGACGCCCGAGTTCCTCTCCTTCGCCGCGGCCCTGCTCGGAATTGTCGCTGCCGCCAAGTCCGCCATCCCGACGATCAGCCTCGGGGGGCTCGTGCCCGCTGTCCTTGCGCTCGCTGCGGGCATCACCGCGATGAAGCTCAAAACCACCCGGCCCGGCTTCGCGATCGCGGGAGTCACCCTCGGAGCACTCGCCGCCGTGGTTGCGATCTCGATGAGCACGTCCGCCGGCTGATCCCGCGCGACTACCTCAGGGACAACGCGTCCAGAATCGCCGCACCAGCGACACCGAGCGCGCCGAGTACCGCGACCAGGGCGAGCACAATCCAGCCTCGCGCGCGGGACCGAGCTGCATCGACCTCCGAGCGAAGCAGCGTGAAGTCGGACTCGGGGCTCTCGGCCTGCTCGTCGACGAGTGGGCAATCGCGCCAGGTCGCGCGGCTCCCCGCAGCGGCGGCGATACGCGCGACGGCAGCGTCCGAGTGAACCATCGGCCGGCCGAGGAGCCAGGAGGACACCTCGCCCGACTCGAGCACTGCCACCGACGAGGGGCGACGAGAGGTCGACGCGGGATCGATGACGACTATGACCGGGCGCACCTCGACGACTTCCCCGAGCGCCTTGCCCAGCGACGCGGCAGCACGCTCCGCCTCGTCACGCGCGACGCGAATATGGTCGGTGGGGCTGCCATCCACGCGCAGCGTGCCTCCGAGCACGTGCACTCGCTGCCCGCTCAGGTTCCTCGTCGTGATCGCGTAAATGCCTCCGGGACCGATTGCCAGGTGGTCGACTTCGCTCGTGCTCGAACTGAGCGGAACGGCGTGAAGCACCGTCCAGGCGGCGCCCAGCATGCCGAACTCTCCAACCACCTCCATCTCGCCCAGACCACCGCGATACCAGCTGCGCACATCCGGATTCAGGGGGGACTGGCCGAAAACCCGTGCCGCAGCGCCCCGATCACCCGCCGCGGACTGCCGCCGTACGAATTCGCGCGTGAGCGTGTACGAAGGGATTCGCTCCCTCATGGGCGGGTCACTGCGCACCGCCGGAGAATCCGGCCGCGTGTTTCGCCCATAGTGTGTCCCCGCCGTCCACGTCCCCGGGCTGTGATTTGCCCGGGGATAGAGTATGCGAGATTATCTCGGCGGATTAGCCCCCGAACGGGGAGTCACTCACGCATTGAGAATGACCTTCAACGCCTTCGTCTCCGCGGCGCGCCCGAACACGTCGTAGGCCTCGATGATGTCCCCGAGTTCGAAGGTGTGGCTCACGAAGTTCTCGGCCACGATCTTCTTCTGCGCGACGAGCTTCAGCAGAATATCGAGCGTGTCGGTGTTGACGAGGCCCATGCTGATGTTGATGTTCGAGATCCACAGGTCCTGCAGCGGGAAGTCGACCGACTTGCCGTGCACCCCGACGTTCGCCACGGCGCCGGCCGGACGCACGATATCGAGGCACATGGTGAAGGTCTGCGGAATACCGACGGCCTCGATCGCGACGTCGACCCCGAGTCCGTCGGTCATCGCGAATACCTGGTCCTTCCAGTCGGCGTCACTCGAGACGACCGTGTCGGTGGCACCGAACTTCCTCGCCTGCTCGACCCGGTTGGCGTCGAGGTCGATTGCGATGATCCGCGAGGGGCCGTAGAGACCGGCAGTGGCGATCGCAGCGAGCCCGACCGGGCCAGCGCCGACGACCGCGACAACGTCGCCGGCCTTGACCCTGCCGTATTTCACGCCGATCTCGTGCCCGGTCGGCAGGATGTCCGAGAGCACCGTTCCCTGCTGGGGGGTGACGTTCTCGGGAAGCGGGTAGACCGACGTCTCGGCGAAGGGAACGCGCACGAATTCGGCCTGCGTACCGTCGATGAGATGGCCGAAGATCCAGCCGATGCCGGATGCCCCCTCGTCGGCGAGGCAGTGCGAGTAGACCCCCATCTTGCAGTAGCTGCAGTGTCCGCAGGCGGAGACGCAGGAGAGGATGACCTGGTCGCCCACCTTGAGGCTCGTGACGGCGGCCCCGAGTTCGGTGATGGTGCCCACGCCCTCGTGGCCGAGGATCCGGCCCACCTCGACAGCCGGAACATCCCCCTTGAGGATGTGCAGGTCGGTGCCACAGATGGTCGTCGTGTCGATCTTCACGATGACGTCCGTCGGCTGCAGGATCGTCGGGTTGGGAACCTCTTCCCATGATTTCTGGCCTGGACCTTTGTAGACGAGCGCCTTCATGGAGTTCCTTTTCGATAGATGGGAATAGTTCAACTCAGTTGACCATATTTGCGCCGCAACCCGCGCGGCTAGAGCCTTACGGCCCGAGGCTCAGCAACCGGTTCTACGATGGGCAGGTGAGACGTCGCCCACCCGAAGCCATCTACGACACCGCCATCGTCCTCGGGCGCGCTCTGTTCGGATTCTGGCGCCTTCGGCGCTCGGCGACGGGACTCGCGAACCTCCCGGACTCGGGGGGAGCGGTCATCGCGATGACCCACTTCGGCTACCTCGAATTCGCCCTCGTCGAGTGGGCGACCTGGATGCACAACAAGCGCCGCATCCGCTTCATGGCCAAGCGAGCGGTCTTCGACAAGCCCGTGCTGGGCTCCGTACTGCGAGGAATGCGCCACATCTCGGTGGACATGACGGCCGGCGCCTCGGCGTACGCCGAGGCTGTCACCGCCCTGCGCAATGGCGAACTCATCGGGGTCTTCCCCGAGGCCGGCGTCAACTCCTCGTTCACGGTGCGCGAGCTCAAGACGGGTGCGGTGCGCCTCGCGGCAGAGGCTGGAGTGCCGATCATCCCCGTCGCGATCTGGGGCGGCCACCGCTTGCTCACCAAGAACCACAAGGTTGGGTTTCGCGAGCGCTTCGGTGTTCTCGTGACCTACGCCTTCGGTCCTCCGATGACTGCCTCAGCGAGCGACGACGTGCGTAAGCGCACCAACGCACTGCGTGACGAGCTTCAGGGTTTGGTCGATCAGCTCCAGACGGGATATCCGGTCGACGGTAGCGACCAGTGGTGGCATCCGCGTCACCTCGGCGGAACCGCTCCGACGCCCGAGGAAGCCGCGGCGGCTGACGAGGAACGGCGACGACGACGCGAACAGGCAGCAAGCGGCGGCTGACGCCCCACAGCTCACACCCCGGCTGGCTTCCCGCGGGTCGTCGGACCCTTTCGGCCACTCACGGCTCGGCGTACCCTCGAAGTGACCCGTCGCCGCCGCAGAACTAAGGAGCCACGTCAATGCAACCGGTACTGCCCACCCAAACCGATCTCCGCGAACTCACCAGTCACCGCGACGAGGCGTGCATCTCGATCTACCTTCGCTCGTCACCGATACCGAGGGAAAGCGACGAATCGAGGATTGCGCTCAAGGGAGCCGTCGCGCACGCGGAGCGAGAGCTGAAGGAGAAGGGGATGGATCCCGAGCAGCTGCGCGAGATCATCGGACCGCTCGAAGACCTCGACGATGATCCGGCGTTCTGGACCGACCAGACCCGCGGCTTCGCCATCTTCGCCGCGCCGGGGTTCCTGAGGGTCTTCCGACTCGTCAACGACCTGCGCAACCACCTCGCGGTCGGCGACCGATTCGACATCGGCATGCTGCTGAGGGCCGTGTCGTTCAGCCACGAGGCCTTCGTGCTCTCCCTCACCGAGGGCACGATTGAGCTCTACGCCCTCACGAGCAACCAGCCGGTGCGGCACCTCGAACTGCAGCTGCCGGATGATGTGCACAGCGTGCTCGAGTACACGACAAGCGAGGACGACGCCCCAATGCCGCGCGCCCAGGGCGCCAGGGGAGAGAAGACAGAGCAGCGCAAGTACTGCCGTATCGCGCAGGATGCCGTGCTCGACGCGATCGGCGACAGCACGATTCCGCTAATCCTCGCCGCAAGCATCGACCTCGAGCCGGCCTATCGCGCCGTCAACCACTACCGGCATCTCGCTGAACAGGGCGTCGGGGCGAACCCGGAGTCGCTCAGCCTTGTCGATCTCACTGAGCGCGCCCGCGCGATTCTGGATGACCTTCACGCCGCGGACCTCACCTCGTGGTGGGAGCACTTCGAACTCGAACGGTCGCGAGACAAGGCCACCGCCGACCTCGGTCACGTGGCCAGGGCTGCGACGGCGGCCGCGATCGACGAGCTGGTCTTCGACATGGACTCCACCCTCGAGGGATCGATCGACGAGGCCGGCGCGCTCCAGGTCGCACAGGGCGCGTCCGCCGACACCTACGGCATCGTCGACGAGATCGCGGCGCGGGTGCTTCGCGCTGGAGGAACGGCGCGCGCAGTGAGGTCCGACGACATGCCGGCTGGATCCCCGGTCGCCGCGGTGCTGCGCTACCCCTACTGACCGCCGCGCCTGCGGGCGCCCCTTTCTACGGAACAGCCTCCACCATGAGCCACGCCATCATGTAGGCGCGACTGTTGCCGTCGTCGATCCGCTCGTCGCTCAGCGTCGGCGCGATGTCGAGAGCCGCCGCCGCGGCATCCGGCCCCTCGAGAGCGGAGTACATGAGCAGGTAGTCGCCGAACAGCACGTCGAACCCGTCGGGCGCGGAATCCTCGAGGTTCGCGCGCACCCGATCGGGGTCGACCCCGAGGTAGCCGGACACCGGGCTGATGGGCAGCACGACGATGCCGAGCATCGCGCTCGGCTCGGCGCTGAACCAGGTGGCATAGTCGCGCTTGCCGCCCCAGACAAGGGAGGTGATGGTGTGGTCGAACCCCTCGTAGAGCGGGTCGTCGAGAGGGAAGTCGGTCCAGTAGGCGCGCGCCGAGTCCGCCTCGGCCGACAGCATCCAGGTCGCCGCCGTGAGGAGGGCCGGCTGGTCGCTCGCGGTCGCCCAGAGGGCCAAGCCGTTCCAGGCCGTCACCGCCTCGGAGCTTGATTCCTGGTTGTTGCCGTCGCCGAATGGCGAGGTGCCGCTCGCCCAGGAATGGCTTCCGTAGGCGTCGAACACCCGCAGCTCGGGGAAATAGCTGCTCTCGCCCGACGTAGCAAGGTCCGCCGCGAGGAGGTTCATCACCGGAGCCCACTCCTCGGCGAGGCGCGGGTCGTCAGCCGCGACAACACCGGCTGCGTAGAGAAAGTAGCCGTAGTGAAAGTGGTGGTCGTTGAACTCCTCGGAGCCGAACGACGTCATGAGCCCGACGATCCCCTTCCCCTCGGCGTCGTAGACGAAGCACTGCACGTCGCGCACCTCGCAACCGCCCGGCTCCATCCACTCACCGATCTGCGTGACGAGACGGTCTTTGAGCTCGTCGGCCGCATCGTCAGCGCCGACCTGACGAGCGACGCTCATGAGGTTCGCGGAACGGTAGAGCGACTTGCCACCGAAGTAGGTGTCCTCGGCGAACGGTAGGGATGACTCCACATCCTCCGCGACCTGATCGGCCAGCGCGGCTCGCCGCTCGTCGTCCAGCCCCGAGAGGTCGAGCTGGCCAGACGGCTCGAGCAGCGGCGCCGCCCACTGGAGAGTGTCGCCAACACACAACCGCATCTCGCCGTAGACGCTGGGATAGCTTCCCTCCGCACAGTCGCTTCCGCCGACGAGCGCGCCGTGCTGGTGCGGCAGGGCGGCGAAAAGGGTCTCGCCGTCGCCCTCCGTCTCGTAGCGGATGCTCGTGGTGACGCGCTCGGCGTCGACGGTGTAGGCGAGGCTCGTGCCGGTGATCGGATGCCTCGCCGCCTCGGCGAAATCGGCGAGATCGGCGCCGTCGGCGACCGCGAACCAGCTGGCGTGCTGGTCGCCGTCGAGCTTCAGCGTCGTGCCCGTGTCGGACAGCGACCCCTCACTGACGAGGCCATAGGTCGTGCCGTCGATCTCCGCGGTCCACAGCCCCTCGGACCTATCCGGCGTGAACGCCGTGCGCAGCTGAACGTCCACCGCCTCCGAAGCCGTGAAGTGCACAAAGGGCGACCCCTGGGCGATCACCGTTGTGCCCAGTTCGGTGTCGCCGTCAAACTGCGAGATCGTGACTGAAGCGGTGTCGTAGGCGGTGACCCGGTGCGAGTCCGCGCCGATGTCTGCTCCAACGTGCCCGACGAACCCGCCCATGATCACCTTGGGTGCCGTGGTCACGTTCGGCACGCCGAGTTCGAACCCGCCGCCGGTCAGCTGGAACGACAGCGGGAGCGGAAACACCGGCATCGAGTCCTCGCCGAAGACGAGGCCCGAGAACCAGCGGTTGGTCGGGGAGAGCAATCCCTCGGCCAGACGCGCCTCGGGAAGTTGCGCGACAGTCCGCTCCGGGACGGCGGCGACGAGGGGCGCGACAGCGGAATCGGGGAAGAGCTCGCCGCCGGACGCCCCCTCCCCCACGGGTCCGCGCTCGTCATCCGCACCACCGAATGAGCACCCGGTCACGGCGAGCAGCAGCGCGAGCGCCGCAGCGGCGGGCGAGAGCATCCGGGCACACCTCCGGGCACACACGTCAGAGCCCGATCCTGCGCAGGAAGTCGAAGAGCCCGTCGCCGACGCCGGCGAGGGGCCCGTCGTCGCGCAGCGAGAGTCTCGCCGTGACGGGGGTACCGCGGGAGATCAGATCGTTGAACGCGCCATCCTCGAGTTCGTCGCTGTCAATTCGCACGGAGGTCTCGGCCTCCCCCGCCGTCGTCGTCACCTCGATCGAGGTCACGACGCCGTCGACGAGCGCCTGGTTCGGCAGCGCGATCTCGACCACCGCGCCATCCTCGATTCGTGCGTAGTCCCGGCTCGAGAGCACGTAGTCGGCGGCGACGAACAGAGAGCCGACCTGGTCGATAGTGGCGAGCACCTGGCCGGCCTGTACGAATGAGCCACGCTCAGTCGAAATCCCTGACACCGTGCCGTCGACCGCCGCCGTGAGGGTGACGATACCCTCCGGCGTGACCGTGTACGCGATGGTGTCGGGCTGGATGAGCCCCTCGGCGAGGTCGGCCTGAAGCGACGGACTCTGCACGATGAAGAGCCGGTCGCCCGCCGCCACAGCATCGCCGTCGTCGACGAACCGTTTGACCAGGGTGCCTCCGTAGTCGGTCCCAACCGGGTAGCGGTCAGCTTCAATGGAGGCCGAGGCGCTCGTCACTTGCGCCTGGCGCTGGTTAAAGACCACTGTGAGGGCGGCGACGATGACGACGACTCCGATGAGTCCGAAGAAGAGTTTGAAGCGATTTTTCCACGTCATGAGGTGAGTGCCGCCTTTCGGGGAGAGCGAGCGGTGCGGGGAGATTCTGCGGTGACGCGCCGGGCCTTGCTGTTCTGCCGCTGCCTGCTCGACTCGCGCATGGCGGCGACGACGAAGCTTCCGAGGATGAAGGTGTTCGTGACGTTCCACGCCATCGCGAGCGTCGGGACTCCGTTTCCGAGATCGCGCCAGATGGCGACGACGGAGGTGAGCAGCAGGAACACGAAGAACAGAACCTGGGGAATCATGAAGTTGAAGGGAGAGCTGGCCTTCGACTTGTCGCCGGTGGCACTCCAGCGCTGCTCCTTTCCGACGAGCACGTTCACGAGCGCGGCGACATAGATCGGGAAGGATGCCGCCGCGAGCATCAGCGTCTCCCATCGGAACGAACCCATCGTGTAAAACGCCAGCAGAATCTGTACCAAGTAGAAGCCCGCGTAGAACAGCACCCAGGTGAGGACCGTGGTCTGCAGGTCGACCGGACGCAAGTCAAAGAAGATTTCGAGCGGCGGCACCAGCAACAGGAGCAGCGGGCTGATCCCGGTGAGGTAGAAGGATGCCGTCACGAGGTACTGGAGTCGTTGGTCGAGGGTCAGTTTGCGTTTCGGGCTCAGCGGGTTGTGCCTGAGCAGGATCTCGAACCCACCGGTCGCCCAACGCAGCTGCTGCTTCGTGTAGGCCTCGACGGTGTCGGGGGCAGCACCGATAGCGAGCGTCATAGGGATGAAGATCGTGCGCCAACCGCGCTCGTGCAGCATGAGCGACGTCCAGACGTCCTCGGACTTCGAGTCGGTGTAGATACCGCCGATATCGTTGATCGCCGTGCGCCGGAAAACCACATTGGTGCCGACGCAGAATGCGGCATTGAAGCGGTTCCGCCCCGGCTGGATGAACCGGTAGAAGACCGCCTGCATATAGCCGGCGCCGCGCGAGATCACGTTGTGCAGGTTGCCGTAGGTCTGGGGCGTCTGCACGAACGCGACATGCTCGTCCGAGAAGAACGGAACCGTCTCGACGAGGAACTCCTCGGAGGGCACGAAGTCGGCATCGAAGATTGCGAAGTAGTCGACGCTGCTCAGCGAGAGGGCGTGGTTGACGTTCCCGGCCTTGGCCCCACCGGAGCTGAGGCGCCGAACGTAGCGGGCTCCGAGTTCACTGGCGAGGTCGCGCACGTCGTCGGAATGGCCGTCGTCGAGAATCCAGGTGGTGTGTTCGCCGCGAATTCTGAGGGCTGCATCGACGGTGCGCCGGATCACGTCGATGTCTTCGCCGTAGGTCGTGATGAAGACATCGACGAAGATCGGGCGGCCGTCGAGGTAGAGCCGGTCATTCGGCGAACCGACCGCACCCTCGTCGAACAGCGCGCTCTTGGCCTGGTGGAAACCGAACTCGCGCGGGTCGTGCGTGCCGGAGAGGATCGTCCACATCGACAGGAGCGCCTGCACGATGAGGATCATCTCAGCAATGATCACCATCGTGTACGGAAGCCAGTCCCCCCTGCTCTCGGGATTCAGCAGGAAGCTCGCGTAGGCGAGAATCCCGAGAGTCGCGATGAGTACGAGCATCACCAGCGACGGGGACTGGGTGCGCACACCGACACCGGGGTTTCTCGGAGCTCGCGTAGAGCGCTGAAGGGCGGGCGCCCGGGCGGCCTCGGCCGCGGCCAGCCGCCGTGAGAACGCGGCATCCGGGTCGGCCGGCGGGTCGGGGGCCTCCGCAGTGAGCACATCTGTGTCGAAGGGACCCGGCTGGCCGGGGGTGTAGGTGGGCGGGCGAGAGTCCAGGGTCGTCATATCGTCTCTTTCGGGGTGAAGAGCTGATCATGCAGGGCAATTACCAGCAGCGACGGATCGGACGCGCGGGCGCCAATGTGCGACGCGACAGCCGACGGCAGGAGGGTAAGCCAGTTCGTCGGCGGTCAGGTCGCAGCGACGTCGCTGGCATCCACATGCCACGCAGTCGTCGGGAAAACGACCGGTGACGACGGTGAGAAGTGGTTTTTCGGCCGACTAGGGAAGCAGAAGACCGGCTACTCACAGCCGCGGATATTTTTTTACGATACGTCACAGTCGTCGAGATCGGAAGGGGCCCGGTGTCGATTCGGTGAACTCTTCCCAACGGATGCACGTAACCTCGAGGGGGGTGACGGTTCGTTCGATTCGGAGCGCGCCGCCGATCAGACAAGGAACCACGCATGCCGGTACCGGCCCTTCTCGACGTGCTGCTTGTGCTGTTGCTGCTCGTCTTCCTCGTCTACGGCTACCGCTCCGGCCTCGTTCGCAGTCTCAGCGGAATCGTTGGCATGGTCGCCGGGGGAATCGCCGCGTTCTTCGTCGTGCCGCTCCTCGGTGCGTGGGTGCCGTCACCGGAATGGCGCACGCCGGCCACCCTCGCTGCCGCAATCGTCCTCGTCCTCGCCGGGCTGTCACTCGGCGCATCCGTCGGGTACGCCCTGCGCCGTCAAGTGGATCGCATCAAGCTGCGGGTAGTGGATCGCGCCCTCGGGGCCGCGCTCACGACGGTCGCCGCTGCGCTCATCGCCTCGATGCTCGCCTTCACCATCGGCGCCCTCGGCGTGCCGATGCTGACAACGGCGATCGCCTCGTCAACGGTCATCCGCACCATCGACGCGTTGACTCCGACCCAGGTGCGGGGGTTCCTCGCCGAGGTGCGATCCATCGCGGTCGACGAGGGCATCCCGAGCATTGTCGAGGCGTTCCAGGGACCGACCCCCGAGATACCGAATGTCACGACCGACAGCCCCGAGCTTACGGAGGCAGCTCGCTCCGTTGTGCGGATCACCGGCAATGCCTACTCGTGCGGCCAGAACCAGTCCGGCAGCGGTTTCGTCGTCGCTCCGGGACGGGTCGTGACCAACGCGCACGTCGTCGCCGGGGTCACCGTACCCGTCGTCGAGGCGCCGGGCCTCGGCGCCCTGCCCGGACGCGTGGTCTACTTCGACCCCATCGACGACCTCGCCGTCATCGCGGTCGATGCTCTCACAGCCGCCCCGCTCGAGCGAGGCCCCAACCTGGGCGTGGGCACAGCCGCGGTCTCGAGCGGTCATCCGTTCGGCGGGCCGTTCGACTCGGACGCTGCCGAGGTGATCTCGGTCGGGCCCCTGAACGTCGCCGACATCTACGGGAACAACCCGACGTCGCGGCAGGTCTACACACTCGCCTCCGACGTGCAGGTGGGCGAATCGGGCGGCCCGCTCCTGAGCGAATCGGGTGTTCTTGCTGGCGTAATCTTCGCCAAGTCGGCCACAACCGACAAAGTCGGCTACGCGCTGGCCATGGACGAGGTCGAGCCGGTCGCCGTGCTCGCCCCGTCACTCGAGAGCGCGGTTTCGTCCGGGGCCTGCACAACGTCGTAGCCGGGGGCTGGACAGCGACCTGAACAAGCGTTTAGCATGCTGAACATGCGGTCAACCCGGGATCGACCGATCCACCCCGACGACTCCACGACCCGCGCCCGGATCCGCGATGCCGCTGTTCTCCTGTTCGGCCGCAGCGGCTACGACGCGACAAGCCTGCGCGCGATCGCGCAGGCGGCAGGAGTGAGCGCGGGCCTCGTCATCCACCACTTCGGCTCGAAGGAGCAGCTACGCGCCGCGTGCGACGAGCACATCGTCGAGGCGGTGCTCGGCCGAAAAGAGAGCCTGGCCGGCTCGGACCTGGCGGCCACGATGCAGCGCTGGCTCGCCGACGTCGACAGCTATCGGCCAGACCTCGACTACCTCTCCCGCATGATCACAGACGGCTCTGCCGCCGGCGACCGGCTGTTCGACAGCCTCGTCGAACGCACCGAGAAGATGCTCGACGACGGCGAATCGGCTGGGATCATGACCGAATCGAGCGACCAGCGGATGAGGGCGGTTCTCGTCGCCACCTACGGGCTCGTCCCCCTCGTCTTCGAGCGCCACATCGGGCGGGCGCTCGGGGAACCGGGGCTGAGCGAGGGCGCAATCCGCCGCATGACGATCCCCACCCTCGAGCTGTACACCCACGGCCTCTACGCCAGCGAGGCGACACTCGAGGCGGCCAGGCAGGCGCTGGGCAGGTCAGCGCCATCACGCACGAACAACGCACAGGAGGGCGCCGATGGACCACGCGATTGAGACCTCCGGTCTCACCAAGCACTACGGGAGGGTGACCGCCCTGGCTGATGTGTCCCTGCACGTCGACACCGGCTCGGTCTTCGGCGTGATCGGACCGAACGGGGCCGGCAAGACGACCATGATGAGACTGCTCCTCGACATCATCCGACCCAGCGCCGGCAGTGCCCGAGTGCTCGGCCGCTCGCCACGCGAGGGCGCCCAGCGCCTACGCCGCAACATCGGCTTCGTCCCGGGCGATCTGCGACTCGAGGGCCGCGTGACCGGCCGCCAGCTGCTGCGGCACTACGCGCGCATCAGCGGCCCGGTTGCTCCGCGCGCGATCGACACACTCGCCGAACGGCTCGGGCTCGACCTCGGCAAGCAGGTGCGCACCCTCTCGAAGGGCAACAAGCAGAAGCTCGGACTCGTGCAGGCGTTCATGCACGAGCCGGCCCTGCTCGTGCTCGACGAGCCGACGAGCGGGCTCGACCCGCTCGTGCAGCAGGAGTTCCTCGCGATGGTGCGCGAGGCGAAGCAGACCGGGCAGACGGTCTTCCTCAGCTCGCACGTGCTGAGCGAGATCCAGCAGGCCGCCGACTCGGTCGCGATCCTGCGCGAGGGGCGCATCGTCACGATCAGCGATGTCGACTCTCTTCGCCTGACCGCCGTGCGGCGGGTCAGAGTCGGGATCACCGGGTCGACCCCGGATGCCGTGCGCCGGGTGCTCGAGGAGGTGCCGCACCTCAGCGAGCTGACGGTCGGTGACGGCGACGGAGTTCGAGTCACCGCGCGGGTCGAGGGAGAAATCGACCCGTTCGTCAAGGCGATCGGCGTGTTCAGGGTGAGCGATCTCGCGGTCGAGGAGCCCGATCTCGAGGAGTCGGTGCTGCGGCTGTACAGCTCACCCGAGACTCGTCACTCCGGCGGAACAGAGCCGAACGATGTCCGGTGAAGCACTGCCTCTTTTCCGACGCGCGCTCGGCGATTCCTGGCGCTCGCTCGTCGGCTGGAGCCTCGGAGTCACCGCTGCCATCGCACTGTACGTGCCGCTGTTCCCCTCACTCGGCGGCAACCCCGACGTTCAGGAATTGCTCGACAGCCTCCCGCCGGAACTCGTCAACGCGATCGGCTACGACCAGATCACCACTGGGGCCGGCTACACCCAGTCGACCTTCTACGGCCTCATCGGGCTCATGCTGCTGACTATCGCGGCGACCGCGTGGGGCACGGCCGCGATCGCGGGCGACGAGGAGACCGGCTCGCTCGAACTCACTCTCGCCCACGGCGTCAGCCGCACCCAGGTTGTGCTCGAGCGCACCGCGGCGCTCGCGGTCCGGCTCGGCTGGCTGGCACTGCTGAGCGCCCTGATCGTGATCGCCCTCACCGACGGCGCAGGGCTCGGGATCGAGCCGCAGAATGCTCTCGCCGCCGCCGCCGCGATCTTCGCGCTCACGTTCCTGTCCGGATCCCTCGCGATCGCCGTCGGCTGTGTGGCCGGCCGCCGGGTATATGCGACGGCAGCGGGAGCCGGAATCGCGGTTGTCGCGTACGCCCTCAACGCGGTCGCCAATCAGGGCGGGGCGGTCGATTGGCTCCACGCCTGGTCGCCCTATCACTGGGCCTACGCCAACTCCCCGCTCTCGGAGGGCGCCGACTGGGGCGGGCTCGGCTTGCTCCTGGGCCTGTCCGCCGTGTTCCTCGCCATCGGCCTCGCCGCGTTCAGCCGCCGCGACCTCGTCACCTAGCGCCGCGCCGTCTCACCCGACGACCCGACGGGTACGACGACGAGCGGAGGCAGGTTCGACAATTCTCGATCGGGAGGTGTTAACTGGCGACAACGGCAGTCCGTCGTGACCGGCGGCCATCGCGCCTCCGCCCAGCACCGCTTCTCAGGAGTGACCGACGTGAACCACAGCGACAATGCCCCGGCCTCAGGCACCTTCTCCGCCCCAGTGCGTGACCTTGGGATCAGCTCAGAGCCGTTCGAGATCACGGCGGAACTGGTCGCCGCGAACCTCAGCTTCGGCGGAGGCCAACTTCCCGACGAGATGATGAGCGCAGTTGAGAGGATCTGGCTCGACAAGGACTTCACCTGGCCGACGACCCTCGCCGTCACGCGCATCATGCTGTCGGTCGAGCCCTCGCCCGATACCGAGCCGCCGCAAGAGGTCTCGTCGCGCGTCTCCATTCTCGGAACCGGGTGGGTGACCGATCGCCCGGTCTCGCTCACGTGGAACAATGCCTTCGGCTTCCCCAGCGCATCGATCGCGCTTCCGGATGCTCATCCGGACGAGAACGGGTTCTTCGGCATCGAGGTCGTCATGAAAACGACGCCGCGGCGGCACTCCGACTTCGTCTGGGAGCACAACAACCAGCTGGCGCTCGTGGGCCAGCAGATGGACGAGGACGGCCAGCTCGAGCACAGTGCGGTGCAGCGCGCGATTCCGCCGCACGCGATCTGGCAGTGGGCCCGCTAGCCGAGCCGGCGGGCGCATCCGGGCCCATCGCGCTCGTCACCGGGGCGACCGCGGGAATCGGGGCGGAGTTCGCCCGGCAGCTTGCCGCCAGCGGGCACGACCTGGTTCTCGTCGCACGAACCACGCAGCGTCTCGTGCAGGTGGCGGGGACTCTCGCGGCCGATCACGGCGTGCGGGTCGACGTGCTCCCCGCCGACCTGATGACCGCCGACGGCCTCGCCGCGGTCGAGGCCCGCGTGGGCGCATCCGACTCCCCTATCGACGTGCTCGTCAACAACGCCGGATTCGGGCTGCTGCTCCCGTTCGACGAGAACACGGCCCAGGCCGAGACGGGGCACCTCGATCTGCTCGTCGCGGTGCCGATGCGGCTCATGCACGCGGCACTCCAGCAGATGCTGCCGCGCTCCTCCGGCGCGATCATCAATATCGCGAGCGTCGCCGGCTTCACCCCGCGCGGGAGCTACGGGGCCGCGAAGGCCTGGCTGATCAGCTTCAGCCGCTGGGCGAACATTCACTACCGCGCACGCGGCATCACCGTGACCGCGGTGGCTCCCGGATTCGTGCGCACCGAGTTCCACGAGCGGATGGATGTGCGAACGGACACGATTCCGGCGGTGCTCTGGCTCTCACCCGAGCGGGTGGTGAGGATCGCCCTGCGGGACGTGGCGAGGGGCAAGGCGGTAACAGTGCCGACTATCCGGTACAAGCTGATCGTTGCCTTCTCGCGGGTACTGCCCGCGCGGCTCGTCGCCGCGGGGACGCTGCGCCGCCGGCCCTCCGCTGACGCGTAGAGGCGCCCACCCCGCGCAGCCCACACCTCGCCCGGCCCGGCGGGAGCCGACTAAGTTCTGAGGCTCTCGCGCAGCTCGCGAGCGGCGAGCATCGAGGCGTGGGTTGGCGCATCCGGAACGTCGGCCGGCCGGTTCTTCGAAAGTTCCGCCCGCAGCACCGGTACAACCTCGGAGCCGAGAATCTCGAGCTGGTCGAGCACGGTGCCGAGCGGAAGCCCGGCGTGGTCGACGAGGAACAGCTGCCTTTGGTAATCGCCGAAATGCTCGCGCATGCCCGCGTACCTGTCGATGACCTGCTGCGGGCTGCCCACCGTGAGTGGGGTCGACGCGGTGAACTCCTCGAGCGTCGGCCCATGCCCGTAGACGGGGGCGTTGTCGAAGTACGGCCGAAACTGCGTCACGGCATCCTGCGAGACCGCGTTCATGAACACTTGCCCGCCGAGGCCGACGATTGCCTGCTCTGCCCGGCCGTGGCCGTAGTGCTCGTAGCGCTCCCGGTACAGGCCGATGAGCTTCATGTAGTGCTCTTTGGGCCAGAAGATGTTGTTCGCGAAGAAGCCATCGCCGTAATACGCGGCCTGCTCAGCGATCTCGGGGCTGCGGATCGACCCGTGCCAGACGAACGGGGGAACGCCGTCGAGCGGCCGTGGCGTGGACTGGAAGCCCTTCAGCGGAGTACGGAACCGACCCTCCCAGTCGACGACGTCCTCGCGCCACAGCCGGTGCAGCAGGGCGTAGTTCTCGACCGCGAGCGCGATTCCCTCGCGCATGTCCTTGCCGAACCAGGGGTAGACCGGTGCCGTGTTGCCCCGCCCCATCATCAGGTCGACCCGACCGTCGGAGATGTGCTGCAGCATCGCATAGTCCTCCGCGAGCTTCACCGGGTCGTTCGTCGTGATGAGGGTCGTCGCCGTCGACAGGATGATCGACTCCGTCTTCGCAGCGATGTAGCCGAGAATCGTCGTCGGTGACGAGGGGATGAACGGCGGATTGTGGTGCTCGCCGAGGGCGAAGACATCGAGGCCGACCTCTTCGGCCTTCCGCGCGATCGCGAGGATCGCCCTGATGCGCTCGTTCTCGCTCGGGGCCAGGCCGGTCGTGGGGTCGGGCGTGACGTCTCCGACAGTGAAGATCCCGAACTGCATCACGGTCTGCTCCCTGCGAGCGAGTTACCCATGCTAGGCACGCCTGTCCCTCATCCGCGCGGGCTGGACCGGGTGAGCAGCGAGCGGAGGCCGACGAAGACCAGCCCAGCAACGACCAGGACCACGATGACCTTGATCAGGAAGGCGAGCGCGCTGAAGACGAACCCCACGACCCACCACGCGATGACGATCGAGACAATGACTCCGATGACCGTGATGATGGTGGTTTTATTCATCCGTCGAGCTTATCCCCGCCCTAGTGGGAGACTTGGTGCGTCCCGTCTTCGAGAGGCCCTATTCGTGATCACCGCTGCCGCTGACGGCTCCGCACTCGGCAATCCCGGTCCGGCCGGCTGGTCCTGGTACGTCGACGAGTCGTGCTGGGGAGCCGGAGGCTGGCCGCACGCCACCAACAACCAGGGCGAGCTCAAGGCGGTGCTCGAGTTGTTCCGCGCGACAGCACACCTCGACGACGAACTCCTCGTGCTGTGCGACAGCCAATACGTGATCAACTCGGTGACGAAGTGGATGCGCGGGTGGAAGGCGAAGGGCTGGCGCAAGGGCGACGGCAAACCCGTCCTCAACCTCGAGCTGCTCATGGAGATCGATGAGGCGATCGCGGGGCGCAAGTACCGCTTCGAGTGGGTCAAGGGCCACGCGAATCATCCGCTCAACGAGGCGGCCGACTCCCGGGCGCGGGCCGTTGCCGAGGCGTTCCAGCGTGGGTCGCGAATTCCGTCCGGTCCCGGCTGGGTGCGTGCCGGCGATGCGCCGCGCGAACCGCGCCGCGAGGGGCCCAACGGTGCCGCGATCATGGCCGAAGTCGCCGCCGACGTCGCCGCGGATGTCGCGAACAACGTCGCGTCGTTGCCGAGCACGCATCCGCAGCTCTTTTCTTTCGAGGCCGAGCCGGAGCCGGAGCCGGAAACCTCCGTGACCGTGCATCTCAGCACACAGGAGCATGCGCGGCTGCTGGCGCGGGCGAAGACCCGCGGTGTCAGCCCCGAGAAGCTTCTGCGCGACCTGATCTGACTAGCGCCCAGCGCCACCCTCGGCGAGGTAGGCGAGCCGGCGCAGTGTCTCGACGTTGCGGCTGTGGATCAGCACGTCGCGCAGCAGCTTCGGCATCAGGCGCCCCGTGCCCTCGGCGGCATCCTCGACGATCCTCACAATGCATCCATCCCCGCGGGGCTTCACGTCGATCACGACGTCGGCCTCACCGATCGGCCACCCCCTGGCCCGCATTCGCGCGTGGCGGGGCGGGTTCCATTCGGTCATGCTCGTCGTGTCGTCGAGGAGCGCCGGCCAGACGCCGAACGAATGCGCGATTCGAGACCCCGGGGCGGGCCACGCCTCGTCGACAGAGCGGATGCGCGAGGCGCCGACCACCCAGCTGGGATACAGCCAGCCGTCGGCGAGCACCCGGAAGACTGCGTCCGGTGCGCACCGGAGCAATCGGGTAGTGGTGGCCATGTCAGTCCAGTCCGAGGCGGGGAGGCGTCGTGATGCCGAACTCCGCGGCGAGGGCGCTGCGTGCGGCGTAATAGCCGGGCAGCCCGTGCACGCCCGGGCCGGGCGGGGTCGACGACGAACAGAGGTAGAGGCCCGGTGCGGGAGTGCGCCACGGGTCGGGCGACAGCACCGGGCGGGCGACGAGCTGCCAGAGGCTCGGCGATCCGGCTGCGATATCGCCGCCAACGTAGTTCGGGTTGTAGCGCTCCATCTCGACCGCGGTCTGGCTCGCCGACGCGATGATCACGTCGCGGAAACCGGGCGCGTATCGCTCGATCTGCGCGGTGATGGCTTCGGTGGGGTCGACCGGCGACCCTGCGGGCACGTGCGTGTAGGCCCAGAGCGTCTGGAAACCGAGGGGTGCCCTCGACCGGTCGAGCAGGGTCGGTTGCGACGCCAGCACGTAGGGACTTCGCGGATGCCGGCCGGCGGCAACCTCCGCCTCCGACGCTGCCAGCTCCGCGCGGGAGCCGCCCAGGTGCACCGTGCCGGCGGCGCGCACGTGCTCGTTCGCCCACGGCACCGGCGCGTTGAGGGCGAAGTCGACTTTCGCGGCGGCGTTGCCGTAGCGGAATCGTCGCAGCGCCCTGGAGTATCGCGCCGGGAGGGCGTCGCCGGCGATGGACGCGAGCGACCGGGCGCTCACATCGAGGATCACGGCTCTGGCCGATGGCAGCTCGGCGAGGGAGGCGACCTCGGTGTCGGTGACGATTTCTCCACCGTGGGCGATGAGGTCCGCAGCCATCGCGTCGATGATCGACTGGCTCCCACCGACGGGGATCGGCCAGCCCTTCGCGTGGGCGTGGGTTGCGAGAACGAGCCCGACGGCAGCGGTCTCGAGGCTCGGCATCCGGCGGATCGAATGGGCGTTGACCCCCGTGAGCATCGCCGGGGCCTCATCCTCGACGAAGCGGGCGTTCCACGCGGGGCTGCCCTGCTCGAGGATGCGCGCCGCGAGGCGGAGCGCGGTGAGCGGATGCCGGGGAAGCTGCAGCATGTTCGACCCGGTGAACTGGGCGACCTCGGCGACGTGGTCGACGAGGGGGCCGAACAGTCGCTTCCACGCGCGGCCGTCGGGGCCGAGACCCTCCGCGGTGCGGTCGAGGTCGCGCCACGCGACCCCCGCCCTGCCGTCGTCAAGCGGATGCGCGTAGGAGATCTCGGGCAGGAGGAGCTTGATGCGCCGGTCCAGCTGGAACTTCTGGAAGAAGCCGGAGGCGAGCGCCATCGGATGCACCGCCGAGCAAATGTCATGCCGAAAACCGGGGAGAGTCGATTCGACGGTGCGGGCGCCTCCACCGATCGTGGGGTTGCGCTCGTACACGCGCACCGAGAGCCCCGCCCTGGCCATCGTGACGGCGGCGGCCATCCCGTTCGGCCCGGACCCTACGACGATCACATCGATGGTGTTCATCCTTCCAGCGTGCATCTTCGAGAGTCAATTACTCAAGTCTCGCACCATGTCCGGGCGCGATCCATCACAGCGGGCTACCGGGTGTCGGGGGCGCGTGGCACCATCGACCAATGAGGCACACGATCGTTCCCCCATATCTGCTCAGGCGACTCACCACGCTCGAAGACCCGGCGATGGCGCACGTCGCGCAGGCCGCTCGCGAGTCCCTCGCGATGGACGAGTCGATCCGCCAGAAACGGGCCGTCGCGGGCGAGGAGGGGGCGCGGCGCGGCGCACGCCGCCTCGAACCTCCCGCACGCTCTATCTTCGACGCCGAGCAGTCCGAGACCCTGCCAGGCACCCTTGTGCGGTCTGAGGGTGAGCAGGCCGGCCCTGACATTGCCGTGGGTGAGGCCTACGACGGGTTCGGCCACACGCACGCGCTCTTCCGCGAGGTCTATGGCCGCGCATCCATCGACGACGACAACCTCCCTCTGCTCGGCACCGTGCACTTCGGACGCGACTACGAAAACGCATTCTGGGACGGGCAACGCATGGTCTTCGGCGACGGAGACGGAATGGTCTTCGGCCGGTTCACCGCCTCGCTGAGCGTGATCGGGCACGAACTCGCCCACGGCGTCACCCAGTACACCGCGAACCTGATCTACCGGGGCCAGTCCGGCGCGCTCAACGAGTCGATCTCCGACGTCTTCGGGGCCCTGGTCGAGCAGCGCGTGCTCGGTCACACCGCGGAGACCGCAAGCTGGATCATCGGCGCCGGGCTGTTCACGGATCGGGTCCAGGGGCTGGGCCTGCGCTCGATGAAGGCCCCGGGAACGGCCTATGACGACGACATTCTCGGCAAGGACCCTCAGCCAGACTCCATGAACGGCTACATCGACACCGTGAGCGACAATGGGGGCGTGCACCTCAATTCGGGCATCCCCAACCGCGCGTTCTACCTCGCGGCGGCGGCGATCGGCGGCGACGCGTGGAGCTCGGCCGGCCAGATCTGGTACGACACGGTTTCGGGCGGCACGATTCCGGCATCCAGCGACTTCATCACCTTCGCCCGGGCGACGGCGGGTGCGGCCGCCGACCGGTTCGGCGCCCACTCGATCGAGCACGCCGCGGTGACCGAGGCGTGGGCGACCGTCGGCCTGGGCATGTGACCGGGCAGTGAGGCCAGCCATGAAGATCACGGTGACCCGCAGTGGCGGCATTGCAGGGCTGACACGCGAGTGGGTGGTGCGCGTCGAGGAGCAGGGCGACCCCGATTCGTGGATCCGGCTCGTTGAACAGCTGCCGTGGCAGCCGCGTCATCGTTCGGCGGTACACCCCGACCGCTATGTCTACCGGATCGGGGTGTCCCGCCGACGCATCACGCTGCCGGAGCAGGATCTGACCGGCCCGTGGCGCCTACTTGTCGACCGGGTGCGCGACGCGGTCAACCAGCACGAGAAAGAGTGATGGACCGGAAGCCCCCGGCTTCCGGTCCATTCCGCGCCTTTCGGCACTGATCATTCCCCCGAATGACCCACAGACCATTCCCCCGAATGATCTACTTCGCTTCCCCCCCGGAAAGCGTCGTAGGACCATGATGCTGCATGTCAGCACCTCAGAAACATCCCCACTCCGGGGGTTCCCCGATCGGGGGACATGGGGGACACGAAGTCCGTTCGCGACTTTCGTCGCTGGATGCCCGGCTTCGCTGGATGCCCCGCGACGGGGGCCCGGACTCTGGGCAGCCGGGACCCCGCCACTCGACGCAGACAGTGCACACGGGCGCTTAGGAGTCGCCTCGTCGCCGAGTGAACCGAACTCAGTCATGCTGGACACCGACCGGGTCCGATCGTGGGACGCGTGCCGAAGCACGTGCACACTACGGTACGGCCCCAATCTCAACGGCAGCTTGGAACTGCCCGATCAGCGCCCGGCGTAGTTCGCTGTCGTCGCGAGCACTATCCCCCAGGCAGCGAGAAACACCACACCGAGCAGCGCAGTGCTGATCGCGACGATCCACAGGCGCCGCACGGCGCGCGCGGTGTGGACCTGACTGCAGACCGAGGCGAATCGGGTGCGGAGCTCGTCGCCATCCTGCGGCACGGACACGATGCCGAGCCAGGTGCTGGGCTTCTCCGCATGTGCGACGAGCAGTCTGATCTCGTGCTCGTCCAGGCAGTCCGGAAGCCCCTCGAGGGCCCCGACGAGACCAGCAGGGTCGACGACGACGACATCCCGCGGCATGTCACGAACGGTGATGCTGTGAGGGTCGACGACCACGATCACGCCGATCGCCTTGACCTGCGCGCCCTGTGCCATCCCGAGGGCGCGCTCGGCCCGCCCCACCTCGAACTCAGATTCCCGCAGATGGGACGATCTGATCCCGGCGACCCACAGGGCGCCCCGCGCGACCGAGACGATCTGCTGCCCGACATCGATCGTTCGGATGCAGAGAACTCCGGCCGGTCCGATCGCCAGATGGTCGATGTCGACCTGGCCCTCGCCCTGCGGGATCGCGTGCAGCACTGTCCAGCGCGAATCAAGTCTCGCGAGGGACTCGCCCACGCCGAGCTCGCCGAGCACGCGCCGATACCGCCGGCCGCTCTCCTCGTCCAGCGGACTCGCGCCGAAGCTGCGGGCGAGTCTCGACGGCGGAGGGGCCTGGTCGTGGGAGGCCAGGAACCCTGTCATGGCGCCGTGCGCCGGCACTCGATCGCGCAGGGAGGCGGAGTGAACCGCCCCGGCCGACTCCGGAGGTTGCGCCATGTCATTCCCGATCTCGAGAGCGACACCAGACCACCCGAATTGGATGATGACCGTCCCACACACAACCTTGTCAACCGGGTCGCGGTTCCAAAACCCCCCGAGAGCGGGTGGGAGCGCCCCCAGTTCGGGGCCCCCCGCTGGCGCCACCAGGCCAGCTGCGAGTCGGTGTCAGCAGTGTGCGATGCTCTGGACGTCGTATCCGGTGAGCCGGTCACGGCCCCCGAGCCCGTCCAGCTCGAGAACGATGCGGATGCCGGCCACGACGTAGCCGGCGCGCTCCACGAGGCTCGCCGCCGCGGCCAGGGTTCCGCCGGTGGCGAGCAGGTCGTCGACGAGCAGCACTCGTGAGCCGGCCGGGAGCCGGCCCTCGTGCAGTTCGAGCTCGGCCGTGCCGTATTCGAGGTCGTAGCTCTGCGCCAGCACATCGCCGGGAAGCTTGCCGGCCTTGCGCACGGCGACGACGCCCAGGCCGGCACTGTAGGCACCGGCTGCTGCCAGCAGGAAGCCTCGCGCCTCGACCCCCGCGATGGCCACGACGTCGGCGGCGCCGTCAGCGGTGAGAGCGTCGTGCATGAGCGCGTCGATCACGGCGCGGAATGCGATCGGGTCGGCGAAGACGGGGGTGAGGTCGCGGAACAGGATGCCGGGCGAGGGGAAGCCCGGGTAGCTGTCCATGAGTTTATGCACGTGGTTGCTGGCCTGCTCGCGGATCATCCGGTCAACGCTACGCGCTCCGGCCGGGGCCGGGCGCACGTCGGTCTACCGCAGCAGCGTACGGCGCAGGAACTGCGCGACGTCGGCGATCTCGTCGCGGGATATCGAGTGCCCGATGCCGGGGTATTCACGCACGGTGAGCTGCGAGTGGTCGGGCAGCCATCGCATCGTGCGCTCGATCGCGTCCGCCGGGATCACCGGGTCTGCGGGGTCACGTCCCCAGAACACCGGTCGTGCGGCGGCGGCGAGGAGCATGTCCTGCTCAGCATCCGCCCCGCCCTCGATCGAGAAGCCCGCGAGGTTCACGAAGCTCTCGAACCGGTGGGGTGCATGACGGAGCAGCTGGGTGGTCAAAGCACCGCCCTGGGAGAATCCCACGGCGGCGACGCGCGAATTCGGCGCAACCCGCGCGAGCCAGTCGAGCACGCCGGCGGTTGCAGCGATCGCGCTTGCGGGATCGGGAGACCCGGGAAGGCCGGAGCGGAACCAGGTCCAACTGTCGCCCGGCGCACCACCGACGTGTGGGAGTGGGGCGCGCACGGACGCGTAGACGGCATCCTGCGGTAGCACCGGCACGAGCGAGAAGAGGTCGCGTTCGTTCGATCCCCGGCCGTGCAGCAACACCACGAGAGGCCGCGTGTCGCCCGGCAGGAGCCGGTCGGACCAGACGACGGCGTCGTCGTCGAGGGGCAGGTCGCCGGGGCGGTCGAACGGGAGGGGCACGGCGGTGTCGTTCATGATCGGTCCAGACTAGATGCCGCGCGAGCTGCGGCCGGAGCGGGGCGTCACTTGGCGATCGGTCCGAGCAGCGCCGTCGCCACCGCCTGGTGGGCTGAATCGGCGGTGCTGGGGTGGAAGCCACCCGCGAGCACGTCGCGGTAGAGGCGGCTGAGTTCGCTGTCGGCGGCGAAGCTGGCACCCCCGGCGACGGAGATAGCCTCGTCGACGACGATCCTGGCCGACTGGGTAGCCGCGAGCTTGAGGCCCGCGGCCTTGCGGAACCACTGGTCGCCGTGGTCGACCCGGTTGTCAACGTCGTCCGCGAGCGCCTCCAGGCGCGGCCACACCGCGTCCTGCGCCATCGCGGCCCGCGCGATCTTCATCCGCATCAGCGGATCCTGGCTCTTCGCAGCGCCTGTCGAACGGGAGACCCGGGTGGTCGCCTGCACCGCCAGCTCGAGCGCGCGGTCGCCGATGCCGGCGTAGACGGCGGCGATGAGGATCTCGAAGTTGGTGAAGATCGCGAGGATGAGCGGATCCGCGCTGGGCCCGGGGTCGAGGCGCCGGTATACCCGCCACGCCTCAGCGGTCGCACCGTCGAGCGTGGTGGTGCGGCTCTGGGTAGCGCGCATGCCGAGCGTGTTCCAGTCGTCGTGCACGGTGATGCCGGGGCTGTCGCGGGTGATGACGGCGTGGACAAGCTTGGGGGCGTCGGCCGATGTCGCGTCCAGCCCGAAGGTGCCGAGGCGTGTCCAGGCCGGCGAGAGGCTCGTGAAGACCTTCGTTCCGGTGAAGGCGTAACCGCCGCCGGGCAGTGGCGCAGCCTCGGTCGAGCTCGCGAAGAGCACGAGATCGTTGCCTGCCTCGCTGATGGCAAAGGCGAACAGTTCCCCTGCCGCCGCGTCGCGCAGCACGAAGTCGAGGCTTCCGTCGCCGCGCTCGTGCAAGGTCTTGGCGACAGCGGTCCAGATCAGGTGCATTCCGATCGCGAGCGCCGTCGCGGGCGCGGCGCGCGCGAGCCGCGCCTGCTCGTGCACCACGTCGCACAGCGACAGGCCCGCGCCGCCGAACTCGGCCGGCACGAGGGCGGCAAGGTAGCCTGCTCCCGTGAGCTCGACGAGGTCGTCACTGAAGAACGCGTTGTTGCGGTCGTAGTCGGGTGCGCGGGCATGGATGCGCGCGAGGAGGTCGTCGCTCAGGAAAGACATGCGCTCAAGTCTCGCAGCTTCATCGTGCAGACGGTCTAGGCCTCGAGCACGCCCTTCGGCAGATCGCCGTCGGTGACGAGGGTGAGTCGCTGGGTGGGCCTGGTCATCGCGACGTACAGTGCACCCGCACCCCGCTCGCTTTCGCTGACGACCCCGCGCGGATCGACGATGACGACCGAGTCGAACTCGAGCCCCTTCGCGTCCTGCGGGCTGAGAACCGCGATGGAACGGGTCAGTCCGTGGGAACCGAGCCCGATGTGGTCAGCGAACTCGGTTCGCAGCTGCGCAAACACGTTGCGAACCTCGCCTGCTGGCGCGATCACGGCGAGTGTGCCCTCGGTTGAGATCGCGCGGTCGTGGCGGACGGCGTCGAGCAGCGACTCGGTGACCCGGATCGGCCACTTGCTCTCGCGTACCGCCGTCGACGGCGTCACGGCAAGCCCGTGCGTGATGGCCATCCGCTCCGCTGCGGCACTGATCTGACTCGGGGTGCGGTAGTTCACCGTGAGCTCCTCGAGCCGCCACCTCTCGCCCTGCTCCGACGAGCCGATGAGGGTTCGCAGCGCGGACTGCCAATCGGAAGAGGCCGAGGCGGACGCCGCTTGCGCGATGTCGCCGACGATCGTGAAGGAGCGCAGCGGGCAGCGTCGCAGCAGCAGCCGCCACTGCATGGGCGAGAGCTCCTGCGCCTCGTCCACGACGATGTGGCCGTACGTCCACCGACGGTCGGCGGCGGCGCGCTCGGCGGTCGTGCCCTTGGCCATCCCTTCGGCGAAGCCGTCGGCGAGGTCCTCCGCGTTGACCTGCCCGGCAACATCCATGTTCTCGATGGCGCGTTCGGCGTTCTCGATGTCGCGCCTCCGCTGCTGCTTCGCTTCGCGCTTCTCTGCCGCGTTCACCACGTCGTACTCCCCGAGCAGCTCCGCCGCCTCGTCGAGCAGTGGGATGTCGGACACAGTGAACGGCGCATCGCGGCCGCGGCGCAGCAACGCCCTCTTCTCGTCCGTCCAGCCGGGGGTGAGCTCGGCGAGCCACTGCGGCCGCGCGTAGAGGTCCTGCACGAGCTTCTCCGGGGTGAGCGGAAGCCACGCCGTGTTCAGGGCGACGCGCACGTCCATTGACGAGCGCAGATCCTCGCGCAGCATGGAGTGGTCCGACTCGTCGACCGAGTTGCCCTGCGAGCGAAGCTGGTCGGCCCACTGCCGAGTGAGCTGGGCGAGGGCATTCTTGACGAACACGACCCGCGCCTCGTTGTACGGCTTGCGGCTCTGCAGCGCCCGGTGCATCGCGTTCGAGATCAGCTGGGGGTCGAGGGTGAGCCGGTCGCCGTTGACCTCGAGTTCCTGCGCGGCCGCGGGCACACGCTGCCGCGACTTCACGGCGCGCGCGATGAGCTCCGCCATGGCGGCGGATCCCTTGACTACCGCGACGGCCGGCGCATCCTCGGTGGCGGCGTCGATGCCCGGGAACAGCTGGCCGACGCTCGCGAGCACAACACCCGTCTCGCCGAGCGACGGCAGAACGGCCTCGATGTACTGCAGGAACGATCGCGAGGGACCGACGATGAGCACGCCCGAGTTGCGCAGCCGCTCACGGTGCGAGTACAGCAGGTAGGCGGCGCGGTGCAGGGCCACTGCCGTCTTGCCGGTGCCGGGCCCGCCCTGGACGACGAGGATTCCCTTGAGGTCGGACCGGATGATGCGGTCCTGTTCGGCCTGGATCGTCGCGACGATGTCGGACATTCGGCCGGTCCGCTCGGCGGTGAGCGCGGCGAGTAGCGCCCCTTCCCCCTGGAGTTCGAGCCCGGCCTCGCCCAGCAGCTCGGCGTCGAAGACCTCATCCTCGATGCGCGTGATGTTGCGCCCGGCCGAGATCAGGTGACGCCGGGCCCTGGTGCCGAGCGGGTTCGCCGCGGTCGCCTGATAGAACGCGCTCGCCTGCGGTACCCGCCAGTCCAGCAGTACCGGCTTCAGGTCGGCATCGCGCAGTCCGATCCGGCCGATGTAGCGGTGGACGTCACCGTCCACGTCGTCGGATGCCGTGGCTTCCAGCTCGATCCGGCCAAAGGCGAGACGCTCGTTGACCTCGCGCAGCTGCACGATGCGGTCCTCGTAGATCCGCGCGAACGCGTCGCGCTCGGAGCGGCTCTGATGGTTACCTCCGACGTCCTGCCTGCGCACCTGACCCAGCTGCATCGTCGCCAGATCCTGCAGTTCGTCCAGGCGCGCGTACAGGCCTGAGACGTACTCCCGCTCGCGTTCCAGTTCGCTCTTTGTCACGACTCACATCTCCCGAATTCCAGCATGCAAGTTTACGTGCCCAATCGGGCACCTCCGACCACTGCCCGTTTCGACGCGATTCCCGCCGCGCCGTGCTACTGCCGGTCGATGGCACTACGGCATGGGCGGCAGTCCGGCGAGGGCGAGCCGGTCGGTCGTGATGCGGGCGAGCAACGTCGCCTCAGCGTGCTGCGCTCCAATCCGGTCGCGGCTCGAGATAAGGCGCTGGCGGGCGAAGGCCAACCGTGTTGCGGTGCGGGTAAAGTCGGCGAAGGGCTTGCCCAGGCGGTGCCGCTCGGCCCAGACCCTCGCTCTCGCCCTGCCCGTCGCCGTCGACAGCATCGCGACCTCCCCCGTCGTGAACCAGCCGGCGGCGGCGTACTCAGCGAGCCGGTCCGCGGTCACCCGCTGCTCCGCCCTGCGAAGAAAGTACACAAAGGCGATCCCGAGCAGGAACAGCGGAACCTGAACCACGAGGTAGTACCCGTAGAAGTCGCTGACGATGACCGACATTCCGTTCCAGAACGCGTGCAGGACGATTGCGGGCACGAGACCGATCAGGAAGTACCCGATCGCGCCGGCTCCGCTCGCGCGCCGGGAGGCGACCCCGAGGATTATGCCCGTGCACGCCGTGAACATGACGTGGGCGAACGGGGAGAGAATTCCGCGCAGGAAAAAGATCTCGCTGACTCGCGCGAAGTCGGTGCCGGTGAGAGCGAGGCCGAAATATTGCACATTCTCGGTGAAAGCGAATCCGACGCCGATCATCGCGCCGTACACGAGCCCGTCGACCGGGCCGTCAAAGTGCCGGCGGAAGACCCAGAACAGCAGCAGGATACCGAACCCCTTGCTGACCTCCTCGACGACGGGCGCCTGGATCACCGCGCTGAAGAACACCGTGGCGTAGCTGTCGTCGATTCCGGCGAGCGCCTGGCCGATTTGCGCGATAAACGAGAAGATCAGGGCGATCCCGACCGATGCTGCCGCCCCCCAGAGCAGCGCGAAGATCAGCGCGGCGCGCGGCTCCGGCTCCCACCGATCGATCCAGGCGACCGTGCCGAGCACGATGGCGAGCGGCACGAGCGCCAGCACGAAAGCGATCGTTGCGGCCTGGCTGCCGAGCGCATACACGAGGTACGCGGCGACGGCCACTCCCACAATCGCGAGCAGTGCAAAGCCGAGAGTCGCGACCACGAAGATGGGATCGGACTTGGTTCGCGGAACGGTGACCTGCGCGGCTGGGACCGGATGTGGGTTGGCGACGATGGGACGGTAGCCGCCGGCGCTGTCGGATGCGGGGGTCGAGTTCATGGGAAGACCTTGCCGGGGTTGAGGATGTTCAGTGGGTCGAAGACGTCCTTGATCTGCCTCTGCAGGGCAAGCTGGTCGGAGCCGAGCTCGTCACCGAGCCAGCGCTTCTTGAGCAGGCCGATCCCGTGCTCACCGGTGAGAGTGCCGCCGAGGGCCAGCGCCGCCTCGAACAGCTCGCCTGCCGCGGACCAGACCCGATCGGGGACGACATCTCCGGAGAAGAGGAAATTGGGATGCAGGTTGCCGTCTCCGGCGTGCGCGACGGTGGGGATGACGAGGTCGTGCCGCGACTCGATGCCGCTGATCGCGTCAAACATCTCCGCGAGCCGTGATCTGGGCACCGCCACGTCCTCGATGAGCACGCTTCCGGTGCCGGTGGCGGCCTGCACCAGGGCATAGGCCTCCATCGCCGGGTGAAAGGCCCGGCGGATCGAGAGCAGCCGCTCCCCCGCGTCGGGATCGTCGGTGAGGCTCGCGTCCCCGCCCAGCTCGGTGATGATCGACGCGGCGAGCGCGGCCTCCGACTCGCTGGCCGACCCGTCGGTCTGCACGAGCAGGTACGCCCGGCCACCCTGCGCCGGAAGCCCGAGGTAGGCGCCAATCAACTCGACGGCGCGCGCGTCGAGAAGCTCCATCACCGCTGGCCGGGCCCGCGCGGCCGTGATGGCTGCGGATGCCGCCGCCGCGGTGCGCACATCGGCGAACCAGGACCCGATGGTCCAGGCGGTCCCGCTCGGAACCGGCAGGAGTTTGACGGTCGCCTCGACGATCACGCCGAGCGTGCCCTCGGAGCCGATCATCAGAGCGGTGAGGTCGAGCCCTGTAACCCCCTTCACGCTGCGATGGCCGAGCTCGAGCAGCGCGCCGTCGGAGCGCACGACCTTGAGACCGAGCACCGCCTCGCGGGTCACGCCGTACTTCGCGCAGAGCAGACCGCCGGCGCCCGTCGCGATATTGCCGCCGATCGTCGAAATGGCCTTGCTCGCGGGGTCCGGGGCGAACCAGAGTCCGTGCCCCTCGAGGGCGACGTTCAGGTCGGCGTTGATGACGCCGGGCTCGACGACGGCGAGCTCGTCGGCGGGGGCGATCTCGAGCACCCGATTCATCCGAATCGTCGACAGGACGATCTCCCCCGCGCCGGCGATGCTGCCGCCGGCGAGCCCGGTGCCCGCCCCTCGCGTCACGACCGGAACCCGATGTGCCGTCGCGATCCGCAGGGTGGCCTGCACATCGGCGATCGAGGCGGCGAAGACCACTGCGAGGGGCGCGGACTGTGAGCGATGCCCCGACTTGTCGGCTCTCGCAGCGTCGAGGACCCCCGTGTCCACCGACACCGCATCGCCGAGGGCCGAGCGCAGCGCGCCGACGACGGCTGCACCGTCGCCGCCGTCGCGAGGCTGGATCACCACCCCGCCATCTTCCCGATCATCGCCTCGATGCGCGCGCGGGTGGGAATAGACGGCACGGCCCCGAGCGCCTGCACCGACAGGGCAGCCGCGGCGCTCGCGAATGCGGCCGCCGCGGTCAGGTCGAGCCCCTGTGCGATCGCGGCGGCGAACGCACCGCAGTAGGTGTCGCCGGCGCCGGTGGTGTCGACCGCGGTCACGACGGAGGCGGCAACCCGTCCCGCTTCAACACGATCGGCGTAGAGCACCGACCCCTGCGAGCCGAGCGTCACGATGAGCCGCGGCACGCGTGCGGCGAGCGCGGAGGAGGCGCGATCGAGATCGTCGTCGCCGGCGACGAGGCACGCCTCGTGCTCGTTCACGATGAGGTAGTCGAGGTGGTCGAGGATCTCGTCGGGCAACTTCCGGGCCGGTGCGGCGTTGAGCATGACCGTGGTGCCTGCCGAGCGGGCTGCCGCCGCGGCCTCGATCACAATCGGGAGCGGGAGTTCGAGCTGCATGAGGAGCACCGCCGCCTCGGCGATCGCCGCCCGTGCCTCGCTCGCGAGGTTGAGCATGGTCGCGTTCGCGCCGGATGCGACGATGATCGTATTCTCGCCGTTGCCATCCACGACGATGAAGGCCTGCCCCGTCGGCGCCGTGGAGCGCCGCACGAGATCAGCGCCGATGCCGTCCGCGGAGAGGACCTCGGCGAGCGCGTCGCCGTGGTCGTCGCTGCCGAGTGCGCCGACGAAGGCGGTGGGTGCCCCGGCTCGGGCGGCGGCGACCGCCTGATTCAGGCCCTTTCCGCCAGGATAGAGCGCTGCGGAGTTTGCGAGGACCGTCTCGCCGGGCGACGGCGCGCGGTCCAGCGCGAAGACGATGTCCATGTTGGCGCTGCCGATGACGACGACGCCTGCGTGTTGGGGGTCCATTTCGTTTCACTGTAGATGAGAACGGGTGCACAAATCCGCGTGCCGGCCGGATGCGGTCATGTCCGATTCCCGCTGGCGATCGCCACCGGGCCGTGCCACAGTCAATGGGTGAGCTTCAGCGCCGCGGTCGGTCCATCCGATCCACTCTTCGCCTCGAGATACGCGGCGGTGTCGAGCCGCGATGCCCGCTTCGATGGCCAATTCATCACCGGGGTTCGCTCAACCGGAATCTACTGCCGCCCCAGCTGCCCCGCACTCACCCCCAAGGCGAGCAACGTCACCTTCTACCGCACCGCGGCCGCGGCCCACGAGGCGGGCCTGCGGGCATGCAAGCGATGCCAGCCCGATGCCGTGCCCGGTTCCCCGGAGTGGAACTCGCGTGACGACCTCGCGTCGCGCGCGATGCGATTGATCGCGGACGGCACGGTGGATCGGGGCGGAGTGCCGGGACTCGCAAAGACCCTGGGCTACACGCCGCGCCACCTGACCCGGGTGCTCGTACAGGAGCTCGGGGCCGGCCCCCTCGCCCTCGCGCGCGCCCACCGGGCGCAGACGGCGAGGACACTGCTGGCGGCGACCGACCTGCCGATCGCCGATATCGCCTTCGCCGCCGGATTCTCGAGCGTGCGCCAGTTCAACGAGACGATCGCCGCCGTCTACGAACGCACCCCGACCCAACTCCGCACCCCCGCGCTCCGCACCCCCGCACCGAACCAAACGCCCCAGGGAGGGGCGACGGCCGTCAGCCTGCGCCTTCCCGCGCGCCCGCCGTTCGATGGCGAGGGCCTCCTGCGCTTCTTCGCCGATCACGCGATCGCGGGGGTGGAATCGGGAGGGGCCACGCACTACGCCCGACGCGTGCGCCTTCCTCGCGGCACCGCGACAATCGAGCTCGGACTTGATCGGGGGCACACCGGGAGGAGCGTCGTCACCTGCGCCGCCCGGCTCGACAACGTCGCCGACCTCTCGACCCTCGTCGCGCGTGTGCGGCGCCTGTTCGACCTCGATGCAGACTCGGCGGCAATCGACGAGGCCCTGTCCCGAGACCCGGCGCTTGCCTCCTCGGTGGCCCGCAACCCCGGCGTGCGCCTGCCTGGCAGCCTCGACGCGGAGGAGACCCTGTTCCGCACGCTCATCGGCCAGCAGGTCTCGGTGGCTGCCGCCCGCACTGTGCTCGCGCGAATCTGCCTCGATCTGTGCGGCGCCAGCGGGCTGTTTCCCACCGCGACCCAGCTGGCCGAGGAGGGCAGGCGAGTCCTGCGCGGCCCGGCCCCGAGGGTCGCGGCGATCATCGGGGTGGCCGAGGCCCTGGCAAACGGATCGCTCGTCATCGATGTGGGGATGCCGGCGAGCGAGCTGACCGCGAGGCTGGTCGCGATGCCCGGTATCGGTCCGTGGACCGCCGGTTATGTCGCACTGCGCGTTCTCGGCAATCCGGACGTGCTCATCAGCGGTGACCTCGTGATGCTGAAGAGCGCCGCCCACCTCGGACTCCCGGCAACGCGGTCCGGACTCGCCGCGCACGGCGAGCGCTGGGCCCCCTGGCGCAGCTACGCCGGCATGCACCTGTGGCGGTCGGCGAACCGCTGACGGCGGGCAATCAATGGGTTGCCAGCTGACGACCCGCCGATGAAACATCGAAAGATGAGCCCAGCCCACGCCGCCGAGGAGCCTGCTACCGCGGGGCCGAACACTGAAAACCACGGTTTCGAGCCCGGTAACGCCTCCAACGATCCCGAGCCGGAACGGCTGCGGCGCAACTGGAACGAAATCCTTCAGGAGCTGCGGGTCACCCAGACTGGATCCCAGATCATCACGGGATTCCTGCTCACGCTCCCGTTCCAGCAGCGCTTCAGCGAGCTCGACACCTTCCAGGTCAGCGTGTACCTCGTGCTCGTAGTGCTCGCCGCCCTGACGACCAGCGTGTCGCTCCTGCCGGTGAGTGTGCACCGCACCCTCTTCCGGCGCGGGGCCAAGGATGAGCTTGTCGGCGTGGGCAATCGCGTCCTCAAGGTCGTGCTCGTCGGCGTTGCGACGGTGCTCGCGGGAACGGTGCTGCTGATTTTCGATGTGGTGCTCGGGCGCACCGCCGGTTTCATCGCAGGAGGGTTCCTGCTCGCGCTCATGATCGGCACCGCCGTGACCCTGCCGATCGTGTCGAATCGGCTTGGCGTCAGCCCCGACCAGCAGCGCGGAGAGGGCGGCGGACCTGGCCCTGAGAAGGAGCGGTGAGCCAGGTCGGCCCATCGAGTGCGCAGTGCACGAACCGGATGCCGATGTCCCGAAACACCGACCTCGTTGTCGCCCCGCTTCTGGCGACGCGGGTTGACCGCTTCGAGGTGACTGTTGACACTCAGCGCCCGGCTGAATCCGGGTCCACCAACTAGTTTACCCCGATTTGTACCCCAATGGGGTACGGATCTGCGGGGAATGATCTAACCGGAAGCCGCCGTGTCTCTCGGCTTGGCCGCCCGGGGCGGTCGCCCGCCCTTCTTCTTCTCCTGGCCGCCCGCGGCGCGTGACTTGTCGATGCTCCTGCGCAGCGCGTCCATGAGATCGAGCACCTCGCCGCCGTCCTCGCCCTCGGGTTTCTCCCCGAGGGTCGTCTCCGTGTCGATCGCTTCGCCGCTGTCGAGTTTCGCCTCGATGAGCTTGCGCAACTGGTCCTGGTAGTTGTCGCTGAACCGCTCCGGCTCGAAGTCAGACTCGAAGCTGCGGATGAGCTCCTCCGACATCTCGAGTTCCTTCGCCGAGATCGACACGCGCTCGTCGAGTGACGGGAACGATGCTTCGCGCACCTCGTCATCCCACAGCAGCGCCTGCAGAACGAGCACGTCGTCGTGCACCCGCAAGGCCCCGAGCCTGGTCTTCTGTCGCAGCGCGAAATGCACGATGGCGGTGCGGTTGGTCTCCTCAAGCGTACGACGCAGCAGGGTGTACGCCTTGGTGGACTTCGACGCCGGCTCGAGGTAGTAGCTGCGGTCGAACCTGATCGGGTCGATCTGCTCGGTTGGAACGAACTCGACGACGTCGATCTCCCGGCTCTTCTCCGCCGGAAGCGCATCGAAGTCCTCGTCGGTGAGCACCACCGTTCGTTCGCCGTCATCGAAAGCCTTGTCGATGTGCTCGTAGTCGACGACCTTGCCGCACACCTCGCAGCGCCGCTGGTAGCGGATGCGCCCGCCGTCGCGATCGTGCACCTGGTGCAGCTTCACGTCGTGATCCTCGGTGGCGCTGTAGAGCTTCACCGGCACGTTGACGAGGCCAAAGGTGATTGCGCCACTCCAGATCGCTCGCATGTGCACCATTGTGCGACGGTAAGTCGTCTGACGGAACCCCGTGGGGTTCCCGGCCTCACGGTCAAGGGGCTGTCCCGCGGGGCGAGCACCCGGTGAGGATGAGCCATGTCCCGAGCAGAAGCCACCCCGTCGGCGCCGACGATCGTCACCGTCGACGGCCGCCGCATCCGCCTCACCAACCTCGACAAGATCCTCTACCCGGAGACCGGCACGACGAAGGCCGACGTACTCGACTACTACGCGAGGGTCGCCGACGTACTCATCGCCCACGCGGCGAATCGTCCAGTGACGCGCAAGCGCTGGGTGCATGGGGTCGGCACCCAGGAGCATCCGGAACCCTCGTTCTTTCAGAAGAACCTTGACGCCAGCACTCCCGACTGGGTGCCGCGCACAGCGATAGCGCACCGCGAACGTGTGATTGAGTATCCGCTGGTCAACGACCGGGCGACCCTCACCTGGCTGGCCCAGTCCGCCGCCCTCGAGCTGCACGTTCCGCAGTGGCGGTTCGGCAGGACCGGGCTCCTCCGCCGCCCCGACCGGCTCGTGCTCGATCTGGACCCCGGTGAGGGCGCCGGGCTGGCGGAGTGCGCCGAGGTCGCTCGTCTTGCGCGGCTGATCCTCACCGGGATGGGGCTCGATCCGATGCCGGTCACGAGCGGAAGCAAGGGCATCCACCTCTACGCCGCGCTCGACGGCAGCCAGGACCCCGAAGCTGTGTCGCGGGTCGCGCGCGAATTGGCCCGCGCTCTCGAGTCCGACCACCCCGACCTCATCGTGAGCGACATGAAGAAGGCGTTGCGGGGCGGCAAGGTGCTCGTCGACTGGAGCCAGAACAACCAGAACAAGACCACCATCACTCCGTACTCCCTGAGAGGGCGCCGACGGCCGACGGTCGCGGCCCCGCGAACCTGGCGCGAGCTCTCCTCACCGAGGCTCGCCCAGCTCGACTACCGCGAGGTGCTCGACCGGCTCTCACGTGTCGGGGACCCGCTCGCCCGCCTGAGCGAGGGCCACCTGGCGGCGCTCGAGCCGACGTCGACGAGGATGGCGCACTTCGAGATGTCCGCCGAATCGAAGGACCGGCTCGAGAAGTACCGGAGCATGCGCGACCGGGCGAAGACGCCGGAGCCCGTGCCGGGGCCCGACACCGCCGCGACGGCCGAGGACGGCTCGAGCTTCGTGATCCAGGAACACCACGCCCGCCGCCTGCATTTCGACTTCCGGCTCGAGCACGACGGGGTGCTCGTGAGCTGGGCGCTCCCCAAGGGGCTGCCCGCCGATCCGCGCAAGAACCACCTCGCCGTCCAGACCGAGGATCACCCGCTCGAATACGGCACCTTCGAGGGGATCATCCCCGCGGGCGAGTATGGGGCTGGGGAGGTCACGATCTGGGACGCGGGAACCTACGAACTCGAGAAGTGGCGCGAGGGAAAGGAGGTCATCGTCATCGTGCACGGCGAGAAACGCGGCACCAGAAAGTACGCGCTCATCCACACTGGCGACAACAAGTGGCTCATCCACCTCATGGATCCCCATCGCTCGGGGCCCATGGCCGGCGGGCCGGGAACGGATGCCCGCGCGTCGAGCGCGTCGGAATCCGGGACGCCACGCCCGGCCGTCGCGCCGATGCTAGCCACGCTCGGTACCCTCGCCGACGTCAAGGAGCGCGACGACGACTGGGCGATCGAGATGAAGTGGGACGGCATCCGCGCGATCGCCACTCTGGGGCCGGATGCCGTGACATTCACCAGTCGCAACCGCAATGACCTGACCGGGAGCTACCCCGACCTCGCCGAGATCCGCGAGGCGGTGGACGACTCGCTCCTCGAGCGGGGCCCGGCGGTGCTCGACGGTGAGATCGTCGTGTTCAATTCCCGGGGCCGTCCCGACTTCAGCCTCCTGCAGACCCGGATGAACCTCAGCGGCGCCGACGCGAGGACCGCGGCAGCGCGGCATCCGGCCCGCTTCGTCGTGTTCGACCTGCTCGAGGCGAACGGCGGGTCCCTCGTCCGGCAACCCTGGTCCGATCGCCGGGCGCTGCTCGAGCACGGTGTCACCGCGCGCGGTCCGCTCGAGGTGTCGCCCGTGTTCGACGGAGATGCCGATGCGGCCATCGCCGCGAGCAGCGAGCTGGGCCTCGAGGGCATCGTCGCCAAGAAACGCGATGGGACCTACGCTGCGGGACGACGCTCCCGCAGCTGGATCAAGGTGAAGAACAGCCGCACCCAGGAGGTCGTCATCGGCGGGTGGCGTGCCGGCCGGGGGCGCCGGGCGGGCACGGTCGGCTCGCTTCTGCTCGGGGTGCCCGGCGACGGCCTCCTCCACTACGTCGGGCGTGTCGGAAGCGGATTCAGCGACCGCGCCCTCGACAACCTCGCCGCCCGCTTCCACGGGCTGGAACGACAGGAGTCCCCATTCGACGACGTGCCGAGAGCCGACGAGTCCGACGCGCACTGGCTCGCCCCCACACTCGTCGGAGAGGTAGAGTTCGCCGAGTGGACGTCGACAGGACGCCTTCGTCATCCCGCCTGGCGCGGATGGAGACCAGACAAGAACGCGGCCGACGTCGTGCGGGAAACCACGTGACAAGAATCAGCGTCGTTGTGCCTGTCAAGAACGACGCACGAGAGCTTGACCTCTGCCTGTTGGCCATCACTGGCCAAACTATCTCCGCACTCGAGATCATCGTGGTAGACAACGACAGCTCCGACGACAGCGCCCTGGTCGCCCGGCGGCACGGAGCGATCGTGATTCCGGAACGAAAAAGGGGTATTTGGGCCGCCGCCGCGACCGGGTTCGACCACGCGAGCGGCGACGTGATCGCCCGCTGCGACGCCGACTCCCGACCCGACGACGACTGGCTGGAGCGCATCGCGATCGAACTCGACGCGCATCCGGAGGCCGTGGCCATCACCGGCCCTGGCCGTTTCTACGAGCTGGGACCCGTGCGCCGCGTGCTTGCCGACATCTTCTACATGCGCGCCTACTTCGTGTTGGCGCACGGCGCCCTCGCCCATCGTCCGCTGTTCGGGTCGAATTTCGCTATCAGGACCGACGTCTGGCGCGACGTGTCTGCCCGAGTGCACCGCGACGACCCCGATGTTCACGACGACTTCGACCTGAGCTACCACCTCGATCCGTGCTCGACCGTGCTCGTGGACCGGCGGCTCCAGGTGGGGATCTCGTCCCGCCCGTTCTCCGGAGCTGCATCGATGCTCGTCCGCACGAGGCGGGCGATGCACACCGTCGCCGTGCACGGCGTTGGGGAGCACCCCATCCACCGCTGGCGCCGTCGGCTCGTGCGGTCGGTGCGACCGTAGCGGCACCGGGCCGGGCCGTCACCCACGGTCGCACGCTCGACGCGTACGAAGTACCGTAGATTCAAGCGTCACTCACGAGATCGTTTTCGACCAAAGGATTCCGCAATGCGCCTCAAACTGATTTTCATCGTCGGACTCGCCGCCGGATACGTACTCGGTGCCCGGTCGGGCCGCGCGCCCTACGAGCGCCTGAAGGCGAAGAGCACCGAGGCGTGGGAGGACCCGCGCGTGCAGAAGGTCGTTCACGATGCCGAAGACTTCGTCAAGGAGAACGCCCCCATCGTCGCGGACAAGGTCGCCGAAGGCGCCAAGGTCGCCGCGCAGAAGGTCGCCGAGGGCTCCAAGGTCGCCGCCGAGGGGGCTAAAGCCGCCGGGGAGAAGATCGCGGGCACGTCGAAGATCGCCGGCCAGTCGGTCTCCGAGGGCACCAAGGTAGCCGTCGCGGGAGCGGTGGACGCCGCATCGAAACTCGCGGACACCGCGAAGGACGTGAGCGAGAAGGTCGCGGAGGCCGCGAAGACCGCCGCCGACAAGGTCACCGGCAGCGAGCCGCGCACAGACAACGACGGCGAAGGCAACGACGGCACCGACGGCACCAGCGACAAGGGCTAGCCCCACTCCGGCCCCGAGTATTCAGCGCGCACAAACTGTCGCGCTGGTGTTGCGCGCGCCGGTGGGTGTAATCGCACGCGCGCCAGCGAACAACACCAGCGTCTGCGAATCGCTCGATTACGCGCCCCCGCGAACAAGTCAAGGGGTACCAGCATTCTCGGCCGTCGGCGTAATCTCACTGCATAAGCGCCTGACGCCTAGGTCCGATTCCCGAGTCGTGAGGGTCCCGGCGCTTCGATCCATGACCGCGACGTCATCGTGATGGATCGAGAAGTGGGGCGGGAACCGTCATGATCCGCGGTTCCCGCCCCCGTTTTCGTTAACCCCAGACCCCCGTCTGTGGCGAGAAGAATGCCGAGGCTCCCGAAGCCCCGCCCTTCTTTGCAGCAATGACGGCTGCCCGTGGTCGTTGACTTCCGCATCCGATCGCCCCCGCGACCCGATGCCGACCACGTGCCGCCGTCATCCCTAGCCCCCCGGCTAAGTTGCTGGTTCCACTCTAGGCAGCATGTGCCCTACCGCGCGGCCCCCCGACCGGGGGTCCAGAGGAAGGGGGACACGAGTTGGCGAGAATGGCCCGACTCGGGGTGCGTCGGGCCGATGTGCGCTGCATCGAACCGGGATCGGTCTCTATCTGCAGGGTCACGGCGGCAGCCGTCCGCGCGACGGCGCGATGGGGTGGTCGGCGCGCTGGGGTTGTCGGGTCCGAAGCCCGCGGGCTAGCGTCGGAGCATGAGCGATCGCGACCGCGAGTCCTCAAGCCCCGAATCCGAGCCGACTGATGCAGGCGAGACCGAAGCCGAGATCGACGACTCGGCCCCCGAAGCGCTGGATGCGGTCGTCGATGCCCTCCCCGGCAGCGGAAAGCTCGGCACCTCCCAGGACGATATCGATGACGCAGCTGGCGGGCCGATGCAGGTTCCATAAGCTGGGCTAATGAGCACCACCCCGGCATCCGCCCTCGTAATCCTGAACCAGCCCTCCCGGCACGCGCCCGGGAGTCTCGACGACGTCGCCCCGATGCGATTCGTCGATCCTGACGCGTTCCATGTTGGTGTGCGCGACCTCGGGATCACCCGCGGCGACGGCATCTTCGAGACGATCGGGGCGGTCTCGGGCACCCCGCAGGCGCTCGAGGCGCACCTGCGTCGCTTCGCGAGGTCGGCGGCGGCGCTCGACCTGCCCGAGCCAGACCTGGATGCCTGGCGGGCCGCGATTGCCGCGGTCACGGACGCCCTCGCCGGCCACAGCGAGGCAGCGATCAAAACGATCTACACCCGCGGAATCGAGGGCGACGGCCGCCCGACCGGATGGGTGCACGGCTTCGCCAGCTCGGACTTCACGGCGGCACGACAAGTCGGGCTGCGCGTCGTGACCCTGGATCGCGGCTACCGGCACGATATTGCGAGCACATCGCCCTGGCTCCTGCAGGGCGCGAAGACCCTTTCCTACGCGGTGAACAGCGCTGCGCTGCGCGAGGCTCAGCGGCGCGGGGCCGACGACGTAATCTTCGTGAGTTCCGACGGCGTCGTGCTTGAGGGCCCGACCTCGACGGTGCTGCTCTTTCGCGAGGGGCAGCTCGTCACGCCCGGCCCAGGACTCGCGATCCTCGACGGCACCACCCAGAACTGCCTCTTCGCCTTCGCCGCCCAGCGCGGCATCCCGACGGCCCTCGAACTGACGACCATCGAGCACCTCCACTCGGCGTCGGCCGTCTGGCTCGTCTCGAGCGTGCGCCACGCCGCGCCCGTGACGGCCGTCGACGGGATACCCCGCGCAGCCGAGTCCGAGCTCACGGCGCAGTTCAACCGGTACCTCGCCGAACGCGACGCGTAGTTTCCAGACAGGACTGCCTAGTCTGGAGGAATGACCGAAGAGATTCAGCCCGCACAGGGCGCCTACGTCATCCCCGGTGCGGAGTTCACTCGCGACACGACCTACATCGAGGACCGCATCACCGCCGACGGGCGGGACGGCTGGCCCGTGGAGGCCGGCCGGTACCGGCTCGTCGCGGCCAGGGCCTGCCCGTGGGCGAACCGCACGGCGATAGTCCGGCGCCTGCTCGGGCTCGAGGCAGCCATCAGCCTGGGAATGCCCGGGCCGACGCACGACGAGCGCAGCTGGACCTTCGACCTCGATCCCGCGGGCGTCGACCCCGTGCTCGGGATCGAACGGCTTCAGCAGGCCTACTTCGCGCGATTTCCGGACTATCCCCGCGGAATCACCGTCCCTGCGGTGGTCGAGGTCGCAAGCGGAAAGGTCGTCACGAACAACTACGCGCAGATCACCATCGACTTCGAGACCGAGTGGGGCGCGCTGCACCGCGACGGGGCGCCGGACCTGTACCCGGTCGAGCTGCGCGCGGAGATCGACGAGATCAACGACGGTATCTTCCGCGACGTCAACAACGGCGTCTACCGTGCCGGGTTCGCCGGCTCGCAGAGCGCCTACGAGAAGGCGTACGACCGTCTGTTCGACCGACTGGATGCCCTCGAGGCGCGGCTGGCCGGCCAGCGCTACCTCGTCGGCGACACCGTCACCGAGGCAGACGTGCGGTTGTTCACCACGCTTGTCCGGTTCGACGCGGTCTACCACGGCCACTTCCGCTGCAACCGCAACAAGCTCAGCGAGATGCCGGCCCTGTACTCCTACGCCAAGGATCTGTTCCAAACCCCCGGCTTCGGCGACACGATCGACTTCGTGCAGATCAAGCAGCACTACCACCTCGTGCACACCGACATTAATCCAACCGGAATCGTGCCCAAGGGTCCCGACCTGTCAGGTTGGCTGAGCCCGCACGGCCGGGAATCACTCGGCGGGCGCCCCTTCGGCGACGGCACTCCCCCGGCGCCTCCCTTGCCGGGCGAGCAGGTTCCGCCCGGGCACGGCGCCGCGTAGCACCGGTCGCGCCGCCGCATCCATCGACTCGAGGACCGACCATCGCCAGCCAGCTTCTCCGCTTCGTCCGGTGGGCCGAGCGTCGCGCCCCCGGGCTCGCTGCCACCGCGACATCCCCTCGCGTGCGCGGGGTCTCGGCGGTTCGCTCCGGGCCGGGCACGCTCTGGCAGAGCGACGAGTCGCCGGCCAGGTGCCTCGTGCTGTGCCTCAGCGGGCACCCGTCGGGGCTGCGCTGGCTCGCGGGGTCGATCGCCGCCCGACTACCCGGAGTCGTCTACGTTGCCGGGGCGGACGAGGACGCGACCTCGGCGATCGAGCGCGCGAGCGGGATCGCCCGTGAGCGGGGGCTGGATGCCGGGCTGAGCGCCGTCGTCGCTGAGGGCGATCACGCCGAGGCCGGGGTGCTGGCGAGCAGGATGCTGCCAGCGTCGCGCCTCGTTCTCGTCGCCCCGCCGGGGATGCCCGGTCTCGAGCCGGCCGGCCTTCCCACCACGCTGCTCCAGGCGTCCCAGTCGGCGGCGGACCGAGCGGGGGTCGTCGAACTCGAGGCGGCGATGCGTCGCGCCGGCGTCGCTGTGCGGGAAACGGAATACCGGGACATTGCCGACGAGTGGGCCCGATACCCGCGGGCCGTCAAGGGCTCTCGACGCGCGCTCGACGACCTCGTCGCCTTCCTCGAGCGCGGAATCGGCCAGCAGTCCACCTTCGAGGTGATCCCCGGCTGGGACCTGCACTGACGCGTCGTGCGTCGGCATCCGCACGCCCAGTGTGGCCGTTCGCACCGAGCGTCCTTCGTGCTCCAGGCACACTCGGCGCGCAGAGGCACACTCGGTACGCAGAGGCACACTCGGCGCGCAGAGGCACACTCGGTACGCAGAGGCATCGGCGACGAGATTCACCCCCGCGCTGCGAAACAGCGATGTCGCCGACGTTGCGTTACTGCCGGCGGATGAGCGTGTTGCCCGCGGATACGCGCACTGCCCGCGTCAGCATCCGATTCGGAGGGCATGAGCGAGATTCGCGGGTCACGCGCGCTCGCGCGGGAGGTGGGCCACACGCGTTCGCGCGTGCTGCCCGCGCGAGCGGATCTCTCTCCCATTTTGATACCGAATGGCCTCCTCCGCCACCCGCGCAGCCGCGTTATACCCGCGGCTGAGCGCTATACCCACGGCTGAGCGCTATACCCGCGGATGCCCCAGGCCCGGCCGCCACGTGCGCCGCGGTGGGCTACGCCCGCGGCATCCGCCCCCGAGCTGCTGGCCAGCGCGAAAGCGAGCGCGCCCGCTAGCGCAGCCGCTTGAGGTCGCGCAGCGCCCTCGGGTAGTCGGCCAGGCATAGCGCCGCCCCATGCCGCTCGACCTCGTGCAACACCCCATAGTCGAACGTGTGTTTGCCCGAGCCGGCGGTCGCCCGCAGGTGCTCCTGCATAAGGGAGCTGTCGCGATGTTCGCCGAGCAGGTCATGGATGGCCTCGGCGGCCGCCGCGACCGTGCGCACACGGCGGCCGAACACGCCAGCGTCGCCGACACTGACAGCCTCGGCCGCGTAGCGCAGTCGCTTCGCCGCCTTGCGCGTGGCGTGCAGAAGCTCAACTCGCTCGGGCTCTGTCTGGGCGGCATCCGCCGACTTCGCGCTGCGCAGCACCCGGTTCAGGTCCCGCGCCAACGCCGGCGGAATCGCGATACCGGCCTGCACGAAGGCGTCCTTGGCGAGCGGCGGGCGGGCCAGGAAACCGTCGAGCGAGTCGAGCAACGCCAGGTACCGAGGCACCGACAGCTCGGCGAGTACCCGCTCGTGCCCATCGGTGTGGGCGCGCGCCCAGCCGTCGACGAGTCGCGTGTCGAGCCCCGGCACGAGCGCGTCGTGGTCGGCGATCAACGAGCGCGCGCGGTCCCGCATGACCTCGGCATCCCGCGCCTCGCCGAGGACGACCCCGAGGTGCTGAAGCTCGTCGCGGATCGGATCGGTCACAGCGCGATCGAAAACCCGCGGATACGAGGCGAACAGGCTCCGAAGCCGCCTGACCCTCGTGCGCAGCTGGTGCACCGAGTCGGGCCGGTCGAGCCGCACGAGCGGGTCGATCCTGGCGATGTCCTCGACCAGGGCGCCGACCGCCGCGAGGAGGACTTCGGATGCCGGGCTCGCCCGATCGAGCGACACCGCCCGGTGCACCGGCGCAAGACTCGTCCGACCGAGCGCGGTCGCGAGCTTCGAGGCGCTCACGGCCGGCCGTGCCCCGGCGGCCAGCAGCCGAGCCTCCACCGCGTCGAGCAACGCGGAACGTGCCTGCGTCGATTCGGGTGCGCCGTCGAGCAGCTCGGTCTCCCACTCGCGCCAGGTCCTGACCGTGCCCGTGGCGCTATCGCTCGCCTCGACCCTGTCGTCGGCGAGCTCGAGCAGCCGGTGGCCGGAATCGTCGATGAGATGCAGCGCCGTGCGGCGGGTACGCAGGCGAGCGATGATCCGTAGCGGTCTCACGCGCACGAGCGCGAGAATGGGCGCGATCACCTCGGCGGGCACCGCGACGGGCGCGTCCTCGTGCGCGACGGGCGCATCGGCCGTCGCGTCCTCGTGCGCGTCGGCCGCGTCGGGCGCACCGGGCGCGTCGTGCGCATTCTCTGCTCCGCCGATCGACAGCGGCCAGTGCAGCTCCGTGCGACCCACCGCAGCCGGGAACTTGATGTGCCACCCCTCGTCGTCCCCGCCGACGCGGCGCCGCAACACGATGAGGTGCGCGGCGAGATCGCCAGAGTCGGTGTCGAAGTAGTCGGCCGTCAGGAGCACTTTCGCTGACGGCTCCACCGTCGCGATGTCGGAGAGGTCCGGAACCGATGAATCCCCGTCGACCTCGTACTTGCGCTCGATTTCCTCGTGCGTCGTCATTGGCATGCCGTGCCACCGATCCCGCGCCCGAACCGGGGAGGCTCCACCGGTGCTCGAGGCGTCGTGCTCAACAGGTTAGGACCGATCGCCGCCAGAGGGGGGATCGCCACCCCGATTCCCGAACGGGGGGAGCGCAGGGCCCCGCCACTGCGATTAGATGGTCCTCGGGGCGCCGGATGCGCTTCACAGCATCGATGGGGGTCGTGCAGTGAGTATTGCTTTTGCCGTTCCGGAATCCGCCGTCTGGCGAGACGAACTCTGGGACACCATTCTTGACCTGAGCGCGCTGCTCGACGAGGGTTCCTGGGTTCTCGTAGGAGGGCACGCCGTCCTGGCCCACGCCCTCGCCCACGACCGTGACTGCGAGCTCGTCAGCCACAGCGTGCGGCCGCTCGGCCGCCTGGTGACGACGGCGAGCGCCATGCCCACGGTCATCCGCTGCCTGCGCGAACTCGGATTCGTGCTCGAGGGGACCTCGATCGCGACGGAATTTCGGTTCAGCCGACTGCCGGAACGGGGATCACTCAGCGACCTTCCCCAGCAGTGGATCGTGGATGTGACGGGAGTCACCTCCCTGAGCGGTGGCGACCAGGCACTCGAACGCTGCGAACCCCGCGGCGCGAGCAAGGGACTGCGCGCACCGTCCGTCCCGCTGCCGAGCCTGCTCGCGTCCATCGTCTACGAGGCCGCGCAGTTCGGATCCAGCACGACCGAACCGTTCGTGCATGCAAGGAACGCCGCGTTCCTCGTGTCCTTCGTGCACAATCCGATCGGCGCCCGGCAGGAGCTCACACCCGACGACCGCCGCATCCTCCGTGCGCTCGATGCCGCGGTCGGGCTGCGCCAGCACTCGGTCTGGTCTCGACTGCCGATCGACCCGGATGCGTTCATCCGCTGGAAACTGCTCCTCGCCGAGTGATCCGGGCGGCCAATGCTCGGTACGGTGGAGGGTGATCAATTCGAACCCGCCTTCCGCCCGCCGGCTGCCCATCGTCCGCACCCACCATGGTCACGACTTCACCGACGATTACGAGTGGCTGCGCGACAAGGATGACCCGGCAGTCATCGCTCACCTCACGGCGGAGAACGAGTGGACGGTTGCGAATACCGCCGATCTCGGGTCGCTGACGGACGAGATTTACGGCGAGATCAAGGCGAGGACCCAGGAGACCGATCTCTCGGTGCCGACGCGCCGCGGCGGCCACTGGTACTACACCCGCACTGTCGAGGGGAAGTCGTACGGGGTCTACTGCCGCGCGCCGATCGCCGGCGAGGACGACTGGAGCGCACCGGCGACGGATGCCGGCTCCCCCGTCGACGGCGAGGAGGTGCTCCTCGACGCGAACGCCGAGGCGGAGGGGCACGCCTTCTTCTCGCTCGGCAGCTTCGACGTCTCCACCGACGGCACCCGGCTCGCGTGGGCCGTCGACGTCGCCGGAGACGAGCGCTACACCCTGAGGATCAGGGACATCGCGTCGGGCGAGGTCAGCTCGATCGATGAGATTCCGGGCACTGCGGCCGGAGCGCTGTTCTCGCTCGACGGTGCCTATGTCTTCTACTGCACCGTCGACGACGCCTGGCGCCCCGACACCGTATGGCGGCACCGGGTCGGCACCGCCGCGGGCGACGACGTCACCGTGTTCACCGAGCCGGACGATCGGTACTGGGTCGGGGTCGACCGCACCCGCAGCCGCAAGTACCTGATGATCCACATCGGGTCGAAGATCACGAGCGAGGTGCGCCTCGTCGAGGCCGCCGACCCGACGGGAGAGTTCCGCGTCGTCTGGCCACGAGTTGAGGGTGTCGAGTATGACGTCGAGCACGCCGTCGTCGCCGGCGAGGACCGGCTGCTGATTACCCACAACGACGGCGCGGAGAACTTCGAGCTCGTCGACGTCGCCGCTGCAGACCCCCTCGGTGACCGTCTGGTCGTCATCCCCCATTCGCTGCAGGCCCGCCTCGAGGGAGTGGATGCGTTCCGTTCACACCTCGTGGTGTCCTACCGTCGTGAGGCCCTCACCCGGGTGGGAATCATCCCCCTCAGCGCCAGGGTCGCCGTTGCGGCATTCGTGGGCTACGGTGCCCTGCGCGAGCTCGAATTCGACGAGGCGCTCTTCGATGTGGGCATCGGCGCCAACCCGGAGTGGAACGCCCCCACCCTGCGCCTCAGCTTCACCTCGTTCGTCACCCCGACATCCGTCATCGACTACGACGTCGACGCGAACGAATACCGGCTGCTCAAGCGCCAGAATGTGCTCGGCGGCTACCTCCCCGAGGACTACGAGCAGGCGCGGGACTGGGCGACGGCATCCGACGGCACGAGGGTGCCGATCTCCCTTGTCTGGAAGAAGGGGCTCGTCGACGCCTCCCGCCCGGCGCCGACCCTGCTGTACGGCTACGGCTCCTACGAGGCGAGCATGGATCCGAGTTTCTCGATCGCCCGCTTGTCGCTGCTCGACCGCGGGATGCTCTTCGCGATCGCGCACGTGCGCGGCGGAGGGGAGCTCGGCCGGCGCTGGTACGAGGACGGCAAGACCCTCACCAAGCGAAACACCTTCACCGACTTCATCGCCGTCGCCGAACATATCACCTCCGAGGGGCGGACGACCCCGGAGCAACTGGTGGCGGAGGGGCGCAGCGCCGGCGGCCTGCTCGTCGGCGCCGTCGCGAACATGGCCCCGCACCTGTTCCGCGGGATCCTCGCCGGCGTGCCCTTCGTCGACGCGCTCACGAGCATCCTCGACCCCGAACTGCCGCTGACGGTAATCGAGTGGGACGAGTGGGGAAACCCGCTCAGCGAGCGCGACGTCTACGAGTACATGCGGTCCTACTCGCCGTATGAAAATGTGCGCGACGACGTGACCTACCCCGCGATTCTCGCCGTGACGAGCCTCAACGACACCCGGGTGCTGTACGTCGAACCGGCGAAGTGGGTGGCCCGCCTGCGCGAGGTCGGGGCACCGGCACTGCTCAAGACCGAGCTCAGCGCGGGCCACGGTGGCGTGAGCGGACGGTACGAAGCGTGGCGTGAGCGCGCCTTCGAGTACGCGTGGGTTCTCGATGTCTCAGGCGCGGCGCGTAGGCTCGAGAAATGACTGTGAACTACACCCCCGACGCCGGCGGCATCACGATGTTCTCCACCCCGTGGTGCGGCTACTGCACGCGACTGAAGTCGCAGCTGACCAAAGCGGGCATCGCGTACCGCGACATCGACATCGAAGCCGTTCCCGGAACAGCCGAACTCGTCGCGACGATCAACGGCGGAAACCAGACGGTGCCGACCGTGCTGTTCCCTGACGGGTCGTCGGCGACCAATCCCTCGCTCGCGGAGGTCACGGCACGCCTCGCGGCGTGACACCACGCGATCCGCCCGACCCAGCTGGAGGCACCATGACAGCCCTGCCCGAATTCCTGTCGACCTGGATCACCGAGCAGCGCTGGTACGCGGGCAAGGGCCGAGCCCCGGTCTGGGAGAGACTCGGCGGGTTCGACCTGCCCGACCCGGACGGGCAGGCTCACATCACCGTCCACCTCTTCCTCGACACGGCCGAGCGGCCCCTGCTCTATCAGGTGCCGCTGACCGAGAGGTCGGCACCTGTCGCCGGACTCGATCATGCCCTCATCGGCAGCTACGAGGAGAACGGCGTCACCCGGTTCGTCTACGACGGCCCGCGGGACGAGGCCTGCGCCAAGGCAATCCTTCGCCTCATCCTCGACGAGGGCGCCGTACTCCCCGACGATGGCGCGCCCGGCATTGCCGCGCGCGGACACTGCGTCCCGACGACGCCCGCGATCGAGATCCGTGGTGCCCGCGTGCTCTCCGGCGAGCAGTCGAACACCTCGATCATCTACGACATGGTCGGGCTCGACGGCACTGGGGCCAAGCCGATCATCTGCAAGGTGTTCCGGTCGCTGCATCACGGCGAGAACCCCGATGTGACGCTCCTCAGTGCTCTCGCCGGCGCTGGCTCAACCGTCGTGCCGCAGTCCATCGGACACATCAACGGCCAGTGGCACGACACGGGAGAACCGACGGGGTTCGCCCACGGCCACCTCGCCTTCGCTCAGGAGTTCTTCCCCGGCGTCGAGGATGCCTGGCGCGTGGCCCTCGAGGCGGCGGAGGCGGGCGAGGACTTCACCGAGCGGGCACGCACCCTGGGCGAGGCCACCGCCGACGTGCACACGACCCTCGCCGGAGTACTTCCGACGCACGCGGCCGCCCCACGCGACATCGCCGCGACCATCGCGAGCATGCGGGCCCGGTTCGACGAAGCGGTCGCGGAGGTGCCGGGGATCGAGCAGCACCGCGCGGCGCTCCAGTCCGTCTATACGCGGGCAGCGACATCCGTCTGGCCCGCCATGCAGCGCATCCATGGCGACTTTCACCTCGGCCAGGTGCTCTGGGTGCCCGGCCGCGGCTGGATCATCCTCGACTTCGAAGGCGAGCCGATGCGCCCCATGCTCGAGCGTGCGCGGGAGGACTTCCCTCTGCGGGATGTCGCCGGGATGCTGCGCTCATTTGACTATGTCGCCGGCTCCGTCGCCCAATCCCGCGGCCAGTCCGTGACCGACTGGGCGCTCGCGGCGAGGCGTGCATTCCTTGACGGGTATATCTCCGGCTACGGCACGGACCTGCGGGCGGACCGTTCGCTGCTCGATGCGTTCGAGATTGACAAGGCCCTGTACGAGGCTGTCTACGAGGCGCGCAACCGACCCGCTTGGCTCTCGATACCGCTCGCCGCGATCGACCGGCTGGTGGAACGCGCCGCCTCCTGACCCAGGGTCCGCACGCCAGGCGAACCGCCCACACCTGTCCCCTCAAGCGCCCGGAACCCGACACAACCGGGCAACTCGCAGCCCCCGCAACGTCAGTGCAACTGGCCCGAGACCTCGAGCGCCTCGCGCAGCAGGTGCATGAGGGCGTCGAGCTGCAGACTCGACTCACCGATCACCACGGAATCGTCGCCGTCGAGAGCGCGGGCGGCGAGGCCAGCCTTGCTGCCGATGAGCTCGGCGATCTTCGCGTCGATTGTCTGCGCCGCGATGATGCGCCACGCCGTGACAGGCTCTTCCTGGCCGATGCGGTGCACACGGTCGATCGCCTGCGTCTGCTCCGCGCTCGTCCAACTGAGCTCCGCGAGCACGACGTTCGACGCGGCCTGCAGGTTGAGGCCCACGCCGGCCGCCGTAAGCGACGCGACGACGACGGAGACATCCGGATCGTTGTTGAACGCGTCCACCTGTGCCTGCCGGAAGGCGGCGGTCTGGTCGCCTCGGATCGAGACGGTCTTGAGGCCGCGCTTCGCGAGGGTCTGCTCCGCGATGTCCATGACGTCGATGTGCTTCGCGAAGAAGACCACCTTGCCCACGGACCGGGCGAGCTGCGCGGTGTAATCGGCGGCGAGCACAGCCTTGGCCGTTCCGATCTTGCGCACCATCGTGAAGACATTCTCGCCCGTCTTGGCCGCCTTGGACTCCTCCAGCTCGGCTTGGGCGACGAGCCGCACGAGCGCGTCCCTGTCGATCTCGTCGGGATTCTTCGACAGCTCGAGGCCGCGGTTATAGCGGTCGAGGAGGCGCTTCGACAGAGCCGCCTCGGCCTCGCGGATGGAGCGGCCCACCTCGTCGTCGAGTTCGACGGGCAGGTCGGCGATGCGCTTCGACGGGAGGTCGGCGGCGACATCGAGCTTCTTACGCCGCACGATTCCCATGTCGATGACAGTCTGGCGCGCCTCGGCGAAGAAGCCGAAGTCGGCGGGCGTGAGCCCCGTCTCCTCGAGCCGGTCGAGCAGCGTCGCCGTGGGCTTCTCGCCGTCGATCCAGCCGAGGAACTGCCAGATCGCCCGAAAATCCTCGATCGTGTTGATGAGGGGGGTGCCCGTGAGCGCGATCATGAGTGCGCGCGGCGAGCGGGCACGGATGCTGTCGGCAAGCGACAGAACGTGCTTAGACCGCTGCGACTCGCGATTCTTGATGAAGTGCGCCTCGTCGACGACCATGCCCTTGAACCCGAGGGTGCGCAGCCAGCCGACGTGCCGGTCAAGAACGTCGTAGTTGACGATCACGATGTCGGCGAAGGCGTCGAGGCTCTCACCCGAGCCGTGGATGACGGTCGCCGTCTTGTTCGGCGTCCAGAGTTCGACCTCCCGCGCCCAGTTCATCTTCACGACGTTCGGCGCGACGACGAGCAGGGGGTAGGAGTTCGATGCGGCCGCGGCGAGGAGCGCCTGAGCGGTCTTCCCGAGTCCAGGCTCGTCGGCGAGCAGGTAGCTGCGGTGGCCCTCGCGCACACTCGCAACGAAGGCGGCCTGATGGGTGAAGAGCTCGCGTCCGCCCGGAACCCGGCGGTCGCCTGCCGTCGGGTCAGGCAGGTGCATGCTCGCTGCCTGACCGCCGGCGCCGTATTCGAAGGCGCGGAACAGCGGTTCGAGCAGCTCCCAGTTGGCAAGTCGCCTGGTCGTCGGCTTGGCCCTCACACTCTGGCTGAAATCGGGGGCGAGGAACGGGTTGGACAGTTGCCTCGCGACGACGGACTTCGGAACAACTTGGCGCTCGGCGGCTGGCGCGACCGCGACCGGCTCCTTCGTGATCACGAGGTCGTCCGGGCTCATCTGCACACCTGAGGCCATCAGCATGTCGCGGCGCAGCCCTCTTGCGGCATCCGACACCACCGCGTCCTCAGCGAGGAGCTGGATGAGCGAGGTGTCCCGCGCGGCCGTCTTGGCGAGAATCGTAGCGACACCGTCGAGGCGCTTGAGCACCTCCGCGCGCTCGGAGTCGGTCACCTCGGTGTCCTTCTTGGCACGCGAGCGCTCTTCCCGCACGAGCAGCGCGACAACCTGGAACTTGGTGCGGTTCGATGGCCCCACCTTGCCCCGCTCTGCCGCCGCCTCGATCTCCCGCACGGCGCGCGCCAGCACGGGGATGAGACCGACCTCGTCACCGTGGTGCGCTCGTCGCTGCTGCGACGGACGACCGGATGCTGTCCTCTTGGGTGATTGTCCCCGCTGGGACGTCCTCGACTGGCCTGACCGAGCCATGTTCCTCCTGAGCTGAGCGAGCTGAACGGATGCGGCGCTGACGCTACCTGCCGGAGGGTCGTGCACCGCTGGGGTGCCGACCCGGACGACCTCCGGTGGAGGACGATCACAGACCGGTGGGCGCGGAATCCAGCCCCGAGCAACTTGCGGACAAGGTCGGGACGGAAAGCGGATTCGTCGTGCGCTGCTAACAGACTACGCGGATCGCGGGCCACATTTCCACACCGACGCTCCGTAACTCGCACAACCGAGACACGAGTGTACCCTCCTTGGGGGCCAGACTCTCCGTGGTTTGTTCACCCCTTGGCAAGGTTTAAGTGCTGTGATGGGTCTCATGTCCGGTTACAGGGCCCAGTACGCGAGGCCAGACCATTTCATTCTGCACTTGAGCGACACCCACTTCGTGGCCGATGATCACCTGTACGGAGCGGTCGACAGCGAGGGCCTGCTGCGGCAGCTGGTCGCGGAGCTCGAGGCATCCGGAGCCCGCCCGGAGGCCATCGTCTTCACCGGAGACCTCGCCGACAAGGGCGAGGCGGGCGCCTACACCAAGCTCCGGGAGATGATCGAGCCCGTCGCAGAGCGGCTCGGCTCGGAAGTCGTCTGGGTGATGGGCAACCACGACGACCGGTCCACGTTCCGCCGCGAGCTGCTCGGCCAGCTGCCGACCTCCAACCCGATCGACCGGGTGCACGACATCAACGGTCTGCGCATTATCGCTCTCGACTCCACTGTTCCGGGCCACCACCACGGCATCGTCTCCGACGAGCAGCTCGACTGGCTCGCCGAGGAGCTGTCGGTGCCGGCGCCGCATGGAACCATCCTGGCGATGCACCACCCTCCGGTGCCAAGCGTTCTTGACCTCGCCGTGCTCGTGGAGCTCCGCGAGCAGGACGGGCTCGCCGAAGTGATCAGGGGCTCGGATGTGCGCAGCATCATCGCCGGGCACCTCCACTACTCGACGACAGCCACGTTCGCGGGGGTTCCCGTCTCGGTCGCGTCGGCAACCTGCTACACCCAGGACCTCAATGTTCCGGTCGGCGGCACACGCGGTCGCGATGGGGCGCAGTCATTCAATCTTGTGCATGTCTACGACGACACCGTGCTCCACTCGGTGGTGCCCGTGGGCAACTACCCGACGGTGTCGAACTGGGTCACAGCGGAGCAGACCGTGGATATCCTCGCCGAGCACGGCGTTGTTATCCCGGATGCCGTGAACCCCCACGTCACCGCGGAACCGCCCTTCGTGCTCCCGCTCGCCGCAGTCGCCGCCCTCTGAGGGCGGGGCTTAGCCCGCTTCGCTATCCGACCGACCGAGCACCCCGGATTGTTCGTCTGCCGGCGCCCGTTCCCAGGGCGCCGGAATCGAGAAGTAGCGATCCAGGAACGAGAGCACCGCCGCCGCGCGTTCCGCACCGTCGATCTCGGGGAAGCTGCCATCGTTGAGGCAGAAGAAATCATACGAGCGTCGCTTGAGGAGCCGCTTCAGATCACGGAGCCCCTCGCGCATGGTCGTGTCGACGTACTTGACGCTCGCCTGCGTCTGGGTGACGGCCTGGCCGGTCATCAGCGCATAGTAGTGATACAGCGAATTCGTCACCGAGATATCGGTCGCCGAGCGAAACGGGCTCGCGCTCGTGCGAGTGAAGTCCTCGGCGAACTCGCGCTCGAGCTCGAGCAGCACCGACTTGCGGAGCGGGGTCGCGGCGTGTTCGAGGTGACGCGTGGTGATCTTTCCGAACCGCTCGTCGAGCAGCCGGCGGTTCACCCGCGCGCCGTTCTCGAACCCGCTGCGGCCGGTGTGGGTCTCGCCAAGTCCGATGCGCGTGTTCGCCTCGATGAACTTGGTGACCCCGCCGGGGGAGAAGAACATGTCGGGCGAGATCGGGCGACCGAAGAACATGTCGTCATTCGAGTAGAGAAAGTGCTCAGAGAGCCCCGGGATGTGCTGGAGCTGCGCCTCGATCGCGTGCGAGTTGTGCGTCGGCAACACCGAGGTGTCGACGAAGAAGTCCTCGCTGCGCACGATGGTGACGTCCGCGTGCTCGTCGAGCCACGCGGGCACCGGCGAGTCTGTCACGATGAAGATGTGCCTGATCCACGGCGCGAACAGGTGCACTGAGCGCAGCGCGTACTTGAGCTCGTCGATCTGGCGGTAGCGCGCCTCGGAGCTGTCGCCTTCGCCGACGACGTAGCTCTCCATGCGCTTCGCCCGCGCGCGCTGCCAGTCGATCGACGCCCCATCGACCCAGGAGAAGACGATGTCGATGTCGAAGCCGATGTCGCTCGCGTGCTCGGCGAACATGCCGTCGAGAGTTGGCCAGGTCTGCCCGAACAGGTCGACGGTGCCCTCGACCGCGTCGGCTGCGAGGAACGTGTTCCGCATGAGGGCGTTCTCGGCGGGGGCGATGATCGTCCCGCCGACCCACTCCCACAGCTCGACCCTGACGCCGGTCGCGGAGCCGTAGCGCAGCCGCCCCTGCGGCTCGATGCGCGGGCGGTACAGGGTGAAGGCGCGCGCCTTAGCGTCACCCGCGAGCCGACCCTCGGCCACGAGAACGGGCGGACGGCCCCGCTCGCCGGCGGGCTTCGAGTAGAACGGCTCGTTCGCGCACGCCTCCGCGAGGGCCGCACGCAGCTTCTTCCGCCGGGAGAAGTCGACCGCGATAATTGGTCGGTCCCCTCCGTCACGGATCAGGAAGAACGGGATCTCAGCGGAATCCAGCACCGAACCGAGGAACAGGAGATCCTCGATCATCGATTCGCGCGGCGTGAGATGGCCGTTGACGAGTGTGAACATCCCCTTGCGGACGACGACGTCGGCACGCCGGATCACGCCGGGGGAAGCGAGGGATGACACCACTACTGGCGCAAGGTTGTCGGTCATTCAGGGCCCAATCGTCTGAGCCTGGCCCGCTGCCGTTCTTCTGGTTCGGGCCCTTAGCTTCTTCCATTATCACCCCGCCCGGGACGGGTTCTCCCCGCCTGCCAGTCCGGTCAGCGCCGGTTGCGGTCCTCGGGGTTCGGCACCTTGATCAGGAGGCCCGCCGCAACGAAGACGAGGGCGGCCACGAACTGCACCGCTTGCCACGCCACGCCGTCGAATGGGATCACGATGATGGGGTTCCAAGCGACCGCGATGGGCACCAGAGCGATGAGCCACCACCACTGGCGGGACTGCCAGGCGAACACGCTGATGATGAGCGCAAAGATGCTCGTCACGTAGCGGATCCAGGTGAACCCCTCCGTGCCGACAAGCACGGCGCCCGCCGTGAGCACGATCGCGGCGAGCACTCCGGGTACGAGGGCGGTGCGACGGAAGGCGGGAGTGGGATAGGTGGTCACGCGTCAACGCTAGCGGTCGCCGCTCGGGTCAGCGGGGCGGGCGGGTGTACTGGTCGGGCCTGATGATCTGAATCGGAGTGGTCATCGGCGGCATTTCCCGAAGCCGCACGAGGGCGGGCCGCAGCTCGCCGAGCCATGCCTCGTAGCCTGCATCGTTCAGATGCAGACGATCGTCGGAGAACTCGGCGTTGAGCTCACCGTCCTCGAGCGCCATCGCGGGCCACAGGTCGAGGAATTGGGCGCGCACGGTTGAGGAGAATTGGCGCAGGTGGATGTTCGCGTCCTGGATTCGGTGAGCGTACTCGCGGCCGCGGGGAAGGATCGACTGCACGAGCATCCGCGAGCCGGGCAGTTCCTTGCGCAGCCTCACGCACGCCGACTCGATGTTGCGCACGAGATGCTCGACGGTCTGGCGTGTGCCGAGGTCGTTGGTGCCGATGAGCATGACGATCTCGTCCGGCCGCAGCTCCACGACGTCATCGACCCGGGCGATCAGGTCATCTGTCGTGCTCCCGTCGACGCCCAGATTAACGACGTTCAGATCGGGGAACCAATCGGCCCAGCGACCGCCGGCGGTGAGGCTGTCACCAAGGAACGCGACAGTGTCGCGCTCGTCGTGCGCGTCATGCTGGTGGCTGCCGTCGTGCTCGCCCGTCGCGCCGTCTGGTTGTGCGTCGTTCATGAAGACCTCCCCGTAATCACGCTCGCCGGAGCAGCGTGTGGTTTCCTCCACCCTAGGCCGCGATGACCTTCTCTTCCCCTCCCAGCACCGACTTCTCAGCTCTCGCCTCGGCAGTCTGAGTGATCTTTGTGGCCATCGAGTTGAAGATGATGCCGTGGAACGGGAGGATCGAGAACCAATAGAGGCGACCGCCGAGGCCCTGGGGGAAGAAGATTGCGCGCTGGCGGTAGTCCGACCCGCCACCGAGAGCCGGTTCCACACTGAGTTCGAGCCACGCCCGGCCCGGAAGCTTCATCTCGGCACGCAGGCGCAGGAAGCTGCCCCGCCTGATCTCCTCGACACGCCAGAAGTCGAGCGCGTCACCCGAGTTCAGCGTCTCAGCGTGGCGCCGTCCCCTGCGCAGACCGACTCCCCCGACGAGCTTGTCCAAGACTCCCCTCGCGGCCCAGGCCACCGGGAGTGAGTACCAGCCGTTGTCCCCTCCGATTCCCTCGATGACCGCCCACAGGTCTTCAGGCGACGCGTCCGTGTGCTTCTCCTTGAGGTCGAGATAGACCGTGTGGCCGGTCCAGTCGGGGTCGGAGGGCAGGAGGTTCGCCGGGGCGCCCTCGACGGAGGAATTCAGCCAACTCGTCTCGACCTCGCCGTCGCGCATCCGGCCGAGGGCCAGCCGTACCGCGGTCCGGTACGGCGTCAGCCCACCCTCCGGAGCGGGAATATAGTTGGCGATGTCGTGCTCGTGGATCACGCAGTCGTACTGCAGCGACGCGATGATGGGGATCGCGAGGCGGCGCGGGATGGGTGTGACGAGATTGACCCACTGAGAGGCGAGCCACGGGGTGAGCACCGGCAGCGCGGCGATCGCCCGCTGCTTCAGGCCGGCCTCGAGCGCGTAGCCGTTCATCATCTGGCCGTAGCGCAGCACATCCGGTCCGCCGATGTCGAACGTGCGGTTCACCTCTGGTGGCAGCTCTGCCGCTTCGACGAGGTAGTGCAGCACGTCGCGCACGGCGATCGGCTGGATGAAGTTGCGCACCCACTTGGGGGCGGGCATGTAGGGCAGGACGTCGGTGAGATGCCGGATCATCTCGAACGCGGCGGAGCCGGATCCGATCACGACCCCGGCCTGGAGTGCGACGGTCGGAACCCCGGATCGGATGAGGATGCGACCGACCTCTGCGCGCGATCGAAGGTGCGGCGACAGCTCGCCGTCCGGGTGCAGCCCACCGAGGTACACGATGCGGCGCACGTCCGCGGCCAGGGCGGCACGCGCGACATTCATCGCCGACTCCCTCTCTGCCTGTTCGAAATCGCCGGACCCGCCCATTCCGTGCACGAGGTAGTAGAGCGCCTCGATGCCGTCCACGGCATCGACGAGCGAGGCAGGATCGCCGAGGTCACCCTTGACGATCTCGACCTGGTCGGCCCACGGCACGTCGCGCATCTTGGCCGTGTCCCGCACGAGCACCCGCACCTCGTGGCCTGCCTCAAGAAGCTTCGGCACGAGCCGCCCGCCAATGTAACCTGTCGCACCGGTGACCAGAATTCTCATTGTTTGACCCTAGCCGCGACCCCTGTGACTTGCCGGGGGTTTCGTGTTCTCCTCTGACGACCAAAACTAGCTTTGCCGCGCACGCGATTTCATGGCTAGGCTTGCGGAATCTGGCCGACGACGGTCAGACGAGGCGGCCAATGGGGGTCGTCGACTATCTGGTGGAGAAGACATGTCCATTACTTTGAGAGCGCTCCCACGGATAATCGCTGCTGCGGTTGCCGTGCCGGCGCTCATCGTTCCGATAGCGGTCGGGGGTATCTCGGCCTCAGCTGCCGAGACAGTATCCACGGTCGACGACTTCGAGACTGGCGCCCCGGCCCCCGACTATTTCTCCTACGGCGGAGGCGGCGGCGGGGCCGGCATCGGCATCGTCGACATTGCGCCCGGCACCGCCGGGGCCAAGCCCGGTCAGACCGAACCGACAAAGGTTCTCTCCTACGGGTTCGACGTTCCCGCCGGCGCCTACGCCGGCTTCGGCCACAACTTCCCCGCGGCAGCCGACTGGAGCGACTTCGACGGCGTGAGGTTCATGCTGAACGGCACAGGCTCCGGAGCCGTCCTTCAGTTCGAGATCTTCGACGGCGGAACCAACTCCGACACGTCGGAGCGGTTCGAACTGGAGTTCACCGATGATGTGGCCGGATGGCGCCCCATCGAGATCCCGTGGTCGTCTCTTGTTCGCTCGACCGACTTCAACCCCGGACCGAACGACGGCCTTGGTCTCACCACGATGTGGGGCTACGCGGTTCCTGCCGTCAGCGGCACCGCCACCCTGCAGATCGACGACGTCGAGCTATTCGCCGGCGCCGAGGTGACGCCGACGGTCTCCCTGTCCGCCGCATCCGCCGAGGTCATCGAGGGCGCGACGACGAACATCAACGTGCGACTCAATGTCGCGCCGACAGCGCCCATCACCGTCGACTACGCGACGAGCGACGGCACGGCTGGCGCCGACGACTACACCTCCGAAGTCGGCACGCTGACCTTCGCCGCGGGCGAGACGACGAAGACGATCTCTGTCGCCACGACCGACGACAACGCCGAGGAGACGAGCGAGACCCTCGCGTTGACCCTCAGCAACGCCGTTGGAGCCGCGCTCGGCACCCCGAGTGCCGCGACGATCACGATCGTCGACAACGACGGCCCGGTCGTCGGCCCGCCCACCGGCCGCACACTGCTGGTCGAGGACTTTCAGGCCGCACTGCCGACGGGCACGGCGGGAACCGTTCCCGTCGGCTGGTTCAACGCCGAGGACCCCAACAGCACCGTCGCCTTCGGCACGGTTCCGTCTCCCGTTCCGGTGCCCGATGAAGCTGCCGGCAACGACGTGCTGTCATCGGCGTTCACCGTGACGTCCTACGGAGTCGTGGTGGACAACTTCACGAATGACGCCGTCGACGCATGGACCACCCAGGACTGGAGCACCTACGAGGGCATCGGCTTCTGGATGCACGGCAACGGATCGGGCACGCGCCTGTTCCTCGACATCCAGGACAACCGCAACCCCGGTTCGACCGTCGACGACGCCGAGCGTTTCGTTGTCGAGTACACCGACAACTGGACCGGCTGGAAGTTCCAGCAGTTCGACTTCGCCGACTTCGCGCGCAAGAACATCAACAACAACGCGCCCAACGATGGTCTTGGACTCACCGACATGCACGGCTTCGCGTTCGGCGCGCTCACCACGGCCGGCACGCAGACGTTCTACTACGACGATGTGCTGCTCTACGGCCAGGCCGCCGAGGTTCCCCTGACGGTCGGGTTCGACCGCGCCGGGTACGAGGTTCTCGAAGGCTCCGACGCCACCGCGACCGTGCGGCTGAACCGCGTCGCCGCCACGGACGTGACCGTCGAGTTCGCCACCGCGGAGTCCGCTGCACGCACCGCCACCGAGGACCTGCCCGCGACGCTCGATCGCGACTTCACCGCAGCCAGTGGAACCGTCACGATCCCCGCCGGGAAGCGTGAGGCGACCATCACGGTCTCCACCCTTCAGAACGCCAAGCACGAAGTGGACGAGACCTTCCTTGTCGACCTGTCGAACCCGATCGGAGCCGAGTTCGGCTTCGTGAGCAGTGCCACCGTGAGTATCCAGGACGACGACCCGATCGACTTCACGATCGTCGACGACTTCGAGTCCCACCCGTGGCTCTTCGACACCGAAGGCGACATCGACCTCACCGTGCGCGAGGCTGCGGCCGGCAGCTACGCCGGACAGGATGTCTTCGAGAACGTGCTCGACGTGATGACGGGCGGTGAGTCGACGCTCTCACGCGACTTCGCGTCCGGTCAGGACTGGTCCGCCTATGAGGGACTGTCGTTCTGGTACCTCGGAGCGGGCGATCGCGACAAGGTCACCGTGACGGTGGCCGACAACGCCGCCCCCGACGACGGGCAAGGCAGCTGGGTTCCCGTGTGGAGCGACGAGTTCGACGGAGCGGCTGGCACACCCGCCAACCCCGACAACTGGAGCTACGAGACCGGAGGCTGGGGCTGGGGTAACGACGAGCTGCAGTACTACACCGACAGCACCGACAACGCGGCGCATGACGGCAACGGCAACATGGTGATCACGGCTCGCGAAGTCGATTCTTCAACCACGGACCTCGACTGCTGGTACGGACCGTGCACGCACACGTCGGCCCGCCTCATCACCGAGCAGAAGCAGGAGTTCGAGTACGGCCGCATCGAGTCGCGAGTGCAGGTGCCCCAGGGCTCCGGAATCTGGCCGGCCGTGTGGACGCTCGGCAACGACTTCCGTGAGGTCGGCTGGCCCCAGACGGGCGAGATCGATGTTATGGAGTTCGTCGGCCGACTGCCGAACGAGATCTTCGGCACCATCCACGGACCGGGATACTCCGGAGGCAACTCCTTCGGCGACACCTACACGTTCGACACCCCCGTGTACGAGGGCTGGCACACGTTCTCGGTCGAGTGGACGCCGGAGAAGATCGACTGGTTCGTGGACGACATCCAGTACCACTCGGCCACCCCGGCGGACGTGGCCGGCAAGGAGTGGGTCTACGACCACCCCTTCTCGCTGATCACCAACGTGGCCGTCGGCGGCAACTTCGGCGGAGCGCCGGGCGAGGATCTCGTGTTCCCGCAGTCGCTCACCCTGGACTACATCCGTGTCTTCCAGGCGCCGGACACCGCCGAACGGTTCGAGACGAGCTTCGTCGACAATCAGGCCGGATGGCGCAAGGTGACGGTACCGTTCGCCGACCTCACGCGTTCCGCCGACCAGCCGGTCGGTGCCCCGAACGACGGCCTCACCCTCACCGACGTGCAGGGCTACGGGTTCGGCTTCAGCGGTGCGGGGTCGGCGAGCCTGGACCGGGTCACGCTGGTCGAGGATGTTCCGACCTGCACAGTGCAAGGCAAGCCGGACGTCCCGGGCAAGCCCCCCGTGACGGGCAAGCCTCCCGTGACGGGCAAGCCTCCCGTGACGGGCAAGCCTCCCGTGACGGGCAAGCCGGCCCTCCCCGGGCGGCCCTGCCGGTAGCGCTCGCGCCGCACTGACGGCACCGGAAACCGAGGAAGCCCCCACCAACTGGTGGGGGCTTCTTCGTTGTGCGGCGTTCGGGCTCCTGAATCTAGATGAGGCCCTTTGTGTGCCAGACCGTCTTGGTCTCGGTGAAGAAGGTCACGCGCTCGACCGACGGCGCCGGAACGCCGTCCTGGGGTGGCAGCACGCGCTTGAGCGTCTCGGCCGAGGCGATCTGCAGATCGACCCAGTCGAGGTCGCCGGCGCCGGCGAGGTCGAGGGCGTTGACGTCGGCGTGGCTGGCGAGCCACGGTGCGATCTCCGCGGCGGACCCGGTGAGGATGTTGACGACACCGCCGGGAACGTCGCTGGTGGCGAGCACCTCACCGAGGCTGATCGCGCTGAGCGGGGAGGCCTCGCTCGCGATCACTACGACGGTGTTGCCGCTCACCAGAGCCGGCGCGACGACGCTCACGAGCCCGAGCAGGGAAGATTCCTGCGGCGCGATGATCGCGACGACACCGGTCGCCTCCGGGGTCGACACGTTGAAGTAGGGCCCGCTCACGGGGTTGCCGTTGCCGGCCACCTGCACGTATTTGTCAGCCCAGCCGGCGTACCAGACCCACACGTCGATCGCGGCGTCAACCTGGGCGGATGCCGCGGACTCGCTCGCTCCCTCCGAGCGGCGGATCTCGTCGACGAACTGCGCGCGACGCCCCTCGAGCAACTCGGCAATGCGGTACAGCACCTGGCCGCGGTTGTAGCCGGTGGTCCCGGCCCAGCCGGAGACGGCGGAGCGTGCCGCGACGACGGCATCCCGGGCATCTTTTCGGGAGCCCTTCGCCGCGTTGGCGAGGAAATCGCCCTTCGCGGTGACGACCTCGTAGACCCGACCGGACTCGCTGCGCGGGAACTTGCCGCCAATGTAGAGCTTGAATGTCTTCGGCACGGTGAGGTGGCTCACTTGCGTGCTCCCTTCGTGACGGCCGGCGCGTTCCAGCCGCGGGATTCGAGGTACGCGGCGAGGCCGTGACGGCCCCCCTCGCGTCCGTAGCCGGACTCCTTGTACCCGCCGAACGGGCTCGAGGGGTCGAACTGGTTGAACGTGTTCGCCCAGACGACGCCCGCGCGCAGCTTGTCGGCCACACCGAGGATCCGGCTGCCCTTGTCGCTCCAGATGCCGGCCGAGAGGCCGTAGGGAGTGTTGTTGGCCTTGGCGATCGCCTCGGCCGGGGTGCGGAAGGTCAGGATGCTCAGCACCGGGCCGAAGATCTCGTCCCTGGCGATGCGGTGGCTCGTCGACACGCCCGTGAAGATCGTCGGCGCGAACCAGAATCCGGCATCCGGCAGCTCGCATGCCGGGCTCCACCGCTCGGCGCCCTCGTCAACGCCCACGTTGCTCAACTCGCGGATGCGGTCGAGCTGCGCGCGGGAGTTGATCGCCCCGACATCGGTGTTCTTGTCGAGCGGGTCACCGACCCGCAGGGTCGACATGCGTGCCTTGAGGCGGGAGACGACCTCGTCGTGGATGTTCTCCTGCACCAGCAGGCGCGATCCAGCGCAGCAGACGTGGCCCTGGTTGAAGAAGATGCCGTTGACGATGCCCTCGATGGCCTGGTCGATGGGCGCGTCGTCGAAGACGATGTTCGCCGCCTTGCCGCCCAGCTCGAGAGTGAGCTTCTTGCCCGACCCTGCCGTCGACCTCGCGATCGCACGACCGACCGCGGTCGATCCGGTGAACGCGACCTTGTTGACGTCCGCGTGGTTCACGAGCGCCTGGCCCGTGTCGCCGGCACCGGTGATGATGTTGACCACCCCGGGCGGCAGGTCGGCCTGCTGCAGAATCTCCGCGAAGATGAGCGCGGTCAGCGGCGTCGTCTCGGCGGGCTTGATCACCACGGTGTTCCCCGCGGCGAGCGCCGGCGCGATCTTCCACGCGAGCATCAGCAGCGGGAAGTTCCACGGGATCACCTGCGCGGCGACGCCAAGCGACCGAGGCGCCGGCCCGAGCCCGGCATAGTCGAGCTTGTCGGCCCACCCCGCATAGTAGAAGAACCAGGCGGCGACGAGCGGAATGTCGACGTCGCGGCTCTCCTTGATCGGCTTGCCGTTGTCGAGGCTCTCGGCGACAGCGAGCTCGCGGGCGCGCTCCTGCACGAGCCTCGCAATGCGGAAGAGGTACTTGCCGCGGTCCGAGCCGGACATTTTCGACCAGGTGCGGTCGTACGCGCGCCGGGCGGCGGCGACGGCAGCGTCGACATCCGCGGCATCCGCGTTTGCGATCTGGGCGATGTGCTTCTCGGTCGCCGGCGAGATGGTCGAGAACGGGGTGCCGTGGCCCTCGACGAACTCGCCACCGATGAACAGCCCGTAATTCTCGCGGAGGTTCAGGATCGCGGTCGACTCCGGGGCCGGAGCGTAGTCAAGAAAACTCATGGGTTCAGTCCATCGTCACGTAGTCGGGGCCGGAGTACCGGCCGGTGGAGAGCTTCTGGCGCTGCAGGAGCACGTCGTTGAGCAGGCTCGACGCGCCGAAGCGGAACAGGTGCGGCTGCAGCCACTCCTCCCCCACCGTCTCGGCGACGGTGACGAGGTACTTGATCGCGTCCTTCGAGGTGCGGATGCCGCCGGCGGGCTTCACCCCGATTCTCTCGCCGGTGAGCCGGTGCCAGTCGCCGACGACCTGCAGCATCAGCAGGGTGACCGGGAGCGTCGCGGCGGGCGCGACCTTGCCGGTGGAGGTCTTGATGAAGTCGCCGCCCGCAAGGATCGCGAGCCACGACGCCCGGCGCACGTTGTCGTAGGTGGTGAGCTCCCCCGTCTCGAGGATCACCTTGAGGTGCGCGTAGGTTCCGTCGTCCCGACGGCAGGCCTCCTTCACCGCGACGATCTGGTCGAACACCCGGCCGTAGTGCCCCGCGAGGAAGGCTCCACGGTCGATGACCATATCGATCTCGTCCGCTCCGGCCGAGACCGCGTTCGTGGTGTCGGCGAGCTTCACCTCGAGCGAGGCTCGCCCGCTCGGGAACGCCGTGGCCACGGCAGCGACGTTGATGCCGTCGTCCCGGCCTGCGGAGTGCGCCGAGCCGAGCGCGGCGACGGCGTCGGGCACCATGTCGCCGTAGACGCACACCGCGGCGACGCGCGGAGTGGAAAGGTCTCCGGGATCGGGCGTCATCGCCTTGGCCACGAGCGAGCGCACCTTGCCGGGGGTATCGGCTCCCTCGAGTGTCGTGAGGTCGATGAGGCCGATGATCTTGTCGAGGGCCCAGGCCTTCGACGTCGTCTTGATCGACCGGGTTCCGAGTGCGGCGGCGCGCGCCTCGAGGCCGACGGCGTCGACCCCGGGAAGACCCTCGAGGTGGAGCCGCAGGCTCTTCTCTGTGAGGTCGCCGCCGATCAGTTCCACGGCCCGTTCGGCCGGGGCGAGGGCGTTGTTCTTGGTTGCTGTCATCGCTCGATTCCAGTCGCGTGCCGGCCGGGCAGGATCCCGGGGAAAGCGGCAGAGTCCAATTCTGCCTCATGCGCGTCGCGAACGCGCACGGGGTGGAGGGTCAGCCGCGACCCTGCTCGGGCCGCGACCGTGAGACGGGCACCGGATAGCGGGCCCAATCGACCGGATGCCCGCGCAGAAGCTCCGCCAGCTGCTCGAGGGCCGCGAGCCAGGTCTCGCGCACCCGCCCGGCGAAGGGCGTGTCGATCACGGCGGTGACGGTGAGCCGAAGCCGAGTGGATGTCCCGCGGGAACCGCCGTCGAGTTCGTCGAGCCGGAAGTCGAACGTTCCGTGGCGCTCGCTCGCGATCGTGAGGTGCTCCGGTTCCAAGATCGCGCCGATCGTGCCGTCGGTGCCGGGAAAATGGGGCGAACCGAGCCAGTCGAGCCGGTAGCGCCCACCGGCCACGGGCTCGATGTCCGCCTCGCCGAGCCAGCCGCTCACGAGCACTGGGTCGACGAGCGCCGCCCAGACGATCCCGCGCGGGAGGTCGTAGTCACGTTCGAATTGCAGCTCGTTCACACTCACGATCTCACCCTACGCGCGGCATCCGACACACCCGCGAACAGCGCGCGGCGGGTCCCCTATGCTCGACGCATGATGACGCCAAGAACATCCCGTGCCGCTTATGAGTGATGCCCTCGCCCTCGCGGTCGACCTCGGGGGGACCAAGGTCGAATCTGCCCTCGTCGACGCCGAAGGCACGGTAGTTTCCGGAAGCCGCTTCCGCGAACCGACGGGGCCCGAGCTCTCGTCGGACGAGCTGGCCTCCGCCGTGCGGTCGGCGATCCTCGCGAGCCTCACGACCCTCGGCGACCCGGGCAGGCTCATCGGTGTCGGCATCGGCAGCGCCGGCCCGATCACCGAGTCGCTCGGCCTCGTCTCGCCGCTCAACCTGCCGGCCTGGCGGGACTACCCGCTGAAGGCCCTCGCCGAGGAGACCGTACCCGGGGTTCCCGCCACACTCCGCATGGACGGCCTGTGCATCGCCCTCGCGGAGCACTGGGTAGGCGCCGCGCAGGGCTACGCCAACGTCATGGGAATGATCGTCTCCACCGGCATCGGCGGCGGCCTGATCCTGCACGGCAACACCGTCTCCGGCCCGACCGGCAATGCCGGGCACATCGGTCACGTCGAGGTCGCCGGCTTCGACGACCCGTGCAAGTGCGGCGGAATCGGATGCGTGGAGGCGATCGCATCCGGTCCGAACACGGCACGCTGGGCGCGGGCCCAGGGCTGGACGGGCGAGACCGGCGAGGACCTCGCGACCAGCTATCGCAACGGCGACGAGATCGCGATCGCCGCTGTCGAGCGCTCTGGCCGCGCGATCGGCCAGGCGATCGCGTCGGCGACCGCGCTCGTCGACCTGGAGGTCGTTGCAATCGGCGGTGGGTTCTCGCAGGTGTCCCCCGACCTTTTCGACCACATCCGCGCCGCGATCGCACGCCGAGCCGAGTTCGGCTTCGTGACCAAGGTCACGGTTGTGCCAAGCGGGCTCTCGAGTGACGGACCGCTTGTCGGCGCGGCTGCGCTCGTGCACCGGGCGGAGACTGTCTCCTAGCGCCAGCCATACCCGATCAGCGCGCGAGCGACTCGGCGATCTCGTCCTCGACGAAGGCCCGCTCGCGCAGCAACAACGCGGGGACGACACCCGCAAGGGCCGCGGCGATCAGCGTGACGAGCGGCAGGGTCCATCCGCCGGTGGCGTCGTGCAGCAGGCCGAACGACACGGGGCCGGCTGCGGCGACGGCGTAGCCGATTCCCTGCGTGAAACCGCTCAACGCCCCGGAACCGGTGGTCGTGCGCGTGCGAAGGTTGATGAGCGTCAGAACCCCAGGGAACATGATCGTGCCGATTCCCGCGCAGCTGACCCAGAGTACGAGCAGTGAGCCCGGCGCGAGCAGCAAGCCGACATAGCCGATAACGAGCAGGGTGATGGCCAGGAAAACGAGGATGCTGACGTCCGCGATCCGGCTGATGATCCGCGGGATCACAATGGCCAGGGGCAGGCCGAGCGCGACGTAGAGCGCGAGGTAGCCACCCGCGGCGAGGGGCGAGACGCCCGCCGTGTCGACCAGCAGCCGCGGAAGCCAGGAGATGAGGGCATACACCTGGAAGGAGAGGAGGGAGAAGACCATCGCCAGCGCCCACGCCGTGCGGGATCGCCACATCGCCGTGTGGTGGCGGGACGAAGGCCGGGTGTCCCTCGCCCGGGCATCCGGTCCCAGCGCCCGCCGCCCGCGATGCGTCCTGGAAATCACGACCAGCCAGGGCACGAGCGTCACCGCGGCGAGGATCGACCACATCGCCAAAGAGGCACGCCATCCGGCGGCCTCGGCCACGGGCGCGGCGAGCAGTGCCGGCACGGCGCCGCTAATGGCCATAAGCGACACGTAGGCGGTCGTCATCAGCGCGATGCGGTCGGGGAAGTAGCGCTTCACGAGTGGCGGGAGCAGGATGTTGCCGATCCCGATCCCGGCGAACGCCACCACACTTCCGGCGAGCAAGACCTGGTAGCTGCCCGCACTGCCGCGCAACAGGTGCCCCGCCACCATCAGGGTGATCGCCGCGAGCAGCAGCGGTTCAAGGCCGAATCGGCGGCCGAGCCGCGCCCCGAACAGACCGGAGAGCGCGAACGCCACCGGCGGCAGCGCGCCGATGACGCCAAGACCGAGGGTGTCGAGTGGAATGTCCGCACGGATCTCGGCGACGACGGGCGAGATGGCGGCCACCGCCGTGCGCAGGTTGAGCGCCATGAGGAGGATGCCGAAAAGGGCGAGACTACGGCCCGCCCACAGCGGCAGAGGGCTCGTGTCAGGCATTATTCTTGAGCATACCCACCCGTCCTCTCGGAGGTCTCATTGTCTGACTTCTCCCGCCACCTGCCCCTGAGCCAGCGTGGCAGTGGCGACGAGTCGACGGTCACGAACGACTGGCGACCGCTCACCGGGGAATGTCTGATGCTGGTCTGCACTGTGCTCGAGGGCGTCGCAGACGAGGGGTGGGACGCCCCGAGCCTGCGCGCCGGCTGGCGGGTGCGCGACGTCGCCGGCGACTTAGCCTGGCGGCTCGACAGCAGCGCACTCGATCGCGTGCGTCGAGTCTTCCGTGCCGTTCTCCTCGGGCGGGGCTCCCCCGCGAGCGGGCGGCGCATCATCGCCGCACGGCTCGGCGACTCCGATCCGCACGAGTTCCTCCGACAACTGCGGGCCACCGCCACCGACAGGCTCGCCCGACGCGGCCCGCACGGCGTCGCTGGGCTCCGCGCGGCGGTCGTCGATGGCTACGACCTCGCCCGGTCCCTCGGCCGCCCTCTTGCATTCCCGGGCTCCGCGACGGGCGCCGTCGCCCTCGCGAGCGTCCTCGCGGCATCCACCCCGATCAAGGCCGTGGCCCGTGGGCGGGCGCTGAGGGCGACGGATGCCGGGTGGACGGTCGGACGGGGACCGGAGCTGGCGGGCACGGCCGAGTCGATCATCCTGTTCCTCGCCGGGCGCAGCGGCACGCTGCCACAGGAAGGGAAGCGACCGGGCTCAGCCCAGTAGCGACCAGGCTTTTCGCTTGATCAGCACGTGCCCGCGCTCGGTCGACAGGCGCGTCCACGGCCCGGTCTCGTAGATGCGCACCTCGTCGCTGAGGAAGCCGAGCGACAGCGCGGCGAATGCCCCACCCGCCGGAACGTGTTCGAGGCCCGGGATCGGTCGGCTCCATACCTCGGCGCGAACGCGATGCACGATCTGCTCGCCGGTTCCCGTCGGGATCGCCTCGGCGACCTCGTTGATTCCCGCCGTCGCGACCGGCTCGAGCACGCTCGACCCCGTGGGGTCGAGGCTTGTCCAGCCACCCCTGGGCGGAGAGATCGCCGCCCAGGTCACGGTGTAGACCTGCATCGGCACGCTCACGACAACGGGGGCATCGGCCGACCGCTCCGCGTCGCCCTCACGACGCGCGAGGCGTTCGAGGAGCGACCTGACGGGCACCACGACGTCGAAGGTGACAGGCGTCGAGAGCTCGAAGGTGCGCAGCCCCAGAACCGTGGGGCTCTGATCGAGAAGTCCGGACGGATAGAACACTGCGACATAGACAGCGAGCACGCTGCCGTCGGCGATCAGGCGCACGGAACCGTCCTCGACACGACCGGCGCGACCGAGGTAGACCTGCAGGTCGTTGAGTGACAGGGAGTCGGTGAGGGAAAATTCGAGGCTCATGTGCACTCTAAAATACCCACTATGGCGCCCGCCCGGGTACCGCCCCGCACGACGACATCGGGAGAGACCATGACCGACCCCCTTGCCGGGCTACTGACGGCGCTCGATCTCACCGACACGGGTGCCCGCACGAGTGAGGACATCTTCACCGGTCCGAGCCAGTGGATGCCGCTCGGCCGCGTGTTCGGCGGGCAGGTTCTCGCCCAATCCCTCGTCGCCGCGATGCGCACCCTTCCCGAGGGCCGGTTCGTGCACTCGATGCACGGCTACTTCCTGCGCCCGGGCGATGTGAGCTTGCCGATCACGTTCTCGGTCGACCGCATCCACGACGGCCGGTCGTTCTCGACCCGGCGCACCCAGGCCTACCAGGAGGGGAACCCGATCCTCTCGATGATCGCGTCGTTCCAGGACGAGGACGAGGGCGTCGAGCACCAGATCGACATGCCAGCCGACATTCCCGATCCCGAGAGCCTGCCGAGCGCCGCCGAGGCCCTGGGCAAGGTCGACCACCCGATCGCGAGGTACTGGGCATTCGAGCGCCCGTTCGACATGCGCCACGTGCCCTCCCCCGTTTTTCTCAGTGTCGAGGGCGGCCATGTCGCGCACCAGGCGGTGTGGATCAAAGCCATCGGAACGCTCCCCGACGACCCGAACCTGCACCGCGCGGCGCTCGCCTACGCGAGCGACTACTCGATCCTGGAGCCGATCTTCCGCCGGCACGGCGTCGCCTGGGCCACCCCGGGGCTGAAGGCAGCGAGCCTCGACCACGCGATGTGGTTCCACCGGTTCGGCCGCGTTGACGAATGGATGCTGTACGTGCAGGAGTCGCCGAACGCGAGAGGCGGCCGCGGGCTCTCCCTCGGCCGCATCTACGACCGCGCCGGGCGGCTCCTCGCGAGCGTCGCGCAGGAGGGAATGGTGAGGGTTCCCCGCTCCTGATCGGAGCAGGAGCGTGCTGCCCTCAGCGGCCGCGCTTGGTGAAGCTCACCGGCTCCTCGACATACGGCTCCCACACGTGACGAAGCTCATCACTGATCCGCTCCGGACGACCCGTCGCCGCGGTCACCATGACGAGAGTCGTCGCGGCGCGGGTGAATAGCACCCGCGGGCTCACGCCGACCGGCGAGTACAGCTCGTAGCAGACCTCGGGGCTTGCCCCGCCGATCCGGCCAATCCACAGCTCGATGTCGATCGGCGCCCGCATGTAGGGAATAGGGGCCAGGTACTCCACCTCCTGTCGAGCGATCAGCGCGATCGTCTCCGCCCCGGGGCGCGCATCGAGAATCGCGGTCGCGCCGCCGACCCCGCCGTCGTCGGGCCGCCAGAACGCCTCGATACGCGCCTCCTCGAGCAGCCGCAGCATCTCGGCGTTGTTGACGTGCGCGTAAGCATCGAAGTCCGACCAGCGCAACGGAATGATGACGTGAAGGCGTGTCACTCCGCGTCAGTCTCTCGTGAGCTTGCGGTACGTCGAGCGGTGCGGCTTCGCGGCGTCCGGGCCAAGCCGCTCAATCTTGTTCTGCTCGTACGCCTCAAAGTTTCCCTCGAACCAGTACCAGTTCGCGGGATCCTCCTCGGTGCCCTCCCAGGAGAGGATGTGCGTTGCAATGCGGTCGAGGAACCACCGGTCGTGAGTGATGACCACTGCGCAGCCGGGGAACTCGAGGAGTGCGTTCTCGAGACTTCCCAGGGTCTCGACGTCCAGGTCGTTGGTGGGCTCGTCGAGCAGCAGCAGATTGCCACCCTGCTTGAGCGTCAGGGCCAGGTTGAGCCGGTTGCGCTCGCCACCGGAGAGCACGCCCGCCTTCTTCTGCTGGTCGGGGCCCTTGAAACCGAACTGCGAAACATAGGCGCGCGAGGGGATCTCGGTCTTGCCCACCTGGATGTAGTCGTGTCCCTCGGAGACGACCTCCCACAGGTTCTTGTTCGGATCGATGCCGCCGCGGCTCTGGTCGACGTAGGAGATGTCGACGGTCTCGCCGATCTTGAGCTCTCCACTGTCGATGGGCTCGAAACCGACGATCGATTTGAACAGGGTCGTCTTTCCGACGCCGTTCGGGCCGATCACTCCGACGATGCCGTTACGGGGCAGGGTGAAGCTGAGGTTGTCGATCAGCACGCGCTCACCGAACGCTTTGTGGAGCTTCTTCGCGTCGATCACCTGGGCGCCGAGGCGCGGGCCGACGGGGATGACGATCTCCTCAAAGTCGAGCTTCCTCGTCTTCTCGGCTTCGGTCGCCATTTCCTCGTACCGGGCCAGACGGGCCTTCGACTTCGCCTGGCGGCCCTTCGCATTGCTGCGCACCCAGTCGAGCTCCTCGGCAAGGCGCTTGGAGAGCTTGGCGTCTTTCTTGCCCTGCACCTGCAGCCTCGCCTGCTTCTTCTCGAGGTAGGTCGAGTAGTTGCCCTCGTAGGGGTAGAGGTGTCCACGGTCGACCTCGGCGATCCACTCCGCGACGTTGTCGAGGAAGTACCTGTCGTGGGTAACGGCGAGCACAGCACCGGGGTACTTGGCGAGGAACTGCTCGAGCCACAGCACGCTTTCGGCGTCGAGGTGGTTAGTCGGTTCGTCGAGCAGCAGCAGGTCGGGCCTCTGCAGCAGGAGCTTCGTGAGGGCAACGCGCCGCTTCTCACCACCGGAGAGGTTGGCCACCTCGGAGTCGCCCGGGGGCGTGCGCAGCGCGTCCATCGCCTGCTCGAGCTGGGAGTCGAGGTCCCAGGCGTCGGCGGCGTCGATCTCCTCCTGGAGGGTGCCCATCTCGGCGAGCAGCTTGTCGAAGTCGGCGTCCGGGTCGGCCATCGCGGCAGACACCTCGTTGAAGCGGTCAAGCTTGGCCTTGATGGGCCCGACGCCTTCCTGCACGTTCTCGAGCACCGTCTTGGTCTCATCGAGCTCCGGCTCCTGCATCAGGATGCCGACGGTGTAGCCGGGGCTGAGCCGCGCCTCGCCGTTGCTGGGGGTGTCGAGCCCCGCCATGATCTTGAGGATGGTCGACTTGCCCGCCCCGTTGGGCCCGACCACGCCGATCTTGGCGCCGGGCAGGAAGGACATGGTGACGTCGTCAAGGATCAGCTTGTCGCCAACCGCCTTGCGGGCGCGCACCATCGAGTAAATGTATTCGGCCATGTACCCCAGTCTATTTGCCAGCGGCGGCAATTTTCTCGCGCGGGCCCAACGGCCGGGTGCTACCAGTCGATCGGGCGGAGCTCACCGATGAGGCACCTCGAGTCAGCGAACAGGGGCCCGACGATTCCGACGTAGCCCGAATCGCTCGCCTGACCGACGAGGCAGGCATCGCCGATGCGCACCGAGAACTGCACGGAATCGGCCTGCAGGCCGATCGGTGTCGTGTCGCGCGTCAGCTCCATCGCCTCGCGGTCGAATCCCGCGGCCACGAGGTTGTCGACGATCGGGCGACCTCCCGGCGACGGATCGGCCGCGAGGAAGCGCGCGTTGACGTCGTCGAAGAATGCGAGATTGTCGCTGGCGGTTCCGTCGGGGTCGAACTGTGCCGACGGCTCCGGCTCCGGCTCGGTGCCCGGCGCTGGCTCGGACTCGGACTCGGACTCGGACTCGCCGGAGGGATCGACCGCCGCGGTGGAGGGCCGAAGCTCCGGGTCGCTCACCCCACATCCGGTGACGGTGAGGGCGATGGCAATCGCGATTCCGAGAGTCGCGGGAGCCATCGCCGACCTGTGGGTCGCTATGCAAATCCTTCTGCCGGGTGCGCTCATCGATGCAAGCTTAGAACGGCACGCTCGCCCCATCGTCGACGGTAACGCCCTGCTCGGGTTCCGTTTCGTCGAAATCCGTCTGAACCTGGCCGGTAGCGCCGAACTGAGTCTGATCCACGTCGTTCGCCGCGGCCGCCGACAATCTAGTCCATCTCGCCGTCCCGAGCGTCAAGTCATGACCCATCCAGTCGACGTCGATATCGACGTTCGTGCCGGCCTTGTCTGCGGTCTGCCACGGCCGGATGTGCAGCCGACCGCTCACTACGACCGCATCACCGCTGTTCAGCGAGGCGTAGGCGTTGAGAGCGAGCTTGCGGTAGGTGGAGACTGAGTAGAAGTTGGTCTCGGTTTCGACCCACTTGTTCAACTTCTTATCGAAGTAACCCAGGTTTGAGGCGACGCGGAATCGGGTGATCGCCACGCCATCGCGGGTGGTGTAGTGAGTGGGCACAGATGCCACGTTGCCGGTGATGATGATTGTGTCTGTCGTCATGCGGCAAGTGTGCGGCGGCGCACGGGCCTCACGGGCGGCGTCTCTCCTTTGGGGGAGAGCCGCCGCCCCAGACAGCCTGTGAAGGGGTGAAGACGGTGCAGCGAGTCAGTGCTCGCGGAACTCCGGCCACTCCGAACCCGGCAGCAGCGCGGCGTGCAGTGCACTCTTCGCCACCTCCAACGACGGGTACACGGAACGGAACCGCTCGTCCCGGAGCAGCTTGAAGGTGTATCCGTTCTCTACCCGGTGGATCGATCCGACCGCGCCAGCTGGCCCGGAGGCGACCCAGGTTTGACCGGTCAGGGTGAGGTTGTCGTTGCTCATCGTTGAGCTCCTTTTTCTGTGGTTCCCGCAATCAGGAAGCGAGAATGTAACCAGCGTACGACTTGCGTACCTTATTAACCTTAGGAAGCGCGACAGCCATGCAATACCCCTGTCCGGGATTCTTCGCAAAGAAATCCTGGTGGTACGGCTCGGCCTCAAACCACTCCCCGAGCTCGCTGATCTCTGTGACGATCCCGCCGTCCCAGACCTCGGAGGCACGGTCGCGTGCGGCCTCGAACAGCTCGCGCTGGGCGTCGTCGGTGTAGAACATCGCCGAGCGGTACTGCGTGCCGACATCGGCCCCCTGCCGATTCAGCTGCCGGGGATCGTGCAGTGTGAAGAAGACGTCAAGGATGACCTCCGCCGGAATGACCTCGGGGTCGAAGGTCACGGCGACCGCCTCGGCGTGGCCCGTGCGCCCCGTGCACACCGACTCGTAGGTCGGACGCGCATCCGCTCCCCCGGTATAGCCGGAGACGACTGAGTCGACTCCCTTGAGTACGCGGTAGACCGCGTCGAGACACCAGAAACAGCCACCGGCCAGTACGAGAGTTTGCATTGTGTGAGCCTACTTTCCGGCGCAGACGGTTAGCTGAGCGCCTTCCTCCACAACAGCACACCCGGCGAAGGCATTCCCGCTATCGCCCGGCCGTAGGCTGACCGAATGAGCTATCGCGCTGAGCACGCCCGCTACGAATCGATCGAGTACAACCGAGTCGGCAGGAGCGGTCTCAAACTGCCCGCCGTGTCTTTGGGGCTTTGGAACAATTTCGGATTCGACAAGCCGGTCGAGACGCAGCGCGCCATCCTGCGACGTGCCTTCGACCTCGGTGTGACCCATTTCGATCTCGCCAACAACTACGGTCCGCCCGCGGGGTCGGCCGAGACCAACTTCGGCCGCATCTTCGCCGACGACTTTCGCCCGTACCGCGACGAAATGGTCATTTCGTCGAAGGCCGGCTACGACATGTGGCCCGGCCCCTACGGCGACTTCGGCTCCCGCAAGTACCTGCTCGCCTCCCTCGACCAGAGCCTCGAGCGGATGGGTCTCGACTACGTCGACATCTTCTACTCGCACCGCCCCGATCCGGAGACGCCGATCGAGGAGACGATGGGCGCCCTGGCGACCGCGGTGCAGTCGGGGCGCGCCCTGTACGTCGGAATCTCGAGCTACTCGCCAGAGCAGACCGTAGCCGCGCACGCGGCCCTCGCCGAGCACAAGATCCCGCTGATCATTCACCAGCCCCGCTTCAGCATGTTCGACCGGCACATCGAAGACGGCCTTCTCCCGGTGCTCGACGACCTCGGCATGGGAAGCATCGTCTTCTCGCCACTGTCGCAGGGCCTGCTGACCGACCGCTACCTGAACGGCATCCCGGCGGACTCCCGCGTGGCCGAGGGGCGCTGGATGTCGGCGGACGTGATCAGCGACACCTACCTGACCCGCGCCCGCGGCCTGGCCGAGATCGCCCGGCAGCGGGGGCAGAGCCTCGCCCAGCTCGCCCTGACCTGGGTGCTGCGTCACCCCCAGGTGACATCGGCGCTCGTCGGCGCCTCGAGCGTGGCGCAGCTCGAGGACAACATCCGCGCGCTCGAGGGTTCCGCCCTGAGCGACGACGAACTGGCCGCCATCGACGAGTTCGCGGTGCACGGAACCGGCCGCGGCTGACCTGCTGTCGCCGACCGCTGTCGGTGGTACCGCCTACCGTCGTGTCCACACAGACCGCTGGGCCGGACGGCAGACAGGAAGGCACTTATGCGCACCATCAAGCACCGCATCACCGCGACGGCCCCGGCCACCGAGCCCTGCACCCCTGCGATTCCGGGACTCACCCTTGTGCGAGTCAATGACTGCCTGTGGCGGGTGGTCCGCCCGGCTGGCGAACTGATCGGCTACGTCGAGCTGATCGCCACTCCCGGTGGCACCCGGTTCCGCGCGAAACGATTCCTGTCCGCGCAACGACGTGTGCTCATCGACGGGGAGTTCTGGGCCATGGGCGACGCGGTTGACTGCTTCCGCACGCGGTAGGTCACCTAAGCCATTCTCATGACACTCGCGCCCGGTCGGCCGCCGGATCCCGAGTTCGGGTTATGTTGCCCACATGGAGCTCTGGAACGACTTTCTCGGATGGTTTGAATCGGCCGACGGCGAGCGGATGATGGGCAACGTCATCATCCCGTTCGTCGCGATCCTCGTCGCAGGGGTCGTCGCCGCTCTGATCGGACGAGGCTCGACGAAGCGCCTCATCACGCTCAACGACCGGGAGAACCGCGTCTCGGCCGTCGCGACGATGATCGGTGCGGCACGACGCGCATCCGTCTGGAACACCCTGAGCGTGCCGGAGCAGCAGCACGCCGACCACGTGGCGAGCGAGGCCGACGTGCGCGTGCGCCTGCTCGCGGTGCCCGGTTCGAGTCTCGCCGCCGACTGGGCTGCACACGAGATCGCCAGCATGAAGCGCGACTCGGTGTCCTTCAGCTTTCAGGCAGAGCAGTCGCTGATCGAGTTCCGCGACCGAATGGTGACCTGGCAGGGCAAGCCGGGACGTGCGAAGAAGCTCTTCAAGAACGACCTCGACCTGTGGGCGTACGAGGACTCGAAGAACAAGAACGATATCGTCGCCCAGCAGCAGGCTTGGGCCGCGGCGCAGGTGGCCTCCGAAACCGGGCCCGTCTCGACCATGAAGCCGTCGCAGAAGGAGGCCGAGGCGGCACAGCCCCGCGCCGTCGCAGCCGCGGCCCCGGCCCCGGCCCGAGCCCCAGACCCAACACCAGAACCAACACCAGCACCGATTTCGGTGTCGGCCACGGCGACGGAGCCCCAACCGGAGACCGTCGGTAGCACCGAAGAGACTCCCGAACTCATCGAGCCCGCCCGTCGTTCGAATGGGAACGCAGACGACGGCAACGGCAACCGCCTTGACGAGGCTCTCCACTCATCCGTCACGGCCAACACCGTAGCGCAGCGGATCAACCCGCCTCGCGTCGGGGACGACGGGCAAAACCACTGACAACGCACCGGGTCACACCCGGGTCACGACGCCCGTGCGGGTCGGTAGAGCTCTAACCCCTGCGGCACGATGCGGATGTCGGTGAGATAGCCGCCGCGCGGCGCTTCACCTGGCGGGGCGCCGATGGAGACCTCTCCGTCGTGCGCGAGTCCCGGCGCTTGGCCGCCGTGGGGCCGCACCGCGACGTGCACGCTCGGCGCGACAATCCGCTCGACCGCAGATGCGGGAGCCAGGTGAATTGCACGGAGGACCGCGCTCGTGCGGCGCCCGAACGAGAGCGCGCCGACGGCTCGAACCCGCGACCCCGCATGCAGGATGCGCACATCGAGCACACCGTCGTCGAGCCTGCGGCGCTGCAGGGGCGCCACCACGCCCGGATCGTTGCGGTTGACGCCCACGAAGACGGTCCAGACTCTCGCGTGCCGCCCATTGACTGTGACGTCGATCGGCGTCTCGTCCCGCAGCACGCGAACCGCGGCGAAAACGGCAGCGGCCCATTTGCCCAGGCGCGCCTGGTGCCGTTCCCGCTCCGCCACGAAGTCGGGGTAGAGGCCCACCGACGCGGTGTTGACGACCGTGACCGGATCACCGCCGCTGAACCGCAGCTCGGCGACATCCGCGCGCACCCCCTCCCCCGCCTGGACGGCGTCGATCGCGTCGTCGACGGACTCGACGCCCGCGGTGCGTGCGAAGTGGTTGAACGTGCCGCCGGGGAGCACGATGAGGGGAAGTCCGGCCTCGCGTGCGAGGTGCGCGGCGGTAGCGACACTCCCGTCGCCTCCGTAGACGCCGATCGCCCGAGGCGGGGTGTCAGCTCGGAGGGCGTGCCGGATCACCGTCTCGAGGCTCTCGCCATCTTCGAGCTGACGGATGACCGCCTTCGGCAGGCGCTCGGCGAGCGTCGGCAACGGATCTCGGTGGTACACGTCCGCGCCGGACGAGGGATTGACGACGATCAACGCGCCGGCGCCCTCCGGCAGGGCGGCGAGCGGTACCGCCTGCCCCGACCGCGCCGGTTTCAGCGGTGTCGGCTGCGCGGGCACGAGCATCTTGCCCACGGCGGCCACGGTCATGCCGAGTGCTATTCCGCCGATCACATCCGAGAGCCAGTGTGCCCCGGTGTGCAGCCGAGAATAGGCAACACCCATGGCCGCCGGCGCGATTGCGCATCCCGCCCGGGATTCCAGCGCCACGCCCGTGGCGAATGCGGCCGCGCTGGCTGAATGACCGGAGGGGAAAGACCCTGAGGTGGGCTGCGCGGGCAGGTGCCGCCCGAGCGGCACATCTTTCAGCAATGGCCGATCGCCCCCGAACACCTGCTTGCCGACGAGATTCGCGAGAATGCTGGCGGTGATGAGCGACAGCACTCCGCGCAGCGCGGCCCTGCGTCGGCCGAGCAGAACGAGCACGGCGGCGCAGGAGAACCAGAGAATCCCGCGATCGGCGGCGTGCGATAGCCCGACGAACCCCCTGTCGACGACCGGATGCACGTCGCGCGAGTTGATGCGACGGCCCACAGCGGCATCCGCTTCGCGCACCCAGCGCGGGAACGCTTGGCGGCGGCGCCAAGCGAGAAACGGGTGACGCGCGCTGCTCAGGAGCATGCTTCAGGTTAGACCGATTCTGCCCAGCGCAACGGGGTGATACTCGATGAGTGGCCCGCCTAATCTCATCGCATGAGACATATCACCTTCGGCAGGAAGTCCTTTCTCCTCGGTAACGAGGCCGCGGACGCGGTGATCAAGTATGCCGCCCTCCTCGCGCAGAACCACACGGCCGACACCGTCACCCTCAACGCGATCAGCTCCGATGGCGACGAGGTGCAGGTGACGATTCTCCTCGACACCGGCGGACCGATCATGTCGGAGACGACCGACAGCAGCCAACCGGAACCGGAGAACTCGATTGCGGTGTCGTACATCGAGGCGCGGACGACCCAACTCACCGGATTCTCGGTCGCGGTACCCGACGATGGGTCGTCGATCGCGGACTGGCACCGCGATGCCGCCGACGACGAGCTGTCAGAGGTATAAGCCCTAGCTAGTCGAGACGGGCCAGATGCGTTCCGCTGATGGGCGACCAGCGCCATTTGCCAATCAGGCGCCGCGGCTCAGTGCCGGTAGGTCCTTGGTCCCGACGAAAAAACCTTTTGGTGCGGCTCAAGAAGATCCGGCCGCAGAGTGCTCATTCCGCACGATCGAGATCGTCACCGACCAGAGCCCGCGCGCAGTGCCTGCCCTCACCGGTGCACGCGGGGGGCGAGCAGCGCGCGGCTATGTGCGGTCGACGCTCAGTTCGGTCCAGCCTGCGGGTCGCCGGAGGTGTTATGTGCCGGGAGGCCGGTACTTGATCTGGGCGGCTGTGCGCATTGCCTCCATCGTTTCGTCGACGGTCAAGAGCACTGTCGTTTCGAACGAGCTCAGTGCGCCACCTCCGCTGATCGCCAGTGCCACCGCGGCCATGGACGCGTTGTCCGGGGCCTCCCACACGCTGTAGCCGTCGTGGGCGCCAAACGCGTACCAGAATCCATGGAGTTTCCCGCCGACCGACTCGATATACGCCTGAGCGGCCTTTCGGCGGTCTTCCGGGTTGCTGATCAGCCTCGCCCAGGTCTCGGGTGTATAGCTGAACTTTGTCAGATAGAGCGACATCGTCTGTTCCTCTCGTCCGCCGTCGGAAGTATGGATTCGCCCAGAATGGCACCCTGCTGCCATAACTTCAACGGATCACATCTCGGTTCAACAGCCGGATAGTGGTCGGGCCGTCGTCGGAATTCGTGGCATCCGCCCCCGTAACGCCCAGCGCACCGGCGACGTCGCCGCCGCAGATCGCCAACGGCGGGTTTGAAGCCGGCCTCAGCTTGCGGGCGGCCAGCTGTGTCGCGGCCTCGGAGCCCCCTACCGTGGCCGACACCGAGCCACACACACTCGCTGCCTTGATTTCACACGCCGTCTGTCAGTGTCAATCTCCGTCGAACCGTGGCTGTCCAGAACGAACGGATTGGGCCCCGCAGGAGTGGTCAGACGGATCCTCGATCTGACCCGCGACCTGTCCGGTCAACCGGACAAGCCTCCCGCGAAGCTCACCGGGTGGGGCGAGGACCTGCCCCGCCTGGTGCCCGACTTCACGGAAGGGACCCAACCCCCACCACCCCAATACCAGGAGAGCTAGTCGAGGCCGCCCACGACTACATCAGGCAGACCCGAACATTCACGCTCGACGAAGCGCTGCAAGCGGTCCGGATTCAGTGGAATCTCTCGGTGGCTGAGCCAATCAAATAAGCCATCCTGTGCATAGCCAGATTTCCTGCAAGCGGGACGATCACCGGATCGTATTTCAGGAGCTCGTGGAAGTGCGATCGCGGCCAGATTTCGACCGGGAGGGGTGCCCGATAGCGAGACCGTCACTGGCACTCATTCCGGTATTCAGCAGAACTTTCGTCCACACATCCCCCTTCAGGTCCCCCGCGAAGGTCTTGCCGAGGAACCACGCGGCTGGCCCGTGAAACGCCACAGGTATAGTCGCGCATACAGCCTGACTGGATGACGCTCGCGGAGGGTGCGATGAGGAATTCGAACTTGCTCGTGAAAAGTGGCCTCCTTGCGGTGGCCTTGAGCGCTGCGTTGACCGGTTGCAGTAGCGCAGGCGACCTCAACTTCAGCAACGAGGGTCCCAACGATGTGACCATCTCAACCGGGAGCGAGAAACTCACGGTCGCGGCCTGGGGTGCGGTCAGTATCCTCGGTTCCGGATGCAGCCAGGGAGACATCATCGTAGAGTTCTCTTCTGGCCAAAAGGTCGTCATCGCCGGGCCGATCTGCCCGAGCGAGCAGGTCGTGATTCATGCCAGCACGATCGATCTGCAACCTTCATAGAGAAAACGCGTGCCCGTCATCGCAACCTGGATCTCGAGGTGTGTCAGTGGGGAACGATTACCGGGACGCCTCACCATTTCGAAAGCGGATCGGTCAGCGCGACGCCTCCACGTTCCGGTAGCGGGATCCCGCCAAGGGCACTTCGAGGGTCCCGCATCCGGTATCGTCACGGCAGGCCCCGACGTCGTGAACTCACTGATGTCGCCGATGGGATGTCAGGGCACTGGGTCCGATATGCCCCCTGGGAACCAGACTGGAAGCTCGGACACGCAGTCCGCCAAGCACAATTGTGTTCGACAGGTGCATTGGGTGTCGAGTTTCTCCATGTCGAGGTTGCGGCTCAAGATGAGTCGCTGGCTGCGTTCCGGTCGGCACTCCGCGCCGATTGACGCCGCCATCTCAATCGCAGGAGCATACCCGAAGAGTGGGTTGTGTCTGCTCGCTTCGAGCTAGAAACCCGCGCCAATCCGGGCAGAACTTCTTCCGTGATTGCCCGCGGACGGATCGCCCTGACTGACGACCGCGGCCACACCTACATGTCCACCCGGAACGTAGTAGTCAGGGAACAGCGGACACTCACGCAACACATCGCTCATTGGTTTCGAACCTGGAGACGGCGATAACGATGGAACCAACTCGAGGCCCGGAAGCGGGACGGCTTACGGTACAAATACCGCGCAGTACGTACGTTCTGCTCTATAGTGTTGGTATGACTGAGATTGCAATCACGGATGCGCGCGGGCGTCTCGCGTCGATCATCGATACAGCACGGCGTGGGCCGGTGTATCTGACTCGCAGAAACCGCCCGGTCGCGGCGATCATCGACGCCGATCAGTTGAGCCAGCTGCTAGAGGATGCCGACGAACTCGCTGACATCCGGGCGGTCGATGCCGCATGGGAAGAAACTGAACGACTTGGGGAGACACCTATTCCGTGGGAGGACGTGAAACGCGACCTTGGGCTGACGTGACGTATGCGGTTCAGATTCTTCCCGTCGCAGCCCGAGCGATCCGCAAGCTTTCTCCGGAAGCGAAGCGTCGCGTGCAAGCCATGATCGAGCTCCTCGAGGATGACCCTCGGCCACCGGCGGCAAAGAAACTCACCGCCCGCCCTGAATGGCGCGTCCGCAGCGGCGACTACCGACTTCTCTACCGGATTGAGGACGCAGTATTGACGGTCACCATCGTCGATGCTGGCCACCGTCGCGAGATCTACCGGTAATTTGAGGAGCTCACAAGAGTAGGACTGTGGCCACGTTTCGGCCTCGAAAGGTGCCTGCACGGGAATGGCCAGCGCGACGGCGTTCTAAACGGAATCGGTCAGAGCGACCTCGAGTCTTCATGACCACCACGATTCCTTCAAGCCATGAGAGGCGAGGCAATCTACGCAGCTTGGCATCCTGGATCCAACAGGGCAACTACCTCGATAACAACCGGAGATCAGTCGTTGTTGATGAGGTCTACGACTGCTTGAGCGCTGTCGTCTGGTGACAGCGCGATGGTCACGGAGTCGCCTATTAGGGATTCCTTCACCGTGACGGCAGCTCGTATCTCGTCCCCGATTTTCATGACAAGGCGTGCATCGTCCCCGGCTTGGGCGGCCTCTTCGGTGAGCGAGTTGAAGACCGCCGCGCCATCGTCGGTGAATTTCACGTCGACTGCATTCTGTCCATCGCTTTCGGCGACTGCGGCATCTTCGACGGTGGCGGACTCGAATGCCGAGGGGCCCACAATGTATTGGCCGTCGACGGAGACGCACTGCGGATCCGAGCCCTGAGAGCACGTCTCCGACACTGCCAACTCGATTGTTCCCCCGGAACTTTCAGAGCTCTGGCCAGACTGGGCCGCTGCGGAACACCCGCTCAGCAGCAACGCGACAAGAGCAATCAACGAGAGATCGCGTTTTCTAGGGTTCATTGCTTCGCTTCCTTGCGGATTCGAGCTGCCTGCTGGCAGGTCACGTAGTCGAGAGGTTAGGGGAATCGATGAGCATTTGCCAGCGTCGGGCATCCGCGCCCAGGCTGAAATCGCCGGTCCTCCGCCACAAACCAGGTCCCGCGCCCCTCACTGACGGTTCGATGCCGACCGGCCTAACGGAGGCACCGATACCGGCTACCGCAGAACCACGATGGTCAACCACAGTGCCATCGAGGTCGAATGCAGCCCCGCTCATCTGCCCCACGCCGCCACCTTAACGGGACGGAGAACGCCGCCCACCTCCGCCCGTAAGCCGGACGGCCAGCGGGCGGTTCGTCAGGTGCCGGCGCACGTGTCCAGCAGGCCCGCCTTCGACCTTGATCAGGCGTCCTCAGAGGAACCCGCAACACGTTCCGCTACCGGGCGGTGCGGAGATCTAGTCAGCTGTGCCTGGTCCAAAGATGTTCCTCGAGCCATCCCGAGGCGACACCAATTGAACCCGCGTCGATGTACTCGGTGGATGGAAAGCTTCGAAGGTGGATCGCTACTCGCGCTGCCCAGTCGCCGTCCTGATGGATGGATTCAATTAGGTAAGCCATGACCGCGAGTGCGTTGTAGACGCCGAACTGTTTGGGCGCGTCTTTCTGGGTCAGGTGCGCGAGCAGCGGCACCACTTCGGGTCCGGGGCGCTTGGGCGCGGTCACCAGTTTCCGGTTGAATAGACGTGCATGATGAGCGGCGATGTTGCGAATATAGTTCACGGTCGCAATCCAGCTCCCCATGAGCCGTTTAGTCGGGACGTCGAAGGAATCGGCGACCTCCGTCGCGATGTCGTTGCGCAAGCCTGCATAGAGGCGGGAAATGTGGCCGAGCTCGAGAATTTCGGTCATTGCCCAGATCGGCATCCGATCCTCATACTTGTTTCGAAAGTGCGAAACGAACGCTTCATCGGAACTGTCCTGCCGCTCCTTCACGCGCACCAGCCACTCATCGTGCCGGCTGGGGAGCGCCTCACCGTTTCCATCTGTGCGCTGTGCGATAAACGCCGGTAGGAACAGGGAGGGATCCTCGTGGGCGAATGCGGAGTATCGTCCCAGCGTGTACCCGAGTCGCATGCAAAATGCGACCTCGATTCGCTCCACTCCCTCGAGCACCAGCAGACGTAGTCGCCGGTCAAAATCGAGCAGGCGTGTTGCGTGCTCAATACGCGTTCCCGAGCGGTACTTGTTGAGCACGCGAACTCGGCCCCTGCCGTCGTCGTCGAGGTAGCTCTCCGATTCGCGGAACGGGTAGAGGTACCCGGTCAGCCGGTAATAGCCGACCTCGTGCAGCACTGCAGCTGCGCGGTCCCTGTCGTCCATCTGGATGCCACGGGCCACGAGCTGGTTGATCTGTTCCTCGATCGATAGCCACGGTTTGGCGTACTCCACCAGCACCCCCCAAAAAGAAAATCGGCCCGAGCCGTGAGGCGAGCGGGCCGATCATGATGAGATCAGCGTAGCAACAATCACAGCTAACAGCGAGATCGGTCGATAGGGGGATCAGCTTCTGAATGATGCAGCGTCGCACTTGTGGTTCTTCCCTTGTGACACGGCTCGACCATCGAAATGACTGCTGCAGGTCTCTGGGTTCGGCTGTCCCGTTGCTGAGTTGTTTGGCTCGGCAACGGGAGCCGGCGGGTGTGTCTTTCAGCGGTCGACCGACTGTCGTTGAACGGTTCGGTACACGGTGGAGCGAGCAACGTTGAACAGCTCGGCAAGCTCGCTCGTGGAATGCGTCCCCGCCCGATGAACTTCCATCAGGTGGCGTTGCTGGGCCGTCGATAACTTCGGTTGCTTGCCGCGCAAATGGCCCTTCGCTTTGGCCACCTGCATCCCTTCGCGTGTTCGGGCGCGGATGAGGTCGGATTCGAACTCTGCCACCATCGCCAGAACGTTGAACAGCAGACGCCCGACCGGATCAGTCGGGTCGTGCACGGATCCGCCGATGCTGAGTTTGACACCCTTGACGGTCAGTTCGTCGATGATGTCTTTCGCATCCCGAAGCGAACGGGCTAGTCGGTCGAGTTTGGCGACCACGAGGGTGTCGCCGTTCCGACAAGCGGCGAGGGCTTCGCGGAGACCCGGGCGTGCCCGGTTGGTGCCGGTGAGTCCATGGTCGGTGTAGATCAGGTTCGATCTAACGCCGAGGGCTTCCAGGGCGTTTCGTTGGGCGGTGAGATCTTGCTCGTTCGTGGATACGCGTGCGTATCCGATCAGGAGTTCATTCATAACTGGAACGCTGCTCGTCGGCTGAGCCAGAGGTCAAGAAAGGTCCCGTAAGCGGCACCCAACCGGGCACCCGTCCGAGGCTGCCAACCCCGACAATGCGCCCCTCAGGAAAAACCCATTTGCCGTCCGGTGAGGGTCCCCCAAACGGGCCGTTGATCGGCCAGAGCGGATGGGGCACCGTTGGGATATGAAGTGGAGGCTGGTTGCATTCGGAGCTGTGGCGGCGTGCTCTCTCGCGGGCTGTTCCGTTTCCGTGCCTACAGGTTCGGTATCGATTGAGATCGGCGCAGACGCGGATGCCCGCCTAGGTACTCAGTTTCCGGTCACCATCACGAGTTCGGATGACCAGGCCGTGGTTGACGAGGTTATGGTCCGCGGTGACTTCCCCACGTTCGAGGACATTCTTCTTGGTGAAGTCACGATAGACATCGGCGGAGCATGCCTTTTCAAAACGGACCTGACGGTGGCGGGCGCCTCGGTGACTGTTCACCAGATGAACTGTTCGCTTTGGATAGCAGCTGATACCCGTAAGACAATCCCGTTTCGGAAACTACTTCTGAAGGCGGGCCGTGCTGCCGGCCCTCAATACGTTGATGCCTGATGCAACTATGGCTGCAATCAGGAATATCTCACCTGCGGCCGCAAGCCATGAGAACCAGGTTTGGCCAATCCCTCGTTCGAGAGTTGCTAAGAGCAAGATTAGGAAAAGTCCGGCGCCTAGGGCATAGACAAACGCCAGCGGCGTGCGAATCCGTGCCAAGATTCTGATCATTTCCTTAACCTGTCGCTTCCAACGGTGCGGTTTTTGAGTACTCCCCAATCTTACAAGCTCACGGCCTTCCGCTTGTGGCACCGTGTTTCGCTATCGAACGTTAGCGAAAAAGCATGAAGGCTCGTATTGGTTTCGGTTTGTTGTCTCCGCCTTTCATGAAGCCGAGCGATTCGTAAAATACTCGTTGAGAGGGCTCGTCATCCGTTATGAGCACCGTCTGACGAACGTGTTGATACTTGGCCTTCACATGCTCGAGTAGTGCGCGGCCAATGCCGGCACGCTGGATGTCCGGACGGACGAGAATATCCTGCAAATAGCAGATAGTTACGTCGTCAGAAATCGCGCGAGCAAGGCCCCAGAGCTCTCGCTCGGGACCACGAGCGGTCACCAAGAACGAGGATCCGCGGATCGCGCGCATCAGCACGTCCGGATCACGCGTGTACGTAGTCCCACCCACTGATTCGTAAAGGGACAGCGCCTCTTCAGCAGTGACGGAGTCACTGCTGGAGATCGAGAACTCACTCATCCTGACACCCTCCCATATCAGCGAGAATTGCCCGCTGATCGTCCCACTTGCGGGCACCGTAACCAAATTCCTTTGGAGCGCATGAGGGTCGGATCGTGGCGCGATGCAGGGTCAAGACGATCTCGGGATGATGTCTGGATCGATGCAACGTTTGAGCCATTGTCGGCCACGTACTAGATGAATGCCTACTTGACTACGGAGGATGATCTTATGACCAAGCCGACAATTGACGATCTGCTTGCACGCAGTGCCCCGCCAACCGGGGTGGGGGTGTCGAGGGTTCAGAGCATGCTTCGGGCGCTCGCAGAAGAGTCACGCGTCACCGCCAAGTCTGCTGTTCGTCATCCGCGGCGTCGATTGTGGTGGCTAGCTGCGCCGCTCATCGCTGTTCCGGCCATCGCGTTGGCGACGACCGGAGGAACCGAGCCTCGCATGGTTCCCGATTTCACCATTCCGATCAGTTTTACGACCGATACGGGCAATGCCGTGACGTGTTCGATCGACCTGTTCAATGGTGAAACGAATTACGCGGAGACCGGCACCGCCGCTGTTGACTACCTCCGAGCCCAGGGCTGGACAGGAGTCGGGCAAAGTATCTACAGCGCGGCCATTAATTACGAGAATGACCCGGCGTGGGTGGCGTCATACAAGGAAGGTTGGGCACCAGTTTCGTCTGCAGAAATCCAGCGGGGTGCGTGGTTGCGCGCAACGGATGCTCTGACCCACGACCAGTCCGGTCAACCGGACAAGCCCCCCGCGAAGTTGCCCGCGTGGGCCGAGGACCTGCCCGGCCTGGTGCCCGACGTCACGGAAGGGACCCCGTGCTCGGAAATCACCGGCGAACCCGGATCAAAACCGCGCAATTTTCCGAACTAGATGTCAATTTTCCGAACTAGCGTGACAAGTCACACGTGCCCCCGGCAGGATTCGAACCTGCGACCAAGAGATTAGAAGGCTCCTGCTCTATCCCCTGAGCTACGGAGGCGTGAAGGGCAGTTCAACGATACCGCAAGGGCCCTTTCGGGCCCTCGCCGGTGGCTACTGGCGACCGCCGCGGTCCTCGGGGTCGGCGGAGGGCTCGCTCTCGGCCTTGTCCCAGACGTAGGTGACGTGCACGGTGCCGCCAATCTCTTTCCAGGACACGACGTCGTAGTTCTCGAGCGTCTCCTTGCCGTCGACGGCGGCGAGAACGGTGACTTCCTTGTCCCAGGATCCGTCTGTGCTGATTCGACGGTCGGTCTGGCCATCGTTCGGTCCGCCGGTGTAAATCACGACGTACTCGTCGCCGTGCGCGAGCGTGGGAATGTTCTCAGTCATGCTGCATTACTACCACGCGCCGACGAGAGAAGCGATTGCAGCCACGGTCGACACGGCGGCAATGACGAGCGCCAGTCCGATCAGCACTGCGTGCACTTTGAGGAAGCGGGTCGCCCGCCCCGCGGCATCCCGCGCCCGCGAGTCGCGCGCGACGCGACGGTAGAACGTGGGCCACACGAGCGCGTTGAATGCCGCATTGATGAGCAGGAGAACCGCGAGGGTGGTCGTCATGGCACCAGCCTAGGCAGCAGCAGGGGTGCCATGCCCGCCTCGGATGCCGGTGGTCGCCGGTAGACTCGGTCTATGGCTTCTGTTACCGATCGTCTCGTCTGGATCGACTGCGAAATGACCGGGCTCGACCTCGCCATTGACGAACTCGTGGAGGTCGCGGTGGTCATCACCGATTTCGATCTCACCCCCATCGCCCCCGGGCTCGCCGTCGTGATCAAGCCCGACCGCTCCGCCTGGGAGAACATGGGCGACTTCGTGCGCGAGATGCACACCTCATCCGGGCTCATCGACGAGGTGCCGAACGGGGTCAGCCTCGCCGACGCCGAGTTCGCGATCCTTGAGCACATCCTCAAGTACGTGCCGACCGCGCAACAGGCTCCCATCGCCGGCAACTCGATCGGTACCGACCGCGCGTTCCTCGCGAAGTTCATGCCGCGTGTCGATGCCCACCTCCACTACCGCAGCATCGACGTCTCGTCGATCAAGGAGCTGGCCCGCCGCTGGTTCCCGCGCGTCTACTTCAACGCGCCGGCCAAGAATGGCGGGCATCGCGCGCTCGCCGACATCCTCGAGTCGATCCGCGAACTCCAGTACTACCGCCTCGCAGTCTTCGTGCCGGAGCCCGGCCCGACGACCGAGCAGGTGCAGCTGATCTCCTCGACCGTCACCGACGGCTTTGCGACGCAACTCGACTGACCTCTAGTCGCACAATTCGCGAGACGCGTGCACACCGGCGCCTCGCGTGTAATACGATGGTCAAGTTGTCACGAACGCGAAAGCGATCACGACGCATGGTGGGCGTAGCTCAGTTGGTAGAGCGCTGGCTTGTGGAGCCGGAAGTCGCGGGTTCGAGCCCCGTCGTTCACCCCAATCGAAATGGCCCCGCTTCGGTGGGGCCATTTCGCTGTTCTGAAAGGGTTCGAGCATGACCCTCACCGCCGAGTCCGTCGACACGAACGTGACGACCGCGCTCGACTCCCCGTGGGTCACGATCGTCTGGAACGACCCGGTGAACCTCATGTCGTACGTCGCGTGGGTCTTCCGCAGCTATTTCGGGTTCAGCCGTGACGAAGCCGAGATCCGGATGCTGCGCGTGCACAACGACGGCCGCGCGGTTGTCGCGACGGGCAGCCGCGAGGAGATGGAACGGCACGTCGAGGCCATGCACGACTTCGGGCTGTGGGCGACCCTGACGAAGGCCGACGCGTGAGGGCGTTCGAGCCGGACGGCGACGGCAGCGTGCACGCCGTCCTCGAACCGGTCGAGGCAGCGCTGCTTGCCCAACTCGCCGGTCAGGTCGCGGGGCTCCTCGCCGAGCAGCGCGGCGGCGCAGCTGCCGACCTCGCGATCCTGCGCCTGCTGCCGGACGCCTACCCCGACGATTCGGAGGCCTCGGCAGAGTTCCGCCGGTTCACCGCCGACGAGCTCACCGAGAAGAAGCTGCGCAACGCCCGCATCCTGATCTCCGACTGCGCCGGAGCGGCGGATGCCGACGGACCGTCCACGGTCCACCTCGACACGGCCTCGATCGGCGCTTGGCTGCGGTCGCTCACCGACGTGAGGCTGGTGCTCGCAACCCGGCTGGGTATCACCGAAGACGGCGACCTCGGGCCGGACGACGACGAGGAGGCCCTGATGCTCTCAGATGTGTACGACTGGCTCGGTTTCGTGCAGGACTCACTCGTGAACGCGCTGGAGGACTGATGGCCGACGAGACCGAGCACGGGCACGACGAGTTCGACGAGCGGGAGCACGGCTCGATCGACCCGGCGACGATCGATGCGGCAGCATTCGAAGTGCTCGTCATCGCCGAGCTCGACGAGCTTCCCGACGACATGGTCGACGGGCTTGAGAACGTCATCTTCGTCACCGACGACCGGCCAGAGGACGGCTCCCTCGACATCCTCGGACTCTATGACGGCGTCGCCCTCACCGAGCGCGACCGCTACGGCTTCGGCGAGCTGCCCGACCGGATCATCCTCTACCGCGAGCCCCTGCTCGCGGCCTGCGCCGATCTCGACGAGCTGAAGGACCAGATCCACGTGACGCTGGTGCACGAGATCGCACACTTTTACGGGATCGACGACGACCAGCTGCACGAGCTCGGCTGGGCCTGAGCCTCCCCGGGCTGACCGCGGGTCAGCCGAGGTCGAGCGGCAGGGCCGGGTCGGCCGACCACTCCTCGAGTGATCCGTCGTAGACGCGAACGGCGGTGACACCGAGCTCGGCGAGGGTCAGCGCATTCGCGGTCGCGGAGATGCCTCCGCCGCAATACAGCAGCACCTCGCCCTCCCCCGTGACACCCTCGGCGATGTACGCCTCACGCAGCTCCTTCTCGCCTCGCACGGTGCCGTCGGCGGCGAACAGGTCGCGGGACGACACGTTGATGCTCCCCGGGATGCGCCCCCGGCGGGCGTACCGCGAGGTGTCGGCACCCGTGAAGCTCGCCGACGGCAGCCCGCAGACGAGCGGGCGGGAGTCGGTCTCGCTGCGCTCCGCCAGCTCCTTCTTGGTGACCCAGGCGGCCCCCTCCCCGCTGACCAGCCAGCGCTCGACAGGCTCGGCAGCCGCCCCGGGTCCGGATTGCACGGGAAGGTCCGCCGCCCGCCACGCGTCGAGGCCGCCGTCGAGAACCCGGGCATCCACCCCGATCCAGCGGAGCAGGTACCACAGGCGCGCGGCGAACATCGTCTGGGTCTGGTCGTAGACGACCACAGGGGTATGCCGTGCGACGCCGAGGCGGGCGAGCTCGTCGGCGATCGCCTGGGGCTCAGGATGCGTGAAGTGAGTTGCGCCTCGAGGGTCGGAGAACTGCCGTGCGATGTCGACGTAGGTCGACCCGGGTATGTGGGCCTCGAGCCAGTCCGACTCGGCGGGTCCGGAGCTGTAATCGCCGTCGAACGCGGGCTTCGCGAGCAGGTAGCTCGCGTCGAAGACCGCCGGTCGGGTGTCGGGTGCCTGGAGCGCGAGGGCGAGCTGGCCGGTGGTGATGAACGGTGAAGGGGTCACTGGGTAATGCTACGACCGTCGATCACGACGTCGGCCAGACGGTCGGGGTGCTCCCGCGCGGCGAACCGCGCCTCCTGCTCGGCCCAGCGATCCCAATTCGACTCGTACAGCTCGCCGTCCCTCGCTATCGCCCGCCGGCGGCGTTCGGTGGCATCCAGCTCGACCCAGACGCCGAGGGTGGCGAGCGCGCGGCTCGTGCGGCCGAGGGCGCCGGAGCCCTCCACCACGAGAGCCGTCGCCGGATCGACTTCGTGCCACTCGGCGGGCGCCCCGGTCGTCCAGTCCCAGCGGCGCCAGCGGCCAGGCTGGCCGGCTGCCAACGGCACCAGAAGGTCGTCGCTGAGCTGCAGGGCTGCGACCTCGAGGCCGTCCCAGCCGGGGTAGATGTCGTCGAGCCGCACGAGGGAGACCTCCTCCCCCGGTCGATTCGCGGCCCACTGCGCGACGATTGACCGCGCAAACGTGCTCTTGCCGGAGCCGGAGCCGCCGTCGACCAGCACGACGGGCAGCCGGGCCGGCGTCGCGGCGGCCGCGAGAGCGGAGAAGACGGCCGCGGTCGGCTCGGCCCTCAAGGGCTCACCCGCCGACAATGAAATTCCAGTTTCCGGTCGCGACCGACACCGTGACGGACACCGCGGCGACGACAACGCCGATGACGAGCAGCGCGACCTCGGCGGCGCCAAACCGCGACTCGCGGGCCCAGCTCCGCCGGTTGGAGGCGCCGAAGCCGCGCGCCTCCATTGCCGTCGCAAGTTTGGAGCCGCGGCGGATCGAGAGCACGAGCAACGCGAACGCCTGTCCCGCGAAGCGGCGCAGCCGGCCCCGGTCGGCGATGCCCCGAGCCCGGCGGGCCAGCTCCAGCGACTTCCAATCGTCAATGAACAGGCCCACGAGGCGCAGCCCACCGAGGGCGCCGATCACGAACCGGGAGGGCAGGTGGAGCACCTGGGCGAGGCCGTCGGCGAGGTCGGTGGGATCGACCGTGACGAACAGCACGACCGCGGGCAGCCCGATCGCGAGCACGCGCAGGAGAGTGGCGATCGCGAGCTCGATCGAGCCGTCGCTCACGTTGATGAGGAGGAACTGCAGGTAGCTCTGCCCAGAGGGCTGGCCGTAGAGCAGGATCGTGACGGCGCTGAAGAACGCGGCGATCGTCACGGGGAGGGTGCGCAGGGCGAAGCGGCGCAGCGAGAGCCCGGCGAAGAGGAACAGCACGCTCTCGAACGCGAGGGCGACGGCGGCCGACACCCAGTCGATGCTCAGCACGAGCGCGATGCTGATGATCGCGGTGGCCCCGAGCTTGGCGACCGGGTTCACCCGATAGATGGCCTGGGTGCCCGCCTGGGGGGTGAGCACGCTCACGATCGCGCCTCCAGCCGTAACTCGTCGTCGGCGAGCGCGTCGACGAGCCTCGTGTCATGGGTCACGGCGACGACCCCGCTGCCCGCGTCGAGCAGCTCGGCAAGAAAGGCGACGAGTTCGCGCCAGGTGCGGGCATCCTGGCCGAAGGTCGGCTCGTCGAGCACGAGCAGCCGGGGCCGCGTGACGAGCACCGTGGCGACCGACAGTCGACGCTTCTCGCCGCCGGAGAGGGTGAAGGGGTTTGCGTTTGCGAGGCTGCCGAGCCGCAGCCGCTCGAGTAGCGGGTCGATGCGACGCGCCGTCTGCGCGGCATCCAGCCCGATCGCGCGGGCACCGACGGCGAGTTCATCGCGCACGGTGCCGGCGACGAATTGATGCTCCGGGTCCTGGAACACCGTTCCGATCCGGGTGACGAGCTCGCGCGACTTCCACGAGAGGGGAGCCGAACCGAGTCCGTCGGCGATGCCGCCCGCATCCACGGTGCCGGCGGCGGGCCGGATCAGCCCGGCGAGGGTGAGCCCCGTCGTCGACTTGCCTGTGCCGTTTGGGCCGGTGATTGCGAGGCAGCGTCCCGCGTCGATCCGCAGGTCGATGCCCGAGCGGAGCACGACGCCCGGTCGGCGCCCGACGGCGAGGCCCTCGGTTCGCACGAGCTCGCGTCCCCTCACCCCTGTGCGGGCCGGCGGCTCCGGCGCGTGCCCGGGCACCCAGACGCCGGATGCGGCCAGCGCGGCGCCCTCGCGCGCCAGCACCTCGTCGGGACGGCCGTCGGCGAGAACTCCGCCGCCGGGCGAGAGCACGATCACGCGGTCGACAAGCTTCCACCACACCTCAACGCGGTGCTCGATCACAATGAGGGTGGCATCCGACCCGGCGAGCACCCGCGCGACGGCGTCCCTCACCTCGATCACCCCCTCAGGGTCGAGGTTCGCGGTCGGCTCGTCGAGCAGCAGGAGCCCGGGGCGCATGGCGAGAACCCCGGCGAGCGCAAGGCGCTGCTTCTGACCGCCGGACAGCTCGCTTGTCGGATGCCGGAGGGGAAGGTCCAGGCCTACGGCATCCAGCGCGTCGGCCACGCGGCGCCAGATCTCGTCCCGCGGCAGGCCGAGGTTCTCGCATCCGAACGCCACGTCGTCGCCGACACGGGCGAGAACCACCTGCGAATCCGGATCCTGCAGCACCAGTCCGGCCCGGCCGCGAGCGCTCTCCGGCTCCGCCCCGTCGATGAGCAGCCGTCCCTCGCTGTCGCCCTCGTCCGGGCCGCCGAGCACACCCGCGAGGGCGTGCATCAGGGTGGACTTGCCCGCGCCGGATGCGCCGAGTAGCAGCACGCGCTCGCCGGGCTCGATGCGCAGGTCGAGCCCGCGCAGCGCCCACGCCGAGCGGGTGGCGTGCCGCCAGCCCCAGCCGGTCGTCTCGATGGACGCGCCGCCCGCTGCGCCGCCCGCCGCCCCGACAGAGGCGCCACCGCGCGCGCGCCCGGATGCCGGCGCGGCGGTCGGCGCGGCAGCCGTCGCGGCGGTCGGCGCGGCGGTGCCCTCCGGGGGCGTGAGCGGCGAGGCGGTCATGCGCGTTCTCAGGCGCGCGCGGTCTGGACCCGGCCCGACGCAAACCGGCTGAGCACACCCGTCTTCGCGAGGGCGCGCACGATCAGCCAGGAGCCGAGGCCCGCGATCACGGCACCGGAGATGATCGCGGAGACGGTGTAGATCGCCTGGAATGCGGTGTCGGCTCCCGGGTACCAGAGCACGAGGTCGTTGATGGCCATGGCGAGTCCAGCACCGGCACCCGCGAGGATCGCGACGCCGAGCTTCCAGCTGGAGTAGAGGAATATCAGAAACACGAGCTCTGCGCCGAGCCCCTGCACAAGGCCGGCCTCAATCGTCAGGAACCCGCCCCACTTGGCCCCGAGCAGTGCCGACACCGTGGCGGCGACGACCTCGGTGTAGAGCGCCGCTCCCGGCTTGCGGATGACGAGCCCTCCGAGCACGCCCGCAAACAGCCACACCCCGTAGAACAGCGCTTGCGACCCGGGAAGCAGGGCTTCGAAGGGGGCGGTAACCGGGGCGTACAGCTGGTTCCAGCCGAAGAAGATCAGCGCGGCGGCGACCCCGAGCACGCTCGCGACGACGATATCGACAACTCTCCAGCGGTAGTTGATGCGCTGGAACGAAGCCTTGGTGGTGATGAGTGTGTTCTGCACTATCGTGCCCTTTCAGTGAAATGAAGTGGGCACGGGTGCGGATCGAGACGGTTGCCTCGACCCGGAGAGAATCTGCCTCCCTGCGCTGGCATGATCCAGATCAGGTTCGACGGTCGAAGCTTGGAGAAGCTTCCTCTCAGCCCGGCTCACCGGACTCCCGTGTTCGAGTCGACTATACGCCGGTCCGCGGGTGGTTACACCTCGAGGAGCATTATCGTGCGGCCGTCGCGGGTGCGCCCGACATCGCCGAAGCCGAACGAGCTGTACAGGGCGAACGCGGCATCGTTTCCCGCTCGAACGTTGAGCCCGACCCGGCGAACGCTCGGATGCTCCGACGAGAGCCAGTCGAGAATCGCGGCGACCGCTGCTCGACCGAGCCCTCGGCCCTGTGCCTCCGCCTGGATCAGTAGGTTGTGCACCCACGCCGACTGCGCGCCACCGAGCCGGTCGTCTCGGTCGATGCTCACGGCGACGATCCCGACCGGCTCACCGCGCTCGGCAACCAGGAACGGGTGCCAGACCTGGGCTCCGGGCCGGTCGTGGCACTTCGCGAGCATCAGCGCGGCCGGGGCCACGCGGTGCGATTCGGCGGGGGTGAGACGCACACCGAGGGCGTCGGGGAGGTTGTCGCGAGTGATGGGCGCGAGAACAAGCATCCGCTCAGATTACCGTGCTGTGGACTGCTCTGATCAGCCACGCAGCATCCGGTCGGGCGTTTCGGGATACGGTTGACTTCCATTCTGACTAGGAGCTGCATTGGAAACTTGGCCCGGATCGGCTTACCCGCTCGGCGCAACGTTCGATGGAAGTGGCACCAATTTCGCCATCTTCAGCGAGGCCGCCGAAAAGGTTGAACTCTGTCTATTTGACGAGGACGGCACCGAAACAAAAATTCAAGTCCACGAGGTCGACGCCTACGTGTGGCACTGCTACCTGCCCCAGGTGCAGCCGGGCCAGCGCTATGGCTACCGCATGCACGGCGCGTACGACCCAGAGAACGGCCAGCGCACCAACGCGAACAAGCTGCTGCTCGACCCCTACGCCACGGCGACCGCCGGGGATTTCGACTGGGATCCGTCTCTTTTCTCCTACAACTTCGGCGACCCCACCTCGGTCAACAACGACGACTCCGCACCGCACATGATGCTCGGCGTGGTCATGAATCCGTTCTTCGACTGGGCTGGTGACCGACCACCTCGCATCCCCTACGCCGAGACGGTCATCTACGAGGCGCACGTCAAGGGAATGACCCAGCTGCACCCCGATGTGCCGGAGGAGCAGCGCGGAACCTATGCCGGCCTCGCGCATCCTTCCGTGATCGAGCACCTCCAGCACATCGGTGCCACCGCGATCGAACTCATGCCGGTCCACCAGTTCGTGCAGGACAACACCCTGCTCGAGAAGGGCCTGCGCAACTACTGGGGCTACAACACGATCGGCTTCTTTGCGCCGCACAACAGCTACTCCGCGGCGGGCCAGCTCGGCCAGCAGGTGCAGGAGTTCAAGGGAATGGTGCGCGCGTTCCACGACGCCGGCATCGAGGTCATCCTCGATGTGGTGTACAACCACACGGCCGAGGGAAACCACCTCGGACCGACGCTGAGTTTCAAGGGCATCGACAACGAGGCGTACTACCGCCTCATGGAAGATGACAAGCAGCACTACATGGACTACACGGGCACGGGCAACTCGCTCAACGTGCGCCACCCGCACTCGCTGCAGCTCATCATGGACAGCCTGCGCTACTGGGTCACCGAGATGCACGTCGACGGCTTCCGCTTCGACCTCGCCTCCGCGCTCGCCCGCGAGTTCTACGACGTCGACAAGCTGTCGACCTTTTTCGAGCTCGTGCAGCAGGATCCGATCGTCTCCCAGGTGAAGCTCATCGCCGAGCCATGGGATGTCGGGCCCGGCGGCTACCAGGTGGGCAACTTCCCGCCCCAGTGGACCGAGTGGAACGGCAAGTACCGCGACACCGTGCGCGACTTCTGGCGCGGCGAGCCCTCGACGCTGGGCGAGTTCGCGTCGCGCTTCACCGGCTCGGCCGACCTCTACGAGCAGGACGGCCGACGCCCGGTCGCGTCGATCAACTTCGTCACCGCCCACGACGGCTTCACCATCGCCGACCTCGTCTCCTACAACGAGAAGCACAACGAAGCCAATGGCGAGGGCAACAACGACGGCGAATCGCACAACCGCTCCTGGAACTCGGGCGCCGAGGGTCGGACCGACGATGAGAAGGTGCTGACCCTGCGCGCCCGCCAGCAGCGCAACTTCCTCGCCACCCTCCTGCTGTCGCAGGGTGTGCCGATGGTGCTGCACGGCGACGAACTCGGCCGCACCCAGCAGGGCAACAACAACACCTACGCGCAGGACTCCGAGATCGCCTGGGTGCACTGGGACCGCGCGGACACCCCGCTCGTCGAGTTCGTCTCGTCGATCACGCGGCTCCGCAAGGAGCATCCGACCTTCCGCCGCGCGCGTTTCTTTGACGGGCGCCCCGTGCGACGCGGCGAGGGCGAGCCGCTGCCCGACATCGTTTGGTTGACCCCCGACGGCACCGCGATGAACCCCGAGGACTGGGATGCCGGATTCGGGCGTGCCATCGGCGTGTTCCTCAACGGCAACGGCATCCGCGGCCGCGATGCGCGCGGTGAATTCATCCACGACCGCAACTTCGTGTTGTACTTCAACGCCCACGATGACGTCGTCGAGTTCACTCTCCCGGCCGACGAGTACTCGGCCGAATGGGAGACGGTCGTCGACACCGCCGGTTCGTTCGCGGATGGAGAGCCGATCAAGGCCGGCCAGGTCATCCCGGTCGCCGCAAAGGCCCTCGTGGTCCTGCGCGCATTCACCACAGCGGAGGCCGAGCCCGACCACTCCGTCGCCGCGTCCCTGCTCTACCAAATGCAGACCGAAGCTATCACCCTCCCGAAGGTCACCTGATGCGCCTCCCGATCTCGACCTACCGGCTGCAGATCCGGGAGTCGTTCGACCTGCACAAGGCCGCGGGAATCGCGCGCTACGTGCACGATCTCGGCGCCGACTGGCTGTACTTCTCTCCGCTGCTGAAGGCGGAGGATGGTTCCGACCACGGCTATGACGTGACCGACCACTCGCTCATCGATCCCGCGCGCGGAGGAGCGGCGGGGCTGGATGCCGCGTCGGCCGCCGCGCGCGCGCTCGGCCTCGGCATCCTCATCGACATCGTGCCGAACCACGTCGGCGTTCAGACACCGGCTCAGAGCGTCTGGTGGTGGGACCTGCTCACCCACGGACAGGCCTCACGCTTCGCGGAGGCGTTCGACGTGGACTGGGAATTCGGCGGCGGAAAACTGCGCCTGCCGGTGCTCGGCGACGCCTCCGACGACACGGGCGAGCAGGGGGAACTGGACAAGCTCACGATCACGAAGGGCGAGCTGCGTTACTACGACAACCGGTTTCCCATTGCACCCGGCACGGCCGACGACGGCGCGACACCGGTCGAGGTGCACGCGCGCCAAAACTACGAGCTCATGAACTGGCGGCGGGCCGACGCCGAGCTCAACTACCGCCGCTTCTTCGCCGTGAACACACTCGCCGGCATCCGGGTGGAGACCCCCTGGGTCTTCGACGAGTCGCACGTGGAGATCGTCCGGTGGATTAGCGAGGGCCTCGCCGACGGACTCCGCGTCGACCACCCCGACGGGCTCGCCGACCCGGCCGGCTACCTCGACGACCTCGCCACCGCCACCGGCGGCACCTACGTGCTCGTGGAGAAGATCCTCGAGGGCGAGGAACGGCTGCCGTCGTCGTGGGCCACCGCCGGCACGACCGGCTACGACGCCCTCGCCGACATCGACCGGGTGATGGTCGACCCCGACGGCCGGGCCGCGCTCGACGCTCTCGACTCGAAGCTGCGCGACCAGTCCGAGGTCGTCTCCTGGACCGATCTCATCCACGGCACCAAGCGCGGCATCGCCGACGGCATCCTGTGCTCCGAGGTGCTGCGGATCGAACGCGACCTCGGCCGCGCGGTTGACGAGGTCACGGCCGCGGAGGGCTCTGAGATCTCTCGCACCGCTGACGCACTCGCGGAGCTGCTCGCCTGCTTCCCCGTCTATCGCTCCTACCTCCCGCTCGGGCTCGAGCACCTCCACGAGGCATCCGACCTGGCGAAGAGGCACCGGCCTGAGCTGGCGGAGGAGATCGACTCCCTGCTCGTCGTCTTGTCGGATGCCGAGCATCCGGCCGCGATCCGGTTCCAGCAGACCTCGGGCATGGTGATGGCGAAGGGTGTCGAGGACACCGCGTTCTACCGGTACACCCGCCTGGGCTCGCTCACCGAGGTCGGGGCTGACCCAGCCGAGTTCTCGATCGATGTGGCCGAGTTCCACCACCGCCAGCAGATGCGCCAGGCCAGCTTCCCCGCGTCTCTCACGACCCTGTCCACGCACGACACCAAGCGTGGCGAGGACGTGCGGGCGCGCATCAACGTGCTCGCCGAGATGCCCGACGAGTGGGAGGCCACCCTCGGGCAGCTTCGCGAGCAGGTGCCACTCGGCGACGGACCACTCGAGGTGCTGCTCTGGGAGGCCATCGTCGGCGCCTGGCCGGCATCGCGCGAACGACTGCACGCGTACGCGGAGAAGGCGGCCCGCGAAGCCGGGGACTCCACCACCTGGACGGCCCCGTCGGAGGACTTCGAACAGCGGATGCATGCGCTCATCGACAGCGCGTTCGACAACCCCCGCGTGACCGAGCTCATCGAGGGGTTCCTCGCCCAGATCACCGCCGCCGGCTGGAGCAACTCCCTCTCGGCGAAGTTGATCCAGCTCACGGCTCCCGGTGTGCCGGACGTCTACCAGGGCAGTGAGCTGTGGGAGACCTCCCTCGTCGACCCCGACAATCGCCGCGCCGTCGACTTCGACCTGCGGCAGCTGTACCTCGTCGCGATCGACGGCGGGGTACTGCCCGAGATCGATGAGACGGGTGCCGCGAAACTGCTCGTGGTCGCGCGCGCCCTGCGCCTGCGCCGCGATCATCAGGAGCTCTTCAGCCGGTATGCCCCTCTCGAGGCGCACGGGACCGCCGCGAAGCACGCCATCGTCTTCGATCGCGGCGATGTCGTGACCGTCGCCACTCGGCTCCCGGTCGGACTCGACCGCGCTGGCGGCTGGGGCGACACCACGGTCATCCTCGCCGGACGCCCCGTAGTCGACGTCATCAGCGGACGGGTCTTCGACGGCGGCACGATCGCGCTCTCCGACCTGCTCGACCGCTACCCGGTGGCGCTCCTCGTGCCCACTGACCTCCTCCCGGACGGAGCCGCGCGATGATCCGCGAGATTTGGGCGCCCAACGCTGGCGCCGTCACACTGCTGGCCGACGGCCAGACGCATCCGATGAACGCGGGCGAGAACGGCTGGTGGAGGGTGGACGCGCCCGCCCCGGCATCCGCCTACGGGTTCCTGCTCGACGACGACGCGACCCCGCTGCCCGATCCGCGCTCCCGCCGTCAGCCGGACGGAGTGCACGCACTCTCGCGCGACTTCGACCCCGCGAGCTTCGCCTGGACCGACGGCTCCTGGACCGGCCGCCAGCTCGCCGGCGGCATGATCTATGAGCTGCACCTCGGCACGTTCACCCCCGAGGGCACCCTCGACTCTGCAATCGACCGGCTCGACCACCTCGTCTCGATCGGCGTCGACTTCGTCGAGCTCCTGCCCGTCAACGGCTTCAACGGCACGCACAACTGGGGCTACGACGGCGTCGCCTGGTTCACGGTCTCCGAGACCTACGGCGGACCAGCGGCCTACCAGCGGTTCGTCGACGCGTGCCACTTGCGCGGACTCGCCGTCATCCAGGACGTCGTGCACAACCACCTCGGCCCGAGCGGCAACTACCTGCCCCGCTTCGGCCCGTACCTGCACGAGGAGAGCGCGAACACCTGGGGATCGTCGGTCAACCTCGACTCCCCCGAGGTGCGCCGCTACATTCTCGACAACGCGATGATGTGGATGCGCGACTATCACGTCGATGGCCTGCGGCTCGATGCGGTGCACGCGCTCGTCGACAGCTCGCCGAAGCACCTGCTGCAGGAGATGGCGGAGGAGACGGATGCGCTCTCGGCGTTCCTCGGCCGCCCGCTAAGCCTCATCGCCGAGTCCGACCTCAACGACCCGAAGCTCATCACACCCCGGGAGGCGGGCGGCTACGGTCTGGCCGCGCAGTGGAGCGACGACTTCCACCATGCCGTGCATGTCTCCCTCACCGGCGAGGTCACCGGCTACTACGCCGACTTCGCCAAGCTCGAGTCGCTCGCCAAGGTACTGACGAAGGGTTTCTACCACGACGGCACCTTCTCGTCGTTCCGCGAGCGGAACCACGGCAGCCCGGTCGACACCGAGAACATGCCGACGTGGCGTCTCGTGGTCGCGAACCAGAACCACGACCAGATCGGAAACCGTGCGATCGGCGACCGGTTGAGCGCGACGCTCGACTACGGCCAGCTCGCGATCGCCGCCGTGCTCACGCTCGCTGGCCCGTCCACGCCGATGCTGTTCATGGGCGAGGAGTGGGGCGCGTCAACTCCGTGGCAGTTCTTCACGTCGCATCCGGAGCCCGAGCTCGGCACCGCGACGGCCGAGGGCCGCATCCGCGAGTTCGAGAAGATGGGCTGGGACCCAGCCGTCGTTCCCGACCCGCAGGCGTCCTCGACGTTCACCGACTCGAAGCTCGACTGGTCCGAGCTGCAATCGGGCGACCATGCGCGGCTGCTGGCCGTGTACCGGGCGCTCGCGCGGCTTCGCGCTGAGCATCCGGAGTTCACCGACCCTCGTTTCACGGCGATCGATGTGGACTTCGACGAGGACGCACGCTGGTTCGTGCTGCACCGAGGCACGGCGAGCATCGTGGTCAACTTCGCCGCAACAGAGCAGGAGCTGCCCCTCTCGGGCCGCGTGCTGCTCGCGACGGATGCCGCGACGGCGCTGACCCCGACCGGGATCTGGCTCCCCGGGCACAGTGCGGTGATCCTCGCCCGCTGAAGCCATGAGCCAGGGTCATCCAGTCTCACTGGTCGCACCCCGCACACTCACGATCACGCCGAGTACGCAGTAGTGGCTGCTCCCCCACTGCCGCGAGCGACCACAACTCCGTACTCGACGACGAACGAGGTCACGCCGTCATCCCACCCCGCCACCGGCACCCCGCACACCGCACCGCACACCGCACACCGCACCGCACCGCACCGCACCGCACCGCACCGCACCGCACCGCACCGCACCGCACCGCACCGCACCGCACACCGCACCGCACCGCACACCGCACCGCACCGCACCGCGCACTGCCACCCGGCGAGACGCCGCGCCGACGGGCCCAGCGCAACCGCTCCACGCGCCGGCAGCCACTCACAATCACGCCGAGTACGCAGTAGTGGCTGCTCCCCCACTGCAGCGAGCGACCACAACTCCGTACTCGACGACGAACGAGGTCACGCGCAGGCCGAGCAGCGGCGACACGGGCAGTCAGTCGTCGCTACGGCGGCGCTGTCGTGCGTCGCCGAGCTTGCCGCGCCCCAGCAGGTGGGTGGCCGGTCCGAGCAGCGACGCGGGCAGGAGCGATCCGCGGCCAAACCTCTCGGCGACCCCGTCCACGGCCCGCTCGGTGTCACGCCAAGTCTCGTCCTCGTCCCAGAGCGACGCCGCCTGGCCGCCGGCCGGGGTGAGTTGCTCGACGCGCACCCCGATGAGCCGCACCGTGCCGTGCGCCCCGACGGCATCGTAGATCCCGCGCACCTCCTCGTAGATGCGCCGGCCGAGGTCCGTGGGTTCGGCGATCGTGCGCGACCGGGTGATGGTCGTGAAGTCGGAGTACCGCAGCTTCAACACCACCGTGCGCGCGACCCAGCCGCCGCGGCGCAGGCGCACGGCCACGGCATCCGCCTGGCGCAGCAGCTCCCGCCGCAGCAGCTCGGCGTCGCTCATATCCACCTCGAAGGTCACCTCGTGCCCGATGCTCTTCTCGGCGACATCGGGGGTGACGCGTCTGGGGTCGATGCCGTTGGCCAGGTCGTGCAGCTTGTGGCCCGCCGCGTCGCCGACCGCCCGCTGCAGGTTCGCGAGTGGGGTGGCGGCGATATCGCCGATTGTGCGCAGGCCGCGCTTGATCAGCGTCTCTTCGGTGGTCTGGCCCACGCCCCAGAGGGCTCCGACGGGTAGCGGATGCAGAAACTGCAGCGTCTCCTCGGCCGGAACGACGAGGAGCCCGTCCGGCTTCGCCCGACCGGAGGCGAGCTTGGCGATGAACTTGGTCGACGCGGCACCGACCGAGCAGGTGAGCCGGGTCTCCTCCTGCACGCGCCGGCGGATGAGCCGACCGATCTCGGCAGGGCTGCCGAGCAGCCCGCGCGCGCCCGCGACGTCGAGGAAGGCCTCATCGATGCCGAGGCGCTCGACGATCGGGGTCATGTCGTCGAAGATCGCCATGACCTGGTTGGAGTAGGCGGCGTATTTTTCCCGATGCGGTTCGAGCACGATCGCGTGCGGGCACAGCCGCAGCGCCTGCGATAGCGGGATCGCCGAGCGAACCCCGAACTTGCGTGCCGGATAATTCGCGGCGGTCACCACCGACCGCGACGAGCTCCCGGACACGACGACGGGCTTGTCCACGAGGTCGGGGCGGTCGAGCAGCTCAACCGAGGCGAAGAAGGCGTCGAGGTCGACATGCAGAATCGTCGCGGTCGAGCTGTCGACGCTCTCCGCGCTGACTTGTCGGTCGCTGCCGTCCTGCCTGCTCATCGCACTCTCCCGGTGTCGAGCCTAAGCCGAGCCGCCCACTTCATGGTCGCGGCGCGGATGCTGGGCGTCGAGGCGCGCGATGCGGACGAGCGCGGCATCCTCAGAGGTCGACGACTTGCCGAGCAGCAGGCGCACACCACCGAGCACGACGCGGGTGCCCCAGATGACCGGGAGCCGCGACCGCTTGAGCCCGAGCATCGCCCGGTAGTCCGGCGGGATCGACGCGACGGCGCCGGCGAACATGATGCGGTAGGCCGGCATCATCGAGCGGCGCAGCGGCGGATTGCGGATGAATCGCACGGCCTCGGCTACGCGCTCGTCGTTCTTGTAGACGCCGGCGTCGCGGAATGCGTCGAACTGCCCGCGAAGCTCCGCCTCTGACCGTGGCGGGTTCGCCACGCCGACGAGTTCACCGGCCTTCGCCCACTCGCGCACGTAGCCGTCGGGGCCGCCCGGGATCTCGCCGTCCCAAATCTTGTGGCAGCTGAGGAACGCGTCGGTGAACACCACATGCACCCAGGAGAGCAGCTCGGGGTCCCCCGCAGCATACGGACGCTCCTCGCCGTTCGCGTCGAGGTAGGTGCCGGTGACCCTGTCGTGGAATCGGCCGACCCGGGACGACTCGGCCTCGGCGAGCGTGGTGTCGGCGAAGGTGACGGTGACGAGCCACTGGATCGTGCCGGAGAGGCGCCCGAGCGGGTCCTCGCGGTAGCGGGACCAGTCGTGTACCCCCGCCATTGCCCCGGGATGAAGGGTCTGCATCAGCAGAGCGCGGATTCCGGCAACCATGGTCGCCATGCCGCCGTGCACAGCCCATGCCGCCGAGCCCGGCCCGAAGAATCCAGCGTCGTCGCCCTCCTCGATCTTCCCGACCCAGTGCGGACGACCCTCGTGATTGCCCGACAGGGTCGTCAGCAGGCGCGACCGCCAGGTGTCCGAGAACCGACTCATGATGAGAGGCTAACCGCCGGTCGCTGGGCATCCGCCCAGACGATTCAGGCCACACGCGCGGCGAGGAACGCCGCCGGATCGACGGCAGTGCCGCCGTCCGGACGCACCTCGAAGTGGAGGTGCGCGCCCGTGCAGGATCCCGTGCAGCCGAGTAGCCCGACGACCTGGCCGGCCGTCACGTAATCGCCGACCTGGAGGCCCATCGACCCCGTCTGCATGTGTGCATAGACGCTCGTGACCATCTGGCCGTCGATGAGGTGCTGGATGCGCGCGTGCACGCCGAGGGACGCGTAGCCCGGCGCGTTCGTCTCGACGACGACGCCCGCCGCCATCGCCCCGATGGGGGTGCCGGAGGGTGCATTGAGGTCGATGCCCTGGTGGTCGCTCGAGCACCCCGCGCAGCTCCGGGGGCCGAAGTCGCTGCTCATGCGCGTCGTCGGGGGCAGGGGCCACCGCACGGCTGGCGGCGCCACCACCCCGTAGGCGTCCCGCGGTGCTGCGGAGATTACCGCGGTCGGCGCGGTCGGCGCGGTTGCCGCGTCGGCGACGGAGAACGTCTGCACGCGGCCGGACTGCTGGTTCGCGGCGCTCGCGTCGAACGCGGCTGCGCTCGGAAGGACGAAGGCGACCGACATGACGATCGCGAAGGCGCCCGCGAGCGCGGACAGGAGGCGCTGGCTCGCGTGGACGGCGCCGAGACCGGGTCTGGTCGCTCGGTGGAAATGGGCGACGGCGGGAGGGGTCGTGACGTTCGCTACGGTCGCCGCCTCGGCGGGCTCGGAGGCGCGCAGGATGAATCGTTGTTTCGGCAAGTGGGGGGTCGCTGACTGTTGGCACGCGCGCGGCGTGGGACTCGCGGAGAGGAGTCCGGGCGGACGCGCGACGGTGAGCGGGGATCGATCGAACAATGACCCTGCCCGACCCAGCTGGCAGAGTGCTGGGAGCGCGGCGGGTCGACTACCCGAGACGGGCCCGCATCCAGGACACAGGGTCGACCGCAGCGCCGCCTCCCGGCTGGATCTCGAAATGAAGATGGGTGCCGGAGCACGAGCCGGTGCAGCCCATAGCGCCGATCACCTGTCCGGGGGCGACCGTCTGCCCCGTCGCGACCTGAACCGAGCCGGACTGCATGTGGGCGTAAAGAGTCTCGACCATTTCGCCATTCACCACGCTCTGAATCCGCACGTGCACCCCGTAGGACGAATAGCCCGAACCGAGGGGCGGCAGAACTACCCCGGCCGCCATGGACCAGATCGGGGTGCCAGCGCCGGCATTGAGGTCGACTCCCTGGTGGAAGCTCGAGCATCCGCCGCAGCTTCGCGGGCCGTAGGCGCTGCTCATGGGCGTTCCCGCGGGCACCGGCCACTGCAGGGACGCCGATGACGACGACGGCGTCAGCGACATCTTCATCGGGGACGCAAAGGTCGAGACCACGCGCGGGGGCGGCGGAGGCGGCGGGGGTGGCGGCGGCGGGGCAGCCGTGACGGTGTAGCCGTCGCGCGCGACCGCGGGACCGGGTACCTCGCCATCGACGGGGGCCATCGCCTGAACGTCGCCTTGCTCAGCCTGGCCGCCTATCGCGGTCGTCTCGTATGCCTGCGCATTGGGCACGACGGCCGCGATGGATGCCGTGAACGCGAACACCACGGCGATCATCGCGAGCACCTTGCTCCCGCCGCGAAGCACGGCCATCGCCGACCGGTGTGGCCTGTCCCGCTGCGTCCGGACCTGGCCGGGGGCGGCAGAGAGAGGGGCGGATGCTGGCGCCTCGACACTTCCGCTGTGGCGGGTCTGCAGGGCGCGGGACATTCGTTGAGGTGGCACGAGGAGGAGATTCCTGACGTTCGGCGCGCAAGTTTCACGCGGTGACGCGCGACGAGTCGCACGCTCATTAGCAGGTATTCGGGTTGCCCGTAATGTGGCCGTTACCTAATTAGGCTAGGGGCCCAGCGGCGCCGCGTCAAAATTTCACGTTATACGTGTTGCATTCGCGTGTATCCACAGGCCGCCCAAGGCCGAGTCGCGCACCCCTGTCGCGTGCGCCAGCGCAGCCCACGTGACCGGCCCAGTGCGGGGCAGTAACGTGGGCGTCATGGAATTCAGATACCTCGGAAACAGCGGCCTCAAGGTCTCGGCGATCACCTACGGCAACTGGCTCACGCACGGTTCGCAGGTCGAGAACGAAACGGCGGTCGGCTGCGTCAGGGCGGCCCTCGACTCGGGGATCACGAGCTTCGACACCGCAGACGTCTACGCGAACACGGTCGCCGAGAAAGTGCTCGGCAAGGCCCTCAAGGGGCAACGCCGAGAGTCACTCGAGGTCTTCACGAAAGTGTTCGGGCCCACCGGGCCAAAGGGCCCGAACGACTCCGGGCTCTCCCGCAAGCACATCCTCGAGTCGATCGATGGCTCGCTGCAGCGTCTGAAGACCGATTACGTCGACCTCTACCAGGCCCACCGGTACGACGTCGAGACCCCACTCGAGGAGACGATGCAGGCGTTCGCCGACGTCGTGCGCCAGGGGAAGGCGCTCTATATCGGAGTATCCGAGTGGACGGCCGACCAGCTTCGCGCCGGCCACGCGCTCGCCACGGACCTGAACATCCAGCTCATCTCGAACCAGCCGCAGTACTCGATGCTGTGGCGGGTCATCGAGGCCGAGGTCGAGCCGGTCTCACGCGAACTCGGCATCAGCCAGATCGTCTGGTCGCCGATCGCCCAGGGCGTGCTCACCGGCAAGTACAAGCCCGGATCCGCCCTGCCGAAGGGCAGCCGTGCCACCGATGAGAAGGGCGGCGCCAAAATGATCGAGCGGTTCATGACGCCCGAGGTGCTCGCGTCAGTGCAGGAACTGAATCCCATAGCCAAGGAGCTCGACCTCGACCTGGCGCAGCTCGCCATCGCCTGGGTGCTGCGCAACTCAAACGTGGCATCGGCAATCATCGGAGCGTCCCGCCCCGAGCAGGTGACCGCGAACGCGAAGGCAGCCGGGGTGACCCTCTCGGAGGAGACTCAGTCCCGCATCGACGCCGTGCTCGGGCATCTGGCCGAATACAACCCGGCTCGGACCCACGAGCAGTCGCCAAAATCCCGCGAAACCTGACCACTTGGGTGATTCCCGATCGAAATACCGGATCGGGAATAACTCGCTGATCAATGCGCTTGCATACATCTGAGCCCCGGCTCATCCCTGTCAGCTCGACCAAAGGACGTCAACCATGACCACGCTCAGCGCAGACACCATTCCCGGATACGTCGCCGGAACCTGGAAGATCGACCCTACCCACTCCGAGATCACCTTCTCGGTGCGCCATCTCGCGATCTCCAAAGTGAAGGGATCGTTCGAAACGTTCGACGTCACGGTTGAGACCGGCGAGAACCCGCTCGATACCAAGCTCACCGCCTCGATCGACGTCGCCTCGGTGAACACGCGCCAGAAAGACCGCGACAATCACCTCCGTACCGGTGACTTCTTCGCGATCGGCGAACACCCCACCATCGAGTTCGTCTCGAACGCGGTGCGCCAAGACGGCGATGTGCTGCACATCGACGGCGACCTGACGATGCGCGGCGTGACCAAGCCCGTCACGTTCTCCGGCGAGTTCGGCGGAATCATCGTCAACGGCTACGGTCAGACCGTCGCCGGCGCGTCGTTCGCGACCAAGATCAACCGCCACGACTTCGGCGTGAGCTGGAACGCGGCCGTCGAGGCCGGTGGACTTACACTCGGCGACACGGTGTCAATCTCCATCGACGCTCAGGTCGCGCTTCAGGCGTAACCCGCACGTGCGGCGGCCGCGGCGCCAACCCTCACCGGGGTGGGCGCCGCGGCTGTTTCTGCGCCCTACGCTTGGACGATGAGCCCCGCCCGCAGACAACGCATCGCGGGCATCGTGCTCCTGTTCGGATTCGTCTACCTGGCCTTCGAGTTCATCACGGCGATGGCCTGGGTGGATCCGCCGTACGACTGGGCGGCGAACTACATCTCCGACCTCGGCTTCGCCGACTGCGCTGTGATCGACGGGATGCGACTGTGCTCGCCGCTGCATCCGCTGATGAACGCGGGCTTCCTCGTTCAGGGCACGGTCTTCACCATCGGCAGCATTCTCGTTGTGCGCCTGATGCTCCCCGCGCGTTGGATGCGCGTGCTCGTCGGCACTCTGCTCGTACTCTCGGGAGTCGGAACCTTCCTGGTCGGCATCTTCCACCAGAGCCTGGGCCTGTACGAGGCCGGGCTGAACGGCTTCCATGTGTTCGCGGCCTTCCTGTCGATCGGGGCGGGGAACATCGGCATCCTGCTGCTCGGGCTTCTCGTGCTCGGCGACCGGGAGTGGCGGGGCTATGGCATCGCCGTCGTCGCCATCGGCGTGATCGGGATCGCTGCCAGCCTGCTCCTGCTGGCCGGCAACGACCTCGGGGTCGGCATCGGCGTGGTCGAACGGGTCGCCGTCTACCCGCTGAACGCATGGACCATCGGCACCGGCGTCGGGCTGCTCGTGAAGGGCATCCGCGACCGGAGGCGACTCGCCCGCGCGCGCGCCGCCGCCGCCTGAGGCGGCCGCGTCGATCCTGCGACCGACCCCGTAGTCACCGCGGCACCGGATGCCTAGCATGGGGCCATGAGCGATCTCCCGTTCAGGTTCGGCCCGTTCGCGGTGTTGTGATGTTCTCGGTCTACTACCGCACTCCCCGCGACGAAGCACTGCGCGTGCTCTTTCTCGTCGAGCAGGATCCGGCGCGCCTAGCCCGGTTGCGGGAGGTGTACGGCGGCCGTCACGACGTGCTCGACGCGCTCTGGTGGCGGCTTCACCCGCGCGAGACGTCGCCGCGCGGCGTGCCCGATCCGATGCTCGAGCGCGACGGCCTCCAGCGGCAGGCGTTCTCGCGCGAGGGCGAGATGGCGCCGACGCTCGAGCAGCGGGACCTGATCACCGGTACCAAGATCAACCTGACGGCCGACGAGCACCGCTTGCGCGAGCTCGACGCCCACCTGGCAGAGGAAGCGCGTGCCCTCGACGCGGCCGTCGCGAGGTTCGTCGCGGACTTTCCCGCGGGCGACGTGGCGGGCATCCATCACGCGGGCGGGAGCGGTGAGGCGCGATCCGATGCCCCGGCGACGCCACTCGCGGCGCCGGCCCGCGCGACGCCACCCGCGCCGCCCAGATGGCGCCGTCGGCTCACCGCGGCCCTCGCCGTCGGGCTGGCGGCGCTACTGGCCGTGAACGTCGTCCTGGCGACGCGGCTGGAGCAAGTTTCAGGACGACTCGATTCGCTCGCACAGCAGGCCATCACCGACCCTCTCGCCCGCTGGGGCGAGGTGGACGCCAGCTCGGCACCCGCCCTGCAGGTCTTCATCCGCGCGCAGACGATCAACGACGTCTACCCGGTGCAACTGCCGACGGCGTACGACCTGCGCAACGTGCGCAGGCTGACCCCCGAGGTGCGAACCGGCGCATTCGGGCTCTACGCCGTGCTCGCCCATCCCGGCGACATCTGCCTCGTCGCGGTGCTCCCCGACCTGTCGAGCTCGAGTACCTGCTCCGCTGTGAGCGACTTCGCCCAGAACGGGCTCGCCGTCACATCCACCGAGCTGGTCGGCGGTGACGATCGAAATCCGGTCGTCCGCGAGATCACGTGGCGTCCGAACGGCGCGATCGTGCTCGGCACCGGCTGACCGCACCCGTCAGTAGAAGGCACGCACGTGGGCCGCATATCCGCCGGGCGTGCGCCCCGTGGTACGAGCCGACGTCTGCACCCAGCACTCGGTGTTCGACAGGATCGCGGCACCCAGCCGGCGGAGGTTCTCGACGAGCGCCACGTCCTCGTGCTCCGGGTAGGGCGGGAATCCGCCCGCCTCGAGGTAGGCATCCGCCCGCACCCCGAGGTTGGCGCCGTGCACCCGCGTGGTCTCCGGCGCCGCGGCGTGACGTCGCTGCCAATCGCTGTACTTCGACGGCGAGAGGTCGCGCGGATCGGGCCGGATCGCGCCGAGCATGACCACCGCGCCCGCCCTGGCAGCCTCGAGGTGATGTGAGATCCACTCCTCCGGCACCGTCGAGTCTGCGTCTGTATTCGCGAGCCAGAGCCGGGAGGCCGGGGCCTGCGCCTCGTCGATCACGTGTCTGACCCCGTGTTCACGCGCGGCGCCGACGTTGCGAAAATCGACCTCGAGCGCCTCCACCCCCGGCCAGCGGGTGGCGATTGCCGCAGACCCGTCCGTGCAGGCGTCGAGCACCACAACTACTCGCAGTCTCAGCAGCGGGTGCCTCAATCGCCCCACCGCCGTGTCAACCGCGGCGAGGCAGGCGGAAAGATGCTGGTCCTCGTTGTTCACCGGGACCACGACGGCGAACTCGTCGAGGGGCTCCTCCGGGTTCACGCGTCGTGGCCGAGCAACCCGGTCTCCCGTGCCACGGAGCGCGCGGGAGGGCGAACGAGCACATCGAGAAGGAAGTCCTCTTCGCGGTGTTCGGAGAGCACCTCGAAGGCCGGATGCGCCCGAAGGGCCGCGTGCACCTCATCGCCCGTCTCCGGGTAGCCCTCCACCGGATGCCGCCAGTGGCAGGCGACAAGCACCCCGTCGTCAGTGAGCGACGCCTCGATATGTTCGAGCACGAGCTGCAGGTCTTCGGGGCTCCAGTAGTAGGCGACCTCGGAGAGCACCACAAGGTCGAAGGTGCCCTCGGGCCATTCGAGCGGGGTATCGGCCCGCACCACCGTGACATGCGCCTGCTCGATGAGCCGCTTGCGGGCGAGGCTGAGCGGCTGCTCGGCGATGTCGGTCGCGATGATCTCGGCGCAGCGTCCGGCGAGTTCGGCGGTGAGCACGCCGATCGAGCATCCGACCTCGAGGGCCGACGCGAACAACGGTCGGGGCAAGGATGCGACGGTGAGCGCGCGCTTGCGGATCTCGTACCAGCGAGTCTCGAATCCCCAGGGGTCCTCGCTGCCGGAGTAGAAGCTGTCGAAGAACTCCCGCGTGAGTGTGCGGCTCCCGACGGGTGTGATGAAGACCTCGAACGGTCGGCTGAAGTACTCGTGGAATTGCTCGCTCAGCAGCCGTTCGTCTCCCGCCGCGTCGGAGAGCGGCGCGTTCTGGCTCTCGTGGGCGGAGATCGCCATGTCCTTGGCGCTGCGTTCGTCACGCTCGAGCGCGAGCGTGACGAAGCGGCTCCACGGCACGTCGTCGTCGCCCGGCTGTGCCCAGTGCCACATCCAGACCGGGTACTCGAGCAGTTGGGCGCCTCGAGCGCGCGCGACTCGCGCCGCTACAGCCCCGGCGGCCTCGTGGTCGCCGTGCCGGTCCTGGCGCCATGGTGCGACGACGAGGGTCCCCTCGGAGAACTGGAGCGACTCCAGGTGGGCGGTCAGCTCGCTCGCGTGCTCTGCCAGCGCACCGTCGGGGAGGTCGAGAAAGTCGACCGTGGCGAGCGGGGCGACCATCTGCACCGCCTTGAGCACCTCGCTGCGCCGCAGGAGGACGATCTCCTCGGGCGAGGTTGTCGGCGACGCGGGGTGTGACGCCTCACCGTTGGTCGCGACGACGAGGTGCACCGGTACACCGAGATGCGTCGCGTGCGCCATCAGGCCGCCCGCACCGAGCGACTCATCGTCGGGATGTGCCGATACGACGACGAGTCTCCGGAAGTCCGACAGGGTGAGCGCTGGCACCTCCTGCCATCTGGGGGCTGTCAGCCACTCGTCCTCAGGTGTTCCCTTCTGACGATGATCGAATTTCACCATGGTCGTGCCTTTCTCGTGAGCAGCGCGCGGCCGAGTTCTGCCTCGTCCCGCTCGGCGTGGTCCTGACGAAGGTACAACTCCAGGTCGGCGACGCGGCCGGCGTGACGGGCGTCGAGGGCGAGCGGTGCTGGCCCCATCGCATGCGCGCACCGTCGGATGATCTCCTCCGCCGAACGGGCGACCATCGAGCGGGTGCGCCCGGCGAGAATCCGCGTCTCGCCGCGGTCCGGTTGGCCCTGATCGACAATCGCGGCCGCGGCAGACAGCGCGATGCGACCGATCTCGACCTGCACGTCTGTCGCTCCGAGGTGCATGAGCGCGATCTGGTCGGGATCCCGAGCGCGCACGCCCTCGTCGAGGGCACGGGCGATTCCGATCGAGGCTCCCCACCAGACGGCCGCGACGCCGATCCCTCCCCACGCGAAGCCCGGTCGGGAGAGATACCACCCGTCGTCCCCGATCGGCACTGCGGGGACCGAGTCCAATTCGATCGGTCCGCTCTCGACGCCCGGCAGACCTCGGGCGGACCACTCGCCGTGCCTCAGCCGCACCCCATCGTTCCCGAGGTCGATTGCGAACAGCCGCCGGCCGCCCGGGGTGTGGGCGGTGACGAGCGCGTGCGACAGCCGCCCCGCGAGCGAACACCACGGTTTGACCCCGTCGAGCACCCACGACCCGCCACGGCCCGTCGCGGTGACCCGCAGACCGGCTCCCTCGGCCGCGAACACGCCCCATGCGCTGCCCCCGTGCGCACCGACGGCGCCGAGGTCGGCGGCGACCGGCAACTGTCCGAGGATCGCGAGGGCGTCGAGGTGCGGCTCGACGACGCGCGCGACCGACACATCGGCGGCCGCGATCGTCGCGAGGGTCGACCACAACGCCGCGGTCTCTCCGACTCCGGGAAGCGGCGCAGACGACCCGAGTTCGACGGCGAGGTCGATCGCTGTGGCGATGCTGCCGCCAGCGGCCAGCACCCGCGCGTGTACGGCGTCGAGCTCGTTCTCGAGGGCATCCTGTCTGCGCTCAAGCTGGACGGCTGCGTGGCGGGGGTGAACCATGCACCAAATCTAAACTGGCACGCCGCAAAACTCTGCCACGAGATGCAGCAGGTCAGGCGATCGGGATGACCAGGCAGGTGCTGCTTGCCGTCGCAATGAGCTTTCCCTGTGCATCCACGACGGTCCCTTCGGCGAACGCGACGCGGCGCCCGGGTTTGGTGACCGTGCCCACGGCGGTAAGACGCCCGGTGTCGGCGCGAACCGGACGCAGGTAGCTCACCTTGATCTCAATCGAGGTGTAACCCTGGTCGGCAGGGAGCGTGGTCTGCACCGCGCATCCGATCGCCGAATCGAGCAGCGTGCAGACGAGCCCGCCGTGCACGGTGCCGATCGGGTTGTAGTGCGACTCGTCGGGCAGGCACTCGAAGGTCGTCGTGCCCGCACCTGCGGCGACGGGCGCCATGCGCATGAGCGCGGCCATCGGCGGGGGCGGCACAGTGCCATCGATCATGGCCCGGATGTACTCGAGCCCGCTCATCGATTGCGCCGCGCGCGTGCCGATTGTAGGGTCGGCCCACTCGACCACCCGCGAGCGCGCCGGGGCGGCGAGAAGGGCCACCTGAACGCTGCCGCCCTTGGTGGCCTGTCGACCGATCTCAGCGAAGCCGATTCTCGTGTGGAACGCGAGGGACCGGGGGTTCGGCGGTTCGACATTGACCTCGCAGGTGACCTCGGAACGGCCCGCGGCGCGCGCGAGCCAGAAGGCGTGGTCATAGAGCAGCCGGCCGAGTCGCTGGCCGCGGCGGTCCTCATCGACCACGATGCGATCGACGTAGAACGAGTCTCCGCCGCGCTGCTCAAAGAAGCGGTAGTTCTCGCTTGCGTAGTCGCTGCCGGGGTCGAATCCGATCAGGAATCCGTGCAGTTGCTGGGTCTGGTCGTCGACGACACCGAACGAGTGGTCGCTCAGGGCGATCAGCGCTGCGAGCTCATCCGCCGTCGTGAACGGCACGGCCGGCACCGCCGCATTGTTAAACTCCGCCACTCGGGGAAGGTCGTCGGTGAGCAGGTCGCGAATGATTAGAGGCACATAACGACCCTATCGGCGCGGGCTTCCCTCGGCGGGAATGATGATCCAGAGCAGCGCGTAGACCACCCACATGGGGCCCGGAAACAGGCTCAGCACGATCCAGAGGATGCGCACGGTGGTGACGTTCCAGCCGAACGCTTTCGCGAGTGCAGCACAGACGCCGGCCAGGACCCGGCCGGACGTGGGACGTTGGAGAGTAGTAGCCATTCCCCCACCCTGCCTCACTCGGTGCTCGAGCTGTAATGGGTTAACCCGCCGAACGACCAGTGGTATTAGAAGCCGAAGTCGCCGAACCCGCCGCCGTCGCCGAAACCGCCGTCGTCGCCGCCGAAGTCGCCACCGGTATCGCCGCCGGCGTCACCGGACTCCGCGGCGGTGGCCTCGCCTCCGACATCCATCGGCAGGAACGCGCTCACGAGCGCCGAGCCGATGACGTATCCGGCAACGGTGCCGAGCAGGGAGCTGCCGACCATGCCGCCGAAGCTCATCCCTCCCTCACCCGCACCGCCGAAGGTGCGGGTCAGGGTACCCGGCTGCTGCATCTCGGTGCGCGTCGCCGCCTTCGCGAGCGTGGCCGGTGCGGCATCCGCTGGGCGCTCGCTGGGGTTGGGGTTCTCGTTCAGCCGCGAGAAGAGCAGGTCACGCTGCTCGTTGGTCAGTCTTCCGAAGGCCTCGGTGTGGACCTGTTCGATCGTCTCGGGCGGGGCGGTGCGAAGGAGATACTCGTAGCGTTCCACGGCGATCTCGTCGTCGGTGCGCTGAGGGGCGCCCCGCGGGGGCGTGCGTCGCTCCGGTTCCGGCAGCTCGCGGCCGAGGATGCGGTCGAGGAATCCCATGTCATGCTCTCTTTCACAAAGTGGTGGACAACGATCGCAGGGCAGGCTGGTGGCGTGCTGGGGGTCAGGAATCGTCGCCGTCCGGGTACCACACGGGCGGCGCCAACTCGAGGAACTTGTCGAGCACCTGCGCGGTGGTGAACGGTCCCTCGCCGTCGGAGCGGAGTTGAGGCTCGTCGAACTCGATCCACCACCACTGCCCGCCTCCGGCGGCGCCCCAGACGCCGGCGAGCGCGGAACCCCCCGATCGAAAGACGATTCCGCTGGGTTCGGACGGCCACGGCGACCGCTCCGTCTCGGATGCGTCGCGGACGAATACCTGTGCGCCGATTCCGATGGCGCTCGCGCTTGTCGACATTCCCCAAGTCAAGCACGCCGGGAGTCGGCTGGGCGTTTGCCGTGGTTGCCGCCCCGCCGCGGTGCCCCGCGACAAGATGGAGCATGAGTCCGACTAAGCGCGCGTCCAAAGCAGTCACGTTCAGCAGCCACGGAGGCGTCGACGTTCTCGAACTGGTCGAATCTCCGCCGCCGGCACCGGGGCCAGGCGAGGTTGTCGTCGAGGTACTCGCCGCCGGGATCAACCACATCGAGGCCTACGTGCGGCAGGGGCTGTTCGCCGACGATGTGCCCGTCGCCTTCCCCCAGCATCAGGGAACCGACTTCTCCGGCATCGTCACCGCGATCGGCGAGGGGGTCACGTCATTCGCGAAGGGCTCCGAGGTGCTCGGTCACGCCGTGATGGCATCGCACGCGAACTACATCGTCGTTCCGCAGTCGAGCCTCGTCGCGAAGCCGGCGAGCCTCTCCTGGGAGGTTGCGGGAAGCCTGTTCCTCGCGGGGCTCGCCGCGAACGACGCCGTCGAGGCGGTGCGGGTGGCTCCCGGCGACATCGTCGTGATCTCGGCCGCCGCTGGCGGGGTCGGCAGCATGGAGGCGCATCTCGCAATGGCGAGGGGCGCGAAGGTCATCGGCACCTGCGGCGAGCGCAACTTCGACTACCTCCGACAGATCGGGGTCAAGCCGGTCGTCTATGGAGATGGGCTGGCCGACCGGATCCGCGAGATCGCCCGCGGCAACGTCACCGCCTACCTCGACAACTTCGGCAAGGACAATCCCGCGGTCGCCCAGGAGCTCGAGGTGGCCCCGGCCCGGTTCCGTTCGAGCGAGAATCGCAGGGACATCGAGGTGCAGGCGCTGAAGCCCACCGCCGAGCAGTCCGAGGCCCACACGCGGGTGCTCGCGAAGCTCGCCGGTCTCGCTGCCGATCGCACCCTCAACGTGCTGATCTCCGGGTTCTATCCGTTGGACCGGGTGCACGAAGCCTTCGAGGATCTCGAGCAGCGTCACGCCAGAGGGAAGATCGTGCTCGGCATGCGCCCCGTCGACAATTCGTTCCACGGCCTCGGCAACCGCAAGGTGCGCGACGAGCACGAACGCACCTGACCCGCGGCGGCCAGCGGCGGCCTCAGCCGTCGGTCGCGTCGTCGGTGACGAAGTCGATGAGTTGTTCGACCCGACCGAGCAGAACCGGTTCGAGGTCGGCGAAGGTCGAGACTCTTCCCAGGATCCGCTGCCAAGCACGGGCGATGTCCGCCTGTTCCTCGTGTGGCCATCCGAGGGCCTCGCAGATACCGTGCTTCCACTCGACTGACCGGGCAATCTCCGGCCACGCGGCGAGGCCGACCCTGGCCGGTTTCACCGCCTGCCAGATGTCCACGAACGGATGCCCGACGACGAGCACGTGGGATCCGTGAGGGCCGCGCGCCACGGCATCCGCGATTCTGCTCTCCTTCGAGCCGGGAACGAGGTGGTCGACGAGCACGCCGATGCGGCGGTCGGCACGCGGCGAGAAGCTCGCGACGATGGCCTCGAGGTCGTCGACGCCCTCGAGGTACTCCACGACGACACCCTCGACACGGAGGTCGTGCCCCCACACCTTCTCGACGAGTTCGGCATCGTGCCGGCCCTCCACAAAAATGCGGCTTGCTCGGGCCACCCTGGCCGTGACGTCGGCGACCGCGAATGAGCCGGATGCCGAGCGCGCGGTTCCGGTCGGTGCACGGCTCGGCAACGTCAGCTGCACCGGTTCGCCCTCGAGCAGGAATCCCGGGCCGAGCGGGAATACCCGCACGGCGCCACGGTAGTCCTCGAGGTGCACGAGGCGCCCCTCGATCCGGAGGACGGCGCCGCAGAATCCCGTGGCGCTCTCCTCGATGACGAGGTCGCGCACGGCCTCGACCGCGCGAGCGGCCTGTCGGGGCGTGCGCTTCGCGTAGCCCGCCAGCACGTCGTTGCTATACCTGTCGTCGCTCATTTAGTGAGGTTAATAGCGACTTTGGCTCATAGCGAGCAGACACCCCGTGTGTCAATCCTTTGGGCCGATGCAAGGGTTTGGCGACTTAGCGGTTAGTGTTGGTTTTGAAGTTGAAGTGCATCGCACGTCGCAACGCTTTTCGGAGCGTCTCACAGAGAGAGCGGATGCGGGCTCCTCGGCGCGAGGCCCCGACGTTCGGGTCCCGCAAAGCACTCCAGGAGGAGCTTGCAATGACTACAGGTACTGTGAAATGGTTCAACGCTGAAAAGGGCTTCGGCTTCATCTCTCCCGACGACGGAAGCGCCGACGTGTTCGCGCACTTCTCCGCCATCGCGGGCAACGGCTACAAGTCGCTCGACGAGAACCAGAAGGTCGAGTTCGATGTCGCCCAGGGCCCCAAGGGTCTTCAGGCTGAGAACATCCGCGCTCTCTAAATCTCACACTCGCGGCCTAGCTGCGATGTAACACGAAAGACCCGTTCCCTCGTGGGGCGGGTCTTTCGTCGTTAACGAGCTGCTTTTGCGCTGTTCAGGCGCCGTTGTCGGCGAGGTTGTCGACGGTGGTCGGGGAGCCCGCCCCGAGAGAGGACGTGATCGAGTCGCCCGCGCGGACGTCCCCGCCAGTAGTCGGCGTCGCACGGGCCAGTCGTCACCGCGCACGGCATCCGCAGCACACGCCGCCAGAAGCGGCGCCGCCGATCAGCCGTCGACGCGCTTGAGCAAGTGGTACGGAATCGCGACGCCGAGGGAGATGGTTGCGAGACCGCCGGTGAACATGATCCAGTTGAAGGTCGTGCCGTCCCAGGAGTAGCCCATCAGCACGATGCCGCCGACGAAAAGAGTGAATCCGATCACGAAGGCGACGATGTTCATTGGTGTCCTCTGTTGTTCGACTGGTGGTCGGTGCCGGTGTCCAGTTTAGCCGCTGCTCCGCAGTGCCGTGTCGCGTTGCGGTCGCGCTGGCGCTGGGCAAGGCAATCTGCGACGCGTACGGTGGAGGCATGACAAGAACTGACGGCACGAGCGACGCGGATGCCGAGTTGCGCGACGCGATTCGGTCAATCGACGCGATCGGCGAGGGCGCCTCCGGGCATGAGGATCCGACGGAGGCAGCAGAGCGCAAGCGCGCGGAGCAGGCCGACAAGGAGTGACGGCGAGGGGCATCCTGCTGCCATGACGTCACCGCGCTGAACTGACGCGACTACGGCGCGAGAAACCCGGTCGCAGCGAGGTCCCGGATGCGTGGGTCGAGTTCGGCGCGCAGCGCCCGCTCGTCGGCGTCGAGCAGATCGGCAAGCGCCGCGACGATCGCCGCAACGCTCAGGTCGCCGTCGCATGCGCCCACGAACGCGGCGAGCGCAGTGCCGAGCGGCACCGAACGGCCGAACCCCCCGCCCTGGCGCAGGGTCATCACGGTCGGGTCCACTGCTCCCGGCCAGTAGTGCCTTTCCTCGGTGACGTCGCCGGCGACGATCAGCCGGGCGCGGCCGAAGTCGTCGCTGGTGAGGGTCGACTGCCAGTCGTGCGCCGCGAGGCAGTCGGCGAGGTGCGCGCCGAGACCCGTCGGATTGTGCCCGAGTGGGCCGGAGAGCCTTTCGAGCCGGTGGAGGGTGGGTGCGGATGCCGGGCGGCGCAGCGTCACGTATCCGAAGCCGACCGAACGCACATCACGGGTGGCGAAGTCGTCGAGCCAGACGTCGAGGAGATCGTCGAACTTGCGACCGGGGGTCGTGCCCCCGTCGCGAATCCAGGTCTCCGCATACAGCGCGGCATCCTGCACCTCCCGTTCGATGATCCAGGCGTCGAGCGGTTCGGCTTCAGGGGGCGCGTCGAGCCACCCCGTGATGCGCTCGAACGCGCTGGTGTTGCCCCGGTACTCCCAGTTGCCCAGGAGCTGCGCGACTCCGCCGACCGTGAGGTGTCCGGCTGCGCCACGGATGACCGCCTCGACGAGCTCGTCGCCGACCATGCCTCCGTCGCGATACTCGTACACGGGCACGTCGCCCAAGCGCGGGGTGATCACAAACGGCGGGTTAGACACGATGTGGTCGAACCGCTCGCCCGCGACGGGCTCGAACAGGCTGCCGAGCCGGAACTCGATGTTGGTGACGCCGTTGAGCGCGGCATTGAGACGCGCGAGGTCGAGTGCGCGCTCAGAGATGTCGGTCGCGACGACCCGTCGGGCGTGCCGGGATGCGTGCAGGGCCTGGATGCCGCAGCCGGTGCCGAGGTCGAGTGCGGTGTCTACCGGGAGCGGGATCATCAGCGCGCTGAGGGTCGACGAGGCGCCGCCCACCCCAAGCACGTGATCCTCGCGCAGCGGGCCGCCGGTCGCGGTCTCGCCGAGGTCGGAGACGATCCACCAGGCACCCACGCCGTGGCTGTCGACAAAGCTGTGCTGGCGCAGCTCCAGCAGGGGCACGACCAGGTGCGCCTCAGCCTCCGCCAGTCCGAGAGCGATCGCCCCATCGACGCCGAGCGACGGGAGGGCGGCGGCGAGCTCGTGCCTCGGCACGGCAACGCCCAGCATGAGGAATTGCGCCAGTACGCTCAGCGGGTCGGCGGCGCGGAGGGCACGGAGGGCCGGAACGCGCTGCCCGCGGCGGAGCGCCGCCGCGGCATCCGTTCCCCACAGGGCCGTGAGGGCCTCGTCGCCGAACCGGGCGGCCGAGAGGTCGCCCCGCAGCCGGTCGATGAGCACGGGATCGATCACAACCCCGGTCACTCGCTGTGCACGGCGATGACGTTGCCTGCCGGGTCCTTGAACCACGCGATGTCGGGACCGTGGCCGCGCATGATGCCCTTGGCATCAGTGCGGATCTCGTCGTCGGAGTAGATCTTGGTCGCGACGCCGAGCGCGGCGAGCTCGTCGACCGCCGCGTCGACGTCGGCCACAGGGAAATTCAGGATCGTGAACGACGCTGGGGTGTGGTTGGCCTTCGCATAGGCGAAAACGGCTGCGCCGCTGGCAAGGCGGATCTCGAGGAACCCGGTCGAGCCGTCGGACACGTCGAGCCCGAGAGTCTCGCCATAGAAGCGGCGCGCCGTCGCGAGGTCGTCGACGGAGAAAGTGCCGTAGGCCTTTGTGGTATCGAACATGGTGTGCTCCCGATTCGTCGCCGAGACTCCAGAATCTCACGAAGCGGCGGATAGGCTCTAACGCGTCCGTCCGTCGAGGGGAGAGTAGTGAAGCCGCTCAGCGCAGACGATATCCGCGAGTGCATCGTCAATGCGTCCCGCGGGGAGGTCGAGCGGATGCCGCTTCCCGGCCTGCACGAGGTGATGTGGGAGCAGCGGGAGTATCTGGGATGGCGCGACCCCCGGGCCCCGCTCCGCGGCTACCTCGTGCACTGGGTCGGCGACCGCCCCGTCGGAATCGTGCTGCGCGCGTCGAGCGGGCGGATGTCGCCGGGCATCTCGGCGATGTGCTCGCTGTGCCGCACCGCGCAGCCGTCCGACCAGGTGCGGCTGTACACGGCGCCCCTCGCCGGCCAGGCTGGCCGCGACGGCAGCACGATCGGCACCTATATCTGCGCCGACCTCGCCTGCTCGCTCATCATCCGGATCGTGCCGCCGCCGTCGGCCGTGCAGCCCGACCCCGCCGCCGTAGTTGAGGCGCGGGCCGAGGGGCTACTCGAGCGAGTGCGCTCGTTCACCGCCGGAGTCGCGAAGACCGCAGGCTGACTGCTCCGCGCCAGCCGAGCAGGAATGCCGCGAGAACCAGGGCCGTGACGGCGACGAAGCCCGACTGAACCCCGTCTCCCGCCGTCGCTCGCAGCAGCAGGCCGACGATGACCGTCGTGGCCCAGACCGTCAGGCCCGGCGCAACGGCGAACGGTCGGCGCCACGCGCGGGCCAGCGCCCAGCCCGCAGCGAGACCGACCAGGAACGGCCAGGCGGTGCCGAGCACACCCGCCGGCGTGATGCCCTCGGAGTGGCTGCTCCGCCCGATCAGCACGAATGCGACCACCAGCGCGACATCGATGGCGACCGCCAGAACGACACGCCTCGAATGAGAAATCGTCGACGGAACGACGGTGGCGCGAGAGGATGAGGTCATGGCTCCACGCTAGCCCCGACAAATGGGCCGCGGCGATGCGCGGACCGCGCCCCGCTGAGCGGTTTCTCGCGAACGCCCGATACGCTTCATGCTGGATGAACGTCTTTTTCGATTGCAGATACGTACGCTGGACAACCCACGATGGCGTGAGTCGCTACTCGGTAGGGGTCGTCACCGCGCTCGCAAAGCTGACCGCCGTCACGATGCTGATCAACGACGAGAGGCAGCTCACCCAGCTGCCGGATGTGCCGTGGGTCAAGGTTCCGGCGGCGGCCGACCTGCGCGAGGTCGCGATGGCGAGATACCTCAATCGTCTGCATCCCGACGTCGTCGTCTCGCCGATGCAGACGATGAGTTCGATCGGGCGCAACTTCCCGCTGGTGCTGACGGTGCATGACCTCATTTACTATCGCCACCGCACTCCCCCGCCGGACCTGCCGCTGTGGCTGCGGCTGCTCTGGCGCACCTACCACCTGATGTGGTGGCCGCAGAAGGTGCTCCTCAACCGGGCTGATGCAGTCGCCGTCGTCTCCGAGACGACCCGCGCCCTCGTGTTGAAACATGCCCTGACGCGGCGCCCGCTCATCCTGGCCCCCAACGCGAGCTCGCTCGTTCCCGGGCCCGGTTTCGAGCCGATCCCGCACGCGCAGCGCACCCCCAACCTTGTCTACATGGGCTCGTTCATGCCGTACAAGAACGTCGAGCTGCTCGTGCGGGCGATGGACGAGCTACCCGGTTACCGGCTGCACCTGCTGAGTCCGATCGCCCCGGAGGTACGCGACCGGCTCGAGGAGCTGGGCGTCAGCGGCACCGCCCTGATCTTCCACGAGGGGGTCTCCGACGACGAGTACGTCTCCCTGCTCACCAACGCGACCGCGCTCGTCACGGCATCCTTCGACGAGGGGTTCGGCATTCCGCTGGTCGAGGCGCTGGCGCTCGGGACCCCGGTGATCGTGAGCGACATCGACATCTTCCGCGAGGTCGCTGGGGAGGCCGGGACCTATTTCGACCCGCGCGACCGGGGCGGCTTCGTCACGGCCGTGCGCACCCTCGAGAGCGAGGAGCGGTGGTCGGAACTCTCAGCCGAAAGCGTCGACCAGGCGGCACGCTGGAACTGGACCCGATCGGCACGGCAACTCTTCGACGGGCTGACCGAGCTCCTGGAGAAGCGGTAGCGTCGGCTAGGAGCGCTCCTCGGCGACACTGTTGCCGCCGTCGACAACGATCACCTGCCCGGTCACGTACGAGGCGCCCGGAGTCACGAGCCACGCGATCGCCGCCGCCACCTCCTCGGCCGTGCCGCTGCGCCCGATCGGCACGCGCAGTCCCTCTGCCGCCTCGCTCGCAAGCTGCGAGCCCGTGGCGATCCAGCCCGGCGCGACTGCGTTCACAGTGATCCCCGCCGCCGCCTCGTCGACCGCGAGCGCGCGGGTGAGGCCGACCATGCCCGCCTTCGCCGCCGCGTAGGCGACGTCCGCGCGAGCGGCCATGACGGCACCGGTGACGCTCGAGACGTTGACGACGCGCCCCCAGCCCGCGGCCCGCATGCCCGCAATGAGCTCGCGGGTCAGCAGGAACGCGCTCGTGAGGTTGACGGCGACGCCGCGCTCCCAGTCGGCGACGGGCATCGTGGCGTCGCCCGACGGCATCCCCTCATCGCCAACACTCACCATGCCGGCGTTGTTCACCAGGATCTCCGGAACGATGGATGCCGCGGCGAGGCGTTCGGCGAGCGCGGCGGCGTGGGTCTCGGAGTCGAGCCGCGCGACGAACCCGGTCGCGTCGATCCCCAGGGTCCGAAGCTCCTCGGCCCGATCGTGCACTCTCACCGTCGTCGCGGTGATCACGACGCGGGCGCCGAGCGAGCCGATCGCCCGGGCGGAGGCGAAGCCGATCCCACTGGGGCTGCCCGCTCCGCTCACGAGCGCGGTTCGTCCCGCGAGGTTCCAGGCTACCGGGAGTGTCATTGCCCCAGCGTATCGATCGGGCTATTTCTTGATGACCTTGAGGATGCGCGCGAAGGCGTGACTGCCGACCCAGAGCACCGGAATCAGCACGACCAGCAGGCTGATGATGTTGGGCCGAAAGGTCGGTCCATCCGGCCCCTTCAGGTAGATGCCGAGCGGGATGCTCATGCCGCCCCCGCCGCCGCCCGCGTTGTCCTTATCGTCGCTGCCGCCGCCGAAGCCGTACTGCACCCAGGCCACCGGGACGACCTCGACACCGCCGATCATCACCGGATCGCCGTAGCTCGCCTTGATCCCGAGCGAGCTCATCTTCTCGGCCAGATTTTCCACTAGATTCGCCATGCCGCCGACACTATCCCGGCGGGCTCAGGGCCGGTCAACGCCTTGCGCTCAAGAATCCGGAGCGCATTCACGGCCAACAAGGCGTAGTGTTCGGGTATTGAAGCCGTCCGTGCTTCCGAGGGAGGGATGCCCTATGGCAGACAAATCACCGAAGAAGAGCAGCGGCAAGACCGTTGCTGCGAAATCCCTCAAGGAGAAGCGCGCCGACAAGAAGTCGAAGTCCAACTCCAAGAGCAACGCGGCGTAATCGGTCTTAGTCGTACAGGAGGGGCCGGGCACATGTGCCCGGCCCCTTTCTCGTGCCGCGGCCCGCAGCTGGTTGACTCTCTTGTTACAGCAGACTCGACCGCTGGCGTCAGTGCGTGTAGTGCGACTCCTGGAGCTCGTACACCGGCGTGTCCAAGCCCTCCATCCGGGCCTTGATCTGCATGGCCAGATAGTTGGAGTAGTGCCGGCTTTGGTGCAGGTTGCCGCCGTGGATCCAGAGGCTCTCCACATTGGTCGGCTTCCACATATTGCGCAACTCGCCCTCCCACGGCCCCGGGTCCTTCGGCGTGTCCGAGCCATAGCCCCAGCACCGGCCCACTTGGTCGGCGACCTCCGGCGACACCAGGTCGGCCAGCCATCCGTTCATTGACCCGTAGCCGGTGGCGTAAACGATCAGGTCCGCCTCCAGTGCGGTGCCGTCGTCGAGCGTCACGGAGTGACTCGTGATGCTCACGATCTGACCGGATCTGACCTTCACCCGGCCGTCGATGAGCAGCTGGGACGCACCCACATCAATGTAGTAGCCGGACCCCCGCCGCAGGTACTTCAGGAACAGGCCCGACCCGTCGGTACCGAAGTCCAGGTCGAACCCGACCGCCGCGAGCTTCTCGTAGAAGTCGGCGTCACGCCGGGCCATCTCCGCGTAGACCGGGATCTGTGCCGCGGGAAGGATGCGGTACGGCAGCGACGCGAAGAGCAGGTCGGCCTTCTCGGTGGTCACCCCGCCGGCCAGCGCCCGCTCCGAGTAGAGGTCGCCCAGCGCCAGGTCCATCAACGCATCGCTGCGAGCGATGTGCGTGGAGGATCGCTGCACCATCGTGACCTCGGCGCCGTGCTCCCACAGATCCGCGCAGATGTCGTGGGCCGAGTTGTTGGACCCGATCACCACGGCCTTCTTGCCGACCCAGTCACCGCCGCCCGCGTGCTGGGATGAGTGATGCTGCTGGCCGAGGAACGTTTCGGCCCCATCGAAGACCGGGGTGTTCGGATAGCCGGACACACCGAGGGCGAAGACAAGCTGCTTGGGCCGCAGCGTGACCTTCTGCCCCTCGCGAACAACCTCGACCACCCACTCCTGGGCTTGCTCATCGAAGGCGGCCTTGGTGCACTCCGTGCTCGACCAGTAGTTGAGCTCCATGATGCGGGTGTAGTGCTCCAGCCAGTCCCCGATCTTGTCCTTGGAGGCGAACACGGGCCAGTCCTCCGGGAACTTCAGGTAGGGCAGGTGGTCGTACCAGACCGGGTCGTGCAGGTGGAGGGACTTGTAGCGGTTGCGCCACGAGTCACCGGGGCGCGCGTTCTTCTCGATCACGATCGTGGGAACGCCCAGCCGACGCATCCGCGCAGCCAGCCCGATGCCGCCTTGACCACCGCCGACGATGACACAGTACGGCTGCTCGTCATAGCCCAGCGAGGCCTCCTGGGCGGTCTTCTTCTCGAGCCACGACAAGCGGCCCTTCTCGATGGTGTGGGCCACCCCCTGCTCGCGGTTGACCCCCTTCTTCTCCTCGAACCCCTTGAGCTCCTTCATGGTGGTGAGCAGGGTCCAGCACCGGCCGTTCCGCAACCGGAGATGCGCGTAACCGCGAGCCTGGCCAGTCTCGAAATTGACCCAGGCCTCGGTGGCCTCGGAGTCACCGGTCGCGTCTTCGGCGCGCACCCAGCCGCTCGGTTGCACGTGGTCCAGCTGGGCCTCGAGCATCCGTCGGATCTCGGCCTTGCCCTCGGAGGTCTTGAGGTTCCACGTGAACGACACGAAGTCCCGCCAGTAGGATTCCTCCTCGAACAGCTCGAGGGCGGCGTCGATGTCCCGATTCTGCAGGGAGTCATCCAGCTGGCCCAGCCAGCGGTCGACAATGACATTGGGGGATTCAGGCAATTTCACTCCTTTGTGTGCGCTGATTGAGGTCTGCCCGGGCGCCGGATAGGGTTTCCCCCATACTGTTCCGGGCGTAATCTCACGCTCAAGTAGAAACCCGCGGGGGTTACAAGGGCGTTACACCCACTGCGGCCGACTTCGGCCGGGTCACCTAGGGAGATCGCACATGCGGCACGGACAGCCGGGATCCGTGGGATTGCCCTCCCTGCACGCGGTACCTGACCTGCGGTTCTCCTCACCCGGTGAGTATGCGGCGCTGCTGCGGCGAGCCCACGAACTTGCCTTGTCGGGCGTGGCCCAGGCAAAGGTCGCCCCTGCGCTGTGGGCGTCTTGGCAGCGCGCCCTGGCGGCCGGGGTCAACCCGGATGACCACGTACCGCGGCACCTGCATGAGGTTGCCGACGTCGTCATGCTGCGCCGCGAACATACCTTGGCGACTGTTGTACCGGCCCTCAGCGAGCTGCTCGCGGACGAGGGTGGTTCAGGGCGGCACCTGCTCGTGCTCGCAGGCGCCGAGGGCGAGGTCTTGTGGCGGTTGGGCAGCCCCGCTGTGCTGCGCCAGGCCGAGAGGCTGGAGTTCGTGGAGGGCGCCGACTGGTCCGAGGCGGGGATCGGCACCAACGCGATCAGCGAGGTCGTAGTGAGCGGGAGGCCCGCCCAGCTCTTCTCCGCCGAGCACCTGGTGCGAACGCACCATGACTGGGCCTGCACGGCCTCGCCTATCCGCGACCCGCACACCGGGCACATCGTGGGAATCCTGAACGTATCCGGGCCGCTCGACACCGTGACCGTCGACAGCATGCGCATGGTCCAGTGCGGCGTGCGGCTGGCCGAGGAACTGCTGAAGCAGCGCCCGGCCGGCACACCCTGCACCGAGATCTCGCTCGAGCTGCTGGGCGACCATCCGGCGGTGGTTTTCGCGGGGGGCCGCCGGGTGTCTCTGACGCTCCGGCGGGCGGAGATTTTAGCGCTGCTGGACTCGCGCAATCGCGGCTGGAGCGCCGAGGAGCTCGCCTATGAGGTGCATGGCGAAACCGGGGCCGCCTCGAGCATCCGGATCGAAATGCACCGCATTCGTGCGGCAGCGGCGGGCCTGCTGGAATCGAACCCCTACCGACTGACGGATGCTGCGCAGGGCACCTCGGATGTCGGCCGGGTGCTGCGGGCGCTGCGGAACGGGAACCTCACGGAGGCACTCGATGCGTATGCCGCCCCGCTGCTCAGCCGATCTGCGACGTTCGCCATCGACTCCCTGCGAGTGGAACTCAACAGTGCCATGGGCGCCGCACTCCGCGCGAGTGGGAGCGCCAAGCTGATCAAGCGGTGGTGCGCGACCGACATGGGCAGCACCGACGAGGAGGCCGTACGCGAGCTGCGGCGTCTGCTCGGGCCGCTGGACGCCGGATACCTCTCGTTCCGGGCGCGGTCCGACAGGCTCGACCGCGAGTTCGGCCTGTAAGGAGCGTGCGGCACTCTGAGTCCGCGGAAATAATCCGGAGTGTCCGACACGTTGAGGGTGACATGCCACTTTCCGGAGTTTACGAACCGAGCACGTCTGATTGGGCCCGCAACCAGGCTGAGCTCTCCGAGCGCTCGGGCGGCACCGAGGGCACGACTATGCGCGGCATGCCCGTGATCATCCTCACCACGGTCGGCGCGAAGTCGGGCAAGCTGCGCAAGACCGCGCTGATGCGGGTCGAGCACACGGGCGAGTATGCGGTCGTCGCGTCTCTGGGCGGGGCTGCGAAGCACCCGGTCTGGTATTTCAATATCGTCGCCCACCCCCATGTCGAGCTGCAGGACGGCCCGGTCAAGCGGGACTACCTCGCCCGTGAGGTCGCCGGCGAGGAGAAAGCCCTCTGGTGGGAGCGATCCGTCGCGGCGTACCCCGACTATGCGGACTATCAGGCCGGCACAGACCGGGAGATCCCGGTCTTCGTGCTGACGCCGTTCGCCGACTAGCCCGACCCTGTCATTATGCAGGAGCAGGCCGGTCACTGAGTCTCTGCCGGCCAAGTAGCTCCAGTAACTTCTGTAGTTGCTTCTGTCATTATTCAGGAGCCACGCGGAGGCGTCACGATGCTGCGCGCAACACCGTTGCGTTGGGCGCTGGAATCGTGCGGCAGAGGAGGTTTGGTGTGCCATCCGCAGCATCCGCTCGACAAATCTCGTGGCTACCCCATCACCGCTCCTGACACGTGAATACCGGTTTTTAGGCTGCGGTGGGGGTGAGGGTCACCTGGTATCCGAGGGTGCGGAGCTGGTTGATGGCGTTGGATTTTGTTCGGTCGGGGTGGCGGTTGGAGTAGTAGTTCGGTCCGAGTTCGGTGAAGGCTTCCCCGGTGGTGCCCATCTTCCAGACGGCGACAAGGATGCTGTGCTCGAGGGCGACGATCGCCTTGATGCTGCCGCGCCGAGCGGCGATCCGTCGGTATTTCACGGCGAGGTGCGTGTTCTTCTGTCGGGTGATGACCAGGGCGGAGATCCCGAGGGCGGCCTTCAGGTGCGCATTACCGGGGCGCGTTTTGGTCGATTTCACTCGTCCCGCGGACTCGTTCGATCCCGGACAGACCCCGGCCCAGGACGCAAGATGTCCGGGGCTGGGGAAAATATGCATGTTCCCGCCGGTCTCGGCGATGATCACGTCCGCAACACGAACAGAGACCCCCGGAATGGTGGTGAGGGTCTCTCGAAAGACCCGAAAGGGTTCCATCACCACCTCGATTCGGGCGGTGATCTCATCGATCAGGGTCGCACTGTGATCGAGTTGGGTGAGGTGCAGGTTCACCATGAACGCGTGGTGGTCCCTAAACCGTCCGGTGAGGGCTTCGACCAGTTCCGGGATCTTCGCCCGCAGCCGGCCCTTGGCCAGAGCGGCAAGTTTCACGGGGTCGCGTTCCCCGGCGACCAGGGCATCGAGGATGCTGCGCGCCGAGACCCCGTTCAGCTGGGACACCACCGAGGACAGCTTGATCCCGGCGTCCTCGAGGATCTTCTCGATCCGCTGGATATGCCGGCTGCGCTCCTGCACGATCGTGGCCCGGGTCCGGGTCAGATCCCGCAACTCCCGGATCGGTTCCGGTGGCACGAACGAGGCCCGCACCAGTCCGTGAGCGGCCAGTTGGGCCAGCCAGCCCGCGTCCGAGACATCCGTTTTCCGGCCCGGGAAATTACGCACATCCCGCGCGTTGACAAGCGTCACCGGCAGCACCGATTCCAACAGATAGTAGAACGGCTTCCAATAATCACCGGTCGCCTCCATCACAACCGTTGTCACCCGGTTCGCGAGGAGATGCTCCCGCAACTCCAGCACCTGCGACGTTGTTGCACCCCAGGTAGTAACTTTCTGCTCGAACGTCCCGGGCCGTTTCCCAGGCACTCGAACACAGACCTTCACGTCCCGCTTGGAGATATCCATCCCCGCAGCACGCTCATGGACCACGTCCATCATTTTCCTCCTCATCCCATATATTGACGGGCCCACCACGGAAGAGGTTAGGAAAAATCAGAAATCTGACACACGTGCTCGGAGCAACAATCCACAGTTCTCGTAAGAAAACCCCTCCTGCCACGCTGAATAACAAGCTCTCAGCATCAAGGAAAAACCGGCATCCCCGTGGCGAGCACCTCCATCATCCGTCCGAGCACGACGCCGCGCCAGACCCGCAACGCGACCCAACCCGAAATTCAGCAACCACCACGGAGGGGCAACGCCCCTGAGACGCTGAATAATGACAGCGCCCCCGGCCGCCGGTTTGCCTTCCACTCCTGAATGATGGAAGCCACCCCCAGCCACCCCATCACCACTCCTGAATAATGACAGCGATCAGTCGAGAGGCAGCGTCGGCACGTCTGCCGGCTCGAACCGCATCACCTGGCCGTAGAACGAGAGCTCGGCCTCGGTTGCGCTGACGATCGTCGAGGCGCGGCGGAACCCGTGCGACTCCCCCTCGAAGGCGAGATAGGCGTGCGGGATGCCCTTCGCCACGAGGGCGTCGCGGAACAGCTCCGCCTGGGACGGCGGCACGATCGGGTCATCGAGGCCCTGCAGCAGCAGCACCGGGGTGGAGAGCCTGTGCACGTTATTGAGGGGCGCCCTGGATTCGTAGAGGTCGGCTGCAGCCGGGAGGGCGCCGATCAGCCCATCAAGGTAGCGCGACTCGAAGTCGTGGGTGTCGAGTGCGAACTGGGAGAGCTCCGCGACTCCGTAGTACGAGGCGCCGGCAGCGAAGACCTCCGACCCGGTGAGCGCCGAGAGCACAGTCCAGCCTCCGGCCGAGCCGCCGCGGATCGCGAGGCGGGCGCGGTCGGCGAGTCCTGCATCCGCAAGGCCGAGCACCGCCGCGATGGTGTCCTCGACGTCGACGACGCCCCACTGGCCTCGGAGCCGCTCGCGGTATTCGCGCCCGTAGCCGGTCGATCCGCCGTAGTTCACGTCGACGACACCGATGCCGCGGCTCGTGAAGTAGGCGACCGTAAGCGAGACCGCCGCCGAGACCCGCGAGGTCGGGCCGCCGTGCACGAAGGCGATGTAGGGCGGCAGCTCGCCCTCCGGCGCCTCGAAGTCGGGGTTGCGGGGCGGGTACACGAACGTGTGCACGTCGCGGTTGGCGGTGAAGGTGCGGCTCTCGGCGAGCGGCAGGTAGGCGGCATCCGGCAAGGCGTCGACCCCGAGCCGCACGTCCTCGAGCGCGCCGGTGCCGAGGTCGAGGATGCGGAGCCCGGCGGGGAGCACGGAGCTGCCGCCCGTGAGCAGCACGCGATCGCCGTTGCGGGCGCCGAGCGAGATCGTCGTGAGCCCGGTATCGAGCGGCTCGATCGTGCCAGAGGCCCGGTCGATCAGCACGAGGCTGTCGTCGCCCTGGGTGCGCGCGGCGAGGATGCGATCGCCCTGCAGATCGAACCAGCACAAGCCGAGCGTCCAGAGGGCGCCACCGTATTCGGCCTCGTCCGTGAGCACGTCCGTGCGGGCACCGTCAACGGCGACGGCGACGAGGTTCCACCAGCCGTCGCGGTCGGAAACGACGAGGAGGGAGTCATCGTCCGCCCACTCCGGCTGGAGAACGGACTCGGTCGCCGACCCGGCGATCGTGCGCACATTCCGCGCGGTGCCGTCATCGGCGAGGTCGGCGAGGCGTAGCTCGGTGCCGTCCCACGGCATCTGCGGGTGGTCCCAGGCGACGAAGGCGAGGCGGCGCCCATCGGGCGAGAAACGCGGATAGGCGAAGAAGTGGGCGCCCGAGACGATAGAGCGGATGTCCCCGGCCGCATCGGCGGCCGAGCCGTCGAGCGGAACCGCGACGATATCCCGGGTGAGGCTCTCTCCGTGGGTCTCGCGCACCGCGATGACCTCGTCCCCGCGGATCGAGAGCTCGCCGAAGCGGAAGCCTCCCTCAGCCGGCGTGAGCGGCATCGGCACCTCGCTGCCCGCGTCGAGGCGGTAGAGGCGCTGGTCGGTGAACTCGGCGAAGACGAGAGCGCGATCGGCGGCCACCGTCCAGGCGCCGCCGCCGTATTCGTGCACCCGGGTGCGCGCATTCCACGGCGCTGGCAGCACGTCGACGGGGGCGCCGTCGTCGCCGTTGGTGCGCACGGCAAGCCGGCCGCCCTCGCTTGGGCGCAGTTCGAGCCACCAGACGTCGTCGCCGACCCACACCCCTCCGCTCACCGGATGCCCGCTCGCGGCGAGGTCGTGGGCGGAGATCGGCGAGCGCCAGGACCCGTACGGAGATATCGTCATGGCTCCATTCTGCCGCGCCCCGTTTCACGCCCGCAGCCGATCGGTTCGTATGCTGGCCGAATGCGATTCGGACTCTTCATTCCCCAGGGCTGGCGGCACGACCTCGTCGGCATCGATTCTGCCGAGCAGTGGTCGGTGATGAACTCCCTCGCGCAGCACGCCGATGCCGGCGCGTGGGAGTCGATCTGGGTCTACGACCACTTCCACACTGTGCCGGTGCCCTCGGAAGAGGCCACCCACGAGGCGTGGACGCTCATGGCCGCCTTCGCCGCAACCACCTCGCGGGTGCGGATCGGCCAGATGTGCACCTGCATGAGCTACCGCAGCCCCGCCTACCTGGCCAAGGTCGCCGCGACGGTCGACATCGTCTCGGGCGGACGCACCGAGATGGGCATCGGCGGCGGCTGGTACGAGCACGAGTGGAAGGCCTACGGCTACGGCTTCCCGAGCGCGGGAACCCGCCTCGGCCGCCTGCGCGAGGGCGTCGACATCATGCGCCAGGCGTGGACCACCGGATCGGTGAAGCTCGACGGCACGCACTACCAGGTCGACGGCGCCATCGTGCGTCCGCTCCCGCTGCAGCCCGGCGGCATCCCGCTCTGGGTCGCGGGCGGCGGCGAGAAGGTCACTCTCAAGATCGCGGCGGAGTACGCGCAGTACACGAACTTCGCCGGCGCGCCGGCCGAGTTCGACCATAAGAGCGAAATCCTGCGCAAGCACTGCGCCGAGGTGGGCACGGACTTCGACGCGATCGTGCGCTCCGCGAACTACAACGTGATCATCGCCGACACCGAAGCGGAGGTCGCCGAGCGCATCGCCGCGGTGCGCGCGCGGGTGCTCCCCTACCTCGGCGCGGAGCGGGCGGATGCCTTTGTGGCCGAGTACGCGGCGGGCGCGCTGGTGGTCGGCACGCCGGAACAGGTCGTCGAGCGGCTGCGCGACATGCAGGACCGAGGCCTCGGCTACGGCATCTTCTACTTCCCCGAGGCCGCCTACGACCGCTCCGGCATCGAGCTGTTCGAGCGCGCCGTCATGCCCGCGCTCTCCTAGCCCGATGCCGCCGACCCCGCTCCCCCGGAGCACCCCCGAGGCGCAGGGCGTTCCCTCGCGCGCCATCCGCGACTTCCTCTCCGCCGTCGCCGCCGGTGGGCAGGAGCTGCACAGCATCATGCTGCTCCGGCACGGGCACGTCATCGCCGAGGGCTGGTGGACACCGTTCGCCCCCACCCTCCGGCATGAGCTGTTCTCGGTCAGCAAGAGCTTCACCGCGACAGCGGTCGGTATCGCGATCAACGAGGGCCTGCTCGGCCTCGACGACCGGGTCGTCGCCCTGCTGCCCGACGATGCCCCGGCCGAGGTGAGCGACAATCTGCTGGCGATGCGGGTGCGGCACCTGCTCGCCATGAACACGGGACACGCCGAGGACACCCTCGGCGCGCTGCACTCGCCCGAGCGGAACTGGGCGCGCGCCATCCTGCGCCGGCCGGTCGAAAACCCGCCCGGCGGAGCCTTCGTCTACAACACCGGTGCAACCTACCTGTTGTCGGCGATCCTGCAACGCCTCACTGGGCAGCGGCTGCTCGATTACCTGACTCCCCGCCTGCTGCAGCCGCTCGACATCGAGGACGCCAGCTGGGAGGTCTGCCCGCGGGGAATCGACGTGGGCGGCTGGGGCCTCGCGATCACCACGGAGGACCTCGCGAAGTTCGGCCAGCTCTACCTGCAGCGTGGACAGTGGAACGGCTCGCAACTGGTGCCGACCGTGTGGGCGGATGCCGTGCACGAGCGCCAGGTGTCGAACGGTGACCCGAGGGAGGACGACGACTGGACGCAGGGCTACGGCTACCAGTTTTGGCTCTGCCGCCACGGGGCATACCGGGCGGACGGCGCGTTCGGCCAGCTGGCAATCGTTATGCCCGAACAGGATGCAGTGCTTGCGCTGACGAGCGCGCTGAGCGACACCGCGGCCGTCGTCACCGCGGCCTGGGACCATCTGCTCGCGGGTCTCTCCACGCGGGGGCCGCTGCCGGAGAACCCCGCCGAACACTCAGAACTCGGCGCCGCGCTCGCGGGACTGGCGATCGCGCACCCCGCCGGGTCCTCGGTGTCGCCGATGGCGGCATCCGTCTCCGGGCGCGACTACGATCTCGCCCGCAACGTCGCCCACCTCGAGGGGGTCCGCGTCGTGTTCGCCGCCGACCGCGTCGAGCTGACCCTGCGCGACGAAACAGGCGAGCACCGCATCGACTGCGGACTCGGCGCGTGGATCACCGGAACTGCGGCCGTTCCCGAGGCGGGCAGCTTCCGCCGCACACGGCGGGCGGCGGTTGCGGCGTCCGGCGCCTGGGCGGACGAGTCGACCTTTGTCGCCCGCCTGCAGGTCTACGAGACGCCCATCGCACTCCTGGTCGAGCTGGTGTTCTCGGCCGACGAGGTGACGGTGCGGCTCAGCCAGAACGTGTCGTTCGGGCCGACGGAGCTCGCCCGCAGTGTTGGGGTCGCGCGCGACTCGCGCCACGCCGCCGCAACCGAGGCTCGTCGGGCGGAATAAAACGGTGCTGCGACGCGCTCCGGTTGACAGCGTCGTCCATTCCGATCATCGAGCCCGCGCCGTCTCGCACCCCACACCTACGGATTATCTTGACCGAAGCTCTCTCGACCACCGCCGCGTCCCCGTCTGACGCGGATGCCGTGACCCGCCGCAACAACCTGGTCATCCGCCTCCTTCTCGTCTCGGCGTTCGTCGTAATCCTCAACGAGACGATCATGGGCGTCGCGCTGCCGCAGCTCATGAAGGACCTCGACATCACGGCGAACGCAGCCCAGTGGCTCACGACGGCGTTCATGCTGACCATGGCGGTAGTGATTCCGATCACCGGGTTCCTTCTCCAGCGCTTCAATACCCGGCCGGTCTTCATGGCCGCAATGTCGCTGTTCAGCGCCGGAACGTTCATCGCGGCGATCGCGCCCGGCTTCGAGGTGCTGCTGGTCGGCCGCGTCGTGCAGGCGACGGGAACGGCCATCATGATGCCGCTGCTCATGACCACCGTCATGACGCTCGTCCCCGCGGCCTCCCGCGGCCGCACGATGGGCAACATTTCCATCGTCATCTCGGTCGCCCCGGCAATCGGCCCGACCATCTCCGGCATCATCCTGAGCGTGCTCGACTGGCGTTGGATGTTCATCCTTGTGCTTCCGATCGCCCTCGGCGCGCTCACCCTCGGCGCCGCCCGCGTGCGCAATGTCAGCACGCCGAGGCGCACCCACTTCGACGTTGCATCCGTGATCCTCTCCGCATTCGCGTTCGGCGGTCTCGTCTACGGCCTGAGCAGCCTTGGCGGGATCGCTACTGGCGGCAGCCCGCTCGGCGCGTGGGTGCCGCTCGGCGTCGGCGTCGGCGCGCTGGTGGTGTTCGTGTTTCGACAGACCCGGTTGCAGCACGCCGAACGGGCGCTGCTCGACCTGCGCACCTTCCGCTCGCGCAACTTCACCTTCTCGATCGCGATGTTCTCGATGAGCATGATGGCGTTCTTTGGAACGATCGTGCTACTACCGATCTATATGCAGGACGTGCTCGGTCTCGACCCGCTGCAGACCGGACTCCTGCTGCTCCCCGGCGGGCTGACGATGGGCCTGCTCGCGCCGCTCGTCGGGCGCACCTACGACCGCATCGGTCCGACCGCGCTGCTCGTGACCGGCGCGGTCATCGTCACCTCCGTGCTGTGGATCATGACGACGTTCGGGGCGACCACCTCGCCGTTCTCAGTGCTCGCCGCGCACGTCTCGCTGAGCGTGGGACTCGCACTGCTGTTCACCCCCCTGTTCTCGGCGAGCCTGGGCTCGCTGCGCCCGCAGCTGTACTCGCACGGAAGCGCGATCGTCGGCACTGTTCAGCAGCTCGCGGGGGCGGCGGGCACTGCCCTGTTCGTGACGGTGATGGCCGCCCAGGCTGCGATCCTCGTCGCCGATGGGGCGACGGATGTCGCGGCGACGGCCGAGGGGGTCCGCGTCGCGTTCGTCTACGGCGCGGTCATCTCGATGTTCGCGATTCCGGCCGCGTTCATGATCCGGCGCACCGCGGAGCCCGCGGCGGGAGAGATGCCGATGGCCCACTAGGCGCCGACGCGTGGGCGGCGGAAGTCGCGAAACGGGTGGACTCCGAGGGGTCTGAGGGCGCAGAATCTCTCCCATGAACCCATCGACGGGGGGCATCCGCACGCCCGACCAGCGTCTGCGCGCCTTCGTCAGCTCCACCCTCAAGGAGCTCGCCCCCGAGCGCAGGGCGGCGCGGGTCGCGGTCGAGCGGCTACACCTCGCACCAGTGATGTTCGAGCTCGGCGCACGGCCGCATCCACCCCGTGACCTCTACCGCGCCTACCTTGAGCAGAGTGACGTGTTCGTAGGGCTCTATTGGGAGGCCTACGGATGGGTGGCCCCGACCGAGACCGTCTCCGGTCTCGAGGACGAGTACAACCTCTCCACGCGGCTCCCGAAGCTGATTTACATCAAGGAGTCTGCTGGCGCCCGCGAACCACGCCTGGATGTGCTGCTCGACCGCATCCGCAACGATGACGGCGCGTCGTTCAAGTACTTCTCGACCCCGCAGCAGCTCCGCAAGCTGCTCGGGGACGACCTCGCGACCCTCCTCGCCGAGCGATTCGACCTGAGCCGGCGTTCGTCGTTTCCGTCGCCGGACCGACCGCGGGCCACCGGCCCCGACACCGGCGCAATTCCAGCCCCCCTCACCTCGCTCATCGGGCGGGACAAGGAACTGCTCGCCGTCGAGGCCATGCTGCGCAGCGACAGCGTGCGGCTGGTCACCCTCACGGGTCCGGGCGGCATCGGCAAGAGCAGGCTCGCGATCGGCGTCGCCAAGTTGCTCAACGAGAGGGTGCAGGGCGAGGTCGCCTTTGTCGACCTCGCGCCGGTGCAGGATGCCGCGCTCGTGCCGAACGCGATCGCGCAGGCCCTCGGGGTGCGTGACACCGGTGATGAGACCCTTCTGGAGAAGCTCACCACGGCGCTGCGGCAGCGGCGGATGCTCATCGTCGTCGACAACTTCGAGCAGGTGCTCGACGCCGCCACCACCCTCACCAGCCTGCTCAGAGCGGCACCGACCCTCAAGTTCCTGGTGACGAGCAGGACGCTGCTGCGGGTCTCGGGCGAGCACGCCTATGAGGTCGGCCCGCTCGCGCTCCCTGGACCGGCGGCGCGGCTGGATGCCGCGGAGCTGATCGCCTCGCCCTCCGTCGCCTTGTTCGTCGAGCGGGTGCGCGCCGTGAAGCCCGACTTCGAGCTGACGGCCGAGAACAAGGACGCTGTCGCCGCGATCTGTCGCGAGCTCGACGGTGTGCCGCTCGCGCTCGAGCTCGCAGCCGCACGCATCCGCACCCTCCCTCCGGCCGCGATGCTCGCCCGGCTCGACCGGCGGCTGCCGCTGCTCTCAGCCGGCGCGAAAGACCTTCCGCCGAGGCAGCAGACCCTCCGCCGTACGATCGAGTGGAGCACACAGCTTCTCGAACCCGACGAGAAACGCCTCCTCGCTCTTCTCGGGGTGTTCGCGGGCGGCTTCTCGCTCGAGGCCGCCGAGTTCGTCGCCGGCGATGCGGCTCACGCCGATCCGCTCACGAGCCTCGGCATTCTCGTCGACAACAGCCTCGTCCGCCAGCAGGACTGCGAGGGCAGGTCGCACTTCTCAATGCTTGCGACGGTGCGCGAGTACGCGCTCGAACAGCTCGAGGCGAGCGGCACTTTCGAGGCCATTCGCGCCCGGCACGCGGAGTACTTCGTGGAGCTCGCCGAGCGGATCGAGTTCGACCTTGAGGGCGCGCACCAGCGGGAATGGGTCAGCCGCCTCAACGACGATCGCGACAATCTGCGGGCGGCCGTGCGCTTTCTGCTCGACCACGACGACTGGGACACCGCCGCGCGGTTCGCCTGGAACCTGTTCATTTTCTGGTGGGTCGGCGGGCTCCTCGGCGAGGTGCGCGGCTGGATGGAAGAGGTGCTCGCGGCGAAGGATGCCCATTCCGACCGCACGAGGGCGATCGCGCTCTACTTCACCCGGTCAATCACGCTCTGGCAGGATCCCAACGAGTGGGTCGTCCCTGCGCTCACCGAGAGCGCGGAGCTGTTCCACCGGGTGCACGATCGCTCGGGGGAGGGCCTGAGCCTCATCTCGGTGGCCCTCGCCCTGCTCGCCGATGAGAAGCCCGACCCGGCCCATGCGGATGAGGCTCTGCTGAAGAGCCTGGAGCTGTTCCGCGAGCAAGGCGACGGCTGGGGCGAGGCGATGGCGCTCGTGACCCTCGGCCGGGTCGCGCTCATGGACCAGAAGATCCACCGCGCGGTGCACCGCTTCCAGGAGAGCCTGTCGCTGGCCCGCGACCGGCACGAAGAGCTCGGCACCGCGATCGCACTGCATCATCTGGGCTGGGCAAAACTCGTGGCGGGGTCGATCGACGAGGCCCGCGACGCGTTCAACGAGAGCCTCGCCACGTCGGCGAAGCTCGGGCACGCCGAGGGCGTCGCCTACGGGCTCGAGGGGCTCATCGCGATCGCCGCGGCCCGACGGGAGATCCAGCGCGCCGGTCGGCTTCTGCGGGCAGCCGAGGCGCTCAGGAAACAGACCGGGCTGTACAACGCCGCGAGCTTCTCGTTCCACCAGCGCTACCTCGCCCCGATCCTCGCCGGGGACGACGCCTCCGCCCTGGAGGCGGCCCGCACCGAGGGGCGGGACATGTCGATGGACGATGTCGTCGCGTTCGCACTGGCGGGGAACGCTCCGTGACCGGGCGGGCGCGGGACGAGATGGCGCCGTTCACGAAGTGGCTCGCGCTGCTGATCCTGCCGTTCCTTGTCGTCGCGAGCGTGCTGCTCTACCTGCTTCCCACCGAGACGGAGCTTCTGTTCGCCTGGACGATCCAGCCCACGCTCACTGCGATGCTGCTCGGCTCGGCCTATCTCGGCGGCATCTGGTTCTTCGTGCACGTTGTCTGGCAGATCCGCTGGCACCGCGTCCGGCACGGGTTCCCCGCCATCGTCGTCTTCGCGAGCCTCGCGGGCGTAGCGACGCTGCTGCACATCGATCGCTTCCACGCTGGGCACGTCTCGTTCATCACTTGGCTCGTTCTGTATCTGGTGACTCCCTTCCTCGTGCTTGGCGCCCTGCTCGCGAACCGCCAGTCCGACGACGGCCTCGCCGAGGAAGGCGACTTCCGCATCCCCTTCCGGGTGCGGGTCATGCTCGGGTCGCTCGGCGTGCTCGCCCTGCTCGTCGGCCTCGCGTTGTTCCTCGTCCCGCAGGCGTTCCTGTCGACCTGGGCTTGGGATCTCACCCCGTTGACCGGGCGCATCGTCGGCGCGGTGCTCACGCTGCCCGGGATGGTGAACCTCTGGCTGTTCTTCGACGAACGCTGGAGTGCGTTCCGGTGGATCTACCAAGCTCACTTGTTCAGCCTGTCGTTCATCGCCCTCGCGCTCGTGTTCGCCCGGGGCGACCTCGAGTGGTCGAGGCCCGCCGCGCCGCTCTTCGTCACTGGGATCGTGCTGTCTCTGCTCGGGTACGCGGCGTTCTACTGGTGGTGCGATCGCCACTCGAACCTGCGCGAGGAGGGCGAGCCCGGGTCGAGGGTGCGCAGCGAGGACGTCGTCTAGACCGGCGTCTCCGCGACGTCGGATGCTCCGCTGCCGCGCCTGTCCGCCTCGCGGTGGCGCGAACGGTCGAGAAGCGCCATGACGGGGGTGGCGGCGATGCCGTGGATGAGGATCGATCCGACGACGACGAGTCCGACGATGGCCCAGAGCCGTTCGGCGTCGGGGAAGTCTCCGGCGTTGAGTGCGTAGGCGACGTAGAACAGCGAGCCGATACCGCGAACACCGAAGAACGCGATCACGCCGCGCTCGCGTGGGCCCGACTTGCCCAGGCTCAGACCGATCCAGCCGGCGATCGGACGGATGACGAGCAGGAACGCGGCCGCGATGGAGATCTCGGCCCAGCCGATATCGGAGAACAGGCCCCGGGCGACGGCCCCGCCGAGCAGGATCAGCACGGTGATGGTCAGTATCCGTTCGATCTGCTCGACGAACTTGTGCAGTACACCGTGGTATCCGTTGGTGCGCTCCGCCGCGCGAACTGTGACGGCGCAGACGAACACGGCGATGAAGCCGTAGCCCTCTGCGAGCTCGGCGATCCCGTAGGCGAGGAAGGTGGCGGAGAGGGCCACGAACCCCTCCGCCTGTTCGGCGAGCGCGAACCGGCCGGCCCTGCCTGAGAAGAAAGCCTTGCTCAGCAGCCAGCCGACGACGAGTCCGACGATCACCCCGACGGTGAGCCGCCAGGCGACGTCGATGAGCACCCAGTCGAGCAGCCAGGCGGCCGGGGCGACTCCGACGAGGCTGATGGCGACCGCCGCATAGGTGAAGGGGAACGCGAGCCCATCGTTGAGGCCGGCCTCCGAGGTGAGCGCGAACCTGGCCTCGTCGTCGTCGTGGCCGGGGTCGGACTGGGGCTTGCTCACCTGAACCTCGGTCGCGAGCACCGGGTCGGTGGGGGCGAGTGCCGCGGCCAGCAGCACGGCGCTCGCCGCACCGAGACCGAGGGAAGCCCAGCCGAGGATGCCGACGGCGAGCATCGACAGTGGCATGGTAATCGCGAGAAGCCGCCAGGTAGTCGACCAGCTCCGCCAGCCGACCGGCCGGTTGAGTGCCAGGCCGGCCCCCATCAGGGAGATGATCACACACACCTCGGTGAGGTGAAGGGCGATCGTGTTGTTGTCGATCGGGTCCGGATCGGGGAGGTCGGGCAGCAGCACGAAGGCGAGCATGCCGGCGCCGAGGAACACCATAGGCATTGAGATTGGCACCGTGCCGAGGAGGCGCGGAAGCAGCGCCGCGGCAAGGGTGGCGACGCCGATGGCCGCAAAAATGGCGCTTGCGCCGTCGAACTCGATCACTGACACAACTTTATGCTGGCAAGCTAGACCGAGTGACCCCACGACACACTTTGCTCGCGCTGCTCGTCGTCGTCATCTGGGGGCTCAACTTCGTGGTGATCGATGCGGGGCTCGCGGATGTCCCGCCGCTCGTCTTCGTCGCCATCCGGTTTCTGCTCGTCATCGTGCCCGCCATCTTCTTCATCAGGCCGCCGGCGATCGGCTGGCGCAACATTCTGGCGATCGGCGCGTTTCTGAGCCTCGGGCAGTTCGCGCTGCTCTACCTCGCACTGGCGCTCGGGATGCCGGCCGGCCTTGCTTCGCTGCTGCTGCAGACCCAGGTCGTGCTCTCGGTGATCGTCTCGGCGATCGTGCTGCGGGAGCGGCCGACGCGGAGGCAGCTGGTCGGCATCATCGTCGGGATGGCTGGCCTCACCGTCGTTGTCGTTGGGCACAGCGCCGCCGCCCCCTGGCTGCCGCTCGTGATCACGATGCTCGCCGCGCTGGCCTGGGCGATCGGCAACGTGCTGAGCCGGCGCGCGAAGGCGGCATCCGGTCTCTCGCTCGTCGTCTGGTCGGGGCTCGTCGTTCCGATTCCGAGCCTCGCGCTCGCTCTCCTCGTCGACACTCCCGCGGTGGTCATCGACTCGATCGTGAACATCTCGCTCGTCGCGATCCTCAGCACCGTCTACACCGCCGTCGCGGCCTCGCTCATCGGCTACGGCATCTGGAACTCGCTGCTCGCGAGATACCCGACCAGCTCCGTCGTGCCGTTCACGCTGCTGATCCCCATCATCGGAATCCTCGCCGCGTGGGTCGTGCAGGGCGAAGAGCCCACGGCAAGCGAGCTCATCGGCGGCGCCATCATGCTCGCCGGCCTAGCTGCTGCCGTGATCACACGCGTGCCGTTCACTCGGGCCGCCCCTGCCCCCGCGCCAGACCCTGTTCCGACAACGCGGGCAGCGCCGCGGCCCGGGCCGTGACCGCCCCGCTGAGCGTCAGTCGAACCCGATGGCGGTCGCCGGGGTCGTGATCTGCCAGCGCCCGATGCCTCCGTCGCTCAGGATCGTCTCGATCTCGCGCCTCTCGGGAAAGATGATCTCCCCCGCGTGGCCGAGTCGATTGTCGATCTCCTGGGTGAGGGTCTTAAGCCGATAGACCAGCGCTGCGTAGGTTGCGACGTCGTCGAACTGAAGAGTGAAAATGGCCATGATTGCTCGCTTATGAGGCCGGGTTGATGCGGCGACCCCCGGCCTCGTCGGGGCCGCCTGATCCATTGCCGACCAGAATAGGCGGGCTGGCCGGCCTCGACAACTCGTCGAGGCGGGCTCGACTGCCGCAGCGACCTACGAGGTTCCGTCAACCCGAATGAGCACCTTGCCCACGACGCCGCTCTCGACCGCCGCGTGCGCGTCAGGCGTGTGCGCGAGGTCGAAGTGGTGCAGGGGCAGGCCGGCCTGCTCACCCACCGGCAGCGCCCCGTCGAGCAGCGCGGCGGCAATGTCGGCGGCGGCGGCGTCCAGCGCCTCCTGGCCGACAGAGTAAAGCAGCACAAACTGGTAGCGGATGTTGAGGCTGAAGTGCGGGCGAACATCGAGGGTCATCGTCTCGCCGCCGTTGTTGGCGTAGACCGATACGGATCCCCGGTTGCGGATGACGGCGAGGTTGAGCGGGGCGTTCTGGGCCGGGGCCACCTCGACGATCTGGTCGACGCCGTCCGGTGCGATGCGGCGGATCTCCGCCGCGGCATCCGAGTCCCGGTAATCGACGGTGTGGTGGGCGCCGGCCGCTGTGGCGAGCGCCGCCTTCCCGGGCGAGCTGACGGTTGTGATCACGGTTGCGCCGGCCCAGCGGGCGAGCTGGATCGCGGCATGGCCGACCGCGCCCGCGCCGCCGGCGATGAGCACGACCTTGCCCTCCAGCGCACCCGGATGCAGCCGGCTCGGGCCGTCCTCGGCCACTGTGAGCGCGCGGTGCGCCGTGATCGCCGGCACGCCCAGGCTGGCTCCGACCTCGAAGCTCGCCGCATCCGGCAGCGGGTAGACCCGCTCGGTCGGCAGAACGGTGAACTCCTGGGCTGTGCCGCTCGCCGCCCGCTCGAAGGCGGCGAGCGCGAGCCACACCCGGTCGCCGACACGCACCCGGTCGACACCGTCACCGACGGCATCCACCGTTCCGGAACCGTCCTGGTTCGGCACGACGCTGTCGAACGCGAGTGCCTCCCCCGGGCTGCTGCCTCGGCGCGACTTCCAGTCGGTGGGGTTGACCCCGGACACGGCGACGCGCACCCTCACCTCGCCCGGGCCGGGCTCGGCGATCTCGCGCGTGACGAGGTGCAGTACACCGGGGTCACCGGACTGGCTGTAGATGATCGATTTCATGGTGGAGGTAACGCCACGCGGTGATGGATGCTTCCGGTTCCGGGTCATCCGGATGATCCCGGCGTAAAGTCGCCGACATGGGAAGCTCCAGGAGCACGACCATCGTCATCGTGGGCGACGACGCGTCCAACGTCATCCACGTGCTCGACGCGTTCGCGAACGTGTGCGGCGAGTCCTTCACCGATGTGCCCGACGACGAGGTGCAGCGCTGGATCGCCCGCGCCCACTCCCCCTATCTCGTGCACGACCGCGACCCTCTCGAGCATGTCGCTGCGGCGTGGGTCGAGTTCTTCGACGACCTCGCCACGCTCGGCACGCTCGACCTCGAGGTCGACCGGGCTGTCGGCGCCCTCGAACGCGGGATTCTGAGCATGCCCGACTACTACGTCGTGATCGATCCGGAGCAGCTCGCGCCGACCTGGAAGCACTGGTGGCTGGGTGTGCTGCCCGACGTCGCTCCGTCGCGCGTGATCCCGTGGACCGGCGACGGGCGCACCTCGCTCGATCGCCTGCTGCGCACGCTGCCGACGAGCCGTCAGTGGCCCGAACCCGGCCCGTGGCTGCGCCGTGTCGCGCGGGCGGTGCCCGACCGGATCGGGCTCGGCGAGCATCCGGCGCTCTGAGCGGCGTCGTGCCGGCTTCTCGCTACTTGCGGTATTTCTCGTCGACGACCTTGGGGAATACCCGACCGAACAGCACGTCGAGCACCCAGGCCGCGCCGCGCCAGCCGATCAGGAAGACGCCGAGCGCGATGAAGGTGATGAAGACGAATCGCGAGTCGGTCGGCTCCCCGGTCACCAGGCGCAGCAGCATCCCGACCGCAGCTGTGGAGCCCCAGACGATGATGCCCTTCCACAGCACGGCGCGAGGCGCCTGCCAGACCCGCCCGGCGGCCCAGCCGACGAGCACGCCGATGAAGAAGGGAAGCCCCGCGACGAGCCGCTCCCCGAGACCGGCGCCGCGCGTCTCCCGGCCGGCGTAGATGAAAAGGAACACGACAACGAGATCGAGCAGGAGGTACGCGATGACGGATGCGGCGCGGGCCCGCTTCGGTTCCATGCAGCCAGCGTAGGCCTGCTTCGCGAAAAGAGCCTGCGCGCGAGAATTCGGGGCAGCCGCCACGGCCGCAAGGGAGTAAATTCGAACCGTTGGAGGGCGTCATGCCGATATTCGCGGACGATGAGCACCCGGAATCGGGTGCCTTTGAGGGTACCTTTGCCGACGGCAAGCCAGAGAGCATGGGCCAGCTGCGCGGCGGGATGAAACAGGGCGAGTGGAAGTTCTTCTACCGCAACGGCCGGCTGAAAGCCCTCGGCGTCTATGACGACGGCAAGCTGACCGGGCACTGGGTGTGGTGGCGGCAGAACGGCGAACGCCTTCAGGAGGGTGCCTTCACCGACAACCTTCAGGTGGGGCTGTGGAAGCGCTGGTTCGACAACGGACAACTCTGGGACGAGGGCACGTACAACAACAACGGAAAAAGGGTCGGGGAGTGGACGACCTACGACCGCGACGGTGCGGTGAAGTCGACGAGGATCCACCGGGGCCCGCGCAGCTGATCGGCGCCGGGGCGCGCACGTCGGGCGGCCTCGGTGAGCCTGCCGCCACCGCAGCGTGACGCCCACTGCACCACGGGTGCACAAGCACAACGCAGAGAGAGTCGAAAGCCGAGCCGATCGTCGCGCGTTCGATGGGGCGGGGAATCCGGCGGTACACGACATCCGCGATGATCAGCAGACCCGCGCTGATCGCGACGACGACGACGGGCGTTCCCCCGAACCGATGCCGAACGGGCTGAAGGCGAGCTGCGGCCCGATCAGGTAGCCGGCGATTAGCCCGGCGGCGGCGAGCCACACGAAAGGAAGCGGCAGCGCCATCACCAGTCGCAACAGCAGCAGGGAAGACAGCAGGACCGACATGAACCAGAACGCGGTGAACGGTTCGTTCGCGTTCGCCCCGCCGAGCAGTGTGCGCTGGGGCCGGCATCCGCGCTCCTTCGTGTCAATGCACGTTGGTGGAGTCGCCAGTCAGGTTTCATCCGGTCAAACTCGGCCAGATTGCGCGACCATCACGCCGAATACGGAGTAGTGGCTCTTCTCATCCGTCTGGCAGCGACCGCTACTCCGTACTCGGCGCACCTCCGACTGCGGGACCTGCTCCACCAGCAGAAACCGCAACGCGACCGGCTCAACGCGACCGGCTCAACGCGACCGGCTCAACGCGAAGAAGCTACCCCTTGGCGACCGTGACGCTCACCGGGGTCGGGTTCTGGAACAGGTCGAGCACGGGGCAGTGCTCGTCGACGGCCTCGCGAAGCTCCTGGTAACGCGCCTCCGACTCCGGGCCGGTGATCGTGATCGCGAGGCGCACATCGGTGAACCCGGCGCGCACGGACTCGTCGAGACCGAAGAGGCGACGCGCATCCAGATCGCCCTCCGCGTCGACTGTGATCTCGTCCACCCGGATGCCGAGCGCCTGCGCGTAGAGGCGGTAGACGACGACCTGGCAGGAGATGAGAGCGCCGAGGGCGTACTCGACGGGGCTCGCCGCGACGTCATCCCCGGCGAGAGCGGCGGGCTCGTCGACGACGAAGTTGTGCTTTCCCGCGGTGACGGCGGTCGCGACCGACCCCTCGCCGGCCGCGCGCACACGGTAGGTGAGCTGGGCGCTCGCCGGGTTCGCCGCGATGCGGTCGCCCCAGGCGGAACCCGCATCGAGAAGCCGTGTCGCGCGCACGTCGGCGCTGACGCTGGGAATGGACACGGCGGGCTGAGAGATGGTGGGGATCAATGTCATGGCCCGACGATAGAACGGATGCCGCCACGGGCGTCGGGCGGAACGTCACGCAGGGACACAGTGCGTAACCTGCGCTACTCGAGCAGCTTGCGGCTCACACCCACGACGTCGCCGGGCGCCACCCGTTCGCGAGCACGAATGGACCCCTTGACCGGCAGCAGGAAGGTGCCGGACTTCGAGTCGGGGAAGATCGACGTCAGCCAGGTCGAGCCGCCGAGGGTCACACTCACCCGGATCGACCCGAAACCAGGCCTCGGCGCGCTGCAGCTCGACCGTCGTGAAGAAGGCGCATACCAAATCCACGGATGGGTTTGTGTGCGGTAGTGGCCTACCATGACGTGAAAACGCCGTATCTCCACCCAGGGAGTTGCATCATGGTCCAGGTTCGCGTTGTCGCCCTCGCTGTTGATTCCGGGTCGCAGCCCGTGGTTCTTCTGAAGCCGATTCTGGACGAGCCCGGCTCGGGCAAGATACTGCCGATCTGGATCGGCACCCAGGAGGCAACCTCCATCCTCATTGCCACCGAGGGTGCTCAGGCCCCCAGGCCCCTCACGCACGACCTCATGAAGAGCTTGCTCGAGGCGGTGCAGGCCGAGCTGGAACGCGTCGATATCACCCGCATCGAGGAAGGCACCTTCTACGCCGAGCTGACGCTACAGACGGGGAAAGGGCGACTGGTGCTCGACGCCCGCCCGTCAGACGCCATCGCACTTGCCGCCCGTGTCGACGCGCCCATCTGGGTCAACGATGACGTGCTCGAGGCCGCGGGAGTCGCCGACCAGACCGAGATGACAGGCACCCCCGGCGAGGAGGCGCAGCTCGACGAGTTCAAGCGGTTCCTCGAGGAGGTCGACCCCGAGGACTTCCAGGGTTGACAGGCCCCTTACGCAGCCGCCGTCGGCAGGGCTAACGTTGCGCTATGTCAGCGGAACCGGATGACTATCGCGCCGCCCTCGAACACGCCCTCGCCCACTCGCTCGACTGGCTCGCATCCATTGCCACCCGGCCCGTCGGCCCACGGATGAACGCCGACGAGCTCGCCGCCTCCTTCGCGGCGCCGCTACCCGACGGCCCGACCGACCCGGTGACGGTCGTCGACGAGCTCGCCGCGATCGCCGACCCCGGGCTCATGGCGATGCCGTCCGGCCGCTTCTTCGGCTGGGTCATCGGCGGCACGCTGCCCGCCGCCCTCGCCGCCGACTGGATGGTGAGTGCCTGGGACCAGAACGCGGGCATGCGGTACGCGACGCCCGCCGTGGTGGCCGCCGAGGAAGCGGCCGGAGGGTGGCTGCTCGACCTGCTCGGGCTCCCCGCCGGAAGCGACGTGGGATTCACGACGGGCGCGACGATGGCGAATTTCGTCGGCCTCGCCGCCGCCCGCAAGTGGACACTCGACCGCGTCGGCTGGGACCTCGACACCCTGGGCCTCGGTGGATCGCCGCGCATCACAGTATTCGCCGGGGCCGACCGGCACGTGACGATCGACCTTGTGCTGCGCTACCTCGGGCTCGCCGCCCCCGTCGAGATCGGCGTCGACGCCGAGGGACGGCTCGACCCGGATGCCCTCGGCCGGGCCCTCGACGGCCACACCGGCCTCGCGATCGTCTGCCTTCAGGCGGGCAACCTGCACTCGGGCGCCTTCGATCCGATCGAAGAGGCCACAACGATCGCGCACGCGCACGATGCGTGGGTGCACGTCGACGGTGCGTTCGGTCTGTGGGCCGCCGCGAGCCCGACCCTCCGACCGCAGTTGGCCGGACTCGAGACGGCCGACTCCTGGGCGACGGATGCCCACAAAACACTCAATGTTCCCTACGACAGCGGGTTCGCGATCGTCTCCCGGCCCGAGGTACTCCGGTCGGTGTTCGCGGTGCACACGAGCTATCTCATCGGCGCAGACGCGGGCCCGGGTGACCCGTTCGAGAAGGTGCCGGAGCTGTCCCGCCGCGCCCGCGGCATCCCGGTCTGGGCAGCACTGCGCTCGCTCGGGCGGTCGGGCACGATCGACCTCATCGACGGCCTCGCTCACAACGCGAAAGCCCTCGCGGAGGGGCTCGCCCGGATGCCCGGGGTCGAGATCCTCAACGACCTGGTTTTCACCCAGGTCTGCATCAGCTTCGGCGACGACGAGCGCACCCGCCGTGTCACCGCCGCGCTCATCGCGGACGGCACCGCGTGGATGTCGGGTTCCCGCTGGCACGACCAGGACATCCTGCGCATCTCGGTGAGCAACTGGTCCACGGATGCCAACGACGTGGCGGCATCTCTCGCGGCGGTGGAGCGGGCGATCGCGGCGGTGCGTTAGTCCCGCTCGTCCGGCTCCTCGGCGTGGCCCGGATCCATCCACATGAACTCCCAGATGTGGCCGTCGGGGTCCTGGATGCTGCGCGAATACATGATTCCCATGTCCTGGGCGGAGGACGACGTTCCGCCGCTCTCGAGCGCGGTATCGGCGAGCCGGTCGACCTCGTCGCGGCTGTCGACGCTGACCGTGAGGATCACCTCGGCGACGGATGCCGCATCGGCGGTGGGCTTGTTGGTGAACGACGCGAAATAGGGCTCGAGCAGCAGCATGACGAAGATGCTGTCGCTGATGACGACGCAGAGGGAGTTCTCGTCGGCGAACTCCGGGGCGAAGCCGTAGCCGAGGGCCGCGAAGAAGCCCCTCGACCGGTCGAGGTCGCCGACGGGGAGGTTGACGAAAATGGACGTGGGCATGGCCGCCACCTTTCGAGACTGATCACCCCCATCGTTCCACCGGGCCAACCCCCAGGCAACGCCTCAGGCCGAGGCCCTCTCGGCGAGGTAGCAGTCGACGATGAGGTCGCCGCGGATGCTCCTCAGCTCGTCGAGGAGCCGATCGATGAGCCTCGACGAGACACCCGGAGCGACCAGGTCGTGCGGCCCGATTGGCTGCAGCTTGCCGCAGCGGATGCGAACGACCTCCCAGCCGGCGGCGCGCAGCATCCGGTCTTTGCGGCGATCGACGGCCTCACGGCGCCCGACGTGCTCGAGGCCGTCCCTGCCGGTGGTGTCGTATTCGATTGCCACGCGCAGCTCGGCGATCACGATGTCGGGCCAGACCTCGAGGTGGGTGAAGAAGGGGCGGGCAACGCGCACGGCGTTGAGGCCGGGTTCGAACTGCAGCCGTGCGGTGAGCATCGCCCGCAGGTCGCCCTCGGCGGCGGATGCTGGACGCGGCGCGCAGTCGCTATGGAACGCGTCGCCGATGGCGCGGCCCGCGGCGGTCGAGGAGGCGCAGATTCTCGAGTCACCGAGCTTGGCTGGGGGTTTCGGTTTTCGGACCGGCGCCGCCGGGGCGTCAGCTGGGCTGTCGCGCACGCCCGCGACCAGCGCGACGGCTGCCCCCCGTGGCGAGCGCGTCACGGCGAGCGCCGCGCAGTCCGGGCACCAGGTCGAGCGACGCCTCGACTGACCGGGGCGTTGGCGCTGCTCATCGGGGGTCGCAACGAACTCGTGGCCGACGACGCATACCCAGACGAGGTAGACATCCGCTGCGGGAGGAATCTGGGTGAGGGTGATGCCGCGATTGAGGTCGGGGTGGTACTGCCGCACGAGCACCGGGTAGCTCTGCCAGGCCTCGCGGTACTGCCCGACGGAATAGGGCAGGCTCGTGCCCTTCGACCGCTGCCGCCTGGCCCACCAGGCCTCTACCTGCTCCGGCACATCACCCTCCGATACCCACTTTACGAAGGGGCACCGACAACCGCCGCGCGAGTCGCAATTGGCGAGCGCCGCGCGACGCGCGAGACTGGGGCTGGCAACTACTGCCCGACTGACAAGGACACCCATGGCCGAAGCATCCGACCCTCGCGTCGCCGTCTACATCGACTTCGACAACATCGTCATCTCGCGCTACGACCAGGTCTACGGTCGGGGCAGGTTCATGGCCGACAAGGCGCGCAACGGGACCGACGGCGAGCCCACCGAAGCCAAGGCGAAGGAACAGGCGCTGCGGGCGATCGTCGACGTTGGCGCGATCATCGACTACGCCACCTCGTTCGGCACCGTGGTGATCAGTCGCGCCTTCGCGGACTGGTCGGTTCCGGCCAACTCCCGCTACCGCCGGCAGCTCGTCGACCGCGCAATCGACCTGACCCAGCTGTTCCCGACGGCGCAGTACACGAAGAACGGCGCGGACATCCGGCTGTCGGTCGACGTCGTCGAGGACATGTTCCGGCTGCCCGACATCACCCATGTCGTCATCGTCGCGGGCGACTCCGACTTCATCCCCCTCGCGCAGCGCTGCAAGCGGCTCGGCCGCCACGTCGTGGGCATCGGTGTCGCTGGTGCGACGAGCAAGCAGCTCGCGGCGGCGTGCAACGAGTTCGCCTACTACGGCGAGCTGCCGGGCGTCGAGGAGGAGGACGACGAGGAGCGCGAGTCCCCCCGGGAGCGGAGGTCCCAGCGTGCGCCCGCAGCCGAGCTGGCGGCATCCGCCGAACCAGACGCATCCGCCGAACGAGACGCATCAGCCGAACCAGCCGCTACGGCCGAAGCGGCGGCGGATGCTGCCAGCGAGCCCCCGCAGACATCGAAGCGCAAGGCCCCGGCCTCCCGGCGCGCGTCGTCGGCCGGAAAGAAGCCCGCCGCGACCGAGGCTGTTTTCAGCGAGCCCGACGGGACGACCGACGCCGAGCGTGAGGTCGCCGAGGAGGAGTCCGCCGCCGACAGCCCCGACCGGGGTACGGATGTGACCGAGCTGTTGGTGCGAGCCATGCGGCTGAGCCACGCGAAGAGCGACGACGAATGGCTGCACAGCGGCGGCGTGAAGAGCCAAATGCAGCGTATGGACCCCTCGTTCAATGAAAAGGCGCTCGGCTTCAAAAGCTTCTCCGACTTCGTGAAGAGCCGGGATTCGGTGGTGCTCGTGGGCAAGGACGACCTCGCCGGTCGCATCAAGCTGCGGGCGCGGGCCCGCGTCAAGGGCTAATGACCGTCTACGTCGCGCTGGTGCGAGCGGTCAACGTCGGCGGCACCGGCACGCTGCCGATGACACGGCTCGCGGAACTCTGTACCAGCCTCGGGCTCAGGCACGTGCGCACCTACATACAGAGCGGTAACGTCGTCTTCTCGTCACCGTGGTCGGCGGATGCTGCGCGAACGGCGCTCGAGATGGCACTCACCGACGAACTCGGCACGCCCGCCCAGGTCATCATCCGCACCGCGGCTGAGCTCGAGCGCTCGGTGTCGTCGAACCCCTTCCCCGACGCCGAGGGGGCGAAGGTCGGAGTGGCGCTCGCACACGAGCCGGTGCCCGCCGCGGTCGTCGGCGGGATCCCCACGCCGGGCGGCGAACAGGTCGTGGCCGGCGAGCGGGAACTCTACGTGTATTACCCAGATGGCATGGGTCGCTCGAAGCTGACCCTGCCGAAATCGCTCGGCCCGGTCACGGTGCGGAACATGAACACGATGACGAAGCTCGTCTCCCTCACTCGGGACATCCCTGCCGGGTGATCAGCTCGCTGTTGAGATTCATCTCGACAGCACCTCTGACTGGGCCACGACGAACACCAGCGCGGCAAGCCCGACCAGCAGTGCGACCACCGTCACCGCCGCGATGGCCCGACCCTCGCTGACAGCCGCGGTGGGGTCGTTCACCAAGGCCCGTGTGGCCCGGTGGTAGCGAATCGAGGTGAGCGCATAGGCGCCGCCGACGAGCGCGAGACCGGGCACCCCGATCAGCAGCGCCATCAGCGGGTCGGCGATGGCGCCGAACCGGATGGAGACGGCGACTCCCAGCCCGAGCACGAGGCAGGTGCGACGCCACGCGAGGAGCGTGCGCTCCGGCTGCAGCCCCGACTCGAAAATTCGCATCCCACTCACACCAGCAGGCTCCCGACGATGATGCCGACGATTGCGATGGCCGCACCACTGGTGATCACGGCGCCGATCGCGAGGCCCGGCAGCGGCTGCGCCAGCCGCATCGATCGCTCGGTCGCGGCCCAGGACCACCAGGCGTGCACGATCGACACGAGGCCGAGGGCGATGAAGATGAGCGCGGAGGCGAGGCGGAGCTCGGCCTGGATCGGGGCATCCAGCGCTTCCAGCGCGACGCCGGCGAGCAGCAGCGCGAGGGAGGTGCGAATCCAGGCCAGAAAGGTGCGCTCGTTCGCGAGGCTGAAGCGCGGATCGGGCTCGTCGCCCAGCTCGAATACCCCGCGCGGGAACCGTGATCTCATGTGGTCAGAGCCTACCGGTCGGCGATTTTCTCGGCTCCGGCGCGAAGCAGATCGTGCGAGATTCGGCCGATCGCCACATTGCGTGGACAAGAGGAGAGTTCGACGACCTCACCTGATTGTCTGCGTGCCGGCAGGTCGGAGAACGGGGTGAGCGGGGGCGGCAAAGAGCCTGTCGACGGCGGTGTAGCGTCAATGAAGTTGTGACTGACCAGCTGCCCCTCGACCCAGAACGCGCCACCGCCCCGCAGGGCGTCCGCGGCCACTTCGTCGACCTCGCGCCACTGCGCGAAAGCCCCGCGTTCGCGCGGATGTGGATCGGCGGCCTGATCACCGGAATCGGCAGCCAGCTCACGATCGTCGCCGTCGGTCTGCACATCTACGAACTCACCGCGTCGACCCTCGCGGTGTCGCTCGTCGCCGCCTTCGCGCTCGTCCCCATGATTCTCGCCGGCCTCTACGGCGGGGCCCTCGCGGATTCGTTCGACCGCCGCAAGGTCGCCCTGCTCGCGGCCGTCGTCGCGTGGGGCTCGGTGCTCGCCCTCGCTTCGGTGTCGTGGCTCGACGTGACGCAGCTCTGGCCGCTCTACGCGCTGATCACCGTGAACACGGTCGCCTCCACGATGGTGCATGTGGCCCGCCAGGCGATCGTGCCGCGGCTCATCCGACGCGAACTGCTGCCCGCCGCCGGAGCCCTCGGCGGCATGGCCGGCGGCATCATGCTCACCGTGGGTCCGGCCCTGGCGGGCGTTCTCGTGGCCTATGCCGGAGTCAGCTGGACCTACACGATCGACGCGGTGCTGTTTCTCGCCGCGTTCTACGGGCTCTACACACTGCCCGGCACCCTGCCTGAGGGAGAGAAGCGCAAGCCCAACCTCCGGACCATCGTCGACGGCATCCGATTCCTGAAGCACGCACCGAATATTCGGGCCTCATTCCTGATCGACATCTTCGCGATGACGTTTGGTAATCCGCGGGTGCTGCTGCCCGCCGTCGGTGCGCTGCTGATCGGAGGCGGCGCCGTCACAGTGGGCATCCTGACATCGGCGGTCGCGGTCGGGGTGCTGCTGATCAGCGTGTTCTCGGGCAGGCTCGGCGGCATCCGGCGGCAGGGCATCGCGATGGCGATCGCGGTCGTGGCTTACGGGGCGAGCATTTTGCTGTTCGGTGGCGTGCTGCTCGTGACCGCGCTGGTTCCGCATGACGTCGGACCGGACATCGCGGATGCGAGCCTGCCCGCCCTCCTCGCGGCGAGCGTGCTGCTGGCCCTCTCGGGGGCAGCCGACAACGTGAGCATGATCTTTCGCAACACGATGCTGCAAGCGGCCGTTCCGGACGAGATGCGCGGCCGGCTGCAGGGTATCTTCACCGTCGTCGTGACGGGCGGCCCGCGGGTCGGTGACCTCTATGTCGGGGTGCTGAGTCTCACCGCCCTGCTGTGGTTCCCGCCGTTGCTGGGCGGCTTGGTCATCGTGGTCGCGGCGGCCGTGATTCTGCGGGTCACGCGGTCACTTCGGGAGTACGACGCGCTGGATCCGCAGCCGTAGCATCCGCCGGTTGAGCCGGTCGCGCAGCGACCGTGTCGAAACCCCCGCGGGAGTTGCGCGGGAACGCGGGTGGCCCACCTCCCGCGCGAGCGCGCACAACCCGCGAAGCTCGGCAGCGCTCTCGGCAGAGTTCTACCCCCACAACTGGCCACACCGAAAAGCTGCCTTTCGCTCAGCCGGACCGACAGACTGGGAGCTGAGGAAGGCCGAGCCTCGACCGTCGGCAATGGGGGACGAGTGTGAGCGCAGCGGGGCAGTCCGCCGGAACCGAAGCTCGACGCCTGCAAGCACAGGCGAACGAGCACGAGCGGCTCGCGATCGAGGCGCGGTCGATGGCCGAACGGTGGATGATCGCCCACCATACCGAGCGCCAGGTCGCTGGAAGCCTGGCGCCGCTGACCGCCGCCGGATACACGTTCCTGCACGACCGCGGCTGGCCGGGATCGCGCAGGGCACAGGTCGATCATGTGCTGGTGGGACCGGGCGGCCTCTTCATCGTCGACACCAAGGCGTGGGCCGAGGTGCAGATCGCCGGCGGGCGCATCTTCCGAGGGCAGGCGGACGTGACCGATGACCTCGCGGGACTCGCCGACCTCGCCTGGGGCACTGAGGCGGTGATGGCGGAGCACGGCCTCGCACCTGGCGAGGTGCACGTGGTCGTCGTGCTCGCTAATCGCAACGTGCCGCCCACCGAGGTTGGATCGCTCATCGTGGTCGGGGAGCGCCAGGCCGCGAAGTACATCAACTCCCGCGGCGTCCGGCTGACGCCGGTGCAGACGAACACCGTGCTCGGTGTCGCTATGCAGCACTTCCCCGTGCTCGGCGAGGCGCCGACCAAACTCGACCTCAGCATCCCCCAACCCGCTCTCGCGGAGGCTGCTCCGGAGCCGCTCGTCACGGTCGAGGATGTCACCGAGGTGCTGCTCGCGGGTCTCATGGCCGCACCGATCGAGGAGTGGATGGCGTTTCTCCACCCGGACCAAGCGAAGTTGGTTCGGCGCAATTTCGGCGGGCCGTCACGCATCCGCGGCGCTGCCGGCACAGGCAAGACCGTCGTGGGGCTGCACCGGGCGGCCTACCTCGCCAGGTCTCAGCCGGACAAGATCCTCGTGACGACCTTTGTCAGCACGCTGCCCGCCGTCCTATCGAGCCTCCTCCATCGTCTCGCCCCTGAAGCCGTGGACCGGGTCGAGTTCGCCGGCGTGCACTCCTTCGCCCGGAGACTGCTTGGCCAACGTGGCGTGCGACTGAATCTCGCACCGAAAGAGGCCGACGCCCTCTTCACCGCGCTGTGGCAGGAGCACGGTCTACCCGGCACCCTCGGCAAGGCCGACTCCAACAAGCAATATTGGCGCGACGAGCTCAGCAAAGTGATCAAGGGCCGCGGGCTCACCACGTTCGAGCAATACGCGGACCTCGCCAGAACGGGGCGGCGCCGCCCTCTCGGGGTCGATCAGCGACGAGCTGTCTGGCAGCTTTTTACCGGCTACGAGGCCGGGCTGAAACAGCGTGGCATCCACGACTTCGACGATGTGATTCTTCAGGCCGAAGCGTCGTTGCGCGAGACGCCTCTCGAGGGATGGGGCGGGGTGATCATCGACGAGGCGCAGGATCTGTCCTGCGCGATGGTGCGGATGCTGCACCTGCTCGTCGGCGACTCACCCGACGGCCTCACCCTGATCGGAGACGGCCAGCAGTCCATCTACCCCGGCGGGTTCACACTGGCCGAGGCAGGCGTCTCGATCGCGGGCCGCGGCGTGATCATGAGCACCAACTATCGCAACACGCGCGAGATCGCTGCATTCGCCGCCTCACTGGTGGCGGACGACGAGTTCACCGACATCGAGGGCCTGGTTGGCGCCGGCGACCGCATAACGAACGTCGCCCGCTCGGGCGAATCACCCGTCTCCGACCGCTTCGCCTCACGCAAGGCTCACGACGCTGCCCTGGTGGAGCGAGTGCGGGGAGCCGGGCCGCTCGGAGACATCGGCGTTCTCTGTCTCACAACGTGGGGCGTTGCCGGAGCCGTTACCGCCCTGACCGCCGCAGGCATCCCTATCATCGAGCTCACCGGCTATGACGGCACGCCGACGAACGCGGTCAAGGTGGGCACCGTGAAGCGCGCGAAGGGCCTCGAATTCAAGCAGGTGCTAGTCGGACGGGTGCCGGCCGCGCTTCTCGATTCACCGGCTCGCGGAGACGAAGCGAAGGAGATCCAGCGGCGCGAGCTGTACGTCGCGATGACGCGGGCGCGCGACGGTTTGTGGGTTGGGGTCTGCGCGTAGTCGCCACTCGAAGGGATCTCGCTGGCGGCGCGCACAGTGGAGCGGTGCCGACTCGAAGCGCGCGGTCACGAAGCGCAAGGCTGCGATCCTGGATGCCTCAGCGGTAGCCTTCCCGCGAACCGCCCACTTGTGCCGCTGTGCCGGCATCAGAGGCGACCCATGTGGGCAGCTCACGGAGGTAGTTCAGCCGGGAAAGGCGACCTACGCTGGCGACTCGCGGCGGGGGGCCGAGGGGGCCGGCGCCAACACGGCCAGCCCGGCGAGCAGGAGGGTGATGCCGAAGTCGAAGGCCTCCCGGCCCCCCGCGGACGTCGAGACCTGCGCCGCATCGGCCGACTGTTCGGCGACCACCACACCCAGACTGTCGGCCTGGAGCCGCTGCTGCTCGTGCGACACGTGCCCGAGAACGAAGTGGAGCACTGCCGCCGCTGCGCACTCGCTCGTGCGCCGGTCAAACCCGCCGCCGTCTATCGCACCGGTGAGCCGCGCTATCGCCTCCCCCGCACCGAGGCCGAGCGCGAGCGTGCTCGAGACGACCTCTGCGCCGTCCCGGTACGCGAGCAGCGCGTCCCGAAGGGCATCCGCCTCGGCGCGCGTCGCCTCCGCCCAGTCACCGCCGTGCGCAGCGAAGGAGGGACGGGCTCGGGCGACGATCTGGTCGGCGACCGACGCCAGCAGGGTCTGCTTGTTCGCAAAGTGCCAATAGAGCGCGCTCGGCTGAACGTCGAGCGTGGCCGCGAGGCGGCGCATGGTCAGGTCGGGCAGTCCGTTCTGGTCGAGGACGGCCATCGCCGCGGCGACGACATCGTCGCGCGAGTGGCGGGGGTACCGCGCCGCCGAGCCGTCATCGTTCGTCATCCCTTCGAACCTACCACTAGCATGAACGGTGTTCAGGTGAACAGCGTTCAGGTAGCGGTAAGGATGGAAGCACAGTGGCTCGTCGGGTTCGGATCGATATTCGTGACATCACCAGGATCGCGATCTTCGCGGCGATCATCGCCGTGCTCGGAATCCCCGGCGCGATTCCGGCGTTCGGCGGCGCCGTGCCCATCACCGCCCAGACCCTCGGAGTGATGCTCGCCGGCGCCGTGCTGGGCTCGTGGCGCGGCGCGGCGGCGGTGCTCACCTTTCTCGCGCTCGTGTTCGTCGGCCTCCCCCTGCTGTCGGGCGGCCGCGGCGGCGTCGGTGTGTTCGCCGGCGCCACGGTCGGCTATTTAATCGGGTGGGTCTTCGGCGCGTTCGTCGTGGGCGCGATCGCCCAGGCCGGGACTCGCCGACCGACGTGGTGGTGGACGGCTCTCGGGTGCTTCGTGGGCGGAATCCTCGTCGTCTACACCTTCGGCATCCCGCTGCAGTCGCTCATCACCCAGCTCCCCCTCGCCGAGACCGTGCTCGCGAGCGCGGTCTTTCTGCCCGGGGACATCCTGAAGGTCGTCATTGCGACCGTCATCACCATGGCGCTGTGGCGCGCCTATCCGCGGGCATTCCGCCGTGAGGCGCGCGGCGGCGAGGCGGTCCCGGCCACCGCTCCCCCGGTTCTGCGGTGACGGGGCATCCGTCGATCGCATTCGACGCCGTCTCGGTCGACTTCGAAGGACGGATGGCACTGCGCGACGTCTCCGTCATGCTGCCCGAGCGCCGCATCGCGGTGATCGGGTCGAACGGCTCGGGCAAGTCGACATTCGCGCGCATGCTCAACGGCCTCGTCGCGCCCAGTGCTGGCCACGTGCGCGTGCACGGACTCGACCCGGCTCGCGAGGCGAAGCAGCTCCGCCGCCGGGTCGGCTTCATCTTCAGCAACCCGGATGCGCAGATCGTCATGCCGACCGTCGCCGAGGACGTCGCGTTCTCGCTCCGCGGGCAGGGCCTGGCGCGCGACGAGGTCGCCGAGCGGGTCGCGGCCACATTGGGCACGTACGGCCTCGACGCCCTCGCCGACGCGCCGGCGCACACCCTTTCCGGCGGGCAGAAGCAGCTGCTCGCGCTGGCCGCGATCCTGATCAGGCAGCCGGCACTCATCGTCGCGGACGAGCCGACCGCGCTGCTCGACGCCGCGAACACCCGGCGCATCGGCAATCACCTGCTCGATGAGCTTGCGCAGCAGCTCGTACTGGTCACCCACGACATGCGCCTGGCGGCCCGGTGCGACGTCGTGCTCCGGTTCGAGGACGGGCGGATGCTGGAGCGCGGCGACCCCCGCGACGTGATCGCGCACTACGAGCGGGAGCATGCGTGATCGCGCTGTACCTGCCCGGCACAAGCCCGATCCACCGGATGCCCGCTGGCCCCAAGGTGTTGATATTCATGGCACTGACGCTGGCGATCACCCTCGCGGCGCGAAGCGCGTGGGCTCTCCCGGCCCTGTTCGCGCTGGTCGTCGGCGGCTACCTCGTCGCAGGTCTGGGGATGCGCGACCTTCTCCGTCAGGTCGTCGTCGTGCGCTGGGTCATGCTCGTGATGCTGCTCGCGCAGCTCGTGTTCCTGCCGCCACTCGTCGCGGTGGCGAACACCGGGCGGGTTCTCACCGTGATCGTGCTCGCCGCGCTCATCACCCTCACCACCCGCATCCCCGACCTGCTCGACGCGACCGAACGGTCCCTCGCGCCGTTGCGCCGGTTCGGGGTGAATCCGAGCAGCATCGGGCTGCTCCTGGCGATGACGATCACGGCGATCCCCGTCATCGCCGGGTTCGCGGCATCCATTCGGGAGGCGCAGCGCGCGCGAGGCGTGCCGCTGCGGATCGGGACCTTCGTGGTTCCGCTGCTCGTGATGGCACTGAAGCACTCCGACGACCTCGCCGACGCGCTGGTTGCGCGCGGTGTGGAGTGAGCCGCGCGCTAACTATCCCCGTGAGCTGCCCACATCGGTCCCCTCCGAGGCCCGCGAAGCAACACAAGTGGGCGACTCGCGCGAGATTGCGCCCTCACACCCGCGAACGGCCCACATAAGTCCCTTCTGGGGCCCGCCAAGCAACACAAGTGGGCAACTCGCGCGGCCTGAACCGCGGACGATCAACCGCCTGACACCCCTACCCGGCAGAGCCGGCGCGCTCCAGTACCAGTTCGCGCACGCGGGCCGCATCCGCCTGGCCCTTCATAGCCTTCATTACGGCGCCAATCACGGCCCCTGCGGCCTGCAGCTTGCCGTCGCGGATCTTCTCGAGCACGTCTGGCTGCGAGGCGAGTGCGGTATCGATCGCCGCGATGAGCGCGGTGTCGTCCGAGACGACCGCCAGCCCACGCGACGCGACGACCTCGGCCGGCGTGCCCTCGCCCGCGATGACACCCTCGAGCACCTGGCGCGCGAGGCGGTCGGTGAGGATGCCTGCGTCGATGAGCTTGACGAGCGCGGCGACCTGGTGCGCGTTCACGAGCGACGAAGCATCCACCCCCTGCTCGTTCGCGGTGCGGCTGATCTCGCCCATCCACCACTTGCGGGCGGACTGCGGCGACGCGCCCTCCGATACGGTATCGACGAGCTCGACGAGCAGGCCCGCGTTGACGACCGACTGGAAGTCGATGTCGCTAAAGCCCCAGTCGACCTTGAGCCGACGGCGCATCAGCAGCGGCGACTCGGGCAGAGCGGCGCGCAACTCCTCGATCAGTTCGAGTGAGGGCTCGACCGGCAGCAGGTCGGGCTCGGGAAAGTAGCGGTAGTCGTCGGCATCGCTCTTCGGCCTGCCGGCCGAGGTCGTGCCGGTGTCCTCGTGCCAGTGGCGCGTCTCCTGGGTGATGGTGCCGCCCGTGGCGAGGATTGCCGCCTGTCGCTGGATCTCGTACCGGATAGCGCGCTCGACGCTACGCAGGCTGTTGACGTTTTTCGTCTCGGTGCGGGTGCCCAGCTTGCCGGATCCACGCGGGGTCAGCGAGATGTTCGCGTCGCAGCGCAGGTTGCCTCGCTCCATGCGGGCATCCGAGATGTCGAGCGAGCGCACGATGTCACGGATCGTCGAGACGTACGCCTTCGCGAGCTCCGGGGCATCCTTCTCGGCGCCGTAGATAATATTCGTGACGATCTCAACGAGCGGCACTCCGGCGCGGTTGTAGTCGACAAGCGAATACTCGGCACCCTGAATGCGGCCGGTCGAACCACCGACGTGGGTGAGCTTGCCGGCATCCTCCTCCATGTGCGCGCGCTCGATGGAGATCTGGAACACGCGGCCGTCGTCGAGCTCGACCTCGACGTTGCCGTCGAACGCGATCGGCTCGTCGAACTGGCTGATCTGGTAGTTCTTCGCGAGGTCGGGGTAGAAGTAGTTCTTGCGGGCGAACCTGGAGCTCGGTGCGATCGAGCAGCCGAGCGCGAGACCGAGGCTGATCGAGTACTTGATCGCCTGCTCGTTCACGACCGGGAGGGAACCGGGCAGCCCGAGGTCGACCGGCGTGATGTTCGTGTTGGGCTCGCCGCCGAAGAAGTTCGGGGCATCGGAGAACATCTTCGTCTTGGTGTTGAGCTCGATGTGCACCTCGAAGCCGAGCACCGGCTCGAACATCTCGATGGCCCTGTCGTAGTCCATCAGTTCTACCTTGGCCATCAGACCACTCCTCCACGTGCCGCGTTCATTTCGGTGAATTCGAGCCGCGGCGCCTGGCTGATCAGCGTGTGCCCCCACTTTTCCTCGAGCAGCGCCTCGAGGGCACCGCCCACGGAGTACAGCCGCGCATCCTGACGCGCCGGAGCCATGATCTGGAGTCCGGTCGGCAGGCCGTCCTCGGGAGCGAGGCCCATCGGGAGGCCCATACCGGGCACCCCGGCGAGGTTCGCGGGGATCGTCGTGATGTCGTTGAGGTACATCGCCAGCGGGTCGTTGAGCTTCTCGCCCAGCTTGAACGCCGTGGTCGGCGCCGAGGGGCTGACAAGCACGTCGACCTGCTCGAACGCCGCAGCGAAGTCGCGCTGGATGAGCGTGCGCACCTTCTGCGCGCTCCCGTAGTAGGCGTCGTAGTAGCCGGCGCTGAGGGCGTAGGTGCCCAGGATGATACGGCGCTTGACCTCGTCGCCGAACCCGGCCTCGCGGGTCGCCGCCATGACGTCCTCGACGGTACCGCCACCGGGCGGGTTCACCCGCAGGCCGAAACGCACGGAGTCGTACTTGGCGAGGTTGCTGGATGCCTCGGCGGGCAGGATCAAATAATACGCGGCGATCGCATACTCGAAGTTCGGGGCGGAGACCTCCACGATCTCGGCGCCGGCTGCGGCCATGGTCTCGAGCGACTCGGCGAAGCGGCTGCGCACGCCCGCTTGGAAGCCCTCGCCGTTGAGCTCCTTGACAACGCCGACCCGCACACCCTTGAGGGACCGCGAGGTGCGGCCCGCGCGAGCGGCATCAGCGAAGCACGGCCAGACGTCCGTGAGCGAGGTGGAGTCGCGGGGGTCATGTCCTCCGATGACGTCGTGCAGCAGCGCGGCATCGAGCACTGTGCGGCTGACCGGGCCGACCTGGTCGAGGGAGCTCGCAAGTGCGATCGCACCGTAGCGCGAAACGCCGCCGTAGGTGGGCTTGACTCCGACCGAACCGGTAACGGCCGCGGGCTGGCGGATCGAGCCGCCGGTGTCGGAGCCGAGCGCGAGGGGCGCCTCGAATGCGGCGACCGCGGCGGCCGAGCCGCCGCCGGATCCGCCGGGGATCCGGTCGAGGTCCCACGGGTTGTGGGTCGGACCGTACGCGGAGTGCTCGGTAGAGGAGCCCATCGCGAACTCGTCCATGTTCGTCTTGCCGAGCGGCACGAGGTGCGCGTGGCGGAGCTTGCGCACCACGGTCGCGTCGTACGGCGGCACCCAGCCCTCGAGAATTCTCGACCCCGCCGTTGAGGGCATGTCGATTGTGCACAGCACGTCCTTGATGGCAATCGGCACGCCGGCGAGTGGGCCGAGCAGCTCACCGTCGATGCGGCGGGAGTCGACATCCGCGGCAGTCGACAGGGCGGCATCCGAGATGTGCAGGAAGGCGTGCACGTCTCCGTCGACCGCGGCGATGCGGTCGAGGTGGGCCTGGGTGACCTCGACGCTCGAGATCTCCTTGGCGGCGAGCTTCTGGCTGAGCTCAGCGGCCGACATGCGTGTGAGCGGCATTACTGCTCCTCCCCCAGGATCGCGGAGACCTTGAAACGTGAGCCGTCGTGCTCGGGTGCGCCGGCGAGGGCCTCCTCGGTGGTCAGCGTCGCGCCGGGCACATCCGGGCGGAAGACGTTCGACAGCGGGATCGGATGGCTCGTGGCCGGAACATCCTCCCCTGCGACCTGCGACACCTTGGCGATCGAATCGACGATCGTGCCGAGCTCGCCCGTGAGCTTCTCGATCTCCTGCGGGGTGAGGGCGATCCTGGCGAGGTGCGCCAGGTGGGCGACCTGTTCGGTCGTGATTTCAGACATGCGACTCCGTGCACTGCCCGTGAGGGCTTCGGGGGACGGCATCAAGTCTATTCGGCCCGGGCAAGCCCCGGTCGCGCGGCGAGCAGTGGGGTGAATGCGCACAATGCCGGCATTGTCACCCCCCTGTTGTGGGGATGCCTTATGGGTTCAACTGGACGCATCCCCGAGGAGGCGCCATTGAGAAGTCCCACGCGCCAACTGGCTGTGTCCGCTGCGCTGATCGGTGCGCTCGCCCTCTCCGGCTGTGCGGGCGTGGCGGGAACAACGGGGGAATCTGCTGATGGCCTCCACGGGCAGTGGCTGCTCGTCGCGGGGGCGGACAAGGCGGGCACGATCGGTCTCGGGCACTCCGCAGTTACGCTGTCGATCGACGGCGAGATCGGCGGTGGCAGTACGGCGTGCAACAACTACACGATTGATCTGACCGGTGGCCCGGGGGCCGTCGAGATCGCGCAGATCGACAACACCGGCATGATCTGCGTTCCCCTGAGCATCATGGAGACGGAGCGCCGTTACCTCGCGGCCCTCGCCACGGTGACGGCTGCCGAGCTGGCAGGCGACGAGTTGCGGCTCACCACCGACGACATCGAACTGCGCTTTGTGGCGTGGTCGAACGACGTCGAAACGTAGCGTTGGACACCTCAGCGTCGTCATCGACCGCCGGCCAGGAGAGTGCCGCGCGTGGCCTTGTCCGCCCCGGTCACGAGGTCGCCGCGGTCGAGCCCGACGAGCGACATGTTGCGCATGGCCTCGGTTCCGATGTCGAAATAGCCGAGGTGGCCGGTGGCGGTGGCGAGAGTGCGGCCGGTGATCGGGTCGACTCCGCCGGCAACGCTCATCGTCTGGGCTCCGAACGACGGGGCCCCCGGATCGCTGCCGAAGAACGCGCTGTTGGTGACCGGGTCCCACGCGGCCTCGCCGACGAAGACCCGGCCGGAGGGCATCCGGATGTCGTCGACCGATTGCGCGGCGCTGCCCGGGGATCCGATGAGGACGAGGGCGTCGACCTCCATCGCGCCGTCTGCGAGCGCCATGAGGGTCGCGGTCGAGCCGTAGGAGTGGGTGAGCAGCGTCAGGTACGGCCCGTCGCCCTGGCGTGTTGCCCTGACGCCGTCGACCGCACTGCTGATCGACTTGGCACCCTCTCGAGCGAGGTCGAGCGAGGCGATGTCGAGGATTCCGGGGGTTTCGTAGCCGATCCAGGCGACCGTGGCGACAGACTTGCCGCGCAGCGCCGCGTCGGTTCGACCGAGGCGCGCGATCCAGTCGGTCTGCTCCGTATAGAGGTCCTCGGCGATGACGGCCCATTCGACAATGAGGCGGTCGGTGGAGAAGAACATTCCGGGCACGAAGTAGCTCACGTAGTCGGCCGTCGCGAGGTCGCCGATCACGACGGCGGCGCGCCCGGGCCAGACGGTGTCGAGCTGCAGAAGATGGCGATCGGGCTGACCCGCCCGCGTGACGAGGGACTTGCGGATCTCGCCGAGCATGTGCAGGCGCTGCGCCGCGTCGACCTGCCTGGCCCGACCGAGGCCGGGCATGGTGCGCTCGGCCTCGGCGATCGATTTGCTCAGCACGACACGGTTGGCCTCATCGCGCAGCGCCATCGGGAGCCCATCGAGGTTGCCGGCCAGTTCTGGGGCGCCGGCGAGGAATGCGTCGCGCGAGGAATCCGAGGCGAGCGACCACCACCGGTTCACAGACTTAGCCGACGGAGGGTTTACGAGAAGCTTCGTGACCGACGCGGGATTGGCGCTCACGAAGGCGGCAATGTCGGTGGCGTGGAGCAGGCTGAGCTGGTCGAGGAGGGCACGACCGCCGAGCCTCGGAAGGAGCTCGGTATTCACCGAACCGGGAGCGGTGCGAAGGCCCTGCGCGGGGGCGAAGAAAGCGGATGCGGAGTCGGCGGGCGAGGTACCGCCGAGATAGATGTATCCCGCGGTCTGCGAGGTGGGGATGACGTACGAGTTCGCGGCGGCGTTGCTTTCCGGCACGATTAACGCCCCGGTGGCACCGCTGAGTGCGACCGAGGTGACAAGAATTGCTGCAACGCCAAACAGCATTCGGGCGAACCTCTTTAATGGGCGCCGAAAACGTGCTGCTCCCGGGCCGGATGATCTGATCCACCTTCATGTTAGAGGGGAACGGTCGGTCTGACCTAGGAGTCGAGGAAGACTTGACAAGAGGTTCAGGTAACCTGAGGAATTATGCGTCCAGCGCGGACGGTCCCTCGGTCACGAGCACAGCGAACTGGGCGGCATCGATGATGCGCAAGCCGAGCGCCTCGGCCTTAGCGAGCTTCGACCCCGCACCCGGTCCGGCCGCGACGAAGTCGGTCTTCTTGCTCACGCTGCTCGCGGCCTTGCCCCCGGCCGCGATGATCGCCTCGAGCGCGCCCTCTCGGGTGAAGCCCTCGAGAGAACCCGTGGCGACGACGGTCAGCCCGTCGAGCACTCCCCCGCCGGCCGAGGCGGCGCCGGGGCCCGGATGGCCGGCGATCGCGAACGGCACACCGGCGGCGCGCCAGCGGTCGATTATCTCCACATGCCAATCGACCGCGAACCAGTCGATAAGCGAGTCGGCAATGATGCCGCCGACGCCGTCGACCGCGGCGAGCTCGTCGCGAGTGGCACCGCGGATGGCCTCAATCGACCCGAAATAGGCGGCGAGCGCCCGTGCGGCAACGGGCCCGACGTGCCGGATGCTCAACGCGACGAGGAAGCGCCAGAGTTCCTTGGACTTGGCGAGCTCAAGCTCGGCGATGAGCTTGGTGGCGGCCGTCGAGGGAACGTAGTTGGCGTCTCCCGCGAAGGGCGGCGCCGCAGCATCCGCATCATCCGGATCGAAGGCGGGGTCAGGGTTCTTGCCCGTGAGGCGCCTCTTGCGGCGGAACGGGGTTTCTTGGCGAGGGGTGCCGTCGTCGTTGAGCTTGACGAGGCCCGTCTCGGAGTCGCGCACGAGCACCCGGATGGGGAAGATGTCGCGCAACTGCAGCTCGAACAGGCCGGCCTCGGTCACGAGCGGTGGGTCCGTCGGCTCGAGGGGTTGGGTGAGCGCCGCCGCCCCGACCTCTCCGAGGCCCTCGATGTCGAGGCCACCGCGGCTGCCGATGTGCTCGACCCGTCCGCGCACCTGGGCGGGACAGCTGCGCGCGTTCGGGCAGCGCAGGTCGATGTCGCCCTCCTTCATCGCGCGCAGCCCGGTCCCGCACTCCGGGCACTCGGTCGGCATGATGAATTCGCGTTCGGTGCCGTCGCGCAGCTCGACAACCGGGCCGAGCACCTCGGGAATCACGTCCCCTGCCTTGCGCAGCACGACGGTGTCGCCGATGAGCACACCCTTGGCCTTGACGACGTCCTGGTTGTGCAGGGTCGCCTGGCGCACCTCGCTGCCCGCCACCCGCACCTTCTGCATGACGGCGAACGGCGTCACCCGCCCGGTGCGGCCAACGCTGACGACGATGTCGAGCAGCTTCGTGTTGACCTGCTCGGGCGGGTACTTGTAGGCGATGGCCCAGCGCGGGGCGCGGCTGGTTGCGCCGAGCTCCTCGTGAAGGGCGAGTTCGTCGACCTTGATGACGATGCCGTCGATCTCGTGCTCGACACTGTCGCGGTGCACGCCCATGTACTCGATGAACTCGGCGACCTCGCCACTGGAGGGAAGCACCCTGAAGTGGGTGCTGGTCGGCAGGCCCCATGTCGCGAGCAGCTCGTAGACCTTCGACTGCGCGTCGACCGGCGGGTTCTGCCAGGCCCCGATACCGTGCACGAGCATGCTCAGGCGGCCGAGCCTCCTGCGCATCCGCTCGACCTGCGGCGGCGTTTTGCTCTCTTCCTTCTGTCGAAGGCTGCCGGATGCCGCGTTGCGCGGGTTCGCGAAGATGCGGTCACCGGCGGCAGCCTGTTCCGCGTTGAGATCGAGGAACGCCGCGACCGGGAAGAACACCTCGCCGCGAACCTCGACGAGCGGCGGATGCCCGGACCCCGCGAGCCTGCGAGGGATGCTCGGCACCCAGGCGACGTTCTCGGTGACGTCCTCGCCGACGACGCCGTCGCCGCGCGTCGCGGCCGTGACGAGCACGCCGTTCTCATAGCGCAGGTTGATCGCGAGTCCGTCGATCTTCAGTTCGCAGAGATAGCGGACCTGGCGGCCGGAGTCGCGCTCGACCTTCGTGGCCCAGGCGCCGAACTCGTCAATCGAGAAGACGTTGTCGAGGCTCAGCATTCGGTCGGCATGCCGGACCGGCGCGAAGAGGGTGGTCTCGGCGCGTCCGCCGATCGTCTGGGTGGGCGAGTCCTGGCTCTGCAGTTCGGGAAACAGCCGTTCGAGCTCCTGCAGACGACGGAGCATCGAATCGTACTCGTCGTCGCTCACCAGCACGGTGTCGCGCTCGTAGTAGGCGTCACGCAGCTCGAGAATGCGACCGGTCAACCCGTCGGCCTCGGTCTTCGCCGCGTCGAACTCTGCCTTGGTATCTGCCACCCCCTCAGCTTAGGCAGTGGCGACGACGCTCCGCAGGCGCCCGGCGGCGCCGGGGCGCCTGCGGCAGTGCTGTCGTCAGGCGGGGACGGGGACCGCGCTGACCGTGCGGTCGATCGTGCACTGGCCGAGCACGCGGGTGCCGACGTAGAGCACCGCGGTCTGTCCGGGCGCGACGCCGTTGAGCGGCACGTTCGGTCGGATGACGAGCTCGACCTGACCCTCGGATGCTCCGGTGCGGGGAACGAGGCGCGCGACGGCGGCGACCGGCTCGGAGTGCGCGCGGATCTGCACGAAACAGTCGAACGGGTCCGCGGCATCCGCGATGATGCCGGAGTCGACGGGGCCGAGGCCGGCCCAGCTCAGCTTGCTGCCGGCGACCTCGGCGATGTCGAGCGCCTCGCGCGGCCCCACGACGACCTCGTTGCTCGCGGGCTTCACCTCGAGCACGAAGCGGGGGCGTCCGTCAGCGCTCGGCACGCCGAGATTGAGCCCCTTGCGCTGACCGATCGTGAAGGCGTTCGCTCCCTCGTGGCTTCCGACGACGTCGCCTGTCCGGTCGCGAATGACTCCCTGCTCAGCACCGACGCGCTCGGCCAGCCAACCGCGGGTGTCACCGTCCGGGATGAAGCAGATGTCGTGCGAGTCGGGTTTGGTTGCCACGGAGAATCCACGGGCGGCGGCCTCCGCGCGCACCTCGGCCTTGGACGGCGTGGCCCCAAGCGGGAACATGCTGTGGGCGAGCTGCTCCGACGTCAGCACGCCGAGCACGTAGGACTGGTCCTTGGCCCAGTCGGCGGCGCGGTGCAGCTCGCGGTTGCCGTCGGCATCCGTCTGGATGTTCGCGTAGTGGCCGGTCGCGACCGCATCGAAGCCGAGGTCGAGCGCCTTCTCGAGCAGGGCGGCGAACTTGATGCGCTCGTTACACCGCATGCACGGGTTGGGGGTGCGCCCGGCGGTGTACTCGGCGATGAAGTCGTCGACGACGTCGAGCTTGAACCTCTCGGAGAAGTCCCACACGTAGTACGGGATGCCGATGATGTTCGCGGCACGCTGGGCATCCATCGAGTCTTCGATCGTGCAGCAGCCGCGGGCTCCGGTGCGGAGGGTGCCGGGCATCCGGCTCAGGGCGAGGTGGACACCGACCACCTCGTGCCCGGCCTCGACGGCTCGGGCTGCGGCGACCGCCGAGTCGACGCCGCCACTCATCGCTGCCAGAACCTTCATGGGTTCAATGGTACGCGCCAGGCCTCTGCGCGAAAGTCGGCCGACCCTCAGGGCAGCGGCGGGCTCGAGAGCCGCACCGTCACCACGGACTCCCCCGGCACGCTGAGGTCGGCTCCGAGCACCAGGAACCATGCCCGCTCCGGATCCTCGCTGCTCGTCAGCGCCACGGCATAGTCACTCGGGGATTGCGCCCCATCGACCAGCAGCCAGCCGGCGTCGGCGAGGTCGGCAGCGACGCTCGCGGCCTGGATCTCCGCCTCCACGTCGGGCTCGAGCGTGATGGTGTTGAGCACGCCCCAGTAGCTGCCCTCTCTCTCGGTGTTCTCGACCTCCTGCGAATAGGTGTCCTGTCCGAGCAGCCCCGCGACCGCGACGAGGCCGGTGATCCGAACGGCGACACGCTCCGTCTCGGCCTGCACGTTGTCGATCGTGTACCCGTCGGGGTAGACCGGCAGCAGCGGCGACGGCTCCGACTCGTCTTCCGGCGACGAGCTCGGCGCGATCGGGGCGGATGCCGCGGGTTCCGGCGACTCGCCCGCGACACAACCGGTGAGCAGCACGGCGAGCGCGGTACCGATCACCACGCCCGCGATCCGCCTACTCATTCACATCACGGTCCGCGAACCCGGCCCTCCGCGCACGCGCATACGCGGCGGGCAGCGCCGCGAGAAACGCGTCGACGTCGGCCTCGGTACTGCTGTGGCCCAGCGTCATGCGCAGAGCGCCACGGGCATCCGCATCGCTCACGCCCATCGCCCGCAGCACGTGCGACACCTCTGGGATGCCGGCCCGGCAGGCCGAACCTGTGCTGACCGAGACACCGGACACGTCGAGCAGGAAGAGCAGCGAGTCGCCCTCGCAGCCGGGGAAGGTGAAGTGGGCGTTGTTGTCGAGCCTGTCGATCGGGTCGCCGCGCAGCACGGCATCCGGAACGGCGGCACGCACACCGTCGATGATGCGGTCGCGCAACGGCGCGAGAGAGACGGGCGGATGCTGTGCGGCGACCCCGAACGCGATTGCCGCAGGCGCATCCTGGGTGCCGGAGCGCACGTCGCGCTGCTGCCCGCCGCCGTGGATGAGCGGCACGACCGTCGTCGACCGGGCGAGAACGAGCGCGCCGATGCCGAGCGGCCCGCCGATCTTGTGGGCCGAGACGCTGAGGGCGGCGAGGCCGCTCGCGGCGAAGTCGATCGGCAGCCGGTGATAGCTCGAGACCGCGTCGGCGTGCACGGGGACGCCGTGGGCCGAGGCGATCGCAACGACCTGCTCGACGGGCTGGAGGGTGCCGACCTCGTTGTTCGCCATCAGCAGGCTCACAAGGGCGATGTCGTCATGGGCGGCGAACGCGTCGGCAACGGCGCCGACCGAGACCCGGCCCAGCGAGTCGAGCGGCAACCATTCGAGGATCGCGCCCTCGTAGCGTTCGAGCCACTCGACCGTGTCAACCGTCGCGTGGTGCTCGCCGAGCGGAACGAGGATGCGTGGGCGGCGGTTTCCCGGCGAATTGCGCGCCCAGTACAGGCCCTTGATCGCCAGGTTGATCGACTCGGTGCCGCCGCTGGTGAAGACGACCTCGATCGGATCGCAGCCGAGCGACGCCGCGACGGCCTCGCGGGCCTCCTCGAGCAGGCGCTTCGCGTTCTGGCCCTGACTGTGGATCGAGGAGGGGTTGCCCACGATGCCGAGGGCCGAGGTGTAGGCCGCGATCGACTCGCCGAGCATCGGCGTTGTCGCCGCGTGGTCGAGGTAGACGGCCATGACAAATCTCCAGAAAGTGGGCGGCGCGGTGGGGCTTCGCGCACTAGTTACTCTAGGACGCATGCCTGAAACCGACATGTTGCGCGACCTCGGCGTTCGCGCCACCCCTGAGGGAGGTCAGGTGCGAGTGTGGTCAGGGAGCGCGACCGCGATCGAGGCATGCGTTTTCGCCCCGAACGACCCGAGCTGGCTGGCCGAGAAGCTGCAGTTGACACGCGACGAGCACGGAGTCTGGTCGGGGGCATCGAGCCGACTCGTCCCGGGTGCGCACTACTCGTTGCGCGCATCCGGCCCCACCGGCCCGCAGCACGCGTTCGACAAGAGCCTGCATCTCATCGATCCTTACGCGCGTGGGCTCGCTCGCACGAATTCCGGCCATTGGCACTCGATCGTGCAGGACGACGCATTCGACTGGGCAGGCGCGCGCAAGCCGAACACGCCCCTCGACCACACCGTGATCTATGAGGCCCACGCGAAGGGGCTCAGCAAGCTCAACCCGTCGATCCCCGAGCGGTTGCGCGGCACCTATGCAGGCCTCGCCCACGAGAGCAACATTGCCTACCTCAAAGACCTCGGCGTCACGGCCATCGAGCTCCTGCCGGTGCAGCAGTTCGTGAGCGAGCAGCGGCTCATCAAGCAGGGCCTGCGCAACTACTGGGGCTACAACACCCTGGGCTTCTTCACGCCGCATGCGGCCTACGCGTCGCGCGCGGCCCAGGTGGCGGGTGCCGCGGCGGTGCTGCGCGAGTTCAAGGGCATGGTCAAGCTCCTGCACGAGGCCGGCCTCGAGGTAATCCTCGACGTCGTCTACAACCACACCGCCGAGGAGGGTCCCACCGGGCCCACCACAAGTTTCCGTGGGCTCGACAACGCGAACTACTACCGGCAGATGGCCGACGGCGACTACATCGACGTGACCGGGTGCGGCAACACGCTCGACTTCGCCCTGCCCGCCGCGCAGCGGCTCGTGCTCGACTCGTTACGGTACTGGGCCAACGAGGTGCAGATCGACGGGTTCCGTTTCGATCTGGCTCCGGCGCTCGGACGTGACGACAACGTGATGTTCACCCCCGACCATCCGTTGCTCCACGCGATCATCGACGACCCTGCGTTGCAGAACGTCAAGATGATCGCCGAGCCGTGGGACGTGGGCATGGGCGGATGGCAGGTGGGCAACTTCCCGAACGGGTGGGAGGAGTGGAACGACGGCTACCGCGACCGGATGCGCGACTTCTGGCTCACCGACGTGTCGAGCGAGCGCCTGCACGGCGTCGCGGGGCAGGGCATCGGCAGCATGGCGCGAAGGCTGGCCGGGTCGGCGCACGTGTTCTCCCACGAGCGCGGCCCGCTCGCTTCAGTCAACTTCATCACCGCCCACGACGGCTTCACCATCGCCGACCTCACCGCATACAACCAGAAGCACAACCTCGGCAACGGTGAGAACAACCGCGACGGCACCGACAACAACCATTCGTTCAACCACGGCGTCGAGGGTCCGACCGGCGACCCGGCGGTGGTGGCCGCCCGGTGCCGCGCGATGCGCAACCTCCTCGGCACCTTGCTGCTCTCCGGCGGCGTTCCGATGATCACGGCCGGCGACGAATTCGGGCGCAGCCAGCACGGCAACAACAACGCATACTGCCACGACAGCACCCTCACCTGGCTGCCCTGGACGAAGGACCCGTGGCAGGACGAGCTCCTCGACGTGTCGCGTCGCCTCCTCCGCCTGCGCCGCGAGAACCCGGCCCTGCGCCCCGTGAGGTTCGGGGTCTTCGGCGAGAAGACACCGTCGTCGACCCAGATGGACTGGTTCAACGCCGACGGCGCCACGATGTCGGGTGAGAACTGGGATTCCCCCACCGCCAGAACCCTGCAGTACCTCGCGGCATCGACTCCGGAGTTGGAGGAATTCAACCGCATCCTGCTCATCGTTCACGGCCTTGAGACCCCGATGACCGTGACGCTTCCGACGCACACCGGTGTCTCCTGCTACGTGCTGCTATGGGACAGCGCGGACGATGGGGCCGAAGGCATCGAGCTCGCGCCGGGCGCCGAACGCGTGATAGCGGGCACGTCGATGCAGCTGTTCCGGGCGCTCTAGGGGCGAGGCTGAAACGCGCGCTTCTTCCGCACCGCGGTGGCTGCGCCGCTCGCGATCATGTACCCGGCGTAGGCGATGAGCAGCGTGGCGAGGCCCGGTACGATCCAGGCCCGGTTCTCCCCGTTGACGGCGTTGTTGGCAAAGCCGACAAGCGGAACTGAGTACCAGACCTTGCCCTGCACCTGAATCGCGCCGACCGGGTCGGGATCGGCGTCGCTGTTGTTGTCGCCCTTGGTCTCGAAGGTGCGCTCCCCGGTCGTGGGCGCGTTGATCGCGATGATGCGGTGGGTGATCACGGCGGGGTCGCCGGAGCGGATCTGGTACGTGATGACGTCGCCGACCGCGAGATCGTCGACGTCGACCGGCTGAACCACGATGAGCGTGCCGGGGGGAAGCCCGGGTGCCATCGACCCGGTCAACACCGTGAGCGGGATGGATCCGGATGCCCGTGGGACCACAATGACGATCACGGCGAGCGCGAAGACGAGCAGGAGCAGTGCCCCGCTCAGTCTGAGGCCGACGTAGTGGAGCAGGCCCTTCTCGCGGGGAGCTGTTCCCGTCTCCTCGCGCACGTCGCTCACGACTCCTCGCGTCCGCGGCGGCGGCGGGCGCCGAGGAGGAAGAATCCGGCGCCGAGCAGCAGGGAGCCGATCGCGATGAGCGGCACGGGCAGGTCGACGCCCGTGCGCGCGAGGGCGCCCGGGGCGGATCCGCTGCTCGCGGGTACGGAGGGCCCACCGTGAGTCGGCGCGGCGGGCTTCGGTCCGATGACCACACCGGGGTCGTCGCACGCGGACTCCGCGAACTCTCCGGCATCCGCGTCCCGCATGGCGATGAGCAGGCTGAGGTCCGCACGCTGGCTCTGCGAGACATTCCGCGCATCCGGCGACATGGCGAAGCTCAGATCGAGACGCATCGTCGCTCCCCCCTCCAGCATCTGGGACGGGACGAGCATCTCACACTCGGAAAGTTGCGAGAGGGTGCGCGAGCGCGTTCCGCTCCCCTGCGAATCAGTGGTGGTCAACGAGACGTCCCCGGCGAACGACGACGAGGGGATGCTGAGCCCCGTTGCACTCACCCGCACGACCGCGCGGGTGGTGGCGGGGTTCCTGATCCAGAGCACCGACTCGAGGGATTCCCCGGGGACGAGAGTGGCGAGCGGATCGAAGATCCCCTGAGGCGGTGCGCTGGAGAACACGATGCCGTCGGAGCTGAGGAGCACGTCGAGGTTTTCCTCCGCCGCGGCCGGCGTCGCGCTCGAGGCGAGCAGCGCGATGCCGACAGCGGTGCCACCGAGCCAGGTGATCCACCGGGTGGCCACGGCTCAGCCGACCATTGTGATGGTGAACAGGAGCGAGTTCGCACTGCCGCAGGCCTGCTGCCGCAGAGATCCCGAGGTCGGCACCGAGAGGCACAGCCCGCTGTTGCGGTTGACGAACTGGTAGGTGCCCGATGAGTTCTGCGAGACCTGCCACTGCTGGCTTGTGGCACCGTTCGAGGTGGACAGCCGCGCTGTGGCATTCGCGGCCAGGCTGGCGTCCGTGATGTCCCAGACAAGCGTCGGGGCGCGCCGGGACACCACGGTGTAGTAGCCGCCCACCGCCACGACCTTCCACTCGTTCTTGTCGCTTCCGCCGCAGGTGGCCACGCCCAGGTGGCCGCCGTTCGTGGGCTTCGGTCCGGACTCGATGCACACCCCGCTGGCGGTGCTGACGGAGTACCACAGCGCCGGATCGAGCACGCCGGGAGCGGAGCTCGTGACGACGTTCGTGCCCGTTGACACCGCTGACACATTGCCCGCCGCGTCGCGCGCGACGATCGTGTACCGGTAGGTCGTGGCGGCCGTGAGGCCGCTGTCGGTGAACGCGGTGCCAGCGACGGTCGCGCGGAGGAGTCCGTCGCGGTAGACGTCGTAGCCAGTCACAGCGACGTTGTCTGTCGATGCCGGCCAGGCGAGCGAGGTCCCCGTCGCGGTCGTCGCCGAGGCGACAGGCGCGCCCGGCGTGCTGGGCGACGTCGAGTCGAGCACGGCCTGGGCTGCGGAGGAGGTGGCGCTGGCGACCCAGCTCCCCACGGCCGACGTGACCGCGAGTGCGGCGGACAGGTTCGTGCCGGCGATCGTGGACTGCTGCAGTGCGGAGACGGACGAGCGCACGCAGTAGGTCGCGGAGGCGCCCGGCTCCAGTGTGCCGGTCAGCGCGGGAAAGTTTACCCAGCTGCTCGTCGTCGCTGACGACGGAGCGATACTCGTGGCTGTGCAGGCGGTCGCCGCCGCGACCGGCCAGGTCCGCACGATCGCGCCGGTCGCGAGGGCGGTCGCTGACGTGACGCCGAGCGTGAGCGAGAACGGCGCCCAGACCGTGCCCGTGTTGGTGACCGTGACGGGTGCCGAGATGGCGAGGGCGGATGCCGTGTAGTTGGTCGTAAGGGCGGGGAACCCGCTCGTGGCGATGCCGATCGCTCCGGCGTTGACGCTGCCGGCCGTCGATGCCTGGGTGCTCCAGTACGCGTTGCCGACTCCGGTGCCCGCGAGGACGATGAATGCCGCCGTGCCGATGGCGATAGCGGTGCGGTGCCTGGCCATGGTCAACGCACCTGGACGGCGTTGATGGCCATCGCGAAGGTCGCGCCGCCACCCTGCGCGGCGGGCGGAGCCGCGGCGTTGAGGCTGATCGCGAGACAGAACTGCCGGGTCTCGCCGGGCTCGAGCACGACGGGCGCCGCGGTCGTCGTGAAGCCCGCGAGCGGCGCTGGAACGAAGGTCGCGACGGCGCAGTCGGCGGCCGGCACGAGGCTCGCCGTGAGGAAGCCGGCCAGCGAGTTGGACTGGGCGAGCACCTCGGTGCCCGAGACGGTGACGGAGAGTCTGGTGGTGCCGGTGTTGGCGATGGCGAGTGAGGCGGCCTGCGAGCGGCCCGGCGCGAGTCGCTCGGCGTCGAGGCCGGTGAGTGCGTAGGCCGCCGCACCGTTGATGGTGAGGCCGACGTTGCCGGAGGAGACGCTCGAGGCGTCGACGACGGCCTCGCCGTTCCAGAGGGCGTAGCTGGTGCCGGTGCCGAGCAGGGCCAGGAACGTCGCCACGGCGATCGCGGCGGCGGCGCTGAGCATCCGGCGCAGCACGCTCGGGCGGGAGCGGGGAGCGCTGGTCGATTCGGCGTTCATGTCGCGCTCCTTCCGGTCCTGTCTGTGATGGTGTCGAACAAGAGGGAGGGATGCGCCGGATTCGGCCGACGCATCCCACCCGGCCTAGGAGCGGGCGTTCTGCTGCAGCTTGAAGGCCAGCTTTGAGAAGTCGACGGTGCCGTTGGTGGCGCTGGTGACGGTGGACGGGAAGGCGATCTTGACCGTGGCCGTGACCGTGCTCGTCGAGCTCGCCGGCGTCACGGCGAAGGTCTGGGTGCCAGGGATGCGAACGACGTTGGCGCCTCCGGTCGCGTCGAGCGTGATCACCAGCTGGTCGAGCAGTTCCTGATCCGCAGCCAACGCGGTGGCGTTGAGCGCGTCGTACGACAAAGTGGCGCGGAGGTTGTCTCCGACGGCGTCGATCTCGACGACCTGGGTGAGCTCGATCGTGTCGCCGGGAGCAATCTTGAAGGTCGAGATGTCGGCGATCGCCGACGCGGTCTTGCTGGCCGAGATGTCCTTCCAGGTCGGGGCGCCTGTTGCGGCAATCGACAGGGTGCCGGATGCGACGGAGCCAACGTTGACGGTCGCTGTCGAGTTCCACAGCGCGAAGCTACCCGCGCCACCGAGGAGGAGGGCGACACCAGCTGCACCGGCGACTGCACCCTTGAGGAGCTTGTTCATGATGATTCCTTTCGCGGCACCGCCTGAGCCGGAGCCTGTACGCACGGGCGGAACCCGTGATCGAGAGTGATGTGCCGCGAAGTGCGGCGCGGGCAGCGCGATGTTCGCGGCGTCCGTGAGTCTGTGGTGCCCCCACCCGAAATTCGGGCTGTGGATCGTGTGCGCCGCACCGGTTCGCCATGTCGGCTCGCGGTGCGTGTCACTGTCTCGGGGTCAACTATATGAAGGACAGACAAGCCCGTCTATCCTCCTTGCACCCCCAGTGCGAGGCACACTCAATAACGCGGTTCGGATGCGGAATCCGCCGAATCGGCCCGTGTTGGCAACCGATTCCGTTGCAACAAGCGCCATTGCGCCTGAAAGCAGCACCATATACAGATGTATCTACCCGCTATCGGGGTACACGACGAAATGCGGATAGACAGTGTTGTCTATCCGCACAAGGCACGAAAAAACGCCCCGCACGTTGGCACGGGGCGTTTGTGAGGGTCGGCCGGCTAGTCGGCGACCGCGATGAGGCCGAGCTCAGCTGCGCTCGCGAGCAGCGGATGCTTCGGTGTCACGCGCACGTTGTAGCCAAAGCTTCCGGCCCTGGTGAGCGGCACGGCACCGATGAACTGCACGGCGACGCCGGGCGCGGCCGTCTCCGGCTCGAGCGCGACATGGTGCGTGCGCTCGAGGTTGTCCCCCTCGCGGGCGCGGCCGTAGACGACCTCGACCGCGACGTCATCCGGGGTCAACCCGTCGAGTTGAACATGCGCGCGCACGTGCAGGATGTCGCCGACCTGCGGCACGGTGTCGACGCCGCCGGATTCGACGTGAGTGACGGCAACGAGGGGCCAGGCGTCGAATACCCGCTGCTTCCAGCTCGCGAGCTCCCGCGCGCCGGCGAAGGACTTTGCGCTGATGGTGCGCTCGGCCTCGGCGGCCGGAACATAGAGGCGCGTGACGTACTCCTTGACCATGCGGTCGGCCGACAGCTCGGGCGACAGGGTCGCGAGCGTGTGCCGGATCGACTGCACCCAGCGCTTCGGCACACCGTCGCTGCCGCGGTCGTAGAAGCGCGGGGCGATCTGGTGCTCGATGAGGTCATACATCGCCTCGGCCTCGAGCTTGTCCCGCTCGGCGGAGTCGCCGGCCGAGTCGGCGCTCGGAATGGCCCAGCCATTCTCTTCGTCGTAGAACTCAGCCCACCAGCCGTCGAGGATCGAGAGGTTGAGCGACCCGTTAAGCGCTGCCTTCATTCCCGACGTCCCGCAGGCCTCGAGCGGGCGCAGCGGGTTGTTCAGCCAGACATCCGTGCCGGGGTAGAGCAGCTGTGCCATTGCGATGTCGTAGTTCTCGAGGAACACGAGCCGCGTGCGCAGCTCCGGCGACGAGGCGAACTGAACGAGCTTCTGGATGAGGCGCTTGCCCTCCTCGTCGGCGGGGTGCGACTTGCCGGCGATCACGATCTGCACGGGGCGGTCCGCCGACAGCAGGATCGACCGCAGCCTGTCTTCGTCGTGGAGCATCAGGGTGAGCCGCTTGTAGGTCGGCACGCGCCGGGCGAAGCCGATCGTGAGCACGTCGGGGTCGAGCAGGCCGGAGACCCACTGCGGTGTGATCGTGCCGGGGTTCTGCTCCGCGAGAGCCGACGTGACTCGCCGTCGGGCATCCTGCACGAGCTGGGCGCGCATGCCGTTGCGCACCTCCCACAGGTCGAGGTCGGTGACCGCGGGGCTGTTCCAGTCGCAGGAGGTCGTGTCGGTGGTTCCCAGCCGCGACGCGGCGAGCGCGAGCAGCGACGGGTCGGTCCAGGTCGGCGCGTGCACCCCGTTGGTGACCGAGGTGATCGGAACGTCGGCGGTGTCGAATCCGGGCCAGAGCTGGCCGAACATGCCGCGGCTGACCTCGCCGTGGAGCTGCGAGACCCCGTTGGCGCGCTGGCCGAGCCGCAGGCCCATGACGGCCATGTTGAAGGTGCCGGGCTCGCCGCCCTCGTAGTTCTCCGCTCCGAGAAGCAGCACGTCGTCGACGTCGACGCCCGGCAGCAGCTCCGAGGAGAAGTACTGTCCGATGAGACCCGAGTCGAAGCGGTCGATTCCCGCGGGCACCGGGGTGTGCGTCGTGAACACCGTTCCGGCGCGCACGACCTGGAGCGCCTCGTCGAACGAGAGTCCGACTCCAATGAGGTCGCTGATGCGCTCGAGGCCGAGGAAGCCGGCGTGCCCTTCGTTGGTGTGGAACACCTCGGGGGTTGGGCTGCCGGTGAGCTCGGTGAAAAGTTTGATCGCACGGACTCCGCCGATGCCGAGCAGCAACTCCTGGAGCAGCCGGTGCTCCCCTCCGCCGCCGTAGAGGCGGTCGGTAACCGAGCGCAGCTCGTCGTCGTTCTCGGGAATGTCGGTATCCAGCAGAAGAAGGCGGATGCGTCCCACCGCGACCTGCCAGACCCGTGCGTAGAGCGTGCGCCCGTCGGGAAGCGCGAGCGCGACCTGCCCGGCCGTGCCATCGGGGTGGCGAAGCACGCTGAGCGGAAGGCCGTCAGGGTCAAGGACCGGGTACGACTCCTGCTGCCAGCCGTCCGCCGAGATCGCCTGGGCGAAGTAGCCGGCGCGGTAGAAGAGTCCGACGCCGATGATCGGAACACCGAGATCGGAGGCGCTCTTCAGGTGGTCGCCGGCCAGAATACCGAGTCCGCCGGAATACTGCGGCAGTGCCGCTGCGATGCCGAACTCGGGCGAGAAGTACCCGATCGCGGCGGGCGCCCCCGCTGGCAGCGACTGGTACCAACGCGGCTCGGTCAGATAGGAGTGGAGCTCGTCCAGGCGTTCGTTCATCTGGGCGACAAAGGCGTGATCGGCCGCAAGCTCGTCAAGCCGGGACGGATCGATCTCGCCCAGGAGTCCGATGGGGTCGTGCGCGCTCTCCTCCCAGAGAGCCGGGGAGAGCTGCGCAAACAGCTGCCTGGTCGGTTCGTGCCACGACCAGCGAAGATTCGTCGCCAATTCTTCGAGTCCAGCAAGAGACTCGGGCAACACGGTACGGACGGTAAAACGCCTAATTGCTTTCACGAAGAGCAAGCCTAAGGGCTGTGCGTTTCGGATTGGTCAGGCACACGCGCCGATAAAGCGAGTACCGTCGAATTGTGGCTATGGCATACGAACCGAAGATGGGTCGCATCCCCATCAGACATCTTTCCCCCCAACAACCGCAGAACCTGTGGCCTCCTAAAGCCTTCGCGGGCGAGGTCGTTCCGTTTGCGGCGACGGTCTTCAAGGATGGGCACGACGTCTTAGGGGTCGACCTGCTCCTGACCGACCCCTCCGGGATCCGCACCAAGCACCCGATGGTTCCCGGCGCGCCCGGCACCGACCGCTGGCACACCGAGGCGCTTCTCGACCGGGACGGCGCGTGGGAGTACCGCATCCAGGCGTACAACGACGACTGGGCGACGTGGCTGCACAACGCGCGGATCAAAATCCCCGCCGGCATCGATGTTGCTCTCATGCTCTCGATGGGCGCCGATCTGCTCGCCCGCGCCGTCGCAGCCGACCCCGGCTCGAAGGTGCTCAAGGTCGCCGGCACGCGCATTACAAGCAAGAAGCTCACCGCGGAGGAGCGCTTCGCCGCCGCCGACGACCCCCTCGTCGCCGCCGCGCTCGACGAGCAGCCGCTCGCGAGCCTCGTGACGCTGAGCGAGCCGCTCACCGTGCGGGTCGAGCGCGCCCGCGCCGGACTCGGCAGCTGGTACGAGTTCTTTCCCCGCTCGGAGGGGGCCAAGCGGAAGAAGGACGGCAGCTGGACAAGCGGCACCTTCCGCACCGCCGCGCGGCGCATCCCCGCCGTCGCCGCGATGGGCTTCGACGTGATCTACCTGCCGCCGATCCACCCGATCGGCGTCGCGTTCCGCAAGGGCGCGAACAACACGATGAGCCCCGCGCCGGGCGACCCCGGCTCGCCGTGGGCGATCGGGGCGAAGGAGGGCGGCCACGACGCCATCCATCCGGACCTCGGCACGATCACCGACTTCAAGTTCTTCCTCAGCACCGCGAAGAAGAACAACATCGAGGTCGCGATCGACCTGGCCCTGCAGTGCTCGCCCGACCACCCGTGGGTCACCGAGCACCCGGAGTGGTTCACGACGCTGCCCGACGGCACGATCGCCTACGCGGAGAACCCTCCAAAGAAGTACCAGGACATCTACCCGATCAACTTCGATAACGACCCGGTCGGACTCCGCGAGGAGGTCCTCCGCATCGTGAAGTACTGGATCGGTGTCGGGGTCAAGATTTTCCGGGTCGACAACCCGCACACCAAGCCGCTCGCCTTCTGGGAGTGGCTGCTGCACGAGATCAACACCGAGTTTCCCGAGATCGTGTTCCTCGCCGAGGCGTTCACCCGCCCGGCGATGCTGCACTCCCTCGCTCAGGTCGGATTTCAGCAGTCGTACACCTACTTCACCTGGCGCAACACGAAAACCGAGCTCGAGGAATTCTTCACGAGCATCTCGAAGCTGCACGCGGACTTCCTGCGCCCGAACCTGTTCGTCAATACCCCGGACATTCTCACCGAGTACCTGCAGTTCGGCGGGCCCGCAGCCTTCAAGATCAGGGCGGCACTCGCGGCGACGGCAGCCCCGACCTGGGGCGTCTACGCCGGCTACGAGCTCTTCGAGAACGTCGCTCGGACGGGCTCCGAGGAGAACGTCGACAACGAGAAGTACGAATACAAGCAGCGCGACTTTGCTAAGGCGGAGGCGCTCGGAAGGTCGCTCGCACCGTTCCTGACCCGACTCAACGAGATCAGGGCGGAGCATCCGGCCCTGCGCCAGCTGCGCAATCTCGACCTCCACTGGAGCGACGACGACTCGATCCTCGTGTACAGCAAGTTCATCGACGGCCGCTTCACGGCGGACGGGCGCAGCGACGCGATCCTCGTGATCGCGAACGTCGACCCGCATTCCGTGCGTGAGACGACCGTGCACCTTGACCCGACCCGATTCGGCATCGACCCGGCGACCCCATTCGAGGTCACCGATCTGCTCACCAACCAGAAATTCACCTGGGGCCTCAACAACTACGTGCGCCTCGACGCTTTTACCGATCCCGTGCACATCCTGCGCGTCGAATTCCCGAAAGGCAGCTAAATGGCCAACCGCAACGTCCGAAGTGCCACTCCCGACCTTCCCGACCTGCATCCGGGGCTCATCGCCTCGATCGTCGCCGGAAGCCACCCCCGACCGCACGACACGCTCGGGCAGCACTCGTTCGAGAACGGCTTCGTCGTTCGCGCCGTGCGCCCGCTCGCGGAGACCGTCACCGCGGTGCGCGCCGACGGCAGCCGGGTCGAGCTGACCCACCTCGCCGACGGCCTGTGGCAGGCATTCCTGCCGGGCGCAGGTCAGGCCTACGAGCTCGAGACGACCTACGGGGGCGCCCCGACCTGGACGACCGACGACCCGTACCGCTTCGTCCCGTCGGTCGGCGAGATCGACCTCTACCTGTTCGGCGAGGGACGCCACGAGCAGATGTGGAGCGTCTTTGGCTCACACTTCCGTCCGCATGAGGGCGTCGTCGGAACGGCGTTCAACGTCTGGGCGCCGCACGCCAAGGCTGTCCGTGTCGTCGGCGACTTCAACAGCTGGAACGGCGTGCTGCACTCGATGCGACGCCTCGACGAGAACGGCGTCTGGGAGCTCTTCATCCCGTCGATCGAGCCCGGATCGGTCTACAGGTTCGAGATGCTCACGCAGGCCGACGAGTGGGTCACCCGCTCCGACCCGATGGCACGCTATACCGAAGTCTCCCCCGGTACCGCATCAAAGGTGGGTAAGACCCACTACGAGTGGACGGATGCCGCGTGGCTCGACAAGCGGGCCGCGCGCGACCCGCACAACTCGCCAATGAGCGTCTACGAGCTGCACGTCGGCTCGTGGCGGCCCGGCCTCGGCTACCGTGAACTCGCCGACGAGCTAGTCGACTACATACTCGAGACGGGCTTCACCCACGTCGAGTTCATGCCGCTCGCTGAGCATCCCTTCGGCGGCTCGTGGGGCTATCAGGTCACGGGCTACTTCGCCCCGACGAGCCGCTTCGGCCACCCCGACGACCTGAGCTACCTGATCGACAAGCTGCACAACGCCGGCATCGGCGTGATCATGGACTGGGTGCCCGGCCACTTCCCCAAAGACGAGTGGGCCCTCGCCAAGTTCGACGGGCAGGCGCTCTACGAGCACTCCGACCCGCGTCGCGGCGAGCAGATGGACTGGGGAACGCTGATCTTCAACTTCGGCGACTCCCAGGTGCGCAACTTCCTCGTCGCGAACGCGCTGTACTGGCTCGAGGAGTTCCACATCGACGGCCTGCGGGTCGATGCCGTCGCATCCATCCTCTACCTGGACTACTCCCGCGAGGACGGCGAGTGGGAGCCGAACATCCACGGCGGCAACCAGAACCTCGAGGCGATCAGCTTCCTGCAGGAAGTCACCGCGACCGCCTACAAGCGCAGCCCCGGCGTGATCATGATCGCCGAGGAGTCGACGGCGTTCCCGGGCGTCAGCCGGTCCACCGCAACCGGCGGGCTCGGATTCGGGCTCAAGTGGAACATGGGCTGGATGCACGACTCGTTGTCGTATATGCAAACCGACCCGATGCACCGCTCGCACCACCACGGCGAAATCACCTTCAGCATGGTGTACCAGTACACCGAGAACTTCCTGCTGCCGCTGAGCCACGACGAGGTCGTGCATGGCAAAGGCTCGCTGCTGCACAAGATGCCGGGCGACCAGTGGCAGAAGCTCGCCAACCTGCGCGCGTACCTGTCGTTTATGTGGTCGCACCCCGGCAAGCAGCTGCTATTCATGGGCCAGGAGTTCGGGCAGCCATCCGAGTGGTCGGAGGAGCGCGGTCTCGACTGGTGGATTCTCGACCAGCCTGTGCACCGGGGCCTGCTCAACCTCGTCGGGCAGCTCAACCGCGTCTACCGCGAAGAGGGCGCCCTCTGGGAACAGGACAACGACCCCGCCGGGTTCGAATGGATCGACGGCGGCGCCGCGGAGCAGAACGTCGTCTCGTTCCTGCGCTGGTCGAAGGACGGCCAGCCGATCGCCGTGATCATGAACTTCTCCGGCAATCCGATCGGGCCGTACCGCGTCGGGCTCCCGTCCGCGGGTGTCTGGGATGAGCTCATCAACACGGATGCCGTCGAGTACGGCGGCTCGGGAGTCGGCAACTTCGGTGCTGTCACCGCCATCGACGAGCAGTGGGGCGGGCGTCCGGCATCCGTGGACGTCACCCTTCCGCCGCTCGCCGGGCTCTGGCTGAAGCTGCGGAAGTAGTTCGCAGGTTCTCTGCAGGGCGCGCCCGGCACCTGTAGCCCGAACGTCATCCCCGCGATTCGCCCACACATGTCCCTTGGGAGCACCCAGAGGGGGCATATGTGGGCGGTTCGTGGACCGCGTCGTGGGTCAGCGCGCTAGTAGAGCAGCGCGGTGAGGCGGCGCCGCCCGATGCTGACGCGCGGGTCCTCGGCCCCGGCCACCTCGAAGTACTCGAGCATCCGGGTGCGCACCGCGTTCTTGCCGTCGGCGTCGAGCGACGGAAACAGGGTCAGGAGACGGTCGAAGCCATCCTCGAGGTGTCCACCCGAGACATCCAGGTCGGCCACGGCCAGCTGGGCGTCGACGTCGGACGGCGCTGCGGCTGCCGCATCGCGGATGGCCCCGGCCGACAGACCGGTGAGGCGGTGCAGCAGGGACACCTGGGCGAGGCCTGCCACGGCGAGCTGGTCCCGCGGGTCTTGGGCGATCGCGGTGCGGTACGCGGACATCGCGGTGGGGTAGTCCCCCGCCTCGATCGCGTCGTAAGCGGCCTGGTGCAGTGGCGGGAGCGGCTCCTCGACCGGCTCTGCGGCCTCGGCATCAGGCTCGACGGGCGCAACGGGAACGGTACCGGTTACTCCGTTCTGCGCGGCGAGCACGAGTAGCTGCTCGAACACCTGACGGGCCTCGGCCTCGGGCAGCTCGCCCTCGAACAGGGCGAGCGGACGGCCCGCGACAACGGCGGCGACGGTCGGCGCAATCTGAGCCTGGAACGCCTGCTGAAGCTGCGGGTTCGTCGTCGCGTCGACGCGCGCGAGCACGAGCTTGCCGCCGAACTCGGTGATGAGATTCGTGAGCGACGCGGTCGGCACCCCGCCGTGCAGCTCGACGACGACCGGTACCGTGTTCGACAGCTCGAGGATGCCCGTGAAACTCGCGTCGGTCGCGTCGACGACGAGCGACGGGCCTCCGGCGCCCTGCGCGGGTGCCGGGGCGCCCGGTGTGACGGGCGGCCGAATGAGCGACGACAGGTCGACCGCTCCTCGGAGGCTAGCCGCAGAGGGGGGAGGGGTATTGGTCATTTGATCTCCTTGGCGCTGATGAGAACCTGGCTGAAGCCAAGCAGGACAATTTTCTCGTCGCTGCCGATCGGCGGGATGTAAAAGAGCAACTGGTCGCCGTAGGTGGCGGCGACGCCCTCCTTCGTGCCGGAGAGCCCGGAGAGGGTCTTGGTGGCGCCCTCGGGGTTGATCGTGGCGCCCTCCTCGACGGGGGTCACCCGCTCGGTCTCCTCGATGTAGATACTCACGAGGGCGCCCGACTCGTTAGAGGCGAGCGCGATCGTCTCGGCATCACCGGGCGTGATGCCGAATTCGATCTTGGCCTTGTCGTCGAGGGCCTCAGAGCGCGCTTTACGCGCCTCGACGCCGACGCTCGGAATAAGCCCGTCGCGTTCGATGTCGAAGAGCTCGTACGATTCGCTTTCCGCGCCGACAGTGAGCACGTCGACGTACGCGGCAGCGAGCTCGCCGGGAGCCATGGAGAGCAGCTTCGTATCGGGCGACAGCCGCGGAGCGCCAACCGTCTGCGGGGCGAGGGGCGGCAGCACGGCCTCGGGCTCGAGCGCAACCGAGTAGTAGACCTTGTACTGCTCGCGTGGCGACGCCTGGAGCAGCATGAGCGCGACCGGAGCTGCGGGCTCGACGGGCTCCGCTCCCTCCGCCGGCTCCTCCACGGTCGGCTCGACGACCGCGAAGATCGCGCGTGGCCAGCTGGTGTCCGCGTCCTTGGGCAGCGACTGGGGCAGGGCGACGGCGAGCCGGCCGGTCGGGATCGGCGCGAGCGCCGGGAAGGCGCTGTCCTTCGCACGGGTCTCATAGTTGCCGGTGCGCAGCTTGAGCGCGGGGCCGTCGAACCGCGACGAGAGCGCCTCGGTGTCGAGGCTTGCGTCGGCCGCGGCCGCGACCTCCGCGACGTCGGTCACGATCGATTGCACCTGCCGAACGGTCGCGGCGGGCGGCTGGCGCTCTTCGGCCACGGCATCGGCATCGGTGGATGCGCTGGGCGACGGGATGAGCGGGATCGCGTCGCGACCGGCGAGGTCGGGCCACAGGTCCGAGGAGCAGCCGGAGAGCACGAGCGAGCCGATGAGCAAGGCGGGCATCGCAATCATGCGGCTGGCCGACCGGCGCCCTCGCCTGGTCGTGACGGCCTTCGGCTTGCTCACTCGGTAGCTCCTCTGCCGTGGCAGCTTGGGCATGCGCTGCGACTTGGGCGGCTTGATGCTCTTGCGTCGGGGGCCGCGCGTGCGGCGCTGGTTGCGGATGGCCCAGACCAGGAAGATGAGGGAGAGGAGAAGCATGAGAGCGCCGCCGACCATGAACGGACCAGCCCACGGCGTGCGGTTGTCGAGCGGCCAGGTGATCGCGACAGTCGAGGGAGCGGTCTCGGTTCCGTCAGAAACGACGAGGATGGAGAACTCCTCGTCGAGCCTGAGCCTCATATCGAGCTCGTCCTCGGCGTTGTACTCGGCGAGCCAGAGGTCGGATCCCGCCGGCAGCGGGACACTTTGCTCGGTCCCGGTTTTTGTCACGCTCACGAGGTCCTGGCTCTCGGTGTCGAACCCGATGCTGTTGTAGCTCGCGTCGCCGACCCAGGCGAGGATGTCCTCGGTGCGCGCATAGGCCGCAAAGATTGTGTCGGACCCACTGATCGTCACGTCCTGGCGGCCGTCCAGCGCGTTGAGGGTTTCCCCGCCGATGACGGTGACGGGGGCATCACTGTCTGATTCGCTGGTCGCGGTGAGTTCCGATGGGCCATTGAGCACCGTCGTCTGGGCGATTCCGTAGCCGCCAAGACCGACGCCGATCAGGAAGGCCACTATGGCTAGGGCAAAGCGCACGAACTTACTCCTTTCGTGTTGCCACGCCGATCAGAATTGGCCGCACCCCGTCGCGTTCGCAGCGCGACCACTCGCGCAATGAGACGAGATTGGGGTGTGCCGGGACCGAGGTGGGCCCGAAAATGGCAACAGACAAAGACATCGCAGACTACCCGATCAGTCTGGGAGCTCCCAATTATTCGCTGCTGGGGGAATTGGGGGCAGATATTGACGTCGCCTCACACTGCGCGGCGCCCAGTCGTCGCTAAGCTCAGTCGAGTTCGGCTGTGCCGCCAGCGCCCGCCGACCACGAGGAGACAATGTGGCCAGTGACGACGACGACTTCAGCACGGCGATGCGCGGCTACAACCGCGACGAGGTCGACAAGGCGCTCCAGGACCTGCGCCGCGAGCTGATCAAGGCCAACTCAGACAAGGTCGAATCGACGAGGGAGATCAAACGCCTCTCGGCGACCGTGCGCGATCTCGAGTCCGAGATCGAGGAGACGGGCAGCCCGAGCTACAGCGGACTTGGCATGAAGCTCGAGAACATGCTGCGGGTCGCGGAAGAGCAGTCCACGAGACTCATCAGCCAGGCGGATATCGACGCCGAGCGCCTCCGAAGCAGCGTGCAGCTCGAGGTGAACCGGATGCGCGTCGATGCGATGGAGACCGCGGAGGGATTTGTCGCCGACGCCGACGAGAAGGCCACCGCGCTGCGCCAGTCAGCGAATGCCGAAGCCGCCGAGATCCTCGAGATCGCGCAGGCGCGGGCGGATGCCGTCACCCAGGAGGCTCTCCTCGAAGCCGCCGCGATCCGCGGTGCCGTTGCGACGGAATCCGCCGAGCTACGCGGCACCACCCGGCGCGAGTCCGCTGCCGTGCGCGCAGAGGCAGACCGCGAGTCCGCCGAGGTCCGCGCCGCGGCCCAGCGGGAGATCAGCGAAGCACGGGAACAGGCCGCACAGCTCGCGCGCGACACCGAGCGCGGCCGTGCAGAGTTCGACAGCATCAGCGAGAAGCAGCGCGGTGACCTCGAACGCGAGGTCGAGCAGCAGCGCACGGACCTCGGTCGGCACGTCGCGACGGTCACGGCCGAGCTCGCGGCGACCGTCGAGAAGACGACAGGCGACCTGCAACGTGAGCTTGCCGCCGCCCACGCCTCCCTCGAGCAGGAACTCGCGGAGGGCCGCTCCGCGCTTGAGGTGGAGACGATGTCCCGCCGCTCCGCGCTGGAACGCGAAGAGGAGTTTGTTCGCGCGGCCCTCTCGCGTGACACCGATGCCGCCTGGGCCACCCTCAGCTCGTCCACGGCCGACGCAGAGGTCGCCCTCGCCCGCGAGACCGAGGACACCCGCCAGACCCTGGCCGCGGAGGCCGAGGCCGTTCGCTCGGCCCTGGCCACCGAGACGGCGGACACCCGCAGCGCGCTTGCCCGCGAGGTGGCGGATGGGCGCGCGGCCCTGACGAAGGAAATCGACGAGCAGCACGCCGCTGTCGAGCGGGAGATCTCGGCGGCCCGCGCCCTGCTCGACGCCGACACGACGGCCGCTTATGCGGCCCTCGCACAGGAGACCACTGCAACCACGGCAGCTCTCGACCGGACGGCCAAGAAAGCGACCACGGACCTCTCCCTCGAACTGGTGACCGCGCGGGCGGACCTCGACGAGGAGATCACGGCAGCGCGCGCGAGCCTCGCTCACGACATCGAGCAGCAGCGCACCGACCTGGACCGTGACATCGCGCAGCAGCGGGCCGACCTCACACGCGACGCGGAAGAGACCCGCGCGCAACTCGCGTTCGAAGTCGACGAGACGCGAACCACGATCGCCCGTGACGCCGAGCAGGGCCGCACCGACCTCGAGATCGAGATCACAGCCCGACGGGACGAGGCCGAGAAGGCCGCACTCGCCGCGCACCAAGAGGCGGTCGCGCAGACCCAGAAGTACCTCGACGACGCGGCCCGCCAGCTCGCCGAGGCGACCAAACGGGCCGACGAGCGCCAGAAGCACGCGGACGAGGTAGAGGCGTCCGCGCGGGCCGAGGCGAAGGCGCTGCTGGAGTCCACCCAGGCGACGGCCGCCGAGCTCGTTTCCGAAGCGAGGGCAAAGGCAAAGGTGGCCGTCGACGAGGCCGACCAGAGGACCGCAGTGCTCGTGTCTGACGCGGAAGAGCGCCTGTCCAAGATTAGGATTGAGCGCGAAGCGGTCGCCGGGTACTTCCAGGGTCTCCGCGGCGTTCTGACAGAGGCGGAGAGAGCCTCGGCCGAGTAACACCCCGACAGTAAGGCAGAGGGCCCGTGAAGATCCAGAACGGATTCCGGTTCGGCCTGTTCGGTGGGCTCGGGGTTCTGATCGCCCTGCTGATTGGCGGCGCCGTCGTCTCGCTTGCGACGATCCTCACCTACATCGGAGCGGCGCTATTCCTCGCGCTCGGCCTCGACCCGATCGTGACCTGGCTCGAGAAGAAGGGGATGAAGCGACCCCTCGCGATCCTCACCGTGCTCGTCGGGGTGCTCGGCGTTGTTGCCGGCCTCGTTCTCTCGATCATCCCCGTCATCGCGGAGCAGGTGCAGACCCTCGTCACGCAGATCCCGAGGGTGATCGAGAGCTTCGCCGACGGCAGCCTGAACCAGGCGATCACGGACACCCTCCCCTGGCTCGCGGTCGACGATCTCCTTGCCCAGGTCACCGACACCATGTCCGACCCGACCTTCCTCAGCAATCTCGGCGGCGGTGTGCTCAAGGCGGGTCTCGGGCTTGCGACCGGGGTTTTCGGCGCCCTGATCATCATCATCCTTATGCTCTACTTCACTGCATCGCTCGGCAGCCTCAAGCGCGGCATCTACCAGGTCATCCCCGCCTCGAAGCGGGTCGGGTTCATCGACATCTCCGAGCAGATCAGCCAGTCCGTCGGGCGTTATGTCGTCGGACAGCTCACCCTGGCGCTCGTCAACGGCGTGCTCTCGTTCGTCGTGCTGACGTTCGTGATCCGCGCCGAGTACTCTGCCCTGCTGGCCTTCATCGCTTTTCTCGGCTCGCTGATTCCGCTCGTGGGAACAATCTCGGCATCCGTCGTCATCACCCTCGCAGTGCTGCTCTTCGACGGGACGCCGACCGTGCTCTGGGTCGCCGGCTACTACCTGATCTACATGCAGGTCGAGGCCTACCTGATCACGCCGCGAATCATGACGCGTGCGGTGAAGGTTCCCGGCGTCGTCGTCGTCATTGCCGCCCTGGCCGGAGGGACCCTGCTCGGACTCCTCGGCGCGCTTGTCGCTATTCCCGTTGCGGCGTCGATCCTGCTGATCATCAAGCAGGTCGTCGTGCCGCGCCAGAACGCACTCTAGGGAGTCAGTCCCATGCCTCCGGGAGGGGAAGCACGCCGGGGTTCAGGCGGGCGACGATCTCTGTGAGCACACGCCGCGTCTGCGCCTCGCCCACCCAGAGGTGCTTGCCGCCCTCGACCGCGACGAGTTCCGCCTCGGGAACGCTCGCGAACCTCTGCCCCGCTTCCTCTGGACGCAGGTAGTCGTCGAGCTCGGGCACGACGACGATCATCCGCCGACCGCTCCCGGCCCATGCCGCGAGCTCCTCGTCGGTCGTGCGGTGAAGCGGGGGCGAGAGCAGGATGATGCCCTCGATGTCGTGCTCAAGGCCGTGCTTCAGGGCGACTTCGGTGCCGAACGACCAGCCGAGCAGCCACGGCTTCGGCAGTGCGCGTTCGGCCACGAACCTCATCGCGGCGTCGAGGTCGTGGCGCTCGTCCTCGCCGTGGCCGAAGGCGCCATCCGATGTGCCACGCGGCGACGTGACGCCGCGGAAGTTGAACCGCAGCACGGCGAGGTCGGCGAGCGCCGGAAGGCGGGCGGCCGCTTTGCGAATAATGTGCGAATCCATGAACCCGCCCGCGGTGGGGAGCGGATGCAGCGCGACGACGGTCGCGACCGGCTCGGCCCAGACGGGGAGGGACAGCTCCCCGACCAGGGTCAGCTCATCCTCGGTGACCAGCTCCACGTTTTCCCGCTTCGCCGGAAGCTCGATACCGCCCTTGATCTGCATGCGTCCCTACTTGATCTTCCAACAGTGGTTGTGCCAATGCCGCCGGGCCGCGACATCGTCGGCCTCGCCCATCAGGCCGTCCGCACGCCATGCGACGATATGGGCGATGCCGGGAGCGATGCCCAGTCCGCAGCCGGGGCAGACATAGGGCTTGACCGCGGACGACGCGGCGATGGACTGTACATTCCACAGGCCATCGCGCTTCTCCTGGGGCCGCAGCCCTCCGTAGAGCGATCTGGAGAGGTCGGGCCGTTCGCCGTCGCCTTCCCCTCTGGACCGACGCGGTCGGTTGCTTCGCGGCATGGGTCCAATCCGGGTCGGGAAGGCGGGGTGCGTGGCTGACGCCGGGTCAGTACCAGCCCTTGATCTGGCTAGCGCCCCATGCTCCGCACGGGCTGCCGTAGCGATCGGTGATGTAGCCGAGGCCCCACGTGATCTGGGTGGCCGGGTTTGTTGCCCAGTCCGCTCCGGCCGTCGCCATCTTCGAGCCCGGGAGTGACTGCGGGATACCGTAGGCGCCGCTGCTCGGGTTGCTGGCGAACGTATTCCAGCCCGACTCCTTCTGCCACAGCGACACGAGGCAGTTGTACTCGCCTTCACCCCAGCCCCTGGCCTGCACCATCGCGTAGGCGATGGACTTGGCCGAGCCCGGATTGGGAGAGCCGGCGGCGGGGGCACCACCACCGCCACCGCCACCGCCACCACCACCACTTGGTGCGGCGGAGGGTGCGGCCGGCGCCGGCGCCGGCGCCGACGACACCGGCGGCGGCGGCGGCGGCAGCGGTTTCGCGGTGACGCCGTAGTCGTCGCGGACGACCTCGTTCGTGTACTCACCGTCGACTGCAAGCACCTGTGTTGGCACTGCGTCAGTCTCGGCGAGAACGACCGCGGCGGCGGCCTCCTGCTGCGCCATCGGCGACGTCACCGACACCAACACGAAGGCCAGAGCGGCGAACGAGGCGAAGACGGGCAGTACGCCCTGACGCCGGATTGTGGGTTTATGCGCCTCCACGGCAGCAGCCGGAGACTGCGGCCGGAGCGCTAGGAAAGTTCTATGGCGACCCATAGTTTCAAGATTTTAGCCCAGATTGCCTGAGAAGCAGCATCGGATCAGGAACGGACGGCAAGCATGACGTCAATTACGGCATCCAGCACGACGTCGACCTGCGTCTCGCGGTACCCGCCACGCTGTGGCGCGAAGGACACTGCGCGTACCTCGTCGACGGTCAAATGGTCCCCATCCTGGAAGTATCGTGTGAGTCGCCCGGCGAACTCGTCGACCTGCTGCACGCTGTACCCGACGGTGAGCGAACGGATCCGGTCGAACCTCTCGCCGTCCGGTCGGGCGAGGCGATCGAGGATCTCCTGAGCCTCTGTCCGTGCCGAGGAGTACCACTCCTCCTCGCCCTTCTCGCGGATCCGGAGCTCCCGCTCCCGGCTTGCGAAGGCATCCTCGAGGCGCTCAAGAGCAGCATCCACCTGCCCCGTCTCGTATCCGCCCTTCTGCATTGCGAAGGCGGTGTGGCGGATGCTGGCGGCGGTCACGATCGTGAGCTGGCCCGCTTCCGCCCCATACGCGCGCCTGGCCTCCTCGAGAAAATCCTCCACCTGTTCGACGTCGTAGCCGAGGTGGGACCTCGTCGTGCGTGGGAATGTTGTGCTCACGGCACCATTCTGCACTACGCAAAGATGAGGAACAGCGCGTACGTTGCGATGGTGCTCGGAAGAACAGAGTCGAGCCGGTCGAGGAACCCTCCGTGACCGGGCAGCCACGTGCTGATGTCTTTGATACCGAGATCGCGCTTGATGAGCGACTCCGTGAGGTCCCCGAGCGTGGCCGTAGCCACCATAGTGATGCCGAAGATGAGGCCGAACCACCAGGGCTGGCCGAGCATGAACAGAGCGAGCACGACGCCGACGGTAAGGGCAACGAGCACTGACCCGGCGAACCCCTCCCACGTCTTCTTCGGGCTGATTCTCGGGGCCATCGGATGCTTGCCGAACAGCACGCCGCTCGCATACGCACCGGTGTCGGTCGAGATGACGATGAGCAGAAAGGCGAGGGTCCACCACTCGCCGCCGTCCTGCGCGGCCATAACGACCGCGAAACTGCCGAGGAAGGGCACATAGGCCTGGACAAAGGTACCGGCGCCGAGGTCCTTCCAGAACTCGAGCGCCGTGCCTCGTCGGCTCGGGCGGACCTGTTCGGCCGCGCGCCAGAGGCCGACGAGCAGAACCCCGCCGAGGAGCACAAGCCAGGCACCGCTCGCACCGAAGTAAAAGGCCGCGGGCACGATCGCGACCGCGGCGATGACCGTCGGTACGCGCGGCACGTAACGGCCAGCGAACCACAGGGCGCTCGCGAGCTCGAACGCGGTGAAGGCAACGAGCGCGGCGGCCACGAGCATGAAGAAGGACTTCACGAGGATGAGGCTCAACAGCATGCTCACACCGAGCACGAGGCCGAACCCGATGGCGAGCGGCAGGTTGCGGCCGGCCCTCGCCTCGAGCTTCTCATTCGCGTCGTCGAGGTGGGCGCGGGTCACAGCGATCTGGGCGCGGATCTCCTCTCGAGTCGCGGCGGCGCGGGCCTCGAGATCCTCACGCCTCTGGCGCACGCGTCTATTCAGCGCTGGTCGGGGCCTCTCGGGAGAATCCGACATTTAGACCTCGAGAAGCTCGGCTTCCTTCTTCTTGAGCGCGTCGTCGATCGCATCAATGTGCGACTTCGTGACGGCCTCGAGCTCCTTCTCGCCGCGTGTCACTTCGTCATCGCCCACCTCGCTCTTGAGTGCATCGAGCTCGTCCTTTGAGCGACGGCGGATGTTGCGGATCGACACCTTGGCGTCCTCGCCCTTGGCGCGCACGAGCTTGACGAACTCCTTGCGGCGCTCCTCCGTCAACTCGGGCAGGGTGACGCGGATGACCGTGCCGTCGTTTCCGACATTCGCGCTGAGGTTTGGAGCCGAGACGAGCGCACGCTCGATGTCCTTGAGCGCGATCTTGTCGTACGGAGTCACCAGTAGGGTGCGCGCCTCGGGGTTCTGCATGCCGGCGAGCTGCCCGAGCGGCGTCGGGGTGCCGTAATAGTCCACGAGAATCTTCTGGAACAATGCCGGGTTCGCGCGGCCCGTGCGCACGTTTCCGAAGTCGTCCTTGGCCGCCTCGACGGACTTGTGCATCTTGTCTTTGGCTTCTGCCAGTACGTCACTGATCACGACTGCTCCTTCATGTCTGTTCGAGTTTAGACGGTTGCCGCACCGCGGGCTTGCGGGGATCACCGACAAGGAACACCGACACCGAGAGCGCCGAGAGGATGAGGGCGGAGAGCCAGACGAGATGCACCACAAGCGGGAACGGGATGAACATCGTTGCGCCGACGCCGATCAGGGTCACGGCCACGCCGGCAAGGGCAGGCCACCAGACACGCCGCCAACCCACCACGATCGCCGCGGCAGGCACCCAGTAGGCAATTTGGCTCGCGGGGCCGCCCGCCCGCACCGCACGCGCGGCCGGCTCGAGCCCGGGCACGGCATCCACCCACGGCCCGAAGAACATCGCGGAGCAGTGGAAGATCAGCAGCACGCCGCCGATGATCACCAGCACCCGCTCCCACGGCCGCAGCGGCACGGCGCGCGGGGCCAGAACCGCTCCGCGGGACAGAAGGCGAATGAGCCCACCCAGCACCACAACACCGAGCAGCGCGCTCCACAACAGAGGCTGGTCCATCTCGCTTCCCTCCGGTGGGTTATCTGACGAGTGTGCCGATGCGGTCTCCGCGGATCGCGCGGGTCACGTTGCCGTCGGGCTTCATCCCGAACACCACCATCGGCATCCCATTGTCCTTGCACAGGCTGAACGCCGTCGAATCGACCACGTTGAGCCCCTGGACGAGCGCCTCCTGGTAGGTGATCTCGTCGATCTTCTTAGCGGTGTGATCCTTGTTCGGGTCGGCGGAGTACACGCCGTCGACCCCGTTCTTGGCGACGAGCACCACGTCAGCACCGATCTCGAGCGCGCGCTGGGCTGCGACGGTGTCGGTCGAGAAGTACGGCAGACCAGCGCCGGCGCCGAAGATGACGACGCGGCCCTTCTCGAGGTGACGCTCAGCGCGGAGCGGGATGTACGGCTCGGCGACCTGGGTCATCGAGATGGCCGACTGCACGCGCGTGGCGGCGCCGGCCTGCTCGAGGAAGTCCTGCAGGGCGAGCGCGTTCATCACGGTTCCGAGCATGCCCATGTAGTCGGCGCGGCCGCGGTCCATGCCGCGCTGGCTGAGCTCGGCTCCGCGGAAGAAGTTTCCTCCGCCGACGACGATCGCGACCTCGACCTCCTGGGCCGCCTCCGCGATCTCCCGGGCCATGGCACTGACGACGTCGGGGTTGACCCCCACCGATCCTCCGCCGAATGCTTCGCCCGAAAGCTTGAGCAGTACCCGTCGCTTCGTGGTTTTCGTCATGGGTACTCTTCCGCTCGCTTGTTGCCGATTATCCCGCTTAACGTGTGGTGATACACAAACAGGGCCCGAATCGCTGTGCGCGACCCGAACCCTGTTTCACGCGTGTGTTACGCGCCGACCTTGAAACGGGCGAAGCCCGTGACCGTGAGTCCGGCCTCTGCCAGCACCTTCGCGACAGACAGCTTGTTGTCCTTCGCGTAGTCCTGGTCGAGCAGGGCGACCTGCTTGAAGTAACCCGTGACGCGCCCCTCGATGATTTTCGGAAGCGCAGCCTCCGGCTTACCCTCGTTGCGGCTGATCTCCTCGACGATACGGCGCTCGGTTTCGACCACGTCTGCCGGGACGTCATCCCGCGAGAGGTACTGCGGGTCAGCGAACGAGATGTGCTGGGCGATGCTGCGCGCGGTCTCCGCGTCGTCTCCCGTGTAACCGACGACAACGCCAACCTGCGGCGGCAGGTCCTTGTTGGTCTTGTGCAGGTAGACGGAGAACTTCTCTGCGTCGATCGCGAAGAGGCGGCGAAGAACGATCTTCTCGCCCAGGACGGCCGCTTCGTCGCTGATGAGCTCAGCGACGGTCTGGGTTCCGATCTTCGCGGCAAGTGCCTCGTCGACGGTCGCGGCGCCGGCGGCGACGGCGGCGTCAAGCACCGTGTCGCCGAGCTTCACGAACTTCTCGCCCTTGGCTACGAAGTCGGTCTCGCAGTCGAGCTCGATGAGCGTCGTCGTGGTTCCGTTTTCCTTCGCGGCGACAAGGCCCTCACTCGTGGAGCGGTCGGCACGCTTCGCGTTGCCCTTTGCTCCCTTGAGGCGCAGGAGCTCGGTGGCCTTCTCGAGGTCTCCCCCAGCTTCGACGAGGGCGTTCTTGGAATCAACCATTCCGGTGCCCAGCCGCTCGCGTAGGGTCTTGAGGTCAGCCAGGCTGAAATCTGCCATGGGAGTTCCTTACTTGGTCTCGGCTGCAGCGGTCTTCGCTGCAGGCTTCTTCGGGGCGGGCTTGGAGGCGGGGGCCTTCTCTGCCTCGGCTGCGTCGGCTTCGATCTTCGCCTCGGCGGCCTCGTCGGACTCAACGTGGTGCTCGGGGACGACGGTCTCGTCGGCGGTGGCCTCGTGCTCGGCGGCAACGGCATCCGCGTCGTTCTCCTCGACGGGGAGATCGGCAGCAACCTCGGCGACGGGGGCCTCGGCAGTCGGCGCGTCGGCTGCAGGCGCCTCGGCAGCAGGCGTCTCGGCAGCAGGCGCCTCGGCAGCGGGTGTCTCGGCAGCAGGCGCCTCGGCAGCAGGCGCCTCGGCAGCGGGTGTCTCGGCAGCGGCCTCGGCCTGGCCGAGAAGCTCTGCTTCCCAGGCCGCGAGCGGCTCGACGGGAGCTGCTCCCTCTTCGGGCTTCTGGTGGCGCTGGATCAGGCCCTCGGCTGCCGCGTCCGCGATGATGCGGGTGAGCAGGCCGACGGAACGGATCGCGTCGTCGTTACCCGGGATCGGGTACTGAACGTCGTCGGGGTCGCAGTTGGTGTCGAGGATCGCGATGACCGGGATGCCGAGCTTGTGCGCCTCGTCAATCGCGAGGTGCTCCTTCTTGGTGTCGACGATCCAAATCGCGGACGGGGTCTTCGTCAGGTTGCGGATACCACCAAGGCTGCGGTTGAGCTTGATGAGCTCACGCTTCTTGATGAGCAGTTCCTTCTTGGTGAAGCCCTTTGTGGTGTCGTCGAAGTCGAGCTCTTCGAGCTCCTTCATGCGCGCGAGGCGCTTCGACACGGTCTGGAAGTTGGTGAGGAGCCCACCGAGCCAGCGCTGGTTGACGTAGGGCTGGCCCACGCGCTGCGCCTGCTCGGCGATGGATCCCTGTGCCTGCTTCTTCGTACCGACGAAGAGAATCGTGCCGCCGTGGGCGACCGTCTCCTTGACATAGTCGTACGTCTTGTCGATGTGCACGAGCGACTGCTGCAGGTCGATGATGTGGCTACCCGAGCGCTCCGTCAGGATGAATCGCTTCATCTTGGGGTTCCAGCGGCGAGTCTGGTGTCCGAAGTGAACGCCGCTGTCGAGCAGCTGGCGGATGGTTACAACGGCCATGGCCGTCTCCTTTACTGGCGCACGTCTACCCATGCGGGCAGCGCGATTGCGCCTTCTCAGTTGTAATCGCGACCGGTTGGCGCGATTCCTGGTGCCCGGCACACATCCGCCTGAAAAATCAGGACCGAGTGGATGTGATTGCATGCTCTGGGACGAGCACTGCGGACACGCGTAGTCAGCGCACTCACGCGCGCTGCTTCGAAAATGATACCACCGCTCCTGCACCGGGATGATCGAACTGCTCAAGTGCAGGGAGGATGCGGCGTGCGGGCCGCGGATGCCGGGACGGGTGCAGTCTGTCTTCGTGCCGCTCTCGTCGCTCGTCGCCAGGCCATTCCGGCTTAGTGGCTTTGCGCTCGTGCTCGCGCTCGTTGCGCTGGCGGTCTCCCCAGACGGGCGACCGGCGGCGGGGGCAGCGGGGGCGGCACCCCAGTGGCTCTGGCCCGTGGGGCCGCCGTATGTCGTCTCCCGTCCGTTCGTCGCGCCGGCGACGACCTATGCTGCGGGACACCGCGGCATCGACATTCGCGTCGATGCCGTGACGGAGCCCGGTCCGGGCGCGGAACTCGGCGCGAGAGGCAGCAGGGAGGTTATTGCCCCTGCCGACGGGGTGGTCCACTTCGTCGGCACGGTGGTCGACCGACCGGTGCTGTCGCTCCGGCATCCGGGCGGCCTCGTGTCGAGCTTCGAACCGGTGGACTCCGGCCTCGTCGAGGGACAGCCGGTGTCGGCTGGCGACGTCGTCGGCACCGTGCGTGTCGATGCCGCCACGCCCGCACACTGCCCGACACCGTGCCTGCACTTCGGGGTGCGATTGCACGGCGACTATGTGTCGCCGCTCAACTTCTTGGGGGGCATTGCGCGCTCGGTGCTCCTGCCGACCCGGGAGTTGCGGTGAGTGTCGGCGGTGGCGGCGTGCCGAGTGTCGGCGGGAGCGGCGTGCCGAGTGTCGGCGGGAGCGGCGTGCCGGGTGCCGGGTGCGGCGGTGTGCCGCGTGGGCCGCCTCAGGCCCGCGGATGCGCCGATCGATAACTTGCCGTGAGCCGCTCCGTCGATACATGCGTATAGATCTGGGTCGTGCCGAGGCTCGCATGGCCGAGCATCTCCTGTACCGCCCTGAGATCAGCGCCGCCGTCGAGCAGATGTGTCGCCGCCGTGTGGCGCAGGGTGTGCGGCCCGGCCGGGCCGCCACCAGGAAGCCCATCGAGCAACTCCGCCACGAGCCGGTACACGGCGCGAGTCCCGAGTCGCCCCCCTCGGGGCCCGAGGAATAGGGCGGGGCGCTCGGCGGGCTCGGCACGCGCGACAGAGCCGGCAGGCGCAACAGAGACGGCACGCGCAACAGAGACGGCACGCGCAACAGATTCGCCCCGCTCCGCGCGCTGGGCGAAGTCCGCCAGCAGCCGCTGGCGCCCCTCGTCGAGCCAGGCCTCGATCGCGCGGCGGGCGGGCACCCCGAATGGCACAATTCTCTCCTTTGCTCCCTTACCCATGACGCGCACCGTGAGAGAGCCGAGGTCGACGTCGCCAACGTCGAGTCCGGTCACCTCGCTCACGCGAAGGGCCGAGGCATAGAGAAGTTCCACGACGGCGACATCCCGGAGGCTGTTCGCGTCGCCCGACCTGGCCCGCACGGCGAGCGCGGCGAGCACCACATCGATCTGATCCCGCGTGAGCACCCGCGGAAGGTGCCGGTCGGGTTTCGGCGCTCTGAGTCGTGTGGCTGCATCGCCCGGCACCGACCCGCTCCGCGCGAGCCACGCGGTGAAGCCTCGGACTGCGGCCGATCGGCGGGCGAGCGTCGCCTTGGACACCCCGTCCTGCGACCCGAGCCACAGCCAGTCGCGGAGGAGCTCGAGCGTGACCTCCGCCACGGCATCCACTCCCTGCGCAGCCGCGAACGCGACGAATCCACCGAGATCGGACCGGTAGGCACGCACGGTGTGTGCGCTGAAGCCTCGCTCCAGTTCGAGGTGTGCCGCGAAATCCTCGAGCGCACGCGTCAGAAGCATGAGCGCGCTACACGCCCTCGCCCAGGTTGAATCGCGACTTCTTGTTGGAGAACATCTGCCGGCGCTGCTCGGGCGTCATCGCCTCGATCACGGCGCGATGCTCGGCGGAGAAGCCGGTGATCTCGGTGGTGTCTCCGACGGGGACGATCGAGTGCACGACCCTGTCCTCGTAGACGTGCACGATGTTGAAGGACTGGCCGGAGTCGATGCCCGACAGCAGACGGTCCTTCTCGGTGAGTGCGAGCGTGTAGCAGGTCGCGGCCGCGACCGAAACGGGCACTCCCGCAACGGTGCTGTGGGTGGAGAAGTGAAGGTGTCCGCCGAGGATCGCGCGCACGTCAGTTCCGGCCACAACCGCGGCGAAGCGGTCCTGGGCCTCCAGCTCGAGCATCTCCATCGCCCAGAGCAGCGGGGTCGGGACGGGCGGGTGGTGCAAGGCAATGAGGGTTCCGTGGGGGGCGGGCACCTTCAGCACATCGGCGAGCCAGTCCAGCTGGCCGTCGGTCAATTGACCGTGGTGGAATCCGGGCACCGTGGTGTCGAGCGAGATGATGCGCAGGCCGCCAATGTCGTAAACCCGGTCTTGGGGGGCCTCGGTGGCCTCGATGTCGAACAGCCCGCTCGAGTACTGCAGACGTTCGTCGTGGTTGCCCATCACCCAGACGACCTCGGCCCCGAGCCGTGCCGCTGCGGGTTCGACGATCGCGCGCAGCCGTTGGTACGCGTCAGGCTCGCCGAGGTCAGCGAGGTCGCCGGTGAACACGAGGGCCTCGGGGCGGATGCCGGATCGCTCGAGCTGTCCGAGCGCCTGCCGCAGGTTCTCCTCGGTCTCGACAGAGCCATACAGCAGCGCTCCGCCGGCAAGGAAATGGGTGTCGCTGATGTGCGCGATGGTGTGCACGGGAGGCGGATGCTGGCCGAGTTGGATCACAACTTCAGACTAGGACGAACCAGTGTCAGCCTCGACTTACGCCCGCGGCGAGTGCCGACAAGTGTCCCGGACTACCGCACGGATGGTTCACTCGATCGGTCGGGCCGCGCGAGACCGGCATCCGCTACGGCGACGCCGGGCGCCGTAGGGTGCAGCCGCCTCGGCCACCAGAACCTGTCGCCGGCGATGAACGCGAGCGCAGGCACGATGACGGTGCGCACGAGGAGCGTGTCGAGCAGCACACCGACGCAGACGATGATCCCGATCTGGGTGAGGGTGATGAGCGGCAGGACCCCGAGAACCGCGAAGACCGCCGCGAGCAGGATTCCCGCGCTCGTGATCACACCTCCTGTCGCCGCAAGCGCACGGATCATGCCGTCGCGGGTGCCGAGTGTCCTGGCCTCCTCGTTCGCCCTCGTGACCAGGAAGATGTTGTAGTCCACCCCGAGGGCGACCAGGAACAAGAAGCTCAGAAGGACGACGTTGGTGTCGAGCGCAGGGAAATCGAACACGGTTTGGAAGAGCAGCCAGCTTGCCCCGAGGCTCGCGAAGTACGAGCCGACAACCGTTACCAACAGGATCACCGGAGCGAGGATCGCCCTCAGAAGGATCATCAGCACAATCAGCACGAGCACCAGAATGAGCGGGATCACGAGGTTCTGATCGGCCCGAGTGGCCTCGGACACATCGAGGGCCTGCGCGTCGAGGCCGCCGACAAGAGCATCCGCCCCCTCGATCGAGCCGAGCTCGGTACGCAGCTCCCGAACCACGTCGAACGCCTCCTCGGTCTCCGCGGCCGCTGACAGCACGACGTTGACCTGAGTGATCTCCCCGTCGCCGTCCCCCACGGTCGCGGAGTCGACGCCGTCGACCACCGCTGCCACCCCCGCGGCCTCGTCGGCGTACTCGGCGTTGACGATTACCGCTGTCGGCGACCCGCTGCCCGCAGCGAAGGAATCCGCGATGACTCGCTGGCCCTGCACTGCCTCGGGCGCCTGGATGAAGCGTTCGGTCTGCGCGAGCCCGGTCTGCACCTGGGTCGCACCGAGCGCGAGGCCCCCAAGAACGAGCACGCCGACTATCGCGACGGCGATAGGGCGCAGCGACACGAATCGACCCAGACGCCCCCACACTCCTCGGGCGGAGCGGTCCTCGGAGCCGAACTTCGGAACGTAGGGCCAGAATAGGCCTCGGCCGAACAGCAGGAGCGTGGGCGGGAGCACGATCAGGGCGAAGATCATGGCGACGAGGATGCCGGTGGCGCACGCGATGCCGAGGGCCCGGTTGCCGGTGAGCTCGGCGAACAGCAGTGTCAGCAGGCTCAGCACTACGGTCGACCCGCTGGCAATGATCGCGGGGCCGGCGCCACGGAGGGCTTTCTCCATCGCGTGGCGGCGATCGGCGATGAGCCGAAGTTCGTCGCGATAGCGCGCGATCAGCAGCAGGGCGTAGTTCGTGCCGGCACCGAAGACGAGCACGGAGAGGATACCGGTGACGGAGGCATCGAGGGTGATCCCGATGAGGGATGCAACGCGCGCCGCGACGATGCCTGCGAGTCCGTCGGCGGTGCCGATCACGACCAGCGGGACGATCCACAGCCACGGGCTGCGGTAGGTCACGATGAGCAGGATCGCGACGACGATCACGGTGGTCAGCAGCAGGGTGAAGTCGGCGCCGTCGAAGACTGCGCTGAGGTCCACCTCGAAGCCCTCTGCACCTGTAAGCAGAGCCGTCAGTCCGTCGGGGAGGGGGGCATTCGCGATCTCGCGCAGCTCGGCGGCGCGCTCGCTCTGGCTGTCGATGTTGTCGGCGATCTCGAGCGGCACAACGACGATCGCTGCGGTGCTGTCGTCAGAGAGGGTCGGTGGAGGCACGAATCCGTCGCGGGAGAGTGCGGAAAGATCGGTCGCGGCCTCCCCCACAGCGGCGAGGTCGTCGTCGGTCAGTGAATCACCGTCGCGACTGAACACGAGCAGCGCCGAGGTGGCGTCGGCGCTCGGCAGGGTCGTCTGCAGCTCGCTCACCTGCACCGATTCTGCGGTGTCGGGAAGCCCCGGCCCCGGGGCCGACTCGGAGGTCGTTCCCGGACCGATCGCGAACAGGGCCGCCGTACCGAGGAGAGCCACGACGAGTACGATCCAGGACGTCGCCCGCGCGGTGATGAATGTCGTTAGCCTACGCATGAGACCCCTTTTAGCTAAACAACTTGATTACATGATTGCTTAGCTACTTTAGGCATACGATGGGATGCATGCAAGACGCTCCCGACTCCCGCCTCGGCGCTGTCGGCGCTGTCGATGTCGATTCCGTCAGGACGGACCGCCGCGCGGGGCCCGTCGCCCGCGTGCGCGAGGCGAGTCTGCTGCTCCGGGAGATCCTCGACCTGACCGTCGACCTCGAGGCCGACGTCGGTGCGGAACTCGACGTCAATCGGCGCGACTTCGAAGCGATGCAGCACCTCGTGATGAGCGGCCCGCTGAGCCCAACCGAGATCGCCCGCCGCCTCGACGTGTCCACTGCGGCTGCGACGGTGATCGTCGACCGGCTTGCCGCGGTCGGCCATGCAACGCGTCAGCCACACCCGACTGACAGGAGGGGAGTGCTCGTGGTGCCGAACCCGGCGTCGGTCGAGCGTGCAATGGCGCGCATTCTTCCCCTTATATCTGGCGTCGACGGGGTGCTCGACGACTTCACCGTCGACGAACAAGGCGTGATCGCTCAGTACTTGACACGGGTCGTGGGCGTATATCGGGCGCAACTACCGCCGCGAAGCTAGCGCAGGCCCAACACCCGCAGGCCCTCTCCCCTGCTCCGGGAGCTCACGCTGCGCCCCGCACCCACCCGCGTTCTCTCCTCGCGGCCCTCCCCTCAAGCTCGAGCAGCCCCAACACCGCCTGCACCTGCGCCGCGGACAGGCCCGCGCGAGCCGCGATGTCACCGACTGCCCGTGGTGACCGTGCGCTGAGCGCGTCGACGACGCGTGTGCGCTCGGCGGACTCGGCCCGCTCGGGCACGTCGACCCCCGAACGGGCAACGGACTGGCCGCCAACATCGGGGGTCTCGCTCCCGTTGCCCCGGCTCCCACCGTTGCCCCGGCTCCCACCGTTGGCCCGGCCCCCGCCGCTCCCACCTTCCCCACCGCTGCCACGGCCACTGCCACCACCTAGATCGACCCCAACGCGCTCGCCACGGCCAGGCCCCTTGCTCACAACAGAGGGGCGAGGCGCGAGCTCGGCCATCTCGTCGGCGTTCGTCACGCAGACGGCGTCAAAATCGCGGATCAGCCGGTGGCACCCGGCCGAGGCCGCCGACGTGACAGGGCCCGGCACGGCGCCGAGAGGACGCCCCAGCGCGGCCGCGTGCCCGGCCGTGTTGAGCGACCCCGACCGCCAACCCGCCTCGAGAACGACCGTCGCGAGGCTCGCTGCGGCAATTAGTCGATTGCGCTGCAGGAACCTCCACTTGGTCGGCGGCGACCCGCACGGCAATTCCGACACCACCGCGCCGGACTCGACGATCCGTGAGAGGAGCCCGTCGTGGCCGCTCGGATAGAAGCGGTCCACCCCGCCGGCGAGGAACGCGATCGTCTCCCCCGAACTCGCCAGCGCCGCCCGGTGCGCCATCCCGTCGATCCCGTACGCCGCCCCGGAGACGATGGTGTAGCCGCGGTCAACGAGACCTGCAGACGCCTCCATTGCCACGTGCTCGCCGTATCCCGTGGCGGCTCTGGCCCCGACAAGCGCAATCGAGCTGCCCGCCGTTGCTAGCGTCTCCGAGCGCCCGCGCAGCCACAGCGCGAGGGGCGCGTGAGCCCCGAGATCGTCGACCCCCACGGGCCATTCCGGGTCGCCGGGCACGAGCAGCCGGACGCCGTACCGGCCTGCCTGGCGAAGTGCCACGAGCGCCGCCTGAGACGCCGCCCGGGGTTGCCACCGCTGCTGCGCCGCGACGAGATCGGCGACGGTGAGCCCGTTGGCCTCGAGAAGCCCGGCGGGAGTGCGTGAGTCGTCGGCCCGAATACCTGACCTCTCCGCGACGGCGCCCACTATCCGATCGACGCCCCATCGATCGATCACGGCAGTCAGTGCGGCTGGCGCGCCGAGTAACTCAACAAGAAGGCCAGCGACGCGGTCCCCCGGTTCGGCAATCCCGGTCCAGGTGGCCCGCGCGAAACGATCGAGGATTTCCTCCACTGTGAAATCATCCCGGCCAAGACTGCGAATGAGCGGCGCAACGACGGCCGCCTTGAGCCCGAACATGGTCATGACGAAATCGCCTTTCTGAGATACAGGGCTCGACCGAGATGGTCGGCCGTCGGTCGCTGTGCGCCGTCAAGGTCGGCAAAAGTCCATGCGAGGCGCAACACCCGGTCGTACCCGCGCATGGTGAGGCCGCCGCGTTCGAGTGCTCGGTCGATGGACACCGTCGTCGATGGACCGAGCCGCGCGTGGGGGCCGCGCAACCACGGCCCGGGCACTTGCGAGTTGAGCGCACACGGCGTCGCGCCCAGCCGCTCCGCGGTCGCCGCCCTGGCCGACACCACCCGACTGCGCACGGTCGTCGTGTCCGCCCGCTGCTTCTCATCCGCCATGCGCATCGTGGCTGAGGTGATGCGGGCCACTCGCAGCTGGATGTCGATGCGGTCGAGCAGGGGACCGGAGAGCCTCGCGAGGTAACGGCGGCGCGCGCTCGGTGCACAGACGCACTCCGAGTCCCGTGCACCGTACTGCCCGCACGGGCACGGGTTGGCGGCGAGAACAAGCTGGAATCGTCCGGGAAAGTGCGCGACCGAATTGGCCCGGTGGATGCTGATGAGACCCGACTCGAGCGGCTGGCGGAGTGCGTCGAGCACCGCTCGCTGGAACTCCGGTGCCTCATCGAGGAAGAGCACGCCGTGGTTCGCCCGCGCTGCGGCGCCCGGACGGATGACACCGCTGCCTCCCCCGACGATTGAGGCGGCGGTGGCCGTGTGGTGCGGGGCCTCCAGCGGCGGACGCGTCGCGAGCGAAGCACCGACCGGCAGCCCCGCCAGCGAGCGGACGCAGCTCACCTCGAGCGCGGCATCGGCGTCGAGGTCGGGCAGGATGCCCGGCAGACGCGTGGCGAGCATCGTCTTGCCCGCGCCCGGTGGCCCAAGGAGGAACATGTGGTGGCCGCCCGCCGCCGCGACCTGAATCGCCTCGATCGCGTCGTCGTTGCCGATGATGTCACTCAGGTCGAGGTTGTCGCCAGCCGCGCCCATCGGCGCCGCCCGAAGGATCGGCTCGACCGGCACAGGGGTGTACTCGCCGCCATGCCAGATCGCCGCCTCGAGCAGCGAGGCGACTCCGACCACGCGCACCCCGGGCACGAGTGCGGCCTCGTCGGCATTGCCCGTCGGCACCATAACCGTTGTCGCGCCCGCGCGCGCGGCAGCGAGGGTGGACGGGAGGATGCCGCTGATCGGCCGCAGGCGCCCGTCGAGGCCGAGCTCGCCGAGGTGAACGACGCTCGCGACCGAGTCGGCGTTCACCAACCGGTCCGCCGCGAGGATCGCGAGCGCGATCGCCAGGTCGAACCCCGAGCCGTGCTTGGGCAGGGCGGCGGGCGAGAGGTTGACCGTGACCTTTCGGGCGGGGAACTCGCACCCGGTGTTCGTGGCCGCGGCCCGTACCCGGTCGCGGGCCTCGCCGAGAGCCGCATCAGGCAGCCCGATGAGGACGAACCCGGGGAGGTTGCTCGAGATGTCCGCCTCAACCTCGACGATCTCACCGGTGAGCCCGAGGAGGGCTACGGCCGACGTGCGTCCGAGCGGCATCAGAAGACACTTCTCACATGCTCGAACTGCACGGGGCCTCCGAGCGGCGCGATGATGGCGATCGCGTCGATGCGGATGCGGCGACGGACGCCGGGATGTTCTCCGCACCACGCCGCTGCGAGCCGCCGGAGCCTGGCGAGCTTCTGCATCGTGATCGCCTCGAGCGGATGCCCGAAGGCAATGCTCGACCGCGTCTTCACCTCGACGAAGACGGTCTCATCGCCGTCGAGCGCGACGACGTCGATCTCGCCCTGCCGGCACCGCCAGTTGCGGTCGAGGATGTCGTAGCCGGCGTCGACGAGGAACGCAACCGCGAGAAGCTCGCCGCGTTTGCCGAGATCGTCCTTCGCCGCCATGATTGCCTCCGACACCGAGGATGCCCCGGATCGGTCCTACCGAGCCGGCGGGTGCCGGGATCGGGGACGGTCGATGACGCCCGCCAGTTGGGGAGGAGAGGTGCCGGGTCCGGCGCCGTCCGCAATTCAGCCAGCGGATCCACTGCGGGTGGAGCCCAGACCGGCTACTCCTCGAAATACAGCGGGAAGTGCGTCGCACAGCCCGGGTTGAACCCGGCGCCGCAGGCGGGGCACACGGTCGCCGCGCGGTACGAGTCGATGCTCAGTTCCGTGCGGCAGACCCCGCAGAGGATCGCGTTCTCCTGCCACTTCTCCCTCGGCCAGCGCAGCACCGGATGTGTCTCGTCCTCGGCGTGGCAGGAATAGCAGGGGTAGTAGCGGTCACAACAGCGGAACCGGATCGCGACGACATCCAGTGCCGTGCTGTAGTGCACACAGCGGGTCTCGCCGTCGACCTTCCGGCCGTGGACAACTGGAGCCAGAACCATGCGCCCTACTCGTCGAGCGCGAGTTCTTTCGGCAGCTCGAGCTCCTTGGCCGAGAGCTCCTCCACGTTGACGTCCTTGAAGGTCAGCACGCGCACGGACTTGACGAAGCGATCGGACCGGTAGACATCCCAAACCCACACGTCGTTCATCGTGAGTTCGAAGTAGAAGTCGTGCTCGGTGTCTTGGCGGACGAGTTCGACCTCGTTGGCCAGATAGAAGCGGCGTTCGGTCTCCACGACGAAACGGAACTGGGACACCACATCGCGATATTCGCGGTACAGGGCCAGTTCGACCTCACGGTCGTAGTCTTCGAATTCGTCGTCGTCCATGCTGCGCCAATCCTACTCGTCGATCTCAGGCTGCTGCTTCAGCCAGGTGTGCCGGTGCATCGCGGTCGCGCCGAGCGCGGCGATCGCGGCGAAATGGCCTGCCGACCCGTACCCCTTGTTGCCGGCCCACTCGTATCCGGGCGTCGTCGCATCCGCGTCGATCATGATTCGGTCGCGGAAGACCTTGGCGACGACGGATGCTGCGGCGACCGACGCGCAGTCGCGGTCTGCCTTCACCTGCAGCAGTAGCGGGAGGCTGCTCGACAGGGCCGGGTTGAGCCAGTCGAACGCGCCGTCGAGCAGGATGATCGACTCGCGAATCTTCGCGCCGCCAGTGTGCAGCCGGGTTAGCGCCCGCTTGCCGGCGAGTCCCAGGGCTGCGGTGAGTCCGAGGGTGTCGACCTCGAGCGCCGACGCGAGGCCGACCGAGGAATGCCGTGCCCACGCCGCCGTGAGCGGCGCGAGTTCCTCACGCCGCTTCTGGCTGAGCAGCTTCGAGTCACGAAGGCCGAGCGGGAACGGTCCGCAGGCGAGGTCAACGACGGCGAGACCGACGGCGACGGGGCCGGCAATCGCCCCCCGACCAACCTCGTCGCAGCCGATGACGTAGCGGTGGCCCTTCGCGTGGAGGCCGGTCTCGACCTCGAGGGTCGGATCAGACACTGCCATCATGATGGCGGCCTAGTCCGGTTCGACCCCGACGCCGCGGAACGTGTCGGGGTAGTTGTCAATCCAAGACCAGTGCACCGACGGCCAGGTGATCACAAAGGCGCGGCCGACGAGGTTGTCGATCGGCACGAAGCCGCCGCCTGGCGTCTCGGTGTTGTAGCGGGAGTCCTTAGAGCTGTAACGGTTGTCACCCATCACCCAGAGCGATCCCTCGGGAACAACCTGCGAGAAGTCGTCCCCCGACACTTTCGACACGCCCTCGGGCAGGTTGAGATAGGGCTCGTCGAGCGGTGCTCCGTTGACCTCCATCTGACCGACCGGGTTGCAACACATGACGGTGTCGCCGGGGAGTCCAACCACTCGCTTGATGAGGTGGTCGTTGCTGTCGGAGGCGCTCAACCCGATCGTGGTGAGGAACCAGGCGATGCCCCCGACGACAGGGTTCACGTCCGTCTGCTCCTGCGGCGGAAGCCACCCACCCGGGTCACGAAACACAACCACGTCACCCCGCTGCAGCGGGACGACATCCGGCACGAGCTGGTTGACGATGATGCGGTCGTTGACCTGCAGCGTGTTCGTCATCGAGCTAGAGGGGATGTAGAAGGAGCGGATCAGGAAGGTCTTGATGCCAACAGAGATCACGATCGCGGCGACGAAAATGATGACGATGTCGCGGACGAACAGCTTGATGCTGCGCGATCGTCGATTGCGGTCCTGTGCCGTGCGCGGGGGGCGCGGCGAAGGATCTGTTTGTTCCATTAAACCCCTGAGCTCCCCACCATGTTACGTGGTGGGGAGCTCAGAAAAGACTGGGGCTGTGGGCTGGCGCTTAGCGCTTTTCCTTGATCTTGGCCTTCTTGCCACGAAGGTCGCGCAGGTAGTACAGCTTCGCGCGACGCACCGCGCCGCGGGTGACGACCTCGATGTGGTCGATGACCGGGGAGTGCACCGGGAAGGTGCGCTCGACGCCGACCTGGAAGCTGACCTTGCGCACACAGAAGGTCTCGCGGACGCCTTCGCCCGAGCGGCCAATGACGACACCCTGGAAGACCTGGATGCGCGAACGCGTGCCTTCAACAATGTTGACGTGCACCTTGACGGTGTCACCGGCGCGGAATTCGGGGATGTCGTTGCGGAGTGAGGCCGCGTCGACGTGGTCGAGGATGTGCATGAATATTCGCTCTCTGTAACCGCCACGGGTCGATCACGTTCTGGATGCTGCATGAAGGAGTGGGTGTGCCCATGATTTGCTGGCCCCCCTGTGGCAGGGCCGTGCAGAACGCACAATCCATAATTCTGTCACAGTCGACCCTGCCGCCGCCACTCGTGGGAGGTCAGCGCTCGGAGGGATCGATTCGGATGACGTCGCCGTCGGTGGGAGTGACTCGGGTCGCGCGGTACTCGCCCTGCGGTAGTGCGACATGATCGAGGCTCGCGAAAACCGTCTCCACCCGTCGCCTCGCGGCGACCATGAGCTGCCAGAGCGCGACGCCGAACACCGCGAGCGAGGCCAGAGCGAGAAGCCCGCCGGTGAGCCCTGCGGCCAGTTCCGCCGACTGAGCGACGAAGACGCCGTAGACGATCGCGATCAGATACCACGCGCCGAGCGAGATGACATCCGTCCAGGACAGGGCCTTGGTCGTCCGTACGGACTTGCGCGCCCACGTCACACCCAGCACAACGATCATCGATACGGTGAGTGCCGGCCAGGCGAGGAACACCAGCAGGTCCTGCGTGCCGAGGCCGGACGGGGAGATGCTCCTGGCGATCATGATCCAAGTGGGCAGCACAACGATCGCCGCGAGTTGGACCCAGTAGAAGGCCCGTCGTAACCACATTGTTCAAGCGTACAGATGGTTCGCGCAAGAATGGCTGAATGATTGAGCTACGAACCCCTGCCGAGATCACCGAGATGCGCGCGGCGGGATCCTTCGTCGCTGACGTGCTCAGCGAGCTGACTGCGGCATCCGCGGTCGGCGTCAACCTCCTCGATCTCGATGCGATCGCCCACCGGGCGATCCTGGCGAGGGGCGCCGAGAGCTGCTACATCGACTACCACCCGTCATTCGGGGCAAGCCCGTTCGGCAAAGTGCTCTGCACTTCGGTCAACGATGCGGCGCTTCACGGTCTGCCCCACGACTACAACCTGCTCGACGGCGACCTTCTGAGCCTCGACTTCGCGGTGGGTGTGGATGGCTGGGTCGCTGATTCCGCCGTGACGATAATTGTCGGCACTCCTCGGGACGAGGATCTGCGCCTCATTGAGGTGACCCAGGCAGCACTCGATGCTGGCATCGCCGCAGCAGTCCCCGGAAACCGGATCGGCGATATTTCGGCGGCGATCGGTGCGGTCGGACGCGCGGCCGGGTTCACGATCAACACTGACTTCGGTGGGCACGGCGTCGGACGCACAATGCACGGCGACCCGCACGTGCCTAATGACGGACGACCGGGTCGCGGGTTTCCCCTGCGCGCGGGTCTCGTGTTCGCGATCGAGCCGTGGCTCATGCACACGAGCGACCGTGTGTTCACGGATCCGGATGGCTGGACGTTGCGCAGCATGGATGGATCCCGAGCCGCTCACGTCGAACATACTGTCGCAGTGACCGACGACGGACCACTCATCCTGACTGCGCGCGGCTGAGACGGTTCTCGCCAGCGGGGCCTGGGTCGGCGGGCATGGCCGGGCGAACCGCTCGCGTCGAGTTAGGGCGATGAGCTAAACACCGACGCTTTTCGCGCGGGTGATACGCCCCGCCGAGAATTGTTGACCGTCGTCAACCCGTCAGCAGGGGCCGCCCGAGATCGTGCGGTTCAGGCGGGCCCGTCCGCCTACCCGCCCATCGTCGGCGGTTGCGGCGCGCCCAATCAGGGCCGCCCGCCCCATGTCGGCCAGCCCCACGCCTCCCGGCAAGGCCACCCATCACCGGCTGGTCCGACCTCCCGGCAAGGCCACCCATCACCGGCTGGTCCGACCTCCCGGCAAGGTCACCCATCACCGGCAAGCCCCACGCCTCCCGGCAAGGCCGCCCAGCGTCGCCAATGCGGCCCGGCGCGTTCGGTCCGGTGCAGCTTGCCCGTTGCCGCGTGTACTGCCGGGGGCGACTGTCGGGCTCGGCTGCCCACTAAGTCGTCCTCATGGTGCCACCTGCCGTTCGCCGGTCATGCCTTCACGCTCTCGGCCAGGGATAGCGCGTCGGTCAGCTGGCTTTTTTTCTGGTGATGGTGGTGATGGTGGGTGTTTTGCTGGGGAGTGGGATGAGGGTTTGGGTGGGGTCGATGGTTGTGGGTGGTTGGAGCCAGTAGTTGTTGTTGGTGTTGATGATTTCCCAGTGGTTGTCGTGGAGGAGGAGGTGGTGTCTGCGGCAGAGGAGGATTCCGTTGTCGATGTTGGTGGGTCCGTTGTCTCTGTCCCAGTGTTTGATGTGGTGGGCTTCGCACCAGGAGGGGGGTCGGTCGCAGGAGGGGAACATGCAGCCTCCGTCGCGGGTGGCGAGGGCGATGCGTTGGCGGGCGGTGAAGTGGCGTTTGGTGTGGCCGACGTTGAGGCATTGGCCGTCGTCGTCGAAGAGGACGGGGATGTGTCCGGTGTCGCAGAGGTTGCGCTGGATGGTCTCGATTGAGATCGGGTCGAGGGTTCCCTCGATCCATCCGTGGTCGGCGCTGATCCCGGGCAGCAGCGGCAGCACCGGTGGCGGGGGTGGCTGGGGTGGGAGTGGTTGCAGGGATTGAGATGGCTGTGGCGTGGGGGCCGGCGATGCTGGGAGCGCGAGCGGGTCGACGTCTGGGGTGCGGTCGCCGGGGACGCTCGCGGTGCTGGTGCTGGTGCTGGTGCCGGCATTGGTGCCGGTTTCGGTCGCCACTCCGGTGCCGGTGCTGGTGCTGGTCGGCGTGCTGACGCGGGTGGCGGCGATGAAGCCGGTGCCGGTGCTCGCGTCGGTGCTTGTGCCAGTGGTGGGTGTGGTGTTGGTGGTGAGGTCTTTTTTGGTGATGATGAGTCGGACGGCGGGGCGGCGGGAGCCGAACATGGTGCCGGGGTCGGCGTCGGTGGCGATGCGGATCATGCCGATCAGGGCGTCGGCGAGGATCTGCTCGTCGGTGCGGGGGTCCTCGACCAGTTTCTGGGCTTTGGCTTTCTCTTCCGGATCGATGAATCGGGGTCCGCCGCGTCGCGGGGACAGGATCGTGGACAGGGCCGAGTCGAGCAGGGCGCCGTCTTCGGGGTGCAGGTGCCAGATGCCGTGGTGCATGCCGTCGGCGGTGCGCCATTTCCGCACTGCGCGCAGGTCGTACTGCTCCTTCTCCCGCCGGCGGATGCCCTCGCTGTCGAGCTCGTCCCGCAACCGCCGGGCGAGGCGTTGCACCTCGTCCGCACCCAGCACCCGACCGGCGCCGGCACTACCGGGGTTACCGCGGGGTTACCGCGGGGTTACCGGGGTTACCGGGGTTACCGGGGTTACCGGGGTTACCGGGGTTACCGGGGTTACCGGGGTTACCGGGGTTACCGGGGTCGCCGGGGTTGATGGCGGTGATGAGGTGTTCCGCGGCGGCGGTGAGCTGCTCGGCGGTGACGGCGTCATCGATCCCGCCCAACCCGCGCCGGATTGCTTCGGCCCCATCGAGGGAGAGGAGCCCGGCGGCGACCGCCCGCGCGATCGGCGCCTGCCATACCGGCATACCGACCGGGAAACGCGGATCCGCAGTGGACGCTGGGCCGGCCGGGGAGCCCGGATCGAACACCGGCGCACCAGCGGTCGGCGCACCAGCGGTGGGCGTGCCGCCGGTGGCGGTGGGATCGGCGGCGGCGAGGGCTTCGGCGGCTTCGGTCTCGGCGAGCAGGGTGCCGATCTGGACCAGTTTCGCGGCCTCGGCCCTGGTGCTGCCGGAGATCGATTGGATCAACGCCTCCGCGCTGACGAACCCGGCACTGATCGCCAGCCCGGCATGACCCAGGGCCCGGTCGGAGTGCTTCGCGATCGCCGCCGCGATCCACGCCGCATAGGTATCCACCGCACGACGCAGCGCGGTGACCGAGCGTTGCGCGGCGAACAGGGACGCATCATCCAGGGCCGTGAACTCCCCCGCGCACGCCCCAAGGCCAGCGACGGTGTCAGCCGTGTCGCGGAGGGTGTTCGGGAGCTGTTCCATGCCACAATTCTCCCACTTCGAACACACTTTCGAAAGAGGAAATGGCTGATGGGGATAAGAATCTTTCCACAAGGGCTGTGCAGGAGAAGACGCGGCGCAGGAGAGCACCCGGCGCAGGGGAAGACGCAGCGGAAACGCACCGAACTTGACGCGGTGGGACAGCACGCGGCGCGGGCTGGACTAGTCTCCGCGCGCCACGCACGAGAGGCGGCGCCATAAGGGACCAGCCGCAGACCCCGCCCGGCCCGGAATGCCCTCACCAGCGTGGCCCGACCACCCCCAACCCAGTGGAGGCACACTCGGTCGGCCGCGATGCGGCCCGGAGGCTAAACGGCAGGCGGAAGCAGGTCCGGGCGCACCCGACGGGTGCGCTCGAGTTGCTGCTCGCGGCGCCACGCCGCGATCGCGCCGTGGTTACCGCTCAGCAACACCGGGGGCACCTCGAGGCCACGCCAGGCGGCTGGCTTGGTGTAGCTCGGATACTCGAGCAGCCCGTCGGAGTGGCTCTCCTCGACGAGGCTCGCGGGGTTGCCGACGACACCGGGGATGAGACGGCCGATCGCCTCGATCATCGCCATCGTTGCGATCTCGCCGCCGTTGAGCACATAGTCACCCATGCTCACCAAGCGCACCCGCGCGCGCGTGGACGCGTAGTCGACGACGCGCTGGTCGATGCCCTCATACCGCCCGCACCCGAAGATCAGCTGGCGTTCGGTCGCGAACTCCTGTGCCATAGCCTGCGTGAACAGCTCTCCCGCCGGCGATGGGAAGATGATGACGGGTTCGGTGACGCCCCGTGCCTCGCTGGCGTAGAGGATGCTGTCGACCGCGTCGCCCCAGGGCTCCGGCCGCATGACCATGCCCGCTCCCCCGCCGTACGGTGTGTCGTCGACGGTGCGGTGGCGGTCGTAGGCATAGTCGCGCAGGTCGTGCACGCCCAGCCCGATGCGTCCGGCCTGTCTGGCCTTGCCGAGCAGGGACACGTCGAGCACCGAGAAGAACTCCGGGAAGATCGTCACGATGTCGATGCGCATTGCTTCCACCTAGACGGTCGCCTCGGGAGCCGGATCTTCCTCAGTCGTCGACACGTCGTCGGGGAGCTCGACGTCGGGCAACTCCTCCTCGGGCAGGTCTTCGAAGAGTCCGGGTGGCGGGGTCATCGTCACCGTTCCGGTCTTCACATCGACGGCGGGAACGAACGCCTTCACGAATGGGACGAGCACCTCAGCGCCCGACTCTGTCGTGACGAGGAGCAGATCCTGTGACGGGAAGTGGTCGACGCGGCTCACGACGCCGATCTTGACGTCATCGCGAATTACCGCGAGGCCGACGAGCTGGTGGTCGTACCAGGCATCATCCTCGGCCGGAGATTCGGCGAGGTCCTGATTGACCCACAGGATTGCCTTGATGAGTGCCTCGGCCGCCGAGCGATCGGGCACGTCCTTGAAGAATGCGACAGCGTGACTGTTGTACCACTTGAGCTCGATGAGCTCGAGGTTCTTCCCGTGCCAGGGTGACGAGGTAGGCACCTGCAGCTGGAACACGGACCCCGGAGCGAACCTTCGCTCCGGGTCATCCGTGTACAGCTCGACCTTGATCGCGCCTTTGAGTCCGTGCGCCTTAGTGAGGCGCCCGACCCGCAGCTGCGTCTGGCCCGTGGGGGACTGACTAGAAATCGGTATCCACCACATCGACGCGCACTCGCTTGCCATCGGCGATCGCCGAGACGAGAGTGCGGAGCGCCTTCGCGGTGCGGCCGGCGCGCCCGATGACACGACCGAGGTCCTCGGAGTGCACTCGCACCTCGAGGACGTCGCCGCGCGGGGAGTTCTTTTCCACGACCTGCACGTCGTCAGGGTGATCGACGATCCCCTTGACTAGGTGCTCAAGCGCTCCGGCCAGCACTGGCTACGCCTTGTCGGCGTCGACCGACGCTGCAGCGTCAGCCTCGGGTGCGGCGGCCTCGTCGGAAGCCTCGGCGACGGGCGCTTCTTCTACCTTCGGGGCGGGGGCGGGGGCTTCGGCCTTGGGCTTGAGCACCGCCTTCTTCTTCTCGTCGACCTGGAAGACAGCCTTCGGCTCGGCGACCTTGACGGTGCTCACGGCATCCTTGTCGCCCTTGAAGCGGCCCCAGTCACCGGTGAGCTTCAGCAGCGCGGCGACCTGCTCGGTCGGCTGGGCGCCAACGCCGAGCCAGTACTGCACACGGTCGGACTTGACCTCGATGACCGAGGGCTCCTGCGTGGGGTGGTAGATGCCGATCTCTTCGATGGCACGGCCGTCGCGCTTGGTGCGCGAATCGGCGACGACGATACGGTAGTAAGGAGCGCGGATCTTGCCCATGCGCTTCAAACGAATCTTTACAGCCACAATTCTCCTGAGGTTTCTTAAGTGGTTGAACTGATGGCGTGAGCGTGGGGGCACACTCGACACGAGCTCGAAGGGAATCCGTCGCTGCCTGATTAGAGGGTCGGGCATGCGAGGACTCGACTGACCATTCTGTCAGAGAATCGGCCCACGCGGGAACACCCCGTTCGATATACCCGTCAGCGCACGCGTGAGCGGCGGCGCGACAGGCCGACCCCGGCGAGGCACACTCCTCCGCCGACGATCGCGGGCACGGTCGGCACCTCCGCGAACACGAGGAACCCGAGCACGATGACGAGCGGCGGAACAACGTAGGTCGAGATGCCGAGCTGGCCCGCCGGCATGCGCGAGAGGGCATAAGCCCAGGTGCTGAACGCGAGCGCGGTGGGCACGGCCCCGAGATAGACCGCGCCTGCGACTGCGGATGCTGGAGCGTCGCGCACGTCGGCCGCAAGCTGCCCTACGAACGGCAGGCACGCGACCGCACCGATCGTGCAGCCGAGCCAGGTGACCTGGGCTGCGGGGAGCCGCCGGAGGGCGGGCTTCTGCAATAGAACACCGATTGCGTAGGTGACCGCCGCGGCCAGGCACCAGAGCACCCCCGACCCGTCGCCGAGGCTTCCGCCGCCCGAGCCCAAGCCGATCATGAGCACCCCGGAAAACGCGACGCCGGCGCCGATCGCGAGCCACCTGCTGATGCCCTCCCCGAGGAACAGTCCGGCTCCGAGGGCGATGAGCACCGGGCCGATGTTGACGATCATCGCGGTCGTCCCCGCGTCGAGGGTCTGCTCGGCGATGTTGAGTGCGATGTTGTAGACCCCGAACCAGGCAACGCCGAACCCGGTGATCAGCATCCACTCCCTGCGGGTCGGCGCGACCCAGCGGCGGCCGATGAGCAGGAGGCCGAGCAACAGCGACCCGACAAGCAGCCGCGCAAGCGCAAGCCCCCCGCCCGAGAAATGCGGGCCGACGCCGCGAATGACGATGAACGCGCTCGCCCAGGCAACGATCGTGACGAGGATGGCGAGGAGCACAAGCGGGGGAATTCCGCCGACGGGTCGGACGGGCGGCACGGGCGCTCGGAGGGTCACGGAGCAACGCTATCCGCATCCGGACCCCAACCGATGCGAAAAACGGAGCGCGTCCTGCCGCGCCGGTGCAAGATAGAACGAGGGGCGCCCGGTGAGAGGCGCACCCCTGACGGAGGTGGCACCGTGCGGATCGACTTCGCGAAGTCCGAGCGCTCGACGCTCGGCATCGAGTGGGAACTCGCTCTCGTCGACCACGCGAGCGGCGAGCTCGCACCGGCTGCACCCGAGATCCTCGGCGCGGTCGAGCTGCCCGACGGCCTCGACAACCCGCACATCACCGCCGAGCTGCTCACCAACACGGTCGAGATCGTAACGGGGGTGCACCGCACCGTCGCCGACGGGGTGGCCGACCTGATGCGGACGATCGATGCCGTGCGGGAGGTCGCCGACCCGATGGGGGTCGAGCTCATGTGCGCCGGAACCCACCCATTCAGCCAGTGGTTCATGCAGCAGGTCACCGACAAGGAGCGCTACCAGACCCTCATCGACCGCACCCAGTGGTGGGGGCGGCAGATGATGATCTGGGGGGTCCACGTGCACGTCGGCATCGAGGACCGCGACAAGATCATGCCGATCATGAACGGCCTGCTGAGGTGGTTGCCGCACTTCCAGTCCCTGTCGGCGTCAAGCCCGTTCTTCGCCGGCGAGGCGACCGGCTACGCGTCGAGCCGGGCGATGCTCTTCCAGCAGTTGCCGACCGCCGGGCTGCCGCCTCAGTTCGGGGCCTGGGCAAACTACGAGGGCATGGTCGACGACATGCTCCACGTCGGGGTCATCGACCACTACAACGAGCTTCGCTGGGACATCCGTCCCTCCGCCCGCTGGGGAACGCTCGAGATGCGGGTCTCCGACGGCCTCGCAACCACGCAGGAGGTGGGCGCGATCGCGGCCCTGACCCAGTGCCTGGTCGAGGAGCTCTCGACGGCGATCGACCGCGGCGAGGAGATCGCGACGATGCCCTCGTGGTTCGTGCGCGAGAACAAGTGGCGTGCCGCGCGCTACGGGCTGGATGCGATCGTGATTCAGGATGCCGCGGGCAACGAGCTTCCGGTGAGGGACGACCTGCGTGACATGGTCGTGCGCCTCGAACCGATCGCCGCGCGGCTTGGCTGCCTCGACGAGCTTGCAGGCATCACCTCAATCCTCGAGAAGGGGGCGAGCTACCAGCGGCAGCTGCGCGTGGCGGAGGCGACCGGTGGTTCGCTCAAGGCCGTGGTGGCGTCCCTCGTGAAGGAGTTGCGCGACGGCCTCCGCTAGCCCCGCCCGGCCTCCCAGCTAACGCACCCCCGCGGCGACACGGTGGTCGGCCGCAACGAGATCCGCGCACCGCTCGCCGATCATCATCGTCGTGATGTTGGGGTTCACTGTGGTGAGCTGCGGCATCACCGAGGCGTCGGCGACGCGCAGCCCCGTCACACCCTTGACTCGCAGCTGCGGGTCGAGTGGAGACATCGCGTCGTCGGCCGCTCCCATCCGCACGGTCCCAGCGGGGTGGTAGACGGTGTTGTGGGTCGCCGTGATGTACGCGGCGATCTGCTCGTCGGTCTGCACCTCGACGCCGGGGTAGAGCTCCTGCCCCGCCCATTCGGACATCGCGCTCTGTCCGACGATCTCGCGCGCCTTGCGGATGCCGGCGATCATCACCCGCATGTCGTGCGGGTCGGTGAAGTAGCGCGGGTCGACCTTGGGCTTGTCGCGGTAGTCCCTGCTGCGCAGCGTGACCGTTCCGCGCGAGCGGGCGTGAGTGACGTTCGGGGTCAGGCAGAAGCCGTTCTCGGTCGTCGGATAGCCCTGGCGAGCCGTGTGCATGTCGAACGGCACGCTGCCGTAGTGGAACATGAGGTCCGGGCGATCGAGGCCGTCCTCGGTGGTTGTGAAGATCCCGATCTCCCACCACTGGGTTGAGGTCGTCGGCATCGGCTGCTTGGCCTCCCACTGGATGACACCCTCCGGGTGGTCCTGCAGGTTCTCGCCGACTCCGGGGGCGTCCACGCGGACCGGGATGCCGTGCTGGCGCAGCTGCTCCGCCGGCCCGATGCCCGAGAGCATCAGTAGCTTGGGCGAGTCGATCGCGCCGGCAGAGAGAATGACCTCGATGCGCGCCGTGATGGTGGTGGTCTTGCCGAACCCCGAGTCGACGACGTCGACGCCGACGCACCGGTTGTTCTCGTCGAATCGCAACTCCCGCGCGCGCGTCTCGGTGAGCAGGGTGAAATTCGCCCGGTCCGCGATCGGGTGGATGTACGAGACCGATGATGAGGCGCGCGTGCCGTCGGCCTGTCGGTTGATCTGGAAGAAGCTCGCGCCGTTGACCACGGTGTGCCCCGAGTTGAACCGGGTGCGCGGGATGCCCGCCTGCTCGCATGCGTCGAGCAGGGCGATGCCGGACGGATCCTTCGCGGGGATGTTCATTAAGTGCACCGGTCCGTCGTGGCCGTGGTGCTCATCCTGGTCTTCGTTGGTCTCGAGTCGCTGGTACAACGGGAAGCAGCTTGCCGCGTCCCACCCGACGGCCCCGTGCTTCGTGGCCCAATCGTCGAGGTCCTCCGCCGGCGCCCAGAATGCGATGCAGGAGTTGTGACTCGAGCATCCGCCCATCACCCGTGCGCGGGCGTGGCGCATGAACGAGTTGCCGTGAGCCTGCGGCTCGATCGGGTAGTCCCAGTCGTAGCCGGATTCGAGCAGTTCCATCCACCGGTCGAGGCGCAGGATGGCGTCGAGGCCGCGATCGTCGGGACCCGCCTCGATGAGGGCAACCTGCACGGCAGGGTCCTCGCTGAGCCGCGCGGCGACAGCGGCGCCCGCTGAACCGCCGCCGATCACGACGTAGTCGAACTCGGTCGAAGTCACTGCTGAGGAATCGATGGGGTGCCCTTCGTTGCGGTGTCGGTGCCGGAGAACCAGCCCGTGACCTGGGGGTTGATATTCTGGTAGACGTGCTTGGCCTCGTGGTATTCGGCCAGGCCCATCGGGCCGAGTTCGCGACCGACTCCGGACTGGCCGAAGCCGCCCCACTCGGCCTGGGGCAGGTAGGGGTGGTAGTCGTTGATCCAGATCGTGCCGTGGCGGAGACGATTCGCGATGCGCTGGGCGCGGCCGGCGTCCTGCGTCCAGACGGCGCCAGCGAGGCCGTACACCGTGTCGTTCGCGATCAGCACGGCCTCGTCCTCGGTCTCGAAGGTTTCGACCGTGACCACCGGCCCGAAGGCCTCGTCGATGACGACCGACATCCCGCGCTGCACCTCATCGAGAACGGTCGGAGTGAAGTAGAAGCCCTTGGCGAGGTCCCCCTCGCCCCAGGTGCCACCGCATCGGAGGCGAGCCCCCTCGGCGATACCCTTCGCGACGTAGGCGGTCACCTTGTCGCGGTGGGCAGCCGAGATGAGGGGTCCGGTCTCGGCATCCGGGTCGAACGGCCCGCCGAGTCGAATGAGCTGGGCGCGTCGCACCAGTTCATCGACGAATTTTTCGGCGATGGATGCCTCGACGACCAGTCGTGCACCGGCCGAGCACACCTGGCCGGAGTGCACGAATGCGGCGTTGAGCGCGTTGTCAATGGCGGCATCGAAGTCGGCGTCGGCGAAGATCACGTTGGGGTTCTTGCCTCCGAGCTCGAGGGCGACCTTTTTGACGGTCGCTGCCGCGGAGGCCGCGATGACCTTTCCGGTCTCGAGCCCGCCCGTGAACGACACCATGTCAACGTCGGGGTGGCTCGACAGTGGAGCGCCGGCGACGGCGCCCGCTCCGAGCACGAGGTTCGCGACGCCGCGCGGGAGCCCCAGGTCGTGCAGCAGCTGCATCATGAGAATCGCCGTGTGGGGGGTCAATTCGCTCGGCTTGAGGATGATGGAATTCCCGGCGGCCAGCGCCGGAGCGATCTTCCATGCCGCCTGGAGAAGAGGGTAGTTCCACGGGGAGATGAGCCCGCAGACGCCGACCGGTTCGTACTGGATGCGGCTCACGACGTCACTTGTGCCCGCGTCGACGATCCGACCGGCATCCTGCCCCGCAAGCTTGCCGAAGTAGGCGAAGCAGGCGGTGATGTCGTCGATGTCGATTTCGCTCTCGATGATGCGCTTGCCTGTGTCGAGGGTCTCGGCACGCGCGAACTGGTCCTTCCGATCGCGTAGCCCAGCCGCCACTCTCAGCAGAAAGTCGCCGCGCTCCGGGGCGGGCACGGCCGACCAGTCGCCGCGGTCGAATGCGGCGCGCGCAGCCGCGATCGCGGCCTCGACGTCGGCCGTTGTCGCCTCGGATACGGTTCCGACGAGCTCACCGTCCGCGGGGCAGTGGATGTCACGCGTGCCGCCGTCGGCCGAGGCGACCCATTCTCCGTCGATGAAGAGGGTGGATGTGGTGCTCATTGATGCCTCCGTTGGATGCGTGAATTGTGGACGTGTTCGGCGCTCAGCCGGACGTCACTGCCGTGTTACCCGGTTCCTCGCGGTTGAGGTGGAGGAATTCGAGGTGCGTCTCGTAGTGGTCGAGCACGTCGGCGATGACCTGTTCCTTGGTGTAGCCGAGGAGGTCGTAGCCGCGGCTGCCTTCGAGGGAGAAGACCTCCATGCGGTAGTACCTGTCTTCGGCCGATGCGGCGCGCACGGCGAAGGAGGGGGTGTCGTACCTCACGGGGCGGATCTCGTACTGGAAGCCGCGTTCCTCTCCCATCGACACGAGGAGCTCGATGTGCGGAATCTTGTACTCGTTGATTGTCCCCTGGGTGAGTGTGACGTCGGCGCCCTTTTCTACAAGCTCCTCGTGCACCTCGCGCAGGGCCGGGCCGGCGATGTTTTCGACGAAGCGCTCAGCCTGGCGGGCGGTGGGGTAGCTCATCGCCTTTGCCAGTCGCTGGCGCCAGTTTCGTCCGCGGGCGGAGTCCCCCGCGCGACCCGAGAGCAGCCCGGGCAGGCTCGACTGGTAGCTCTCGGTGAGAGATTTCTCGACCTTGAGCGCCCGGTAGAGGCCGAGCATGATGAAGATGATCACCACCGAGAATGGCAGCCCCATGATGATCGTCGCGTTCTGCAGCGTCGGAATTCCGCCGACGGCGAGCATCGCCAGGGTGAGCGCACCGGTCGTGATCGCCCAGAACAGGCGCAGCCACTTGGGCCCGTCGGTCTCTGTGCCCTTGAGTCGGGAGGTGAAGTTCGACATGACGAGCGCGCCGGAGTCGGCCGAGGTCACATAGAACAGCAGCCCGGTGAACGTCGCGATCGCGGCGGTGATCGGGGTTCCAGGGTATTCGGCGAGCAGCGAGTAGAACCCCCGCTCCGGGGTATTCATCGCCACCTCACCGAATTCGGAGTTGCCGCCCATCACGATCTCCAGGGCGCTGTTCCCGAAGATCGAGATCCAGACGAGGATGAACACGAAGGGCACGATGAGCGTGCCGAGCACGAACTCCCGAATGGTGCGCCCGCGGGAGATCCGTGCCAGGAACAGCCCGACGAACGGAGACCAGGCGATCCACCAGGCCCAGAAGAACAGGGTCCAGCCGCTCAGCCACGCGTCGGGGCGATCGTAGGCGAACGTCTCGAGGGTCAGCGCCGGGAATCGGCTCAGCATGTCGCCCGTGTTGAGCACGATCGCGTCGAGCAGGAAGCTCGTCCCTCCGGCCACGAGCACGAAGAGCATGAGGCCGATGGCGAGGAGCACGTTGAGCTCGGCAAGCCGGCGAATGCCCTTTTCGACACCCGACACAACGGAGATCGCCGCCATGACGATCGCGAGTCCGATGAGGGCGGCCTGGAAGGCGAGGTTCTCGGGCAGCCCGAACATGAAGTTGAGCCCGAAGTTCAGCTGCGCCACTCCGATGCCGAGCGTCGTCGCGATGCCGAAGATCGTGCCGAGCATGGCGGCGATGTCGACGGTATCGCCGATGGGCCCATGGATCTTCTTGCCGAAGATCGGGTACAGGGCGGAGCGGATGCTCAACGGCATGTTGTGACGGTAGGCGAAGTACGCGAACGCCAGGCCCATCAGTGCGTAGAGAGCCCACCCGGTGATGCCGTAGTGGAACAGCGTCCACACGATCGCCTGCCGCGCTGCCTCGACGGTCTCGCCGGGACCGGTCGGCGGCGCCAGGTACTGGGTAACCGGTTCGGCGACGGAGAAGAACATGAGGTCGATGCCGATACCGGCGGCGAAGAGCATCGCCGTCCAGGTGAACATACTGAACTGGGGGCGGGAGTGGTCGGGACCGAGCCGCGTGCGACCCACCCGCGAGAAAGCGGCGACGACAACGAAGACGACAACAATCGTAACCAGGAGGATGTAGTACCAGCCGAGGTTGGTGGATACCCATCCCACGAGCGTGCCGATGACGTCGGTCGCGCTGTCGGGCGCCGCGATGACCCACGCGACAATGCCGAGGATACCGATGGACGATCCGAAGAAGACCGGCTTGTTCAGCCGGGTCTTCGTGTCTGCTGGCGGTCTTTCAGGTGATTCTGGCGAGCCGTTCGTGCCGTTATCGTCGCGTGTTGCGTGACTCATTTCGCCCCTTGGCTGGTTGAAGTGAGATGTCGTCCGACATCGCCTCGAGTGGGGCCCCAGGGGCTAGGAGGCGGCGGACTCACGACCATCCTAGCAACAGCCCCCATTTAGGGGGCAACTAAATTGGGGGGCACGTGCGCTCTCGGCGCGGCCGCGGATCAGGCGGCGGCGGCGTTCTTCTCGTCGCGCCAGGCGAGCCAGTCGTGCACAACTGCCAGATCGTAGTTCGGGCCGCTGATGCCGAGCGTGAAGAGCGTCGTTCCGAGCGCGAGCAGCTCGTCAGCCGTTTCGACTGTGCGGTTGCGGAGCTCATTCGACACCTCGATGGCGGCGAAGTCGCGACCGATCTCGCCGCACCAGCCCTCGAGCACCCCGAGCTTGTGCTCGAGTGTCGGCACGTCGGCGAAGCTGTGCCAGATGTCGGCGTGCGTCGCGACGATCTTGAGCGTCTTCTTCTCGCCGCCGCCGCCAATCAGCACCGGGATGTCGCGGGTCGGGGGCGGGTTGAGCTTGCCCCAGCGGTCCTCGATGAGCGGGAGGTCGCGGGCGAGGGCGTTGAGCCGGGAGCCCGCGGTGCCGAACTCGAAGCCGTACTCGTCATAATCACGCTCGAACCAGCCCGATCCGGTGCCGAAGATAAAGCGGCCGGTGCCGCCCTTGGCGCTGATGTGGTCGATCGTGCGGGCCATGTCGGCCTGCAGGTTGGCGTTGCGGTAGCTGTTGCAGTTGACGAGCGCGCCCAGCTCGACGCGGCTGGTCTGCTCGGCGAGTGCCGCAAGCATCGTCCAGGACTCGAAGTGCAGCCCGTTCGGGTCGCCCGACAACGGGAAGAAATGGTCCCAGTTGAACAGGATGTCGACGCCGGCGTCCTCAAGGGCCGCCGCGGTGTCGCGGATCACCTCGTAGGGCGCGTGCTGGGGTGCGACCTGCACCCCGATGCGGACGGGACGGGCCTGGGCAGCGGGGGATGCGGTCATCTCCCCAGCCTAGATCGACGTGGCACGCCGCGTCGCGTCCCTCGGCCAGCACGGGCGCCCCGAGCAGCCAAGGGCCACGGCGAGGCGCGAGGCGCCCCGGCTACTTGCCGAGGAACTTCTGCAGCGAAGCGAGCTCCTCGGGCGACGGACCGCCCTCTTTCGCACCGCCGAGACCGAACCCGGAGCCGGATCCGGGTGTCACCGGCTTCGCACCGGCGGCGAGCGCGGCGTTCTCCGCCGCACGCTTGGCAGGGTTGCCCGACTTCGAGCCCTTCTTCTTGGGCTGCTGCTTGCCGCGACCGCCGCCGAAGCCGGCTCCCGGCATGGGACCGACGCCCGGCATCTGCGGCATCTGGCCCTTGGCGACGGTCTTCATCATCTTCGCCGCCTGCTCGAAGCGGTTGACGAGAGCATTGACCTCGGTCACGGTCGTGCCCGAGCCTCGGGCAATACGCACGCGGCGCGAGCCGTTGAGCACCTTGGGGACCCTCCGCTCCTGCAGCGTCATCGACTGGATGATCGCCTCGGTGCGCGTGATCTCGCTCTCGTCGAAGTTGTCGAGCTGCTCGCGCATGCCCTTCGCGCCGGGCAGCATCCCCAGCATGCTCTTGATCGAGCCCATGTTCTTGAGCTGCTGCATCTGGCCGAGGAAGTCCTCGAGGGTGAAGGTGTCGGTCGCGAACTTCTCCGCGATCTTGAGCGACTCCTCCTCGTCGAAGTTCTTCTGCGCCTGCTCGATGAGGGTGAGGATGTCACCGAGGTCGAGGATGCGGCTGGCCATGCGGTCGGGATAGAACGGCTCGAAGTCGCCGAGCCCCTCGCCCGTTGACGCGAAGATGATCGGACGACCGGTGACGGACGCGACCGAGAGGGCCGCACCACCGCGCGCGTCGCCGTCGAGCTTCGTGAGCACGACGGCAGTGAAGTCGACGCCCTCCTGGAACGCCTTCGCCGTGGCGACGGCGTCCTGGCCGATCATGGCGTCGATGACGAAGAAGACTTCGTCGGGGTCGATGGCCCGGCGGATGTCGGATGCCTGCTTCATGAGCTCGGCGTCGACGCCGAGGCGGCCGGCGGTGTCGACGATGACGATGTCGTACTGCTTGTCGCGCGCGAACTTCACGGCATCCTTGGCGACCTTCACCGGGTCGCCGCCCTTGGGTCCTCCGAAGAACCCCCGGCTCGGCGCGGCATCCTCGCCGCTCGTGTTGCCGGGCTCCGGCGCGTAGACGGCCACGCCCGCCTGCTCTGCGACGACCTGCAGCTGGGTCACCGCGTTCGGGCGCTGCAGGTCGGCCGCGACGAGCAGCGGCGTGTGATTGTCGGCCGCGAGCCACTTGGCGAGCTTGCCGGCGAGAGTGGTCTTTCCTGCGCCCTGCAGGCCGGCGAGCATGATGATGGTCGGGGCGGTCTTAGCGAACTGGATGCGCCGCGCCTCGCCGCCGAGAATCGCGATGAGCTCGTCGTTGACGATCTGCACGACCTGCTGGGCGGGGTTGAGGGCCTTCGAGACCTCGTCGCCCAGAGCGCGCTCGCGCACCTTGCCGGTGAACTCCTTCACGACCTCGAGGGCAACGTCGGCGTCGAGCAGGGCGCGGCGGATCTCGCGCACCGTGCCGTCGACATCCGCGGGAGTGAGCTTGCCCTTGCCGCGAAGACTCTTGAAAGTTTCCGCGAGGCGGTCAGTGAGGTTTCCGAAGGTGGCCATGGTGCGACCAGTTTAACCCGCACGGGCGGGGTTCGAACGCGAGTTGCGCCGCGCGCGTAGGCTCGGCCCGTGCGCTTCGGAATTGTGATCCTCCCGCAGGAACCGTGGGCCGCGGCCCAGGATGCGTGGAAGGGCGCGGAGGCCTTCGGGTTCGACCATGCCTGGACCTACGACCACCTGTCCTGGCGCTCGCTCGCGAACGAGCCCTGGTATGCGACCGTGCCGACCCTCACCGCCGCGGCCGTGGTGACCGAGCGGATCAGACTCGGCACCTTCGTGTCGTCACCGAATTACCGGCATCCCGTGCCGTTCGCGAAGGAGATCGCGACGCTGGACGACATCTCCGGCGGCCGATTCATCCTCGGGGTCGGATCGGGTGGAACGGGATTCGACGCCTCGGTGCTCGGCCAGGGCGAGCTCAGCCCGCGCGATCGCCACGAACGGTTCGCCGAGTTCGTGACCCAGCTCGACCGGCTGCTGCGGCACGAGGCCGAGGGGGAATCGGGCTTCGACCTCGACGGCACCTGGTTCACGGCATCCGGTGCACGCATGGTGGGCGCGCCGGCGCAGCAGCCACGCGTGCCGTTCGTGCTCGCCGCAAATGGGCCGAAGGGTCTGGAACTCGTCTGCCGGCACGCCGCCGGCTGGGTGACGACCGGCGCTGACGGCAAGGTCGGCGAGCCATGGTGGGGGTCGATCGCCGCACTTTCGGCACGGCTCGACGACGCCGCAGACTCCTCCGGGCGCGACCCGGCGAGCATCGACCGGTACCTTTCACTCGATTCGGGCGGCTCGTTCTCGCTCACGAGCATCGGCGCGTTCGAGGATGCCGTCGGCCGGGCCGCCGAGCTCGGGTTCACCGACGTCGTGGCGCACTGGCCCAGGCGTGAGGGCGTCTATGCCGGCTCGACGGGCGTTCTCGACGATGTCGCCGCCCTGATCGCCGGGCGCCGGGCCCTGCCCCCTACTCTGGAACGATGACGACGATTCTCAGCTTCAATGGCGCTACCCCCTCCGTCCCGGAATCGGCGTGGGTCGCGCCGAACGGCACCCTCATCGGCAGCGTCACCCTTGGCGAGGAGGCGAGCGTGTTCTACGGAGCGGTGCTGCGCGGCGACGTCGACTCGATCACGATCGGTGCGAGGAGCAACATCCAGGACAACGTGTCGATCCACTGCGACTCTGGCACCCCGACGACCGTCGGCTCGGGGGTCAGCGTCGGGCACTCCGCGGTTCTGCACGGCTGCACGGTCGAGGACGACTGCCTCATCGGCATGTCGGCGACGGTGCTCAACGAGGCCGTCATCGGAACGGGCTCGCTCGTCGCCGCCGGTGCCGTCGTGCTCGAGGGCACCATCATCCCTCCGGGGTCGCTCGTCGCCGGGGTCCCCGCGAAGGTCAGGCGCGAACTAACGCCGGACGAGATCGCCAAGGTGAGGCACAACGCGACGCACTACGTCGAGCTCAGCCGGGCGCACCAAGGTCTCACCTCCTGAGCCGGCGCGCGCGGCTCAGACTGCCGGGGCGAGCAGGCTCAGGAGGTTGATCGCCGCGAGAAACACGCACGGCACCATCACGACCATGGTTGTGACGCCGGTCGCGCGGGTGCGCGGCATCGCAATCGCCCAGATCGAGGCGACGAGCCCCAGCGCCGTCGCGGTGATCGCGAAGGGCGCGAACGTGCGCCCGGCCTCGACGACACCGATGCTGCCGAGCCCGAGGATCACGAGAAACACGAGCGGCGCGACGATCGCGAAGAACACGGCCGCGAAGGCGACGGTACGCGAGACCGGTGTCGGTGGGTCCGGATCGCGCTTGACCATCAACCGACCAGCTTCTGCACGAACACGTGCGGGGTGAAACCGGTGAGATCGCCGATGCCCTCGCCCTGCCCGACGAGCTTGATCGGGATGCCGGTCTTCTCCTGCACCGCGATTACGAATCCGCCCTTGGCCGACCCGTCGAGCTTCGTGATCACGAGGCCCGTCACTCCGGCGTGCTGGATGAAGGCCTCCGCCTGGGCGACCCCGTTCTGCCCCGTCGTCGCGTCGAGCACAAGAAGCACCTCGGCGATGTCGGTCTGCTTCTCGACGACCCGGCGGATCTTGCTCAGCTCGTCCATGAGCCCGCTCTTGGTCTGCAGCCGCCCCGCGGTGTCGATGAGCACGATGTCAATGCCCTCGCGCTGGGCCCGCTCGACGGTCTGGAAGGCGACCGAAGCGGGGTCCTGTCCGTGCTGCTGCGGGCGCTGGATGGCCGCTCCCCCGCGCTCGGCCCACGTGGCAAGCTGCTCGACGGCGGCGGCCCGAAAGGTGTCGGCGGCGCCGACGATGACGGTGCGGCCGTGGCCGGTGAGAAACTTGGCGAACTTGCCGATCGTCGTCGTCTTGCCGACGCCGTTGACACCGACGACAAGCACCACCGCGGGCCGCGCGCTCAGGGTCAGGGTGGGGTTGAGTCGGGCGAGCCTCTCCTCGAGCGTCTCCCGCAGCATCCTCTTGAGGTCGACGGGGTCGGTCGTGCTGAACCGCCGCACCTGGGCGCGCAAGTGCTCGATGACCTCGTCGGTGATGGTCGAACCGAAGTCGGCCCTGATGAGTGCATCCTCGAGGTCCTCCCACGTCTCGTCGTCGATCGTCGCCTTGGCGAACATACCGCGCAGGGCACCGCCGAGGGACCACGGGGTTGAACGGTCAGCCATATCGCAAGCCTAACGGCGCGAGCAGCCCCGGCCGGCGGGTGCGTAGGCTGTCGGCGTGACTGAGAACTCTGAAACGACCGTGACGATCGCCCTGACCCGCCATGGGGAGACCGACTGGAACGCGGCGGGACGGATGCAGGGCACCTCAGACATCCCGCTCAACGACACCGGCCGGGAGCAGGCGCGCGCCTCGTCGGAGCGCTTCGTCGGCGGCGGCTGGCATCACGTGGTCACCTCGCCGCTGTCGCGGGCGTCGGAGACCGGCCGCATCATCGCCGACGGACTCGGCATCGCCATGTCCGGTGTGTACTCCGATCTGCAGGAGCGTCACTACGGAGAGGCGGAGGGCCTCACCGACGCCGAGGCGGCCGCGCTGTGGTCTGACGGCGAGTTCCCGGGGCTCGAATCCCGCGACGACGTCGCCGATCGGGGCCTCGACAGCCTCGTCGACATCGCGCGCGACCTGCACGGCTCGGCCGTCATCGTCGTCGCGCACGGCACCCTCATCCGCGAGGTGCTGCGCCGACTCACGAGTGTGCCGATTCCCTCCATCCTCAACGGGGCGACGAGCATCGTCGAGCGCTCCGGGGGCAGCTGGCGGGTCATCACCGTGAACGACGAGCCCCTCGACGACGAGCCGCTCAGCGACCAGGGAGCCTGACCCCTGTTCGGGGGGACAAGCGCGAGGGAATTGCGTAGCCTCAACTCAGGAGGTACGCGAAGATGACGAAGTTTGGTTTCCACGCATCTCACGAACAGGTGCACCCGAGCGCGCTGATTGCCGCGGTGCAGCGGGCCGAGCAGGCCGGCTTCGATGCGGCCATGTGCTCCGACCACCTCGTGCCCTGGAGCGAGCGGCAGGGCCATTCGGCATTCGCGTGGGCGTGGCTCGGCGCCGCACTGCAGGCGACGGCCCTCTCTTTCGGCGTCGTCAACGCGCCCGGGCAGAGGTACCACCCGGTGATCATCGCGCAGGCGATCGGCACCCTCGAGGCCATGTACCCCGGCCGGTTCTGGGTCGCGCTCGGCAGCGGCGAGGCGGCCAACGAGCACGTCACGGGCCAGGGGTGGCCGCGCAAGGAGCTGCGCAACGCCCGACTGCGGGAGTGCGTCGACATCATCCGCGCGCTGCTCGACGGCGAGGAGGTCAGCCACGACGGCCTCGTGACCGTCGATCGCGCGCGCCTCTGGACCAGACCGGAGACCCCACCCCCGCTCGTGGCCGCGGCCGTGAGCGTGGAGACGGCGACGTGGGCGGCCGAATGGGCCGACGGGCTCGCCACGATCGCCCAGCCGGTCGAGAAGCTCCGCGACATGATCGCCGGATACCGGGACGCCGGGGGCAGGGGTGAGCTCGCGCTGCAGGTGCACGTGAGCTATGCGGAGACCGATGCCGAGGCGCTCGCCATCGCCCACGACCAGTGGCGCAGCAACGTCTTCGCACCTCCGCTGTGCTGGGACATCGACTCGGTCGAGGCCTTCGACGAGGCCTCGAAGCATGTGAGCCCGGAGCACATGCGCTCGTCGGTTCTCGTCTCATCGGACCCGGCCGAGTACGTGCACCAGCTTCGAGAGTGGTCCGAGCTCGGGTTCGACCGCATCTACATCCACCACGTCGGCCAGGAGCAGTCGCGGTTCATCGACGTCTTCGGCGAGCACGTGCTGCCCCAACTGAGCGGAGTGAACGCATGAGGATCACCGATACAAGCGACCTGTGGTGGAAGACTGCGGTCGTCTACTGCCTCGACGTCGAGACCTTTCTCGACTGGAACGACGACGGGATCGGCGACTTCGCCGGCCTCGCCCAGCGTCTGGACTACCTCTCCGAGCTCGGCGTAACCTGCCTGTGGCTTATGCCGTTCTACCCGACCCCGAACCGCGATGACGGCTACGACATCACCGACTTCTACGCCGTCGACCCCCGGCTCGGGCATCTCGGCGACCTCGTCGAGGTCATCCGCACGGCGCAGGACCGCGGCATGCGCGTGATCGCCGACCTCGTGACCAACCACACCTCGGACAAGCATCCGTGGTTCGTGAAGTCCCGCTCGAGCCGCACCTCGCCCTACCGCGACTTCTACGTGTGGCGCGACGAGCCACCCGCGGACCAGGCGGCCCCGGTGTTCCCCGACCAGGAGGACAGCAACTGGGAGTATGACGCGAAGACCGAGCAGTACTACCAGCACATCTTCTACAAGCACCAGCCCGACCTCAACATCACCAATCCCGCCGTGCGCGACGAGATCGCGAAGATGATGGGGTTCTGGCTCGAGCTCGGGCTCTCAGGGTTCCGCGTCGACGCAGTGCCCTTCATGCTCGAAACCGAGGCGGTGATCGGCGGCGACAAGGCGCTTCCGGACCCCCACGAGTACCTGAGGTCGCTGCGGTCGTTCCTGGGACGCCGCTCCGGCGAGGGGGTGCTTCTCGGCGAGGTCAACCTGCCGCGGGAGGACCAGCAACGCTTCTTCGGCGGGGACGATGGCGACGAACTCACAATGCAGTTCGACTTCATCTCGATGCAGAAGATGTACCTCTCGCTTGCGCGGCAGGACGCAGGTCCGCTGGTCGAGGCGTTGCTTTCCCGGCCCGCCGGCTCGTCGGACTCCCAGTGGGCAAACTTCGTGCGCAATCATGACGAGCTGACTCTGGACAAGCTCTCCGATGAGGAGCGGGACGAGGTGTTCGCGGCGTTCGGCCCCGAGAAGCGGATGCAGGTGTACGGACGTGGGCTGGTGCGGCGGCTACCGCCGATGCTTGAGGGTGACCCGAGGCGCGTGCGGATGGTCTACAGCCTGCTGTTCTCGCTGCCGGGCACCCCCGTGCTCTTCTACGGCGAGGAGATCGGCATGGGCGAGAACCTCGAGCAGAAGGGCCGCCTCGCGGTGCGCACCCCGATGCAATGGAACAGCGGCAAGAACGGCGGATTCTCGGATGTCGCGCCGTCGCGCCTAGCGAGCGCCGTCGTCGAGGGCGGTTTCGGCCCCGCGCACGTGAACGTCGAGGACCAGCGCCGCGACCCGGATTCGCTTCTGGTCTTCATCCAGACCCTCGTGCGGCATTACCGCAATGCGCCCGAGTTCGGCTGGGGCACCTTCGCGGTGCTCGAGCAACCTCACAGCGCGATCTTCGCCCATTCGCTGACCTGGGAGGACCGCCGCATCGTGGCGGTGCACAACTTCTCCGCCGAGACGACCGAGGTGCCACTCACCCTCGAGATCGAGGGTGAGTCGTTGCTGCTCGACCTCATCAGCGGCGACCAGGTCGACCTCCCCTCGACCGGGAAGACGAACATCACGCTCGACGGCTACGGTTACCGCTGGCTCCGTGTCGTGCGAGCCGGCGACACTCACCGGTACTGACAGGAGGCCGCGGCGGCCCCCTGCCCCCCGGCATCCGCGTCTCCGACGATTGTGACGTCGACGAGCGAGCCGGCAGTGCACACGCGCAGCCGGCCAAGGGTCGCTCCCTCCATCGTCAGCTCCGACCACCACGCCCGGGTGCCGAGGTCGACCTCAACAGCGCGCGGGTCGGCTGGCGCGAGGCAGCCGAACTCCCCGGAGTCGAAGTCAGATGCGTAGGCGATCTGCAGCGACGCGTCGAGCGCATCGGCACTCCACCGGCAGTGCCGCGAGTCCGCCTCGATCGCGACGTCATCGATTCGGCTGATGCCGTTGCGGCCCGCTCGCACCTCCGTGCCGAAGATGGTCTCGAGATCGGATGCGGAGAAGAGCGCGCACGGCTCAGCCACGAGCACCTAGGGCTGGCACCGGGGCTATATCTGTGCGACAGATTCAGCTTGCCGCGCGCTCCTCGTCGTCCGGTTCCCGCTGTACACGCTGCCCGACGACGGCGCTGATTCCATCGGCGCGCATGGAGACGCCATAGAGCGCATCCGCGATCTCCATCGTGCGCTTCTGGTGGGTGATGATGATGAGCTGCGAGGTCTCCCGCAAGTCCTCGAAGATTGTGAGGAGGCGTCCGAGGTTGGCGTCGTCGAGGGCTGCTTCCACCTCGTCCATGATGTAGAACGGGCTGGGGCGCGCCTTGAAGATCGCGATCAGCAGCGCGACAGCCGCAAGCGACCGCTCCCCGCCGCTGAGCAGCGAGAGGCGCTCGATCTTCTTGCCGGCTGGCTTCACACTCACCTCGATGCCTGTCGTGAGCAGGTTGTCGGGATCGGTCAGGTGGATACTTCCTGTGCCGCCGGGGAAAAGGATCGGGAAGACCTCGTTGAACGCGTCGCGTGTGTCGTCGAAGGCCGACGCGAAGATGTGCTGCATCTTGTCGTCGATCTCGTCGATGATCGTGAGTAGGTCCTTGCGCGTGTTGGTGAGGTCGGTGAGCTGCTCGGTGAGGAACCGGTGGCGCTGTTCGAGCGCCTCGAATTCCTCGAGGGCGAGCGGGTTGACGCGTCCGAGCTGGGCGAGCTTGCGCTCGGCGCGGACGAGGCGCTGCTCCTGCTCGCCGCGCACGAACGGAACTGCCTCCGGCGTCTCCCGATCGTGCGCCACGTCGACCGGAACCGTGTGCTGCGGTCCGTACTCGTCGACGAGCACCTCCTCGACGAGGCCGAGCTCGTTGCCGGACCGTTCGAGCAGCGTCGACAGGTGCAGTTTGCTTTCGTAGAGCTGCATCTCCAGGCCGTGGACGTCCTCGCTGATGGCGTGGAGCCGCTCTCGGAGCCCCGACTCGTCACGGCGCAACGCGGAGAGCTCCTCGTTCTGCTCCGACCTCTCCGCCTCCCGCGCGGCGAGTTCGACTCGGGCCTGGGAGACCGAGCGATCGACGGCGTCGAGCACCGCGGGCAGCGCCGCCAGTACGGCCTCGGCGGACGCCACCTGGCGCCGTCGGATGACGGCGCGTCGCGCGGCCTCCTCGGCCTGTGTGCGTTCCGCTTCGAGCTGACGTTGCAGAGCCTCGGCCCGCAGCTCCTCGGCACGCACCCGCTCGCGTGCTGTCTCGACCTGCAGCCTCGCCTCCACCTCACTCTCCCTTGCCAACTCGAGTTCGTCGAAGAGTGCGTCCCGCGCGGCGACGTCGAGAATCGGGCGGGGGCGCGAGGATGCCTCGTCGTGGGAGTGCTTCGCGGCCGCGAGTGCGGCCTCCGCATCCGCCACCGCGGTGATGGACGGCGCGAGGCCCTTGTCGAGGCGCTCCGCCTCCGCCTGCGCGGCCTCGACCTGCACTCGGGCCCGGTTGATCTTCTGCGTGCGTGCCGCGAGCCGCGAGTCGAACTCGCGCAGCGCGGACAGGGCTGCGGCGGACTGCTGCTTGGCCACGGTGACGGTGCCGCGCTGCTCGGCGAGCGCGAAGCGGGCGCGCTCGATGAGCGAGGTGACCTCGTCGAGGCGGGCGGCGGCGGCGTCCCTCTCAGCGACGAGCTCAATGCGCGACCGCTTGGATCCCGACCCGCCGCGCATGACGTACTGGCTCAACACGTCGCCCGACTTCGTGATCACGGTGTACTGGTCCTTGCTGGCCCCGTCGAAGCCCGACCAGACGGCGCGGGCGACACCCAGGTCGTCGGCGACGATGAAGTGCGACAGGATTCCGAGCACGCCCGGGGGAGCCGTCACCGCGCTCGCGGCGGTGACGGCTCCCCGGGGGAGCATCGGATCGGCGGTGCCGCCGAAGGTCCCGGCATCCGCGAGGAGGATCTCGACTCGTCCCATCTCGCGCGCCCGGGCCCGGTAGAGGGCGTTCTCCGCGGCCTCCCTGTTGTCGGCGAGCACTGCATCGGCGAGCGAACCGAGTGCTGCCGTAATGGCCTCCTCGTAGCCCGGCGCCACCTGCACGTGCTCGGCAACGAGGCCGCGGATTCCGGCAAGCTTCGCCGCGACGAGGTCGCTGGAGCCGTCCTTCTGGCCGAGCGCGCTCGACAACGCTCCCGCCTTGGCCGCGAGAGCGTCGCGTTCGCGCTCAAGTGTGTGCAGCTCGTCGCGCAGGCGGTCGATCTCGGCCTCCGCCTGGCCGACCTCGGCGAGCGCGGTCTCGTACTCGGTGTCGAGGTTCGTCTCGCCGGAATCGACGGCGGCGGCGTCCGCCTCGAGCGACGCGAACTCCGCGCTCGCGGACTGGATCCGGGTGCGTGCGGCGTCGAGCCCGTTCTGCAGTCGCAGCACCTCTCCACGCACGGCGGCGAGCCGCGAGCCGGCGGCCTCGACCTGCCCGGCGAGCCCTGAGACCTCGAGGTCGTGCCGGGAGACGAGGGCGCTTTGCGCCGCGATGTGCTCGTCAAGTCCATCGAGGTTGGCCCGCGCCGCCGCCGTCACCCCCGTGGCGTCGCGCCAGGCAGCCTCGGATGCCTGGATCTGCTCCCGCAGGCGCTCGGCCTCGTCCCTGGCGTCGGCGATCGCCTGCGGCGACACCCCCATCGTCGATTCCGGCGACTGGGCCTGCTGCCCGAGAAGGGCGAGGCGCTGGTTGGCGAGCGTGTAGAGACTGCGTAGCCTGGCCTGCTCCGACTCGAGGCCGAACGCGACGCGACGGGCGCCGTCGACGGCGTCGCCGACCTGGGCCTGCTCGATCCGCTGCTGGCGCAGGCGCGCCTGGTCGAGCTGCTCCTGCAGCACGATGCGCTCGGTCTTGCGTTCGCTCTCCCCGCGGCTCTGCAGGGTGATGGATGCGCGGAGGGTCACGACGTCGTCGGCGAGGATTCGCGCTCGCGCATCGCGCACGATGCTCGCGATGGATTGCGCCTCGCGGGCGATCTCGGCCTGGTGTCCGAGCGGCTTGAGCTGGCGGCGGATCTCCCCCGCGAGGTCGCTCAGCCGGGTGAGGTTGACCTGCATTGCGTCGAGCTTGCGGATCGTCTTCTCTTTGCGACGGCGGTGCTTGAGGATTCCGGCGGCCTCCTCGATGAATCCACGCCGGTCTTCCGGGCTCGCCCGCAGCACGGAGTCGAGCTGCCCCTGCCCGACAATCACGTGCATCTCGCGGCCGAGGCCGGAGTCGCTCAGCAGCTCCTGCACGTCGAGCAGCCGGCAGGACTGGCCGTTGATGGCGTACTCGCTCCCGCCGCTGCGGAAGAGGGTGCGGCTGATGGTTACCTCGGAGTACTCGATCGGCAGAGCGCCGTCGGCATTGTCGATGGTGAGGATGACCTCGGCTCGGCCGAGTGGGCCCTTCGTTGCGGTACCGGCGAAGATGACGTCGTCCATCTTGCCGCCGCGGAGGGTCTTGGCACCCTGCTCCCCCATAACCCAGGCCAAGGCGTCGACGACGTTGGACTTGCCCGACCCGTTGGGCCCGACGACGCACGTGACGCCGGTCTCGAAGGCGAAGGTCGTGGGTTGCGCAAAGGACTTGAACCCCTTGAGCGTGAGGCTTTTCAGGTGCACGCGGCGTTCTCCTTTGCGCCCGGTGGGCCGTCAGGCACTACGGTACCCGAGACCTCCCCCGCCGACGGGCAGGTCGCTAGGCTATTTGCCAGACCTCGTCCTCAGGAGGGTGCGACATGAGCAGGCTCACGATCGAGGAACTGACGATCCCGGCATCCGTCGACGACGCGGACGCCGGTGATTTCGTGGAGATGACCCGTGTGCGCAACGAGATCGAGGCCGACACCGCTGGCAGCTTCGACCTCGCCTGCACACCGCGGGAGTTGCTGCCCGCCTGGCAGGACACCGACGAGCCGAAGCGGCTATTCGTAGCGAGGGTCGACGACCGCATCGTTGGCCGGGCCGTGCACGAGGCGCAGACCGGTGACGAGGTCAGGTCCGCGTGGCTCGAGGTCGAGGTGGCTCCCTCGCACCGGCGACGTGGCATCGGGGCTGCGCTCTACGACACGGTCGCCGCGATCGCCATCGGCGAGGGTCGAACGATTCTGCAGGCGTTCACCCTGCACCGGGCCGACGTGACTGGTCCGCGACTTGACTCCCCGACCGGGTACGGCTCGGTGCCACGCGAGGACGCCGGTGCCCGCTTCCTGCTTTCGCGCGGCTACCGCCTCGCGCAGGTCGAACGGATGAGCCGCCTGACGCTGCCGGCCGCCGCGGCCGGCCTCCCCCTGCCCTCGGGCTACTCGCTCGAGTCCTGGGCCGGTGCGACGCCCGAGCATCGCCTCGCTGATCTCGCCGTGCTGAACGCCGCCATGAGCACCGACCCACCCCTGGGCGAGACAGACTGGCAGCCGGAGCTGTGGGACGAGGAGAGGGTGCGCCGCAAGGACGCACTCAATGAGACGGAGGGGCGCCTCTGGCTCACGACCGCCGTCCGCCACGACAGATCCGACCGGCTAGCGGGGTTCACCAACCTCGCGGTGCCGGCCGAGCCACACCGCCCCGTGTTCCAGAACGACACGATCGTGCTGAAGTCTCATCGGGGACACCGCCTCGGGCTCGTCGTCAAACTTGCGAACCACGCGCGGTTGCAGGAGCTGGCGCCTGGGCATCCGTGCATCTACACCTGGAACGCGGAGGAGAACCGGCACATGCTCGAGGTGAACGAGAGGATCGGCTTCCTGGCGGTCGGCTACCCCGGCACGTGGCGGCTCGACCTCTGAGGAACCGGGGCTGTGCTGCGTCAGCGCACGCGCTGGCAGAAGGCGCAGAAGTGGGAGTTTCGGTTCATGAAGGCTTCGCGGGTGATCGGCCGTCCGCAGCGCGGGCAGTCGCGCCCGTGCCGGCCATAGGCGTTGAGCGAGTGGGAGAAATAGCCGGATGCGCCGTTGACGTTGACGTACTGCGCGTCGAAGCTTGTGCCTCCCTCGGCCAGCGCCCGCCCGAGCACGAGCCGCACCTCGGCAAGTAGCAGCTTCGCCTTCGGCCGCGTCAGGCGGCTGGTCGGCTGATCGAAGTGGATGCGCGCCGCCCAGAGAGACTCGTCGGCGTAGATGTTGCCGATCCCGCTGACCAGCGACTGGTCGAGCAGGGCGCGCTTGATCCCGGTGTTCCGGCGCGCGAGCGCGGCGAGGAATCGCGCGTCGTCGAAGGCGGGGTCCAGCGGGTCCCGGGCGATGTGCGCGACCTTGCTCGGCAGGAGCGGCGCCGGCCACGGCGGCGAGCCGTCGACCTCCGCTCCCGAGTAGCCGCCGGGCCGCGAATCCGACGTGGGAACGAGCTCGTCGATCGCCATCGAGCCGAAGATGCGCTGGTCGACGAAGTTGAGCCGCAGCGGCCCGTGCACGGGGTGGTCGAGCTCGAGGCGGATGCGGGTGAGCGGGTCGTCCGTGTCGCGATCGCGCAGGAGCACCTGCCCGGACATCCCGAGGTGGGCGACAAGAGCCTCCCCGGCAGATGCTGCGGCGGGCTCTGTCGCCTCCGGACGGGCGTCAAGGGGCAGCCAGAGGAACTTGCCGCGCCGCACCGCCCCGAGGATTGTGCGCCCGGTCATCCGCCACACGAAATCCTCGGCGGGGCCGGCGTGGCGCCGCAGGGAACGGTCGTCGAACACCGTGATGGCGCTGACCGTGGCGCCGGTGACCGCGGGTTCGAGCCCGGCGCGCACCACCTCGACCTCGGGGAGCTCGGGCACAGTCAGAGGCTCGAAAGCGTGGCCCAGGCGTCGCGCGCCGCGGCCATCTCGGCGTACTTCTTGCTCGTGCCTTCGCCCGTTGCGATGGGGGCCTCGTCGCCGAGCGCCACCGCCGCGAGGAATCGCTTCGAGTGGTCGGGTCCGCTGTTGGTCACCGTATAGCGCGGGATGCCGCGCCCCAGCCGCGCGGAGAGCTCCTGCAGGCTCGTCTTGGGGTCCATCGACACCCCGAACCTGTCGGGGTCGAGCATGAGGGGCGCGATGAGGCGCATGACAAGCGCGGTCGCCTCCTCCGGTCCGGCCGAGAGGTACGTTGCGCCGATGACCGCCTCGACCGTGTCGGCGAGGATCGACGACTTGTCGCGGCCCCCGGTGAGCTCCTCGCCGCGGCCGAGACGGATGTAGCGGCCGAGCCCGATCGCGCGCGCCACCTCAGCGAGCGCGACGCTCGACACGAGGCTGGCCCGTCTCTTGGCCAGCTCGCCCTCGTCGAGGGTCGGGTTCTCGCGGTACAGCATGACGGTCACTGCCTGGCCCAGGATCGAGTCGCCGAGGAACTCGAGGCGCTCGTTGTGGCCCGCACCACCGTTTTCGTACGCAAAAGAGCGGTGTGTCAGCGCGAGCTCGAGGAGCTCGGCGTTGACATCCACCGCTAGTTGCGACGCGAGATCGCTCGCGCGATCACGTGACACACTCTCTCCCACAGGCTTATCCACCCCGCGAGACTCGTGTCTCGCCGGGTCAGACGTCGGCGACCTTGCGGCCCTTGTATTCCATGTACAGCGGCGTGCCGGTCGAGTCCTCGACCACGCGAGCGCGGTGGGGGAGGCTGTAGACAACCTTGCCGCTCTCGATCGTCTTCACGAGGGTGGGAGGCGTGGCCTTCCACTGGGCGCGGCGCGCGCGGGTGCTGGCGCGTGACATTTTGCGCTTCGGTACGGCCATGACTATCTCTTTTCCTCTGTGGCGCCGTTATTCTCGGCACCATCAACATCTTCGGCGGATTCCCCGGTCTCACCCGCGAGTCCGGCCAAAGCCGCCCATCGAGGATCGACGGGTGCTTCGTGCTCGTGACCCGGGTTATCAAGAAGCCGCACCCCACACTGGGGGCACAGGCCGAGGCAATCTTCTTGGCAGACCGGTTGAAACGGTAGTGAAAGCACTACCGCGTCCCTGACTACTGGTTCAAGATCTATCGTGTCGTCTTGAACCTCGTACTCAAAAGCTTCGTCTTGAGAATACGCGAAAAGCTCCTGCAATTCGACCTCGAGCGGAATGCGCATCTCGATGAGGCATCTGACGCACTCTCCGACGGCCTCGCCGTCGACCTCGGCGCTCACCAGAATACCGTCGTGCAGCGACTCCATCCGCAGGTCGATGTGCAGCTGTGCCCCCGTCGGCACGCCGATGACGGCATTGCCGAACCCCTCGGGAACGGTGATGTCGAGCTCTCGCTCCCGCATCTCCCCCGGGCGGTGCAGAAGGTCGAACACCTGGACGGCGTAGGGCGATTTCACGTTGTTTGACACTTGCGGAATTGTACTCGACCCGCGGGAGCGCCGTGCTGCGACGGAATCTGTGCGCGAGTCGCCCAGATCTGCCGCCTCCAACCCCACGTACGCGACATAAGCGGGCGAACCGCGGATGCTGTCGCCGCCAATTCCGACTGTCGCGACAGCGCGACCCTGGGATTTCGGAATCGCACTCGACCCGCGGGAGCGCCGGTCCGTGCGCGTCGCTCCACCCAGTGGTGCACAACTCGGGAGAAAGTGCGCTCGCCAGCATCCGGCATCCGGCATCCGGCATCCGGCATCCACAAATACGGGCACCTGACGGCGGCATCCGCACATTCACCAGAGTCACGCACACGCTTGTCACCAACTTCGGAATCTGCGCGCGACTCGCCCGGATATGTCGCCTTCAACCCCGATTACCCGGCATATTCGGGCGACTCGCGGATGCTGGCGCAGCCGGTTCCGACCGTGGCGACGGTGCCCCCGCGGGTCAGACTGCCTCGACGGCGGTGAAGGCCTCGTCGTAGATGGCGAGGGCGCGCGCGACCTCGTCGGGCGTGATGACACAGGGCGGCACCACGTGAATACGGTTGTCGGCGGCGAACGGCAGCAGGCCGCGCTTCATGAGCTCGCCCTTCAGCTCGCCGATGACCGCTGCCGAGACCGGTGCGCGGGTGGCGGGGTCCGAGACGAGGTCGAGCGCCCAGAACACGCCCATCCCCCGCACCTCGCCGATGAGCGGGTGTGCGGCGGCGAGCTCGGCGAGTCCGGGACCGAGGTGGTCCGTTCCGATCATCCGCGCGTTGTCGATGATGCCCTCGTCGGCCATCGCGTCCATCGATGCGACGATTGACGCTGCGGCAAGCGGATGGCCGGAGTAGGTGAGCCCGCCGGGGAACACCTGGGTGTCGAACTCGTGCGCGATCGTCTCGGAGATGACGACGCCGCCGATTGGCACATAGCCGGAGTTGACGCCCTTGGCGAAGGTGATGAGGTCGGGGACGACGTCGAAGCCCTGGAAGGCGAACCACTCTCCCGTGCGGCCGAAGCCGCACATCACCTCGTCGAAGATGAGCAGGATGCCGTATTTGTCGCACAGCTCGCGCACGCCGGCGAGGTACCCGGGCGGTGGTACGAGCACGCCGGCGGTGCCGGGAACGCTCTCGAGCAGGATCGCCGCGATCGACGACGAGCCTTCGGCCTGGATGACGCGCTCGAGGTGGTGCAGCGCGCGGGCACACTCCTCCTCGGGTGTCTGCGCCCAGAACTCCGAGCGGTAGAGGAACGGCCCGAAGAAGTGCACGTGCCCGCGCGCATACTCATTGGGCACGCGGCGCCAGTCGCCGGTCGCGACGACCGCCGCGCCGGTATTGCCGTGGTACGAGCGATAAGTCGACAGCACCTTGTCGCGGCCCGTCGTGAGCCTCGCCATGCGGATCGCGTTCTCGTTCGCATCCGCCCCGCCGTTGGTAAAGAAGACGCTCCCGAAGCTCGATCCCGCCCGCGCGAGGATGCGCTGGGCAGCCTCGCCGCGGGCAAGGTTCGCGTGCGGAGGCGCGACCATCGTGATGATGTCGGCCTGGTCTTTGATGGCCTGGATGACCTTCGGATGCTGGTGTCCGATGTTCATGTTGACGAGCTGGCTCGAGAAGTCGAGGTACTCCTTGCCGTCGTAGTCCCACAGCGTCGAGCCGAGCGCCCCGGCGATCACGAAGGGCTTGAGCGCCGCCTGCGCCGACCAGGAGTGGAACACGTGGGCACGGTCCAGGTCGTATGCGAGCGTGCCGTCTGCCGGGTCGATCGTCGTGCTCATGGTCGTTCCTTCGGTGAGATCCAGGGGTGAGCGGGGCCCCGAGGAAGGGGCCTCCGCTCACCCTAATTGGTGGAGCTACTTGCCGCCTTCATTGAGGGTGACCTCGATCGGTTCGAAGCTCTCGCCCGTCACGTCGATGCCCTCCTCTGTGAGCTCTGCGAGCGCGAGCTCGATGTACTCATTCGTGTAGGCGTTCTCCGGCGGGTCGGTCGTGATGACCGTGGAGCCCTCGAGGTTCTTCGCGGTCTTGGCGACCGAGACGGTCTGCTCCCAGGCATCCTCGTTGATCACGCCGATGCCGTCGGGCGAGGGCCAGACGAGCTTGTTGACCTCGTTGGTCTGCCACAGCTGGTGGCTCGAGCCGAGCTGCGAGCCGGCGCCGACGACGATCTCGGCGGTCTCCTCCGGGAAGTCGCGCGCGTAGACGAAGCCCTTGATGACGGCCTTGAGGAAGGCGACCGCGGTCTCCTGGTACTCCTCGTCGGATTCGAGGCGTTCGGCGTTGGCCCAGATCGCATCCTGCAGCATCGCGGTGCCCTCGTCGTTCCAGTCGATGACGGTGAAGTCCTCCGGCTGGTAGAGCTCGCCCGTGTCTGGGTTGATCGTCTCGAGAACCTGCGCGTACTCGTTGTAGGTCATCGCTTGGGCTGCGTCGATGTCGCCGGCGAGCAACGCGGCCATGTCGAACTGCTGCTGCACGAGCGTGACGTCGGTCGTCGGGTCGAGGCCGGCCTCGGTGATGCCGGCGAACAGCTCGAACTCGTTGCCGAAGCCCCAGTTGCCGACGTTCTTGCCCTCGAGGTCGGCGGCGGTGTCGATGCCGGCATCCGCGAAGGAGACCTGCAGGGTACCGGAGCGCTGGAAGATCTGGCCGATGTCGGTGATGCCGGCACCCTGCTCGATCGAGGCGAGCGCCTTGGGCACCCAGGCGATCGCGAAGTCGGCCTGCTGGTCGGCGAGCACGGTCTGCGGAACGATGTCGACGCCGCCCTCGACGATCTCGACGTCGAGGCCCTCATCTTCGAAGTAGCCCTGGTCGAGGGCCGCGTAATAGCCGGAGAACTGCGCCTGCGCGAACCACTGCAGCTGCAGGGTCACGGGAGTGAGCCCGCCGTCGCCGCCGCCCGCCTCCGGCGTCTCGTCCGTGGTGGCGCTGCATCCGCTGAGAAATAGTGCCGAGGTGGCGACCATCGCGGCCGCTCCCATCCACACGCGCGTGCTGTGCTTCATGTTCTTCTCCTTCGTGCTGGTCGGATTTGCTGGTGACTGCTTCTTTCAGGCCACCCCGGCACCGTCGACAGGGGGACGTCGGGGGTTCACGCGGCGCGGCGCGAGACGGCTTTCTCGATCGCGAGAGTCGCGGCATAGAACACGACGCCGAGAATAATGGCGCCGAACACGTACGCCCAGGCTCGCGGGTAAGCACTGTTGGCCGCCGCCGAGGTGATGCGGGAGCCGAGTCCGTTCTGCAGCCCGCCGAAGTACTCCGCGACGATCGCCGAGATCACGGCGAGCGACGACGCGATGTTGAGTCCGGTGAATACGTAGGGCAGTGCGCCGGGGATCGTGACGGTGCGGCTGATCTGCCAGTTGGATGCCGCGTAGGCGCGCATGAGGTCGCGGTGCACCGGCAGCACCTGGCGGAGCCCGCGCAGGGTATTGATGAACACGGGGACGAAGACGACGATCGCGACGATGACCCGGCGCGGCGTTTCACTCGTCGCCCCGTACATCGTGGTGAGCACGGGGGCGAGGGCCACGATCGGCACGACGGCGATCGCAGCGACGACGGGCGTCAGCAGCTCGTCGATGAAGCTGAGGCGGGAGGCGAGCAGGGCCATGCTGATGGCCAGCAGCGCCCCCGCGATCAGTCCGATGAGCGCGTTGGCGCCGGTTGCGAGGAACGACGTCCAGAGCACCGGCAGCACGAGACCCAGCTGCGTGAGGATCGCCGTCGGAGCGGGCAGGAGGTAGGGCTGGATGTCGCCCAGAATGACAAGCAGCTCCCAGGCGACAAGGGCGACCAGCCCGAGTGCCACGGGCGGCAGCACGAAACGCAGGGTCGCGGATCTCATCGCAGGTCCACTCCCCGCACAGCGTTATCCGGCCGCGTCTCGGTCGGTGCCCCGTGCAGCGCCTCGCGCACCCGCGTGACGCCCTCGAAGAAGCTGTCCTCCTCGCGCAGCGTCTCGCCGCGCTTCTCGCCGAGGGCGACGTCGACGATCTCGCGGATGCGGCCCGGCCGCGGCGACATGACCACTACACGGTCGGAGAGGAACACCGCCTCGGGGATCGAGTGGGTGACGAACACGACGGCGGCGCCCGTCTCGGCGCAAATGCGCACGAGCTCGGTCTGCATGCGCTCGCGCGTCATCTCATCGAGCGCGCCGAACGGCTCGTCCATGAGCAGCAGCTCGGGGCTCTCCGCGAGCGACCGCGCGATCGCGACTCGCTGCTGCATGCCTCCGGAAAGCTGGTCGGGGAAGTTGGCGGCGAAGTCGGACAGCCCGACAAGAGCCATCAGCTCCGCGACGCGCGCGCGCCGCGTCGCCGCAGGCACCCGGTGCAGCTGCAGCGGCAGTTCGATGTTCGCCTCGACGGTGCGCCACGGCAGGAGCCCCGCGCTCTGGAACGCGATGCCGTAGTCCTGGTCGAGCCGGGCCTGGTGGGCGGGCTTGCCGAAAACGGTTACGGCTCCGGACGTCGGCTGGTCGAGGTCGGCGATGAGGCGCAGGAGCGTCGACTTGCCGCATCCGGACGGCCCGATCAGCGAGACGAACTCGCCCGCCTTCACCGTGAGGCTCACCTCGTCGAGCGCGGTGACCCCGTCGCCCTTCTTGACGGGGAAGGTCTTCGTGACGTCGCTCACCTGAACGGCGATGGCGTGGCTCATGCGGTCACCTCGTTTCTGCGATAGCGCTTCAGGGTCGCTCCGGCGAGCGCGACGATTGCCGCCGCGGCGAGGCCCATGATCACGGCGACGGCGATGGGCGAGTAGGCCTTCGCCGGGTCGCTCGATCCCGACTGGGCGTATTCGATGATGAGGCGGCCGATGCCGCCCTTGGCACCCGTGGACACCTCGGCGACGACGGTGCCGATGATGGCGGATGCCGCGCCGAGGCGCAGCGCCGGCAGTAGGTACGGCACGCTCGCGGGAAGCCGCAGGTGGATCAGGGTCGCCCACCACCCGGTCGCGTAGGCGTGGAACAGCTCCACGTTGATCTCGTCGGGCGACTGGAGGCCGCGCAGCGCACCGACTGCCACGGGGAAGAACGCGAGGTAGGCCGCGATCACGGCCACCGACATCCACCGCTCCCACTCGAAGGTTCCGATCTGCACCCGGCCACCCCAGCTGACGATGAGCGGGGCGAGGGCGATGAGCGGCACCGTCTGGCTGAGCACGAGCCACGGCAGCACCGCCGACTCGGCGACGCGGAACCGCTGCATGAGCAGCGCCAGCCCGAAGCCGACGATCGAGCCGATGAGCAGGCCAACGGATGCCGTGCCGAGGCTTGAGAGGCCGGCGAGCAGCACCGAGGTCCACACGGGCGGCGACCCCTCCGACGAGTTCACGGGCTCCAGTGCGCGGGCGATCATGTCCCAGATGTGGGGCATTGCGAGGTCGGTGGTGCGCGGCAGCAGCTGCAGCCCGGCCACATCGACCCCCTCGGCGGGACCGACGGCCTTGTAGAGCTCCCAGATCACCCCGAGCAGCACGATCGCGAGCGCGCCGAGCCCGATGCGCCTGGCCAGACCGGTCATCCCGCGCACGGCCCCGTCATGCCTTGGCCACGATCTTCTCCTTGAGTGCGGGGATGACGCTCTCCCCGTACACGCGCAGGGTCTCCTCCTTGTTGTCGTGCTGCAGGTAGCCGGCGAACTGGTCGACGCCGAGCTCCCTCAGGGCTTTCAGCTTCTCGATGTGCTGCTCGGCGCTGCCCAGCAGGCAGAAGCGGTCCACGATCTCGTCCGGCACGAAGTCGGCGTGGGTGTTGCCGGCGAGTCCGTGCTGGTTGTAGTCATACCCTTCACGCGCCTCGATGTAGTCGGTGAGCGCCTTCGGTACGGAGCCATTGGCGCCGTACTTGGCGACGATGTCGGCCACGTGATTTCCGACCATCCCGCCGAACCAGCGCGTCTGGTTGCGCATGTGATCGATGTCGTCACCGATGTACATGGGCGCGGCGACGCAGAACTTGACGTCCATTGGGTCGCGGCCGGCCTTCTCCGCGGCCTCCCGCACCGTCGTGATCATCCACGCGGCGATGTCGAGGTCGGCGAGCTGCAGGATGAAGCCGTCGCCGACCTCGCCCGCGAGCTTGAGGGCGAGCGGCCCGTAGGCGGCGACCCACACCTCGAGCGACGACCCGACGCTCCACGGAAATTGCACGGTCGCGCCGTTGTACTCGACCGCGCGACTGTTGGCGAGCTCGCGGATGACGTGGATCGACTCGCGCAGCGTCCTGAGCGTGGTCGGGGCGCCTCCCGTGACGCGCACGGCCGAGTCGCCCCTGCCGATGCCGCAGATGGTGCGGTTGCCGTACATCTCGTTGAGGGTGGCGTAGGTGGATGCTGTGACGGTCCAGTCGCGGGTCGCCGGGTTGGTGACCATCGGGCCGACGATGACACGGTTCGTCTCGGCCAGGATGCGGCTGTAGATCACATAGGGCTCCTGCCAGAGCAGGTGCGAGTCGAAGGTCCACACGTGGCTGAACCCGTACTGCTCCGCGAGCTTTGCGAGGTGCACGGTGCGCGAGGCGGGCGGGGTGGTCTGAATTACTGCTCCGAAATCCACTGTGTTCCTTAGATCAGGTACTGGCTGAGGCCGCGCTTGACGAATTGGCCGTCACCCTTGGCTCCGAGGTACTGGTTGTCGTCGATGACCACCTTGCCGCGGGAGAGCACCGTGTCGACGTGCCCGTCAATCTCGAAGCCCTCCCACGCGCTGTGGTCCATGTTCATGTGGTGGGTCTTCTCATACCCGATGCTCGTGTGGCCGTTCGGGTCGTAGATGACGATGTCGGCATCCGCTCCCGGGGCGATGACGCCCTTCTTGCCATAGAGCCCGAACATGCGGGCGGGGGTCGTCGAGGTGATCTCCACCCACCTCTCGAGGCTGATCTGCCCATCGACGACGCCCTGATAGAGCAGGTCCATGCGGTGCTCGACCGAGCCGATACCGTTGGGGATCTTCGAGAAGTTGCCGAGGCCCAGATCTTTCTGGCCCTTCATGCAGAACGGGCAGTGGTCGGTGGAGACCATCTGGATGTCGTTGGTGCGCAACGACTGCCACATGTGCGCCTGGTGCCCCTCGGCCTTCGATCGCAGTGGCGTGGAGCACACCCATTTCGCGCCTTCGAATCCGGGCGCGCCGAGCTGCTCCTCGAGCGACAGGTAGAGGTACTGCGGGCAGGTCTCCCCGAACACGTTCTGGCCTACGTCGCGCGCCGCCGCGAGCTGCTCGACGGCCTGCTTGGCGCTCACGTGCACGACGTAGAGCGGGGCGCCGGTGAGATTTGCGAGCATGATCGCCCGGTGGGTCGCCTCCTCCTCCATCTGCCAGGCGCGGGCGACGCCGTGGTAATAGGGGTCGGTCTTGCCCTGGGCGAGCAGCTGGCCGACGAGCACGTCGATTGCTGGGCCGTTCTCGGCGTGCATCATCGTCATCATCCCGGTGCGGGCCGAGACCTGCATGGCGCGCAGGATCTGCGCGTCGTCGCTGTAGAAGACGCCCGGGTAGGCCATGAACATCTTGAAGCTCGTGATGCCCTCGTCGGGAAGCGACTCCAAGGCCTGCAGAGAGTCCTCGTTCACATCGCCGACAATTTGGTGGAACGCGTAGTCGATCGCACAGTTGCCGCTGGCCTTCTCGTGCCATGTGGCGAGACCGTCCATGACGCGCTGCCCGTAGGTCTGCACGGCGAAGTCGATGATCGTCGTCGTCCCGCCCCAGGCGGCGGCCCTCGTGCCGGTCTCGAAGGTGTCGGATGCCGCCGTGCCGCCGAACGGCAGCTCCATGTGGGTGTGCGCGTCGATCCCGCCGGGGATCACGTATTTGCCGGTCGCGTCGATCACGGTGTGCACCGCGCGACTGAGGTCGGTGCCGAGCACGACCGAGCCGGGCGCGAGCACCGCGACGATTGTCTCGCCATCGACGAGCACGTCGGCCTGGCTGCGGCCGGTGGCGGTGACCACGGTCCCGCCACGAATGAGGGTGGTTGTCATTACTGCTCCCTTGCAGCTGGCGGTTACGGGGCGACGGTGGCGGTGTAGGAGTCCGGGCGGCGGTCCCGGTAGAACTGCCAGTTGTTGCGCACCTCGCGGATGACGTCGAGGTCGAGGTCGCGGATGACGGTCTCGGTCTGGTCCTCGCTCGCGATATCGCCGACGAAGTTGCCGCGCGGATCGACGAAGTAGCTCGACCCGTAGAAGGTCACGGCCTTGTCGCCGAACTCCTCGGTCTCGGTGCCGACCCGGTTGTTCGCTCCGATGTAGTACTGGTTGGCGGCGGCCGCAGCGGGCTGCTCCAGCTCCCACAGGCGGTTCGACAGCCCCGGTTTTGTGGCCGAGGGGTTGAAGACGATCTCGGCGCCGTTCAGCCCGAGCTCACGCCATCCCTCGGGGAAGTGGCGGTCGTAGCAGATGTAGACGCCGACCTTGCCGACCCTGGTGTTGAAGACGGGGTAGCCGAGGTTGCCGGGGCGGAAGTAGAACTTCTCCCAGAAGCGGTCGAGGTTGGGGATGTGGTGCTTGCGGTAGCTGCCGAGGTTCTCTCCGTCGGCGTCGATCACGACGGCCGTGTTGTAGTACACGCCCGGCATGGCCTCTTCATAGATGGGCAGCACGATGACGATGCCGAGTTCCTTCGCGAGCGCCTGAAAACGTGTCGTGGTGGGACCGGGGATCGACTCTGCGTAGTCGTAGTACTTGGCATCCTCGATGATGCCGAAGTAGGGCCCATAGAACAGCTCTTGGAAGCAGATGATCTGCGCGCCCTGGGCGGCCGCGTCGCGCGCGAACTTCTCGTGCTTGGCGATCATCGATTCCTTGTCACCGGTCCAGGTGGTCTGGGTCAGTGCTGCACGTACAACGGTCAAGGTGGGCCTCCTGGTCTGAGCGCGTGATGTCATTGTCAGACGCTCACATTTCGGAATCGTTTCCAACAATGACGTTGGCGTAAAACCTACGGCTCATCTGGGCTAGTGCATAGAGCCGCGCCGTGGCCCGGCCGAGACCCGGCGTGCACGCCGCTGTCGCAACTGCCGATCTCCATCGCCTGAGAGGACGCCTCCCACTCGGCTGACAGCGACCAATGACGTGGGATGATGCTCGAAGCACGAGCGGCAACGACGACGGATGGGGGACGCTCATGGCGAGCTGGCGCATCAGGGACTTCCACACGGCCGACCTCGACGGCATCCTGCACCTGTGGGAGATCATCAAGGCGACCGGCGTCGAGCCCGTGTACGCACTCTCTGAGGTGCTTGCCTCGTGCGAGAAGGATTACGCAGTCGTCGCGATGCACGGCGACGAGGTCGTCGGCGCCGCGGTGGCCCGCGCCGCCCACGATCAGGGCTGGGTCGTGTTTCTCGCTACCTCGCCGGGATGGCGAGAGCAGGGGATCGGCGCGGCACTACTCGCTGCCATCGAGAAGCGGATGGCTCCCCACGGACTCACCAAGCTCTCCGCGCTCATGCCCGAGACCGAGACCCGTGTCGAGGCGTTCCTCAACAACGGGTTCGAGCTGAAGAAGAACCTGCGGTACTTCGAGCGGCAGATCCGGGTGCATCGGCAGGAGCTGGGCCCACTGAGCGAACTCGGCGGGCGACTCATGCCGCGCGACCTGTGGGATCTCGTCGCCGGCATGAAGCGGGAGAAGGAGCTGCTCGAGCGCCGCCTCGTGCTGCCGCTCGCCCAGGCCGAGCTCGCCGAGGAGTTCGGTGTTGTGCCGCCGCGGGCAGTCGTGCTCTTCGGGCCTCCCGGTACCGGCAAGACGACATTCGCGAAGGCGATCGCGTCGCGGCTCGAGTGGCCCTTCGTCGAGGTGTTCCCGTCCCGACTCGCGGCCGACCCGAACGGGCTCGCGGGGGCGCTGCGGGAGACATTCCTCGAGATCGCGGAACTGGAGCACGCGGTGGTCTTCATCGACGAGGTCGAGGAGATCGCCTCGCAGCGCTCAGGCGGCGCCCCATCGCCTCTCCAGGGGGTCACGAACGAGCTGCTCAAGATCATCCCCGCGTTCCGGGACCAGCCCGGGCGCCTGCTCGTGTGCGCCACGAACTTCATCCGCGCACTCGATTCCGCGTTCCTCCGGCACGGGCGCTTCGACTACGTGATCCCGATCGGGCTGCCCGACTCCGAGGCACGAGCCGCAATGTGGCGGCGATTCATTCCCGCGGCGGTCGTCGGGCAGATCGACGTCGAGCTGCTCGTTGCGCGCTCCGCAGGGTTCTCCCCTGCTGACATCGAATTCGCCGCCCGCAGTGCATCGCAGCGCGCGCTTGAAAAAGCCGTCTACGAGCAGGCCGTGAATGACGAGCCCGCTGGGGCGGACGCGCGGCGCGGCCCGGCGACCGGTGACTACATTGGCGCCATCGCCGAGACGCGCATGACCGTGAGCGCCGAGGTGGCGCAGGAGTTCCTCGAGGACATCGACGCGATCGCACGCGTGTAGCGCGGCTGCACGGGGCCATCACGCCAGCAACCACACGAGACGCCCACAAATGCGGCCTCACACGCCCCGAACCTGACATGTGTGGGCAACTCGCGGCTATTCGTAGAGGGCCGGCGGCACTTCGAGTCCGTAGATCGCGCGGCCCGAGCCCCAGATCGCGGCTGCGCCCGCACGAAGCAGGTCGATCGGTCGGGGCCCGAACGAACGGATGCTCACGACGTTGCCGCTGACGCGCACGACCGCCTCGCCGACACTCACCGTGCGGCCGGCCGCATCCCTCTCATCGAGGATCGGCGGGTACGGCCCGTGCAGCTGGCGCAGGTCGTCGAGCAGGAACGTGGGGCGGCTCTTCGCGTCGGCCGCGAGCACCTGCTTAGCCCTGTCGATGCCCGTGAGCACGAGAGCCGACGGGATGCCCGCGCGGTTCGCCCCGAGGATGTCGGTGTCGAGCCGATCGCCGAGGAACAGCGCGGATGTTCCCCCGAATCGGCTCATCGCCTCGGTGAAGATCGGCACCTCTGGCTTGCCGGCGACCACGGGCAGCCGCCCGACCGCGGTGTGCACCGCGGAGACGAGCGTTCCGTTTCCCGGCGCGATCCCGCGGGCGACCGGGATCGTCCAGTCGGTGTTCGTGGCGATCCACGGGATGCCGGTGTGCAGCGCAAACGCCGCCTCGGCGAGCTGGGTCCAGCCGACGGAGGGATGGAAGCCCTGGATGACGGCGGCGGGCGAATCATCGGCGCTCGTCGTTGGCACGAATCCGGCGCGCACGACCTCGGAGATGAGTCCCTCACCGCCGACAACCAACACAGTGGATCCGGCGGGGACAGTACCCGCCAACAGGCGCACCGCGGCCTGCGGCGACGTCACAACGTCGTCGGGCCGCACCGTGAGCCCGAGACCGGAGAGGTGTTCAGCTACGGAGTCCGGGGTACGCGCGGCGTTGTTGGTGATGTAGCCCACGCGTATCCGGCTCGCGGCGGTGTTTATGCTTTCGACGGCATATGGGATCGCCAGGGGCCCCTTGTAGACGACTCCGTCGAGGTCAGCGAGCAGCAGGTCGACGCCCTCGAGCGGTGTCCCGCTGCTCACGCCGGCTCCTCGCCGGGGCGGACAGGGTCGGGCAACTCGACGTCGACGCCCTCGGCAGGCGCGTCGGCATGGGCGCGCTCGACGTCAGGCGCCTCGTCGGCTCGCTCGCCCTCGGCGGGTTCATCGGCGTGGGAGCGCTCGACGGCGATATCCTCGGCAGCCTCCACATCTGACTCCGCGTCGTCCTCAAACTCGAGCTCCTCCTCGACGACCTCCATCGTCTCGTCGTCGTCGCTCTGCTCATTCGCGCTTAGTGCGCCCTGCGCGCGATCGGATCGCTGGTACCACTCCTCCGCCTCGTCGGTGCGGCCCAGGTCCTCGAGCACGGCGGCGTAGGCGTCGAACAGCGCGGGACTCCACGAGAACGCAAGATCGGCGTCAAGCTGCGGGATCTCAAGTTCGGAGAGGGCAGCGTCGAGCTGGCCAAGATCGAGCCGCGCACCGGACATGGCGATCGCGAGCTCGACCTGGACATCGACCGGCAGGGTCAACCGGTCGACGGAACGACCCAGTTCGAGTGCCTTGTCCGGGCGCAGGAGCCCTCGCTCGCTGTCGACCATCATCGGGAGCTGATCGTTCTTCCCGGAAATGCGACGATAGGTGCGGAGCTCCCGCAAGGCAAGCCCGAAGTCGCCGGTGAGGTAGGCGGTGATCGCCAGCGTCTCGCGCACGACGGCGATGCGGCCGGCCCGGCGGGCAGCCGACACCGCGTGCCGGTGGGCGAGCGCGGGGTTCTCCTCGATGAGGCGCGCCGCCATCGCGAGGTGCCGCGCGACCTCCTCGGCGTTCTCTTTGCTGAGGGTCTTCAATTGCGTGCGCGCGCCGCGGTCGAGGTCCCCGGCCTTCACATCATCCGGGATCTCGGGGTCGTCATGCCGGTCGCGTACCGCCTTGATGCCATAGGGGTCGCGGTCCTCCCACTCGGTATCGCGGCCTCCGCGCTGGGTCTGGAACGGGTTACCGGCCGAGCGATCGACACGGCCGCGGTCTCCCGCGCCCGCCGGAGAGGAATCGGGACCCCGGCGGGGACTGCTATCGCGCCTCGGTCCACCGGATGACGGCTGTCCCCGGCGGGGCCCGCTCTGGTCGGAACGCGCGCCGTCTGGCTTGCCACCTGGCCGCTTGTTGCGGTCGCCCGAATCGCTCACTGGGATCTCCTGTTTAGATATGTAGGTAATGTGCACGCCAATGCTCGCGCACCAGCTCGTTAACGCAAAATGACCACCCCATCGGGGTGGCCATTTCACGTGTTGCTAGTTTAAGTCCGGCGGTGTCCTACTCTCCCACAAGGTCCCCCTTGCAGTACCATCGGCGCTGAGAGTCTTAGCTTCCGGGTTCGGAATGTGACCGGGCGTTTCCCTCTCGCTATGGCCGCCGTAACACTTGTTGATTTACAAAGTGAACAGACAAACGATAGTTCGTTTGTGCTAGTTCCCGACCGTAGATCAGGAACCACATAGTGGACGCAAGCACCAATTTTTGGTGTTATCAAGTTATCGGCTTATTAGTACGGGTCAGCTTCACGAGTCTTTAGTCCTCGCTTCCACATCCCGCCTATCAACCCAGTAGTCTAGCTGGGAGCCTCTCACCCGAAGGTATGGAAATCTCATCTTGAAGCTGGCTTCCCGCTTAGATGCTTTCAGCGGTTATCCATTCCGAACGTAGCTAATCAGCGGTGCTCCTGGCGGAACAACTGACACACCAGAGGTTCGTCCATCCCGGTCCTCTCGTACTAGGGATAGATCTTCTCAAATTTCCTGCGCGCGCAGAGGATAGGGACCGAACTGTCTCACGACGTTCTAAACCCAGCTCGCGTACCGCTTTAATGGGCGAACAGCCCAACCCTTGGGACCTACTCCAGCCCCAGGATGCGACGAGCCGACATCGAGGTGCCAAACCATGCCGTCGATATGGACTCTTGGGCAAGATCAGCCTGTTATCCCCGAGGTACCTTTTATCCGTTGAGCGACAGCGCTTCCACAAGCCACTGCCGGATCACTAGTCCCGACTTTCGTCCCTGCTTGAGTTGTCACTCTCACAGTCAAGCTCCCTTGTGCACTTACACTCGACACCTGATTACCAACCAGGTTGAGGGAACCTTTGGGCGCCTCCGTTACTTTTTGGGAGGCAACCGCCCCAGTTAAACTACCCACCAGGCACTGTCCCAGAACCGGATTACGGTTCGTAGTTAGATATCCAAAGTGACCAGAGTGGTATTTCAACGATGACTCCACCAGCACTAGCGTGCCAGCTTCACAGTCTCCCACCTATCCTACACAAGCCACTCCGAACACCAATACCAAGCTGTAGTAAAGGTCACGGGGTCTTTCCGTCCTTCTGCGCGTAACGAGCATCTTTACTCGTAGTGCAATTTCGCCGAGTTCGCGGTTGAGACAGCTGGGAAGTCGTTACGCCATTCGTGCAGGTCGGAACTTACCCGACAAGGAATTTCGCTACCTTAGGATGGTTATAGTTACCACCGCCGTTTACTGGGGCTTAAATTCTCAGCTTCGCCTTGCGGCTAACCGTTCCTCTTAACCTTCCAGCACCGGGCAGGCGTCAGTCCGTATACATCGTCTTGCGACTTGGCACGGACCTGTGTTTTTAGTAAACAGTCGCTTCCCACTGGTCTCTGCGGCCTTACAGCGCTTCCTGGAGCAAGTCCATTCACGCCTCAGGCCCCCCTTCTCCCGAAGTTACGGGGGCATTTTGCCGAGTTCCTTAACCACGATTCTCTCGATCTCCTTGGTATTCTCTACCTGAACACCTGAGTCGGTTTGGGGTACGGGTGACTAGAACCTCGCGTCGATGCTTTTCTTGGCAGCATAGGATCACTGATTTCCCCCGTGAGGGGTACCCATCGGGTCTCAGCCTTAATGAGAGACGGATTTGCCTTTTCTCTCGGCCTACATCCTTAGACCGGGACAACCATCGCCCGGCTCAGCTACCTTCCTGCGTCACACCTGTTAATACGCTAACCGCACCAGCATAGGGTCGCACGCTAGGCCCCACGCTTCACCCCGAAGGGATCCATCTAGGGGATTCAGATGCTTAGCATCGCTGGATTGGCTTGGGCGGTTCTTCGTCAGTACGGGAATATCGACCCGTTGTCCATCGACTACGCCTGTCGGCCTCGCCTTAGGTCCCGACTTACCCAGGGCGGATTAGCCTGGCCCTGGAACCCTTGTTCTTTCGGAGGACGGGTTTCTCACCCGTCTTTCGCTACTCATGCCTGCATTCTCACTCGTGTGGCGTCCACGGCTGGTTTACACCGCCGCTTCACTCGCCACACGACGCTCTCCTACCACTCCGCACGCCTGGACACCCAAAAGGGTGCCGGGCTACTATGCGAAATCTACAACTTCGGTGGTGTGCTTGAGCCCCGTTACATTGTCGGCGCGGAATCACTTGACCAGTGAGCTATTACGCACTCTTTCAAGGGTGGCTGCTTCTAAGCCAACCTCCTGGTTGTCTGCGCAACTCCACATCCTTTCCCACTTAGCACACGCTTGGGGACCTTAGTTGGTAGTCTGGGTTGTTTCCCTCTCGACGATGAAGCTTATCCCCCACCGTCTCACTGCTGCGCTCTCACTTACCGGCATTCGGAGTTTGGCTGACGTCAGTAACCTTTTAGGGCCCATCGGCCATCCAGTAGCTCTACCTCCGGCAAGAAACACGCAACGCTGCACCTAAATGCATTTCGGAGAGAACCAGCTATCACGAAGTTTGATTGGCCTTTCACCCCTATCCACAGCTCATCCCCTCCATTTTCAACTGAAGTGGGTTCGGTCCTCCACGACGTCTTACCGTCGCTTCAACCTGGCCATGGATAGATCACTTCGCTTCGGGTCTAGGACATGCGACTGAATCGCCCTATTCAGACTCGCTTTCGCTACGGCTACCCCACACGGGTTAACCTCGCCACATATCACTAACTCGCAGGCTCATTCTTCAAAAGGCACGCTGTCACCCCTACTAAGGAGGCTCCAACGGTTTGTATGCAAACGGTTTCAGGTACTATTTCACTCCCCTCCCGGGGTACTTTTCACCTTTCCCTCACGGTACTTGTCCGCTATCGGTCATCTGGGAGTATTTAGGCTTATCAGGTGGTCCTGACAGATTCACACGGGATTTCTCGGGCCCCGTGATACTTGGGATACTTCTCGGACCATTACGACATTTCAACTACAGGGCTGGCACCTTCTATGGCTGGGCTTTCAATCCCATTCGTCTATATCGCGCTGTAATCCTTGCAGCACGGCAGTAACTGCTGAAAAGTCCCGCTACCCCGACCATGCAACGCCTGCCGGCTATCACACATGATCGGTTTGGCCTCTTCCGGTTTCGCTCGCCACTACTTACGGAATCGCTTTTGCTTTCTCTTCCTGTGGGTACTGAGATGTTTCACTTCCCCACGTTCCCTCTACCCGCCCTATATATTCAGGCGGGAGTCACCAGGTGGTCTTACAACCCCTGGCGGGGTTTCCCCATTCGGAAATCCTCGGATCACAGCTCTATTATCAGCTCCCCGAGGCTTATCGCAGATTTATACGTCCTTCTTCGGCTCCAGATGCCAAGGCATTCACCGTTTGCACTTAGAAACTTGATGACAAAATTACACAAAGAACCAGCAAATAAATTTGCTAGATCTTCATATGAAGACACGCGCAATTCACCCCGGGACAAGTCCCTGGGATCATCACACGAGTCTAAGATGCTCGCGTCCACTGTGTAGTTCTCAAAATACGGGCGGTACCCCGCGGGCCAAACCAACCGGTCTGTCCCGACAAGGTCCAAAGTTCCCAGTCCCACCCGCATCCGAAGACACAAGCCGGCCCGGTCCCTCAGGACCCAACAGCGTGCAAAAGACCAGGGCTACCAACCGTCCCCGTTCCAATCCCGCCGCAAGCGACAAGACGTACTAGAAGGCAGAAAATCTACCTGGCCACAATGTCAATGTTCCACCCATGAGCGCCACCGGAGGCGTGCTGTCCAGAAAGGACAGGGTTTCTCCGAATTGGCTTGGCAGCTTGATGTCCCTGTATACAGAGGACGCTGCACATGCTCCTTAGAAAGGAGGTGATCCAGCCGCACCTTCCGGTACGGCTACCTTGTTACGACTTAGTCCTAATTACCGATCCCACCTTCGACGGCTCCCTCCAAAAGGTTGGGCCACCGGCTTCGGGTGTTACCGACTTTCATGACTTGACGGGCGGTGTGTACAAGGCCCGGGAACGTATTCACCGCAGCGTTGCTGATCTGCGATTACTAGCGACTCCGACTTCATGAGGTCGAGTTGCAGACCTCAATCCGAACTGAGACCGGCTTTTTGGGATTCGCTCCACCTTACGGTATTGCAGCCCTTTGTACCGGCCATTGTAGCATGCGTGAAGCCCAAGACATAAGGGGCATGATGATTTGACGTCATCCCCACCTTCCTCCGAGTTGACCCCGGCAGTCTCCTATGAGTTCCCACCATTACGTGCTGGCAACATAGAACGAGGGTTGCGCTCGTTGCGGGACTTAACCCAACATCTCACGACACGAGCTGACGACAACCATGCACCACCTGTATACCGACCTTGCGGGGAGAACATTTCTGAACTTTTCCGGTATATGTCAAGCCTTGGTAAGGTTCTTCGCGTTGCATCGAATTAATCCGCATGCTCCGCCGCTTGTGCGGGCCCCCGTCAATTCCTTTGAGTTTTAGCCTTGCGGCCGTACTCCCCAGGCGGGGAACTTAATGCGTTAGCTGCGGCACAGAATCCGTGGAATGGACCCTACGCCTAGTTCCCAACGTTTACGGCATGGACTACCAGGGTATCTAATCCTGTTCGCTCCCCATGCTTTCGCTCCTCAGCGTCAGTTACGGCCCAGAGATCTGCCTTCGCCATTGGTGTTCCTCCTGATATCTGCGCATTCCACCGCTACACCAGGAATTCCAATCTCCCCTACCGCACTCTAGTCTGCCCGTACCCACTGCAGGCCGGAGGTTGAGCCTCCGGATTTCACAGCAGACGCGACAAACCGCCTACGAGCTCTTTACGCCCAATAATTCCGGACAACGCTTGCACCCTACGTATTACCGCGGCTGCTGGCACGTAGTTAGCCGGTGCTTTTTCTGCAGGTACCGTCACTTTCGCTTCTTCCCTACTAAAAGAGGTTTACAACCCGAAGGCCGTCGTCCCTCACGCGGCGTTGCTGCATCAGGCTTTCGCCCATTGTGCAATATTCCCCACTGCTGCCTCCCGTAGGAGTCTGGGCCGTGTCTCAGTCCCAGTGTGGCCGGTCACCCTCTCAGGCCGGCTACCCGTCGTCGGCTTGGTGAGCCATTACCTCACCAACTACCTGATAGGCCGCGAGTCCATCCACCACCAAAATTCTTTCCAGCTCCTCACCATGCGGCGGAAGCTCGTATCCGGTATTAGACACCGTTTCCAGTGCTTATCCCAGAGTGGAGGGCAGGTTACTCACGTGTTACTCACCCGTTCGCCACTAATCACCCCAGCAAGCTGGAGGTCATCGTTCGACTTGCATGTGTTAAGCACGCCGCCAGCGTTCGTCCTGAGCCAGGATCAAACTCTCCGTAAATGTTTGATAGCCAGCAAGCAAGCTCACCGACACATCTAGCGCCCCAAGCCACCGGAAATAGGTGAACAAGAAGCAAGTTTGAAACTGACAGAACAAATCATTACTGACTTGCTTTGTTGTTTAAATGTATTCCAAAGGAATCTCCTGCATCCATCACCGCTAGAAACGGGACGAAATACACGAGGTTTTTGGCATTTGACATTGTGCACGCTGTTGAGTTCTCAAGGATCGGACGCTCCTGCACCACACCCTCACGGGCAGCCACAGGGCAACTTCACAATCTTACCACTTGAACTTCGTCATCCTGACCACCAGAGGCGGCGAGGAGAGTATCAATCCAAGCGGGTTACTATCCTATGCTCCGAAGCCGGGTCCTTGCTACCAAGGACTACTTCAGAACCGGATTTTGTGCCTCTTGAGGCCGTTCAGCACTGCGGCTGGGCGAACCTTTGGGGCGACAAGAGGAAACATTACGTGGCGCCGGGGGACTGAGCAAATCCCGGCCGCTGCCCGGGCGTGTCGCGCCCGCCGATGGTCGCTAAACTGGGCGTATCAGGCCCCTGCACCGGATGTGGTGCGGTGCGTCGGTCCCGGATTTGGGGCGGCAGGTCTCCCCGCGAGTCCCCTCGCGCTCCTATTGCCGACCGACCGAGAGACGCCATGACGAACCCGACGCGTACCCGCATTCCCCTCCCCCGCCGCATCCGCCCACTGGCCGGCCTGGCCGCGGCAGGACTTCTCGCCGTCACCGGCTGTTCCGCCACGTCGACTGGCGCCGAGAACTCCGCCGCTCCGGCCGACGCGGTCATCGACAACTGCGGCACCGAGGTCGACACGGCTGCCGCGCCCGAGCGCATCGTCACCATCAAGTCGACCTCCACCGAACTGCTCATTGCGCTCGGGCTCGCCGACCGCGTGATCGGGTCTGCCTTCCAGGACGGCCCCGTTCCCGAGGAGTGGGCCGCGGCCGCAGCCGACATCCCCGTCATCTCTGACTTCGCCCCGAGCCAGGAGGCCGTGCTCGAGCTCGAGCCCGACTTCGTCTTCGCGGGGTGGGAGTCGATGCTCACCGCCGAGGCCGCCGGTGATCGCGCCTCGCTCGCCGGGCTCGGCATCGGCACCTACGTGGCGCCGTCCGCGTGCAAAGAGTCCGGCTACCAGCCTGAGAAACTGACCTTCGACGAGGTCTTCGCCCAGATCGCCGAAGCTGGACGGGTGTTCCACGCCCAGGAGGCGGCCGCCGACCTGGTGGCCGAGCAGCGCTCCGCCCTCGAGGCGATCGAGTCTGATGACCGGGGCATGAGTGCGCTCTGGTATTCCTCGGGCACCGACACCCCCTATGTGGGCGCCGGCATCGGGGCACCTCAGATGATGATGGAGCGCCTCGGGCTGACCAATGTCGCTGCCGATGTCGCCGACACGTGGAGCCCGCTCGGCTGGGAGGCCATCATCGACGCCGACCCCGACGTGATCGTGCTCGTGGATGCCTCGTGGAACACCGCCGCGAGCAAGATCGAGCTCCTCGAGTCGAACCCGGCCACCGCGGCCCTCGGCGCGGTACAGTCCTCCCGCTACCTGGTGGTCCCGTTCGCAGCGGGCGAGGCCGGCGTGCGCAACGTCTCGGCCACGGCCAATCTCGCACAGCAGCTCGCAGCCGTCGATGTCGAGTAGCTGAGCGTGCGCACGGCACGCCCTTCGCGCATCCTCTTCGCCTCGATCACACTCGCGGCGGCGCTCGTCGCCTCGATCGCCGCCGCGGTGACTTTCGGGCCCGCCGATATCCGGTTCGACGAGGTCTGGGCCTCGATCGGCAGTCATCTGGGGCTCGGGGTCACCCCGCTGTCGCCGCTGCGCGACGGAATCGTCTGGGAACTTCGATTGCCGCGGGTGCTCACGGCAGCGGCGGTCGGTGCGGGCCTGGCGATCTCCGGCGCGGTCATGCAGGCGGTCACCCGCAACCCGCTCGCCGACCCCTATCTGCTGGGTCTCTCCTCAGGGGCATCGCTCGGCGCCGTCGCGGTGCTCGTGCTCGGCGTCTCGGTGCTATTGCCGGCGGCCGCGTTCCTCGGCGCGCTCGTCGCCCTCGCGGCGACGCTGTTGATCGCCGGCTCCGGCTCCGCCCTCACCCCGAGCCGGATGATCCTCGCCGGGATTGCGGTCTCGAGCCTTGGTGCCGCGCTCACGAGCTTCGTCATCTTCTGGACGGCGACGGGAGACTCCTATCGCGAAATCATCTCGTGGCTTCTCGGCTCGCTCGCCGGCGCGCGCTGGCCCGCTGTCGCCATCGCCGTCACCGCAATCGTCGTGATCGGAATCCCGCTCATGATCGGCGGGAGGGTGCTGGATGCCTTCGCCTTCGGAGACACGTCGGCTGCCGCACTCGGCGTGAGCGTCGCCCGCACCCGATGGGTCATGCTCGTCGGCACGGCACTGCTGACCGGTGGGATGGTCTCGGTGAGCGGATCGATCGGCTTCGTGGGCCTCATCCTCCCCCACGCCGTGCGCCTGATCGTCGGAGCCCAGCACCGAGCCCTGCTGCCGCTGGCCGCGCTGTCGGGCGCCATCTTCCTGATCTGGTGCGACACCGCGGCTCGCGCCCTGTTCGATCCGCGGGAGCTCCCCGTCGGAATCGTCACGGCGGTCATCGGCGCACCTGTTTTCGTGCTGCTCCTCATGCGCTCGCGGAGGTTCGCATGATTCCGGATGCTGAACGGGTCGACTCGATGAGCGCGCAGCAGCTCTCGGTCGTCCTCGGCGGACGCGCCGTCGTCGACGCTGTCGACGCCGAACTGCGCGGGGGACGGCTGACCGCGATCCTCGGCCCGAACGGCGCGGGCAAGTCGAGCCTCATCCGGGTGCTCGCGGGCATCGACCGCCCGGCATCCGGCGCACTCAGCTGGGCGGGAGAAGACTGGTTCGCCACGAGCAGGCGAGACCGTGCGCGGGTCGCGGCACTCGTCGAGCAGGATGTCAGCGCCGAGCTGCCCCTGACCGTGCGCATGGCGGTTGCCCTCGGCCGCACGCCTCACGCCTCCTTTCTGGCCGGGCCGTCGCGACGCGACGACGAGGTCATCGACGCCGCGATGGCGGATGCTGGCGTCACCGGATTCGCGCACCGTCAGATCAGCACGCTGTCGGGCGGCGAACGCCAACGCGCGCACCTCGCGCGGGCCCTCGCCCAGGAGCCGAGGCTGCTGCTGCTCGACGAGCCGACCAACCATCTCGACGTGCTCGCGCAGCTCACGACCCTGGCGCTCGTTCGCGACCTGGCCACGAGGAATGGGCTCGCGGTCGTCGCTGCGCTGCACGATCTGAACCTCGCGGTCGCGTTCGCCGATCATGTCGTGGTACTCGACGCGGGCCGTGTGCGCGCATCCGGCCCACCCGCCGAGGTGCTCACCCCTGACCTCATCCTCCGCGTGTGGCATGTGGCGGCGACGGTGCTCACCCACCCTGTAAGCGGCGCGCCCGTGATCACCTTCGACCGTCCCGAGAGGACCCACCCATGACAGCGATCACCGTGTTGGCCGGAGGCGTCGGCGGTGCCCGATTCACCCGCGGACTCCGCGAGCACCTTGCGGGGACCGACGCGGCAATCACCGTGATCGCCAACACCGGCGACGACATGTGGCTCGCCGGACTGCGCGTGTGTCCCGACCTCGACTCGATCATGTACACGCTCGGCGGAGCGAACGACGACGTCCGCGGCTGGGGCCGCGTCGGCGAGTCGGAGCGGGTCAGCGCCGAACTCGACGCCTATGGAATCGGCTGGCCCTGGTTCACCCTCGGCGACCTCGACCTCGGAACGCACATCGCGAGATCGGCGCTGCTGCGCGACGGCCTCACCCTCACCGAGGCGACCGAGCAGCTGTGCGCCCGTTGGAATCTCGGCGTGCGCCTGCTCCCCGTCAGCGACGACGAGGTCGAGACGAACGTGGAGATCATTGACCCGGCCGACGGCACCCGTCGCGTCATCCACTTCGAGGAGTGGTGGGTGCGGCACCGCGCCGCCGTTCCCGCCCGGCGATTTGTACAGCGCGGCATCGAGGGCGCGCGTGCCACGGATGCAGCGGTGGAGGCGATCGGGTCCGCCGACGTCGTGCTCGTCGCGCCCTCCAACCCGGTGGTATCGATCGGCACTCTCGTCGCGATCCCGGGCATCGCCGGGGCGCTGGCCGTCACCGCGGCACCGGTCGTCGGCGTCTCGCCGATCATCGACGGGCGGGCTGTGCGCGGCATGGCCGAGGCCTGCCTCGCCGCGATCGGCGTCGCCGCGACCTCGGGTGCCGTCGCGCGCCACTACGGTTCCCGCCGGTCCGGGGGCCTGCTTGACGGATGGCTCGTCGACGCGGCGGATGCCGCCGCACTGCCGGGAATCGAGAGCGCGGGAATCCGCGCCGCGGCCGTGCCCCTGTGGATGAACGACCTGCCGAGCTCCGCACACCTCGCTGCCGACGCTCTGCTCCTCGCCGATCGGATCCGCGCACGGATCACCTGACCGGTCCCGCTAAGCGGGGTGCTCTGCCCGCGTCGACACGACGCTCGCTGTGGCTTCGCCGATGCCGAGGGTCAGTGCCGTTGCGAGATCGGTGACGGTGTCGACGTCCCAGCGCAGCGCCGACCCAACCGGAATCGCGAGGACGGCGTGGCCCGCCGCCTCGTGCCGCTCCCGCGAGCAGGGCCCGAACCGTGGCTCGAGCGCGGCCCCGTTCGAGGAGGCGATGAGGGTCGTTCCGACACCGCTGTGGTCGGCCACCATCGACAGCTCGAACAGCTCGGCGAGGATCAGGGCGCCGTCGAGGTCGGCGGTGCCGAGGGCGGGGAGGTCTCCCGTGAGCACCGCGACGCCGCAGGTGCGCGCGGCACGGATGCCCGCCGTCGCCGCCGCGTTGAGCCCTGTGCCGGGGTCCGGCACGATCCACGCTCCCAGCGCAGTAGCCCGCTCCACGACCCGCGCATCGGGGGTGACGACGATGACCTCGTCGACGAGCACGCTGTTCCGGGCGGCGACGATGGTGTCGGTCGCGAAGGCGAGCGCGAGATCGGCGACATCCGCGAGGTCCGGGCGCAGGCGGCTCTTCGCCTCGTCGAGCCGCTTGACGGGGATCACGATCGTCCAGTTCACGAGGGCCGCGCCCGACGCGTCGACCGTCGCCAGAGCGACGCCGGGTAGAAGCTCGCGAGGAGCCCCGCGCGGGTGCTTGCGCCGGCGCGCACGTCGGCGCGGAAACCGTCGAGCACGCTCACGAGAGAACCGGGATCGGTGATCGTCGTCTGGGCGTACCCCTCGTGTTCGACGGCCGACAGCAGGCGGGCAAGGGCGCCGCCGGAGGCTCCGATTACGGCCGCGTTCTCACGCGGGGTCGCGGTCAGGGCGACGGGCAGCCGGAAGTCGACCGCGGTTCGCAGCACCTCGTCCCAGGCGTCGATCGCCGTCGCCGCGCCCGCGACCAGACGCCGGGTCAGAAGCATCCGCTGCAGCAGGCGCACCGATGCGGGAAGCAGCGAGATCCCGGCGACGATGAGCAGGGCGAGGAGCAGCCGCGGGAGCGCGGTCTGGGTCGCGGAGGCAGCAGCAGCCGCGTTGTCGTCGACCCCCCGATCGGCGGCGTCATCGAGCGGCGCCGACGGTGACGGAGCGTCGGATGCTGCTGGCGAGGGGACGGGAGCCGGCACTCCCTCCACGCTCACATCGGCGTAGTCGCCGAGCGAGCCGCGGCCGGGGGTCGGCTCGAACTGAGCCCAGCCGATCCCCTCGAAGTACAGCTCAGGCCAGGCGTGCAGGTCGTGGGTGGTGACGGTGAAGCCCTCGGCTCCCCCGGTGGTGGTCGGTGTTCCCGGCAGGAATCCGACGACGACGCGGGCGGGGATGTCGAGGCTACGCGCCATGACAGCCATCGAGGAGGCGAACTGCACGCAGTAGCCGGAGCGTAGTTCGAGGAAGGTCGCGACGACATCCATCCCGGTGCCGTCGAAGTCGCCCTCGACGGGCGCGTCCTCGGAGTAGGTGAACTCCCCCGATCGGAAGAACTCCTGCAGCACGATCGCCTTCTCGTAGTTGGTCGGCGCCGTCGCCGCGATGCTGGCTGCGGTCTCGGAGATGACGGTCGGCAGGTCCTCCGGCAGCGTGCGATACTTCTCGAAGTCGGCGGCGACGACCGTGCCGGCCGCGAGCAACTGCTCGGGGGTCGGCTGCACGATGAGGCTCTCGACCACGTAGTCCTGCCCGCGGGCGGTGTCGTTCGGGCTCGAGACCGAGAAGCCACCCGGCTCCCAGAACCAGTCCCTGGCGACCCCCTCAATACTCTGCGGCGGGTAGGGCACCGGGAGCCAGCGGCTCGAAAGGTTCCCGATGTCGATACTCGTGAACTCCTCCGCGGTCGGGACCTCCGCTGACAGCCCCGGCGGAGCTGCGAAGTCAGCGATCGAGTTTCCACGGTCGATCTCTTGCTCGGTGGGCTCCCACTGGGCGCCGACGAAGTTCTCAAGGCTGACGAGCCGCAGATAGTGCGGCTCGCCCGACGCGGTGCGGTAGGTGAGAACCTCCCGTTCGGAGGAACGCCGCAGGTCGTCGCCGAGCCCGAGCACGGGATTCACCCCGGTCGACAGGCCGGGCGATCCGGCAGCCGAGTAGACGACCGCGGGGAGCACGAGAGGCAGGGCGAGCGCTCCGACAATGGCCGCGGCGCCGATGCCGACGGCGAGGCCGGGCTGCCTCTGCTGCCCTCCCACCACCAGCAGCACGAGGAAGGCGGCGGCGCAGAGTGCGAACACGAATAGGTCGGTGACATCCCGAGCGGTGACGGCGGGGATAGCGAGCACCCCGAGTAGCGGGATTCCGGCGAGCGCCGGCCTCGCGAGGGTGATGGCGAGCACATCGCAGAGGAGGGCGAGTGCGCCGACCCCGAGGCACAGCACAAACACGATCGGCGCATCCGCGTTCGCGGGGATGGACTGACGGTAGATGGAGGTGCCTGCCTCGGCGAATAGCGCTCCGAACGCCCTGATGGTGTCGAGGGTCGGGATGACGGCGAGCAACGCGGTGCCGGGGGCGAACAGCAGGGTCACGAGCCCGACGAGGGTCGCCACTGCTGCGGCAGGCGGAACGAACCAGCGGCGGGAGAACGCCCGCGCCGTCGCGGCCGCCCCCAGTACCGCGATCAGCACGAAGAACACCAGAAGCCACCAGGTCTGGTCGGTGAAGAGCACATGGAGGCCCCCCGTCGCGACGGCGATCGCCAGCAACAGGGCAAGGCTCACCTGCCACGCAATTGGAGACCCCCTCCGCTCAGCGGCCATGGCGAGACCCCTGCAGCTCCGCGACCTCGCGCCAGGCATCCTCGATGGAGTCGCCGAGGGCGACCGGCAGACACGTCCAACCCGCCCGGCGCAGAGTCTCGAGTGCGCGGGAGTCCCGCCATGTGACGACGAACGCGACGGCGAGGTCGAAGCCGGTTCGCTGGGCGGCGAGCCGCTCGATCGTCGCCGCGTCGGCATCCGCCACGATCGCGAAGACCGATCCGTGGGCGCGGTCGGGCCTCGTGCTGGTGAGTGGGGACCCGACCGGATACTCGCCGGTGGCACCGGCGAGTTCGAGGGTGGCGAGCGCACGGAGGAACGTGTCCGTCGGCGAAACCGGCGGGAGGTGCCGCTCGCCCGTCTCGACAAACTCAACCGCGAAACCGCCGCGCGCGAGGTGAAGCGCGATCGAGGCGGCGATGGACACCGCCAGCTCGAATGACTCGCTCTCCGGCTCGTTGCCCTGCCTTCCACTCTGGTGGTCGGCATACCCGCTGCGGCGGGTATCGAGAATGATGCGCGCCTCGGCGTGGCTGCGCGGTTCCTCCTGACGTACCATGAGCTCTCCGTGCCTGGCCGTCGCGCGCCAGTGCACCCTCCGCATCGCATCGCCCGTGCGATATTCGCGGGTCGAAAGGTCGTCCTCTCCCCCGATCGAGCGGCGCACGAGCAGCGACGCCCCGTCGCTCGCGAGGATCGCGAGTCCCGTGTCGGGGAGCTCGCGGATAACCGGGGTCACGACCAGCCAGTCAACTGCGCCGATCGCCACCTCTCCCTTCGCGAGGCCGAACGGGTCGGCGAGGCGAGCACCGAGCGGACCGATCGGGAATTCTCCCCTGTGCGGCGGAATCAGCTCGTACCGCAGCCGGGCGGTGGCAGCGCGGGACCCGCGGGCGGCGAGCGCCGGAAGCACCCTCGACTCGTTGCCGCCGCTGCCCCACGGCCGGTAGTCACGCCACTCGACCTGCGGGGTCGGCCTCTGGGTGCCGTTCGCAATGGTGAGCTCGACGACGGTCGGGTACCCGACGCCGACGGGCTCCGGCCGGAACGCGCGGGCGACGGTGAGCCCGACGCGCCGGAATCTCGCGAAGGCAACCGCGACGGCCGGGAGCAGCAGGGTGAGGCACCCGAGGTAGAGAAGCTCCGGCCGCCCGCTCGTGTAGGCACCGATGACGCTCGCGCCTCCGACGGCGGCGAGCGCCGCGCCCCTCGGCGTGAGCCGCGCGGAACGCGAGAACCGGATCGGTCGGAGTCGCGCCATCACGGCCTCAAGCGGAGCCGAGCGGCACCGGGGTGGCCGCGAGGATTCGATAGATGACGTCGGCGAGCGAGCTGGATTGCGCCGCGCTCGCTCCTCCCGACAGACGCGACGAGGGGATGAGACGGTGCGCGAAAACCGGCACGGCGAGCGCGTCGATGTCGTCGGGCAGCACGAACTCGCGGCCGTCGAGGGCCGCGCGGGCCTTCGCCGCGCGCACCAGCTGGAGCGTCGCACGGGGACTGGCGCCGAGGCGGAGGTCACGGTCGTCCCGGGTCGCCTGTGCGATTGCAACGGCGTACTGCTCGACGGCGCGCGAGACGAACACCCCCCTGACGGTGTGGATCATCGCGAGCAGCTGCTCGGTCGTGACGACCGCCTCGAGGGTGTCAAGCGGGCTGCTGGACTCCCGCTGGCGAAGCATCGCGAGCTCCGCCGCGGCATCCGGATACCCCATCGAGACTCGGATCATGAAACGGTCCCGCTGCGCCTCCGGCAGCGGGTAGGTGCCCTCCATCTCGACCGGATTCTGGGTCGCGACGACCGTGAAGGGCGCGGCGAGCACGTGGGTCACGCCGTCGACTGTGACCTGGCGCTCCTCCATGCTCTCGAGCAACGCCGACTGGGTCTTGGGGCTCGCGCGGTTGATCTCGTCGCCGATGACGATGTTGGCGAAGACGGGCCCCGGCTTGAACTCGAACTCGCGGGAGCCCTGGTTGAAGATCGACACCCCCGTGATGTCGGAGGGGAGAAGGTCGGGGGTGAACTGGATGCGGTTCACGGTGCAGTGGACCGAGCGCGCGAGCGCGCGAGCGAGCATCGTCTTGCCCACACCGGGGACATCCTCGATCAGCAGGTGCCCCTCGGCGAGGAGCACCGTGAGTGCGAGCTCGACGGGGGTGCGCTTGCCATCGATGACCCGCTCGACGCTGTCGATAATCGCGCCGCTGAGTGATTGGAAGGCGCCCGCCGACAGGGTCGCAGATTGCTCGATCCGTACGTCGGCGAGATCATGTTCGATCTCACGTGGAATGCTGCTCATCGATGGCCTCACCATTCCTGTTTCTGTCCTCGCGGCAAGTCTGCCAGATGGTGGCGCGAACGCTCCCAGCGTTCTATCGGGGGCGCCTTAAAAAGATGATGAAAATTTACGGAGAGGGGTCGGTACGGCCCGCGGCGAACCCCCGGGCGTAGGCCTCGTCGGAGCCGAGGCGGAACATGTCCTGGGCGGCCGGACGCACGAGGGCGCGGGCGCCCGGCTCGTCGAGCCCACTGATGAGATGGCCGAGGCCGCGCACGATCGCCACCGGGAGGCCTGCCGCCTTCCCCTTGACGAGGTCGGTCGCGCCGGCGATCTCGTCCGCGACGGCGGGGAGGGTCACGTTGAGGGCGCGGCCTCCGGCATCCGTCGATCCGCGCAGATCGTCGATCACGCGCACGCCCGCCGCCCCGATGGCGACGTCGGTCTGCCCCTCGCGCCAGGCGCGACCGAGGGTGTCGGTGATGATAACGCCGACGCGAGCACCGAACCGGGTGCGGATCGCCGCGCAGAGTGCGCGCGCCGAGGCATCCGGGTCGAGCGGCAGCAGCAGAACGGTGCCGTCGGGGGTGTTGCTGGAATCGACGCCCGCCGCCGCGAGCACCAGACCCTGCCTGTTCTCGACGATACGGGTGACCCCACCCGGGTACTCGCGCGTCGCGACGATACGCACCGTCTCCGCGGTGATGGCGTCCTCCCGATCCTCCGCGGCGACGCTGCGCCCCTCGGCCTTGGAGACGATCTTGCTCGTGATCGAGAGGATGTCGCCGTCGGCGAGCCCCTCGTCCGTCTGTGAAATCGCGTCGCCGATGACCGCGGCGAGGTCGATCCCGGCCACGATCTCGGGGATGCCGGCGACGGCCCACGCCGAGAACACCTAGCGCACCAGCCGCGGGAGCACATCGCGCCCGAAGACGTCGATCCACTCGCGCTGGTTGCGCCCGACGTTGTGCAGGTAGATGCGGTCGAAGCCGAGGTCGACGAATCCCTGGATGTACTGGCGGTGCACGTCGGGGTCTTCCGAGATGACCAGACGTCCCTCGAAGTCGTCCGGGCGCACCATCTTCGCCATCTGCTCGAGCTCGAATGGGGAACGGATGTCGGCCTTGGGAAACTTCATCGCCCCGTTGGGCCACTCGACCATGGCGTTGCGGAGTGCCTCTTCGTGGGTCGGCGCCCAGCTGAGGTGCAGTTGGAGCACCTTCGGCATTGTCTCCGGGTCTTTTCCGGCCTCCCGTGCACCCTCGGCGAACTTGTTGATGAGCAGGGAGACCTTCTGCAGCGGGGCGCCGACCGTGATGAGTCCGTCGGTGTGCTTGCCAGCGCGCTTGGCGGTGACCGGGCCGCCCGAGGCCACCAGGATCTGCGGCGCGATCTCGGGCATCGTCCACAGCCTCGTCGATTCGAGCTTGTAGTACTGGCCGGAGTGCTTGGTGTCCTTGCCCGCGATCGACGCCGTAAAGAGCTTGTTGATGATCTCGATCGCCTCGAACATGCGGTTGATGCGCTCGGGTGCCTCGGGCCAGTAGCCGCCGACGACGTGCTCGTTGAGTGCCTCACCGGAGCCGAGCCCGAGCCAGTGACGACCGGGGTACATCGCCGCGAGCGTCGCGCTCGCCTGCGCGACCATCGCGGGGTGCCAGCGGAAGGTCGGCGCGGTCACGCCGGGGCCGAAGTCGCCCGTTGTCCGCTCGCCGACGGCCGCGAGCACGTTCCAGACGAAGGCGCTCTGCCCCTGGGCGGGGACCCACGGCTGAAAGTGGTCGGCGGCCATCACGCCGGTGAACCCGCGGCTCTCGGCGTAGGCGCTCAGCGCGACAGCCTCGGTCGGGTGGAACTGCTCGAGCATGGCGGCGAAGCCGATCTGCAGCGAACTCATGGGCCGATCCTAACCGCGAGGATTTTGCAGGAACTCGTAGACGGCGGCGGGCACGTACGGGCTCACATCGCCGCCGAGAGCCGCGACCTGCCGCACGAGCGAGCTGGAGACGTGGGCATGGGCGGGGTCGGGAAGCATGAAGATGGTCTCGACCCCCGCGAGGTTGCGGTTGACGATTGCCATCGGCGTCTCGTAGGCGACGTCGACCTGCGAGCGCACGCCCTTGACGAGCACCGTAGCGTCGACGTCAATGCAGTAGTCCACGAGCAGGCCAACGCTCCAGGAGGTGACGGTGATGTTGCCGCCGAACCCGGCGTCGGAGATCGACTTCTCGATAAGTGCGACCCGCTGGGCGACGGGCAGCATGGCCGCCTTGTCGGGGTTGTGCACGACGAGCACATGGAGCTTGTCGAAAATCCGCGATGCGCGTTCGATCACATCCAGGTGACCAAGGGTCACGGGGTCGAAGGAACCAGGGACGACGGCGATCCTGCTCATTGCTTCACCCTATCCGGCCCGCGTTCCCGACATGTGACACAGCCGGCGCCCCGGCATCCGGTCAATTCTTGGCGAGGAAGTCCCGGCTGGCCTCGTCGAGCCGGCGGGAGAGGGCGTCGCGCAGATGCGGATGCGCCGCGAGGGTCGGGTCGGAATCGATCAGCTCCGCCGCGATCTGCCTTGCCTCGGTGATGAGCACTCCGTCTTTCGCGACGCGCAGCAGCCGCAACGACGAGCGGCCGCCGGATTGCAGGTTGCCGAGCACGTCGCCCTCCTGCCGCAGTTCGAGGTCTTTTTGCGCGAGCTCAAAGCCGTCGAGCGTCGACGCCACGGCCTCGACCCGTTCCCGGGCGAGCGTCTCCCCCTCGGCCCCGGTGACCATGAGGCAGAGCCCCGGCACTCCTCCGCGGCCGACGCGGCCGCGCAGCTGGTGCAGCTGGGAGACCCCGAAGCGATCGGCATCCAGCACGACCATGACCGACGCGTTCGGCACGTCGACCCCGACCTCGATCACGGTGGTCGCGACGAGCACATCGATCTCACCGGCAGCGAACGCCCGCATCGTGGCGTCTTTCAGGTCGCTCGGCATGCGCCCGTGGAGCTCAGTGATGCGGGCGGAGGCCAACTGCGGGTTGGCGCGGAGCTCTGCGAGGGTGTCGGTGACATTCGCGCGGGGTGCCGCCGGGTCGGCAGCATCCGCGCTCGGCGGAGCGCCGCCCTCCTCCGCCTCGACGGCGGTGCTGTCGATCGCGGGGCAGACGACGAACGCCTGCCGCCCGAGCGCGAGCTCCTCGGCGACGCGCTGCCAGATGCGCGGCGCCCAGGCCGGCTTCTCGGCGAGGGGCACCACGTGGGTCTCGATCGGGATGCGCCCGGAGGGCAGCTCGGCGATCGTCGAGACATCGAGGTCGCCGAACACCGTCATCGCGACCGTGCGCGGGATCGGCGTCGCGGTGAGCACGAGCACGTGCGGCGGCGTCTGGCCTTTGCGGCGCAGGGCTTCGCGCTGCTCGACGCCGAAACGGTGCTGCTCGTCCACGACGACGAGGCCGAGGTCGAAGAAGTCGAGGCTCTCGCTCAGCAACGCGTGCGTTCCGATGACGATGCGCGCCTGCCCCGTGACGACCGCGAGCATCGCCTTGCGCCTCTCGGCCACTGTGAGCTGCCCCGTGACGAGGGTCGGCCGCAGCTGGGCTGCGAGGTCGGGCCCGAGGGTCTTGACGATCGACCGCAGGTGCTGGCCCGCGAGCACCTCGGTCGGGGCGAGCAGCGCCGACTGGCCGCCGGACTCGGCTACCGCGAGCATCCCGCGGAGGGCGACGATGGTCTTGCCGGAGCCCACCTCCCCCTGCACGAGGCGGTTCATCGGTACGGCGGCCGCGAGGTCGGAGGAGACTTCCGCGCCGACGCTCGTCTGGTCGCCGGTGAGGGTGAACGGCATTCTCGCGTCGAATCGGTCGAGCAGCCCACCCTCGCCCGGGATGCGCGGTTCTGCCAGCTGCAGGCGAAGCAGCGCGCGCTGCTCGAGGAGGGCGCACTGCAGCACGAACGCCTCTTGGAACCGCAGCGTTTTGCGGGCGGACCCCCAGTCGGCGTCTTTCACCGGGCGGTGGACGAGCTCGACCGCGCGGGAGTAACTCATGAGCTTGCGGGCGGAGAGCACATTGTCGGGCACCGGGTCGTCGAGCGGCGGGAGTGTGTCGAGCACGACCCCGATCGATTTTTGGATCTGCCAGGAGGCAACGGATGCCGTGGCCGCGTAGATCGGGATCGGAACGTCGGCCCACGCCTTCGCATCGTCGGCGGAGCGATCCTCGTCGGGCGGGAAGAGCTCGTAGTCGGGGTGGGCGAGCTGCCTCGTGCCCTTGTAGTCGGTGACCTTGCCGGCGAAGATTCCGCGCGCTCCCGTGACCAGCTCGGCCCGGCGCCAGGGCTGGTTGAAGAAGGTGAGGGTCAGGATGCCTGTGCCGTCGCTGATCCTCACCTCGAGGATCGAGCCGCTCCTCGCCTTCATTCTGCGCTCGCTCACGCCGCGCACCTGCGCCACGATCGTCACGTTCTCGTCGGTGGGCAGATCGGTGACGGCGCTGAGCTCGCCGCGCTTGGCGTATCGCCGCGGGTAGTGGCTGAGCAGGTCGCCGACGGTGTCGAGGCCGAGGCCCTTCTTCAGCGCCGCGGCGGTGCGCCCGCCGAGCGCGCTACTGAGCTTGGCGTCGAGCGGCGATCCGGGCATGCCTCGATGGTATTCGCCACCACCGTCAGTTCTCGAACGCGGATCAGATCCAGTCGCGCCCCCGGAAGATGACGTAGAGCGCGCCGCTCACGGCGAGCATCAGGGCGATCGCAAACGGGTACCCGTAGTACCACTCGAGCTCCGGCATATAGCGGAAGTTCATCCCGTACAGCGACCCGATCAGGGACGGCGCGAAGAGGATCGCCGCCCACCCGGAGATCTTGCGGGTCTGGTCCGCCTGTAGGTTGCTCGCGATGCCGACCCGTTGCATCTCGTCGTTCTGGCGTTGCGCGACGAGGGTCGCGTTGACGGTGAGGATGTCGCGCAGGAGCTGCCGGAACCGGTCGACACGCTCGCTGACCCGCGCAACATGGTCGGCAACGTCACGCAGGTACTGGCGCAGCGCCGGGTCGTCGGTGTTCTGGTCGAACGTCTCCTTGACGGTGTCGAGGAGGTCGGCGAGCGGGAGCACGGCGAGCTGGAACTCGATGACCTCGCGGGTCAGTTCGTAAATGCGCCGAGACACGTTCCGATGCCCATCGAAGACCTGCGCCTCGATCTCGGCGATGTCGTTCTCAAGTCCCTCGACAACGGGCCGGTAGCCGTCGACGACCGCGTCGAGAATGCCGTAGAGGATCGCGTCGGTGCCGCGGGCGAGCAGTTCCGGGTCGGCTTCGAGCCGGGAGCGGACGCTCCGCAGGTCGGGAGCCTCGGCGTGGCGGAGGGTGATGACGAAGTTCGGGCCGACGAACAGGTGAAGCTCGCCGAACTCAACCGTCTCGGTCTCGTCGACGTACCGTGCGGCCTTCAGCACCAGGAAAGTGATCCCGTCGTACCGCTCGACCTTGGGACGCTGGCGGGCGTTGATCGCGTCTTCGAGGGTGAGCTCGTGCAGGCCGAACTGGCGGGCGAGCTCGTGCAGCTCGGCGGCATCCGGACGGTACAGGCCGACCCACCCGAGCGAGCGGGGCTTGCGGTCGAGCTCGACGACCGTCTCGTGCACTGTGCTGGGCGAGGCGATGCGCACGCCATCGAGGTAGACGGCGTTGTCGACGACATGGGAGGCGCGGAGCTCTGGAGCGGTGGCCGCGACCTGAACGGGCTCAGGCTGGTCCTCCGTGGACTTCCGCGCGGGGCCGAATCCGCGGAAGCGCTTCAGGAAATCGGATGCCATGCGTGAACGTTAGCCCGACCGTGAGGAATTCGCGCCCGGGTTGGTCCGCGTCGTCAGAGATCGAAGGCGTAGCCGCCGGTCTGCCTGGTCGAGGTGCCGATCTGGGCCGTGTGGCGGTCGTCGTTGACCTCGAGCGATCGCAGCTGCCGGGCCACCTCGCGTTGGCTGCGCTTGAGGAAGTGGATCGCCACGGTCTTCTCCGCGCCGGACACCTGCAGCCCGTCGCGTTCGAACGTCGCGGAGGCACGGCCGATCACGGCGACCTGCGAGTAGATGCCCGAGGCGACGGCGGTGAGCCGCTTCTGCAGCAGCTGCTTCTCCTGCACCTTTTTGCCGTGCTTGCGCAGCGCTGCCTCCGCCGCGTCGCGCAGCTGCACGGTCTGCTCGCTCACCGCAGCGTTGTGCTTCGCGAACACCGGGTGGGCGCCGACGAGGCGGCCGGGGCGGATGGCACGGTTGATGCGACCGGAGACGTACGGCGCGAGCACCCCGATTGCCTTCGCGGGGTCGCCGATGCTGAGCGAGCGCATATCGGGGAGGTCCTCGCTGAGCGCCTTGAGCCCGCCCAGGGCGACGAACGCGCGCATGACGTCGTTCGCACCCTCGAAGATGGGGAAGATGCGGAAGTCGCGAAGTGCCTTCGAGAGCGGATGGTCGTCCATGTACGCCGTTCCGCCGTGCACCTGGAACGCTTTATTGAGGCCCTTCCAACCGACGTCGCTCGCGACGACCTTGGTCATGGCCGACTCAAGCGAGAAGTCGGCGACGCCGAGGTCGACGAGCCCGGTCGTGAGGTACGACATCGACTCGAGGCCGTAGATCTGGCCGGTCATCCACGCCGCCTTTTCCTCGACCAGCTCGAAGTCGATGAGCGGCCGGCCGAATTGGTGCCGGGTGGTCGCGTGCTCGAGGGTGAGGTCGAGGAACCGCTTCATGCCGCCCGCGATCGACGTGCCCATCGACATCCGCCCATTGTTGAGGGTGTTCATGGCGATGCGGAAGCCGTCGCCGGCGTCGCCGAGGAGGTTCTCGGCCGGCACGCGAACGTTGTCGAATCGGACGCGCTGCAGCCGGTTGGCCCTGAGTCCGAGGGTCTCGAAGCGCGGGCCGGTGCTGAGCCCCTCCATGCCCTTCTCGACGACGAGGGCGACGTGGCCGAGCTCGGATCGGGCGAAGACCGTGAGAACGTCGCCGGCACCATTACCAATCCAGCGCTTCTCGCCGTTGAGAAGCCACGACCCGTCGGACTGGCGCTCGGCGCGGGTCTCGAGGTTGTAGGCGTCGGACCCCACATTCGGTTCGGTGAGCACGAACGCGGCGAGCTTGCGGCCGGCGGCGAGGTCGGGCAGCCAGCGGGCCTTCTGCTCGTCGGTGCCGTAGAGGTAGATCGGCTTGGTGCCGATGGACTGGTGCACGCCCATGACTACCGCGAGCGCGCCGTCGACGCGGCCGAACTCCTCCATGACGCGGCAATACCCGCTCTGGCTGAGCCCCTGCCCGCCGTATTGCTCGTCGACGAAGAGACCGAGCAGGCCCAGCTCGCCGAGGTCGCGGATCGTGTCGTCGCCGACCCAGCCGTCGCGTTCGGCCTTCGCGGGGTCGTAGACGTTGGCAAGGTAGTCGCGCGCGGATGCGGCGAGTCGTGCGACCTTCTCGTGCTCAGCGCCCACCATCACGGGGTACGGCAGCACCAGCTCAGACGCGACGCGTCCGAGGAAGAGCGACTTGGTGAAGGAGGGTTTGATGGAGCGGTCGACTGTGGCCATGCCGCCAGTGTGGATGATCCACTGATTGCGGGCTAACCGTTTGTGGATGTTCTACAGCAGGTGGCCCGGGTGAGTACGGTGAAGGAGATGACGCGCATAATCTCGGGCTTCGCTGGCTCCCTCACCATCGCCGTGCCCGCCTCGGACACCCGGCCGACAAGCGACCGCGTGCGCGAGGCGATCTTCTCCGCGCTCGACTCTCGCGACGCGATCCGGGGCACACGAGTGCTCGACCTCTACGCCGGCTCGGGGGCTCTCGGCCTCGAGGCGGCGAGCCGGGGCGCATCCCGCGTGACGCTCGTCGAGAAGAGCGCCTCTGCGGCGGCCACCTGTCGAAAGAACGCGGCCATCGTGCTGAAGAGTGCGCCGAAGGTGGGCGCGCCGGTCGTCCAGGTGAGCGCGCAGTCGGTTCAGGGATTCCTCGCCGCGGGCGGCGAGGCGTTCGACCTCGTGTTCCTCGATCCGCCCTACGACCTCGGCGAGAGCGAGCTCGCCGCGGCCCTGGCCGAGCTCGTGCCTCGGCTCGCACCCGATGCGGTCGTCATGGTCGAACGCAGCTCACGGTCGGTCGAGCCCGTGCTTCCCGTCGGCCTCCAGCTCGACAAGCGCAAGAACTACGGCGATACCACCCTGTGGTGGCTGCGGGGCTCCTAGCCCGATGCGCCGTTCCAGCCGCGGTAGGGGTCCCATCCGACGCTCCCCAGGTACGGGGTCCCGTCGACGGCGAGCCCGTCCCCAGCCTGCACGGTGCCGATCGCCCGGAACCCGCCGGGCAGCGCCGTGTGCGGGGGGAACGTCGCAAGCAGGGCGTGGTCCTCCCCTCCTTCGAGCGCGAGCCGCGGATCATCACCGAGAGCCGCCGACGCGAAGTCGAGCCGCACGCCGCTCGCGCGGGCGAGGCGGCGCGCGTCGATCGCGAGCCCGTCGCTGAGGTCGAGCATCGCCGTGGCGCCGGCCAGCGCGGCGGCGCGGCCGTCGGCGATCGGCGGGGTGGGCGCGAGCTGGGCGCCGACGAGGTCGGGATTATCGGCCCGCACGGATGCCGCCGCGGCGGCATCCGGATCCCCGAGGTCATCGACGCCGCGCTCGAAGAGCAGCCGCAGCCCGACTCCTGCCCTGCCGAGTTCGCCAGACACCGCGAGCACGTCGCCTTCGCTCGCACCGGAGCGCAACACGGGGTCGCGGCCCTCGAGGTCGCCGAAGGCAGTAACCGCGATCGTGAGTGCGCTCGAGACGGACAGGTCGCCGCCGACCACGCCGCATCCGGGCCACAGCGCGGCGCACGCCTCCCGGAGTCCATCGGCGATGCCCTCGAGCAGCGCGACGGGCGAGTGCGACGGCGCCGCGATCGCGACGACGAGCGCGGTGGGAACGGCGCCCATCGCGGCGACGTCGGAGAGATTGGATGCCGCGGCCTTCCAGCCGAGGTCGCGCGGGGTCGACCAGGCGAGGCGGAAGTCCGGACCGTGGATCATCATGTCAGTTGTCACAACGAAGCGCCCGTCGGGTGCCGCGATAACGGCAGCATCGTCGCCGGGTCCGAGCAGTTGCGCGGCGGCCTGAGGCAGCCGCGGAAAGATGCGCTCGAGCGTTGCGATCTCGCCGATGCCGCCGAGCGTGTCAGGAACCGTCATGAATCAAACGGTAGCCTGATCCGAGTGAAGTCGATGCGCGGGCCAGCGGCGAAGGCCGCAGCAATTCTCCTGATTCTGGGCTCCCTGGCGGGCTGCACCGCGGCGGTGCCGATGCAGGTAGCGGAGGACGCCACGAACCCCGTCTGCGCCGAGGTCGTGGTGCGCCTGCCGGACGACATCGACGGCCACGAGCGGCGGGAGACCGACGCTCAGGGGACGGGGGCGTGGGGCGACCCGGCAGTCATCCTGCTCACCTGCGGTGTCGAGGTTCCCGGTCCATCGACGCAGCGCTGCGTCACGATTGACGGCGTCGACTGGCTCGTGGACGATTCCGCGGAGGGCCGCGGGGTGTTCACGACCTACGGCCGCGATCCCGCCGTGCAGGTCGTCGTCGACCTCGTCACATCGGACTCGAATGCGCTCAACACGCTCGCGAACTCCGTCGGGTACAGCCCCGTCGTCGGCGCCTGCACGTCGCCTGAGGACGCCACCATCGACGACGATGCCGTGCTGAGGCCGCAACCGTAGCTGCTACAGCACTTTCGAGAAGAACGCCCTCGTGCGCTGGTGCTGCGGGTTCGCGAGCACCTCTGCCGGATCGCCGGTCTCGACGACGACCCCGGCATCCATGAACACGAGGGAGTCGGCGACCTCGCGAGCGAAGCCCATTTCATGGGTAACGACGATCATCGTCATGCCGTCGGCGGCGAGCCCCTTCATCACGTCGAGGACCTCGCCGACCAGCTCAGGATCGAGCGCGCTCGTGGGCTCGTCGAAAAGCATGAGCTTCGGTTCCATCGCCAGAGCGCGCGCGATCGCGACGCGCTGCTGCTGTCCACCGGACAGGTGCGCGGGAAAGTAATCCTGACGGTCGGCGAGCCCGACGCGGTCGAGCAGGTCGCTGGCCTTCTGCTCGGCCAGTGCCTTGCTCTCGCCCTTCACCCGCAGCGGCGCCTCCATCACGTTCTGCATCGCCGTCATGTGAGGGAAGAGGTTGAACCGCTGGAAAACCATGCCGATATCGCGACGCTGTCGGGCGGCCTCCCTCGGCCGCAGCTCGTAGAGCTTGCCGTTCGCCTCGCGGTACCCGATGAGCTCTCCGTCGACGCTGAGGCGCCCGGCAGAGACGACCTCGAGGTGGTTGATGCAGCGCAGGAAGGTGGACTTCCCCGACCCGGATGGGCCGACAAGGCACAGCACCTCGCCACGCTTCACCTCGAGCGAGATCCCCTTGAGCACCTCGTTCGAGCCAAAGCTCTTGGAGACGCCCTCGGCGCGCACCATGGGGGGAACAGGAAAGTGCCCGGACGCGACGGTTGCCTCGCTCGCGGTCATCCGGGGCCTTCCCTGCCCGGCCCCGATGGCGGGTTCGTGGTCGGGGTCGGGGCAACGACCGTCGGGTGGGTGCCCGTGACCTGTGGCACCGCTCCGGTCCCGGTCGGCGCGCTGCCCTTCTTGTCAGGGCGGCGGTCGCCGACGCCGCGGGCGAAGCGCCTCTCGAGAAAGTGCTGGCCCACCATGAGAATGGAGGTGAAGAACAGGTACCACAGCGACGCGACGATGAGCATGGGGATGGGGTTGAAGGTCTCCGCCGAGATGTCCCTCGACCGCGTATAGAGATCGAAACTGTAGGGCACCGCCGTGACCAGCGACGTCGTCTTGAGCATCGAGATCACCTCGTTGCCCGTCGGCGGGATGATGATGCGCATCGACTGCGGCACGATGACCCGGCGCATGGTCTGGAACCAGCCCATACCGAGGGCCGTCGCGGCCTCCTCCTGGCCCCGGTCAACCGACAGCAGGCCGGCCCGCACGATCTCGGCCATGTAGGCCGCCTCGTTGAGGGCGAGCCCGATGATGGCGAGCGTGAACGTGTTCAGTGCCGCATTGGTCTGGAACGAGTAGAACGGCTCCATGAACGGGATGCCGATGTCGATGCTCTGGTAGATGATCGACAGCAGGCCCCAGAACACGAGCTGCACATACACGGGGGTTCCCCGGAATACCCAGAGGTAGAACCACGCCACGCTCTTGACTACGGGGTTCGGGGAGAGCCGCATGATCGCGAGGATCACACCGAGCACGATCGCGATGATCATCGAATAGACCGTCAGCTGCAGCGTGTTGACAGCGGCCTGGGTGATGCGGCGGTCGAACACGTACTGCGCGACCGCCGGCCAGTCATAGGCCGGGCGCCCGGCGGCGTCGACGACGAACAACGCGGCCCCGGCGATGAGGACCACGGCGAATACGTTGCGCCACGGGTGACGCAGCCGGATGGCCTGGATGGGGCTCTCACTGCTCATGAACGGCTAGCCGTTCGCGGCGGCGTTGATCGTGATCTCGTCGATGGCGCCGTCTGTGACGCCCCACTCGTCGAGGATGTCGCCGTAGGTTCCGTCATCGACCATCGCCTGCAGCGCAGCCTGAATCGCCTCGGCGAGTCCGGAGTCCTTGCCCACGGCGACGCCGTACGGCGCCACGTCGAAGGTATCGCCCGCCAGCTGCAGCTGGTCGCCGGTCTGGGCGATGGCGTACAGGGTCACCGGAGAGTCGGCGCTCATGGCGTCGGCCTGGCCGAGCACGACGGCGTTGGTCGCGGCATCCTGCGTGTCGAACTGGATCTTCTCGATCGCGGGCTTGCCATCGGCAACGCATGCCTCGCTCTTTGCGGGCACCTCGGTGGTGTCTTCGTACGTCGTCGCCTGAACGGCGACCTTGAGCCCGCACGCGTCGTCCGGATCGATGTCGTTTCCGGCGGCGGAGGCCCATTGGATGCCCGCCGTGTAGTAGTTGACGAAGTCGACCTGCTCTTGCCGCTCGACCGTGTCGGTGAACGACGACATGCCGATGTTGACCTTGCCCCCCGTCACGCTCGGGATGATGTTGTCGAACTTCGAGACTTGGAACTCCGGCTCGAGGCCGAGCTTCGCAGCGATGGCCTCGGCGAGCTCGATGCCCCAGCCGATCGGGGCCCCCGCCTCGTCCTTGAACTCATTGGGCGCGTAGGTCGGGTCTGTCCCGACAAGGAGGGTGCCTGAGTTCGCCACGTCCTCGGGGAGCAGGGCGACCGCGGCCTCGTCGACGGTGACCTCCCGGGGCGAGCCTGTGTCGGTGCCGGGGGTCGAGTTGTCGACGCATCCGGCGAGGAGCATAACGGCGACGGTCGCGAGTGCCGGGACAGTGAATCTTGCACGCATGATTCCTCTTCTGATGCTTGTTCTGCTGGCTGCAGGTGCTGTTGGGTGTGAGCATACTCCCGGCGGGCCGCAGCGTCAGCGGCCATTGGGCCCAACGACCCTTGTCCGCCGTACTACCCCGGTGGTGGAGTGGTTCTTCCCGCAAACCGGGCGCAACAGCGAAGTTCGAGGCAGCACATGAAGCGAATATTCGGGGCACTTGTCGCAGTGCTCGCAACAACAACGCTCATCGGTCCGCTGGCAGGCGCTCCGGCCGCTGCGGCGCCGCCCGCGGGGTCCTACGCCGCCGTGCAGGCCGCCGGCAACGTCCCCGCGCCGGGGTCCTACGCCGGATCTGGCTTCGACGCGTGCAGCGCGCCGACACAGAACCTCATGTCTGTGTGGCTGACCGCGTCCCCCTATCGCGCGGTCGGCATCTACATCAGCGGCAGCAACCGGTTCTGCAGCCAGCCGCAGCTGACTCCTTTCTGGATCACCACCCAACAGGCGGCCGGCTGGCACCTCCTGCCGATCCACATGGGCCTCCAGCCCTACTGCACCACCTCGACCAAGGAATTTCGCTTCACGGCCGCGAACGCGGCTGTTTCCGGGCGAGCCGCGGCCAGTGAGGCGGTTGCCGCGGCGCGGGCGCTCGGACTCGCGACCGGCACGGCGCTCTTCCTCGATGTCGAGGCCTACAGCACCAGCGACCCGACCTGCCGTGCGGCTGTTCTGAGTTACCAGAGCAACTGGACTGCCCGTCTGCACGATCTGGGGTTCCTCTCGGGCTTCTACAGCAGCCTTTCCTCCGGTATCGCCGATCAGGTCTCCGCCTACCCGTCGTCGTCGTGGGTCCGGCCCGACTATCTCTGGTTTGCGAGGTACGACGGGATTGCGACCGTCTCGAACCCGGCCATTCCTGCGAGCTACTGGCCAGGGCGCCGAATCAAGCAGTACCAGTCCCCCGCCCAGACCGGAGGCGCCGAGACCTGGGGCGGGCTGTCCCTTGAGGTGGATCGGAACCAGCTCGACGTGACCCCGGTTCCCGCGACGGCGTTCGGCGACTTTGGTGGCAACGGCTGGTCTGACCTCATCGCCCGCCAGGCATCTACTGGCTCCCTCTTTCTCTACGCCGGCAACGGGAACGGTTTCGCCGCCGCCTCGCGTATCGGCATCGGCTGGAACGGGATGAGCTCGATCACGCGGTTCGGCGACTTCAACGGGGATGGGCGGGAGGATGTCATCGCGCGCGCGCGGTCGACGGGGTCCCTGTGGCTTTATCACGGAACCGGGACCACGGTGACAGCACCGGTGCAGATCGGCGTTGGCTGGAACGGTATGCGCGAGATCACCCCCATCGGCGATCACGACGGCGACGGTCGCCCCGATGTTCTGGCTGTGCACAGCGCCACCGGATGCCTCTATATCTACTACGGGCGGGGCACGAGCCTCATCAACGGGTCGCGGATCGGCTGCGGGTGGAACGCGATGAGCGAACTCACCGGCGGCGGTGACTTCAACCGGGACGGCCGTGTCGACCTCATCGCCCGGCAGGACGCGACCGGGCACCTCTTGCTCTATCCCGGCAGGGCGGGTGGCTTTGGAGCGCCAGTGCGGATCGGAATCGGGTGGAACGGCATGCGCGACATCACGGGTGTGGGTGACTTTGATCGCGACGGTTTCACGGATGTGATCGCCGTCAGCGCCACGACGGGCGACCTATTCCGGTATCCGGGTCGCGGCACGCAACTGTCGACGGGGCTGAAGGTCGGACACGGATGGGGCGGGATGGCCCCGTTATTCTGACCGGCGCCGCAGCCGGACGCCTCAGCGAACCGTTTCGAGCCCGATCTCGATGAGCTCGTCGATGAGTTTTGGGTAGCTGAGCCCGGTGGCCATCCAGCACTTGGGAAACATCGAGATCGGGGTGAAGCCCGGCATCGTGTTGAGCTCGTTGATAACGAAGCCCGAATCAGTAAGAAAGAAGTCGACGCGGGCGAGACCCGCTGCCCCGATCGCCTCGAACGCGAGCGCGGCGAGGCGCTGCATCTCGGTGAGCTCGTCCGGGGTGAGCGAGGCTGGGCAGACGAGGTCGACGCCACCGGCGTCGAGGTACTTGGCGGTGAAGTCGTAGAAGCCAGCGCCTCGCACGATGATCTCGCCGGCCACCGAGACGCGAGGCGCTTCGCCGCGTCGTCCGCCGATCACTCCGCATTCGATCTCGCGGCCGACAAGCCGCGCTTCGATGAGCACCTTGCTGTCTTCGGCGAGGGCAACGGCCATGGCGGCGGGAAGATCTGCGGCCGAGTCCGCCCGGGAGACCCCGACGCTCGAGCCGGCACGCGCCGGCTTCACGAACACGGGCCAGCCGAGCGCATCCGCCGCCGAAGCGACGGCGTCGGGAGACGCCGCCCATTCGCGCGCGGACACCGTGCGCCACGGGGCCACGGCGATGCCGGAGTGCTGCAACACGGACTTAGAGAAGTGCTTGTCCATGCCGACCGCCGACGCGAGCACGCCGGCGCCGACGTACGGCAGCCCGATGAGCTCGAGCAGGCCCTGGATGGTGCCGTCCTCGCCGAACGGTCCGTGCAGGATCGGAAACACGATGTCGATGTCGCCGAGGCCGCGGGTCGCGCCGGCAGCATCCGTCACGGTCAGCTCGCGCGAGACGGAGGAGGCCGGCCAGTGCACGCGGGTGCCGTTGTCGGGCACGCTGGGCAGGGCCTCCGGGTCGAGGGCGAACACGGTGGCATCATCCGGTTGAAGGGTGAACGCGCCGTCGACGGTGATACCGATCGGGATGACGTCGTACCTGTCGCGGTCGATCGCGGCGAGCACTCCCCCGGCCGTGGCGCAGCTGATCGAGTGCTCACTGGAGCGGCCGCCGAACAGGACGGCGACGACGAGCTTTTCCGTGCCGTTGTCGTGCGTCATTCAGGACTCCGGTCGTGGTTCGTCGCTGTCGGTCGTCAGGTGGGGGGCGATGTCGCGCGGGTTCATGGTGCCGGCGAGCACCTGCGCCACCTGGGCGACGATTGGCATGTCGACGCCCTTCGCCTCGGCGAGCCGCAGCACCGGGGCCACCGAAGCGAGCCCCTCCGCAGTCTGGTTCATCTGCGCCACGACGTCGGAGAAGCTGTAGCCCTGGCCGAGCAGTCGCCCGGCGGTGTTGTTGCGCGAGAGCGACGACTCGCATGTCGCGATCAGGTCGCCGAGTCCCGCGAGACCTGAGAGCGTCTCCGGGCGCGCGCCATAGGCGACCGCGAAGTCGGTCATCTCGACCAGGCCGCGGGTGATGATCGAGGCCTTCGTGTTCTCTCCGTAGCCGACGCCGTCGACAATGCCGATCGCCACGGCGATGAGGTTCTTGAGCACGCCGCCGAACTCCGTGCCGATGACGTCGGTGTTGACGTAGGAGCGAAAGTACGGGTTGGTCGCCGCGACCGCGACCGCCGTCGCCGTCTCCATGCTCGTCGAGGAGACGACCGCGGCCGTCGGCTGCTCCTTGGCGATCTCGAGAGCCAGGTTGGGGCCGGATGCCACGGCGATGCGGTCCTCGTCGATGTCGAGCACCTCGCGGATCACCTCGCTCATGCGCATCCCGGTGCCCTTCTCGACGCCCTTCATGAGACTCACCACGATGGTGTCCTTCGGGATGAGCTCGCGCACGATGAGCAGGTTCTCGCGCACCGACTGGCTCGGCACCGACACGAACACGTACTCGGCGCCCTCGAGCACGTCGGGCAGCAGCGAGCTCGACCAGAGCCGCCGAGGGAGGTTGATGCCGGGCAGGTAGTCACTGTTGCGCTTGCTCTCCGAGATCTCGCGCGCAAGCTCCGGGCGGCGCGCCCAGATCGCGACGTCGGAGCCGCCGTCGGCGAGGATCTTGCCGAAGGTGGTTCCCCAGCTGCCGGCACCGAGCACGGCGACGCGGCGCGATCCGGGTGAGACGATCCGGATGGGCATCGTGTTGATCAAAAGCGACCGGTCTCTTTCTGGTTGTTCTTCGAAGGGTCCCAGCGCTGCGCCGGGGCCTTCTCGCCGCGCAGCTCCTCGAGCAGCGCCGTGACGGCATCCATGACGAGCGCGGTCGCAGTGACCAGCGCTTGGCCATCGAGCGGCTTGCCGCGGAACGCCGACAGGTCGACCGGGTCGCCGACCTTCACGTGGATTGTCTTGCGGGGGAAGAGACTGATGCGCTTGCCGTAGCGGGGCATCACGAGTTGCGTGCCCCAGTGGGCGATCGGAATGAGCGGGATGTCGGCTTCGAGCGCCATCCGCACCGCCCCGGCCTTGCCTCGCATCGGCCACATGTCGGGGTCACGGGTGAGCGAGCCCTCGGGGTAGATCACGACGGCGAGCCCGTCGTCCACGATCTTGCGTGCGGCGACGAGCGGGTCGTTGCCGCGCATGGCTCCGGCGCGCTCCACCGGGATCTGGCCGGAGGCGCGCAGCAGTGCGCCGAGCACCGGGTACTTGAACAGGCTCGCCTTGGCCAGGTACCTGGGCATCCGTCCGAGCTTCCACATCACGACGCCGATGACGACGGGGTCGATCTCGCTGTAGTGATTCGGCGACAGCACGAACGCGCCCGTTTTGGGCATTCTGTCGCCGTCGTGGATGCGATAGCGCGCCACGAGGTGCATGAACGGCAGCAGCAGAACGGCGAGGAACCTGAAGATCGGGGTCTTTTCAGACGTGTGCTGGGACAACTCAGCCTTCGTAGACGAAGTCGGCGCCGAGCGTCTCGAGCTTGTCGATGATGTGCTCGTACCCGCGACTGATGATGCCGATGTTGCTGATGACCGACTGGCCCTCGGCGCTCAGCGCCGCGATGAGGTGGCTGAACCCGCCACGCAGGTCGGGAACGTAGATGTTCGCGCCGTGCAGCTCCGTCGGGCCCGTAATCACGGCGGCCTGCTCGAAGTCGCGGCGGGCGACGCGGCGCGGGTGGTCGGGCAGCCCCTCCTTGTGCACGACGATCTGGGCGCCCATCTCGTTCAGGGCCTCGGTGAATCCGAAGCGGTTCTCGTAGACGGTTTCGTGCACGATCGACACGCCGTGCGCCTGGGTGAGAGCGACGATGAGCGGCTGCTGCCAGTCGGTCATGAACCCGGGGTGCACGTCCGTCTCGATGGTGACGGGCTTGAGGTCACCGCCCGGGTGCCAGAAGCGGATGCCGTCCTCCTGCACGTCGAACGCACCGCCGACCTTGCGGAAGACGTTGAGGAAGGCCATCATCTCGGTCTGGCGGGCCCCACCGACGAAGATATCGCCGTGGGTGACGAGTGCGGCCGCAGCCCAGCTCGCGACCTCGTTGCGGTCGAACAGGGCGCGGTGGTTGTACCCGTCGAGTCGTTCGACACCCTCGATCAGGATCACGCGGTTGGGTTCGACCGAGATGATCGCGCCCATCTTCTGCAGGATCGCGATGAGATCCATGATCTCGGGCTCGATGGCCGCGTTCTTGAGCTCGGTGGTTCCCGTGGCGAGCACCGCGGTCAGCAGCACCTGCTCGGTCGCCCCGACGCTCGGGTAGGGCAGCTCGATGTCGGCGCCCCTGAGCCCGTCCGGCGCGGTGAGGTGGATGCCCTCGAAGCCCTTCTCGATGACCGCACCGAACTGGCGCAGGGCGTCGAGGTGGAAGTCGATCGGGCGGTCGCCGATGCGGCATCCGCCGAGGTCCGGGATGCGGGCCTCGCCGAGTCGGTGCAGGAGGGGACCGCAGAACAGGATCGGGATGCGGCTGGCGCCCGCGTGCGCGTCGATCTCGGCGAAGTGCGCGCTCTCCACCCGGCTGGTGTCGAAGCTCAGCTCGCCGGGCGAGGGGCTCGTGACCTTGACCCCGTACACCTCGAGGAGCCCGCGAACGACTCCGACATCACTGATCTCGGGAACGCCCTTGAGCAGACTCGGCGTATCGCCCAGCAGCGCGGCGACCATGGCCTTGGTCGCGAGGTTCTTCGCTCCCCGCACCTCGATGCGCCCCTCGAGGCGCTTGCCCCCGTTGATGACGATCGAGTCCGATTTCAGGCCCACACGTGCTCCTGCCTTTTGGGCATCCGTGACGAGAGGAATCATGCATTACACCTGCGCTGACTTTTTAGTAGGGGAGGAATCACTTGGCGGGGAGGGTTCTCGGCCGCCAGGATTCCCGACGGTCCTCGAACTGGGTGATGCGCGCCTCGTCGCGCAGCGTAAGGCTGATGTCGTCGAGGCCTTCGAGCAGCCGCCAGCGAGTGTAGTCGTCGATCTGGAATCCGGTGGTGAAATCGCCGACGGTGACCGTCTTGGCTACGAGGTCGACCGTCGCCTCGATACCCGGCGACTGCTCGATGATCGCCCAGATCGTGGCGGCATCCGCCTCGCTGATCTCGCCCGCGAGGAGGCCCTGCTTGCCCGAGTTGCCCCGGAAGATATCGCCGAACCGAGGGCTCAGCACCGCAGCAAAGCCGAAGTCGCGCAGCGCCCAGACGGCGTGTTCACGGCTAGACCCGGTTCCGAAATCGGGGCCGGCGATGAGTACCTTCGCCCCCTGGAACTCTGGCCGGTTGAGCACGAATCCCGGATCCTGCCGCCACGCGTGGAATAGCGCGTCGTCGAACCCGGTCTTGGTGATCCGCTTGAGGAACACGGCGGGGATGATCTGGTCGGTGTCGACGTTCGACTCGGCGAGAGGCGCGGCGATCCCGGTGATGCTCAGAACCTTTTCCATCAGGCGTGCACCTCCTCGACGACGTCGGCGGGGCTTGAGAGGGTCCCGCGGATCGCGGTCGCCGCGGCGACGAGTGGGGAGACGAGGTGGGTGCGTCCGCCCTTGCCCTGGCGCCCCTCGAAGTTGCGGTTCGAGGTCGAGGCGCATCTCTCGCCGGGGGCGAGCTGGTCGGGATTCATTCCGAGGCACATCGAGCATCCGGCGAAACGCCATTCGGCGCCGAACTCGGTGACGATCTTGTCGATCCCCTCCGCCTCGGCTTCGATCCGCACGCGCGCCGATCCGGGCACGACCATGACGCGAACGCCATCGGCCTTCTTCTTGCCCTTGATGATCGAGGCGAAGGCGCGGAGGTCTTCGATGCGGCTGTTCGTGCAGGAGCCCATGAAGACCGCGTCGACGGCGATGTCCTTCATCGGGGTGCCGGGGGCCAGATCCATGTAGGCGAGGGCCCGTTCGGCGGCCGCGCGGTCGTTGTGGTCGGCTATCGCTGCGGGATCGGGGATGCTGTCGCTGAGCGAGACGCCCTGGCCGGGGTTCGTGCCCCAGGTGACGAATGGCTCGAGTTCGTCCGCGTCGAGGAACACCTCGGCGTCGAACACGGCATCCGCGTCGGTCGCGAGGGTCTCCCAATAGGCGACGGCGGCGTGCCAGTCGGCTCCGGTCGGCGCGTGCGGGCGCCCCTCCAGGTAGTCGTATGTCGTCTGGTCGGGCGCAATCATTCCCGCGCGCGCTCCGGCCTCGATCGACATGTTGCAGATCGTCATGCGGCCCTCCATCGAGAGGGCGCGGATGGCGCTGCCGCGGTACTCGAGCACGTAGCCCTGGCCGCCTCCCGTGCCGATCTTGGCGATGACCGCGAGGATGATGTCCTTCGCGGTGACGCCAGAGCGCAGCGTTCCCTCGACGGTGATGGCCATCGTCTTGAACGGCGTGAGGGGCAGGGTCTGGGTTGCAAGCACGTGCTCGACCTCACTCGTGCCGATACCGAATGCCATCGCGCCGAAGGCGCCGTGTGTCGAGGTGTGCGAGTCGCCGCAGACGACGGTGATGCCCGGCATCGTCAGGCCGAGCTGCGGGCCGACGACGTGCACGATTCCCTGCTCGATGTCACCGAGCGAGTGCAGGCGCACCCCGAACTCGGCGGCGTTGTTGCGAAGGGTCTCGATCTGCGTACGGCTGGTGAGGTCGGCAATCGGCTTGTCGATGTCGAGCGTGGGGGTGTTGTGGTCTTCTGTCGCGATCGTCAGGTCGGGCCGGCGCACCGGGCGACCGGCGAGGCGCAATCCCTCGAACGCCTGCGGGCTGGTGACTTCGTGGAGAAGGTGGAGGTCGATGTACAGGAGGTCGGGGTTGCCGTCGGCACCTTCGACGACCAAATGGTCGTCCCATACCTTTTCTGCCAGGGTCCTGCCCACTGTTCCACCTTTCAGTCGCGATGAGCGCGTGCGCTCAATCTCGTTATTCTACGTGCCGGGCATCCGACGAGGCACGCTGGACGATTCCTCGCACATAAACTGGGGTCGATGCGCACCACAATCGCGCGCCGACATTCGCCCACAAGGCCAGTCACACAGGAGCAGTTCAATGACGATCACCACGCCCATTTCCGTTTCAGGCGCCCTCGACGGAATCGATCTCACCCACGAGCGCGTGCTCGTGACCACCGGACCTCGCTCCGGTCTCGTCGTCATCGTCGCCGTGCACTCGACCGCCCTCGGGCAGGCGCTCGGCGGCGCGCGCATGTGGCAGTACGAGAACTGGACCGATGCCCTCGCCGACGCCCTCCGCCTCTCTGCGGCGATGACCCTGAAGAACGCCGCGGCCGGCCTCGCCCTCGGCGGCGGCAAGTCGGTCATCCACATCCCCACGGGAACCGTCTTGACCTCCGCGCAGAAGCGCGACGCGATGCTCGACCTCGGCGATGCGATCGAGAGCCTGAACGGCGCCTACATGACCGCCGAAGACGTCGGCACGAGCGCCGAACTGATGTCTATCGTCGCCGAGCGAACCGACCACGTCTGCGGCTTGCCCGCCGACCGCGGCGGAGTGGGCGAGCCGGCGGATGCGACCGCGGCCGGCGTCTACGCGGCCATCCTCGCGACGGTGGAGGCCCTGTTCGGGTCCAGGGAGATCGCCGGCCGCCACCTCGTCATCTCCGGCCTTGGACAGGTCGGCGGACGTTTGGCCCGCGCCCTCGCCGCCGCCGGCGCGCGCCTCACGGTCACCGATGTGAACCTCGCCACGCAGAAGCTCGCTGCCGAGATCGGTGCGGAGTGGGTCGACGTCGACTCGGTCCACACGGTCGAGGCCGATCTCTTCGTGCCGTGCGGCCTCGGCGGTGTGCTGAGCGAGCGCGTGATCTCGGAGCTGCGGGTGCTCGGCGTCGTGGGCGCCGCGAACAACCAGCTCGCCCACCGCAGCGGCGCGGCGCTGCTCGACGCTCGCGGCATCCTCTGGGCGCCCGACTTCGTCGTCAACGCGGGCGGCGTCATCTACCTCTCGATGGCCTCGGTGCACGGCGCCGACCTCGACGCGGTCTCCCGCCGGGTCGACGCGATCGGCGACACGGTCTCGGCGATCCTGTCGAGCTCGCGCGAGCAGGGCATCACCACGCTCGAGGCCGCGGAGCGCCTGTCGGCGGAGCGCCTCGGCGCGGCGATCTGAGGCCAGGGCCCTGACCGGCTCCCCGGTCGCCAAAGTCGTAATCCACCCCACTCTGCTGCCAGAACTGGCCAGAAAGCGGGGCTCAGCGCTCCGAATCCGACTCTGGCGACACATGCATCCGCCGCACGACGCTCACCTACGCCGAGTACAGAGTAATGGTCGCTGACAGAGCACGATCAGCGACCACTACTCCGTAGTCGCCACACATAGCGACACGGCGGGCCGGAAACCACAGTGCACAGGTCCCAACCCGACTCTGGCGACACATGCATCCGCCGCACGACGCTCACCTACGCCGAGTACAGAGTAATGGTCGCTGACAGAGCGCGATCAGCGACCACTACTCCGTAGTCGCCACACATAGCGACACGGCGGGCCGGAAACCACAGTGCACAGGTCCCAATCCGACTCTGGCGACACATGCATCCGCCGCACGACGCTCACCTACGCCGAGTACAGAGTAATGGTCGCTTACAGAGCGCGATCAGCGACCACTACTCCGTAGTCGCCACACATAGCGACACGGCGGGCCGGATCCGGGCAACCGGGTCCTCCGAGCGGCACCGCGCGCCATCCAGAGGGGCGGGGCGGCAGTGGTTGGGGTGCGGGGCGCGGCGGGTGACGGCTAGTGGCAGCCCACAATCCGCCAGGCTACTTCGTGACGTCGGCGAGGCGCTTGCGCTCGTCGCGCGACGACTTCCCCAGGCTCGCGACGGTCGCGACTGCCATCGCCCCGACGATGACGCCGAGCGAGGTGAACGTGCCGATTTCCGGCGCCCACTCGATGCCTTCGCCGCCGTTGATGAACGGGAGCTCGTTGACGTGCATCGCGTGCAGCACGAGCTTGACGCCGATGAACGCGAGGATGAACGCGATCCCGTAGTGCAGGTAGACGAGGCGCTCGAGCAGACCGCCGAGCATGAAGTAGAGCTGGCGCAGGCCCATCAGGGCGAAGATGTTGGCCGTGAACACGATGAACGGGCTCTGCGTGATGCCGAAGATTGCCGGGATCGAGTCGAGGGCGAACAGCAGGTCGGTCGACCCGATTGCCAGGAACACGATGAGCATCGGGGTGAACACCTTGCGGCCGTCGATGTTCACGCGGATCTTCGCTCCGTGGTACTCCGGCGTCGTCGCGACGCGCTTCTTGATCATTCGGATGAAGAAGTTGTCGGTCGCCTCGGTGGCGTTGTCCTCCTCATGGAAGGCCTGCTTCCACGCGGTGTAGAGCAGGAACGCGCCGAAGATGTAGAAGATCCAGCTGAAGTTCTCGATCAGCTGTGCGCCGAGCAGGATGAAGATGCCGCGCAGGATCAGCGCAATGACGATTCCGATCATGAGCACCTCCTGCTGCAGCTTCGGCGGCACGGCGAACCTCGCCATGATGATGACGAAGACGAAGAGGTTGTCGATGCTGAGGGAGTATTCGGTGAGCCACCCGGCCACGAACTGGCCCGCGTACTCGCCGCCCGCCAGGATCAGCATCAGCAGTGCGAACACCAGCGCGAGTGAGACGTAGAACGCGACCCAGAGGCTCGACTCCTTGAGCGACGGAACGTGCGGGCGCCGGATGACGAGCAGCAGGTCGATCGTGAGGATCACGAGCAGCACGACGATCGAGATAACCTCGAACGCGAGCGGAAGTTGGGTGAGTTCCACGAGGAACCTTTCACTGTCAGGGGGAGCGCGCACGCCGGTAAGACCGAAAGTCTCTCCCGTGACGGCCAGAGGGCCATCACCACCGCAACCGGGGCCTCGACTCTGCTGCCCGTGCTGACGACTGCGGCAAACTGGGATACTCCCCTTCGCGCCCTAAAGGATAGCCGAGGATGCGTGGGGCTGGCCTCTGCCGGGCTGCTACCACCCGACAACCCGCGTCAGGAGCGGCCGCAACAATCCTCTGGCAACCCGGTGAGCAGGACTTTCGTCCGTGGGGAACGGCGCTCGCTCGGCGTAGCTTCTCGTCCTTCAACTTCACACGAGCGCCGACGACCTGCGCGCGGCGGCCAGGCGCCGACTCAAGGCCAAGCACGACTTCTGGACCTATGTTGGCATCTGGGGTGCCGTCTCGGTGCTGCTGCCCGCGATCTGGTTCTTCACGACCCCCATGGCGTACTTCTGACCCGTCTGGCCGATCTTCGGCGTGGGCATCGCGGCGATGTTCATCGGTCTCGACGCCTACGGGCCGGGGCGGCGTTACTACACTGAGGCCGATGTCGACGCGGAGATCGCGCGGATGACCGGCCACTCGAAGGAGCGCGGCTTCTGACGCCTACCGCCCTGCGAGAGGGAAGGCGGATGCGCGCGCGGGCTCGCGGGTCAGTGTCCTCGGCGCTCGTTCTGGCGTTTGTCGTGGCCGGATGCGCGGTGACAGGTTCGGCTCCCCTCGCGGCTCCTTCGCCCTCGGCTCCTTCCCCGACGGCCGGCCCGGCCTCCTTGCCGGAGGGCATCTCGGTGAGCGTGCTCCAGACCCGTGCCGACCTGCCACAGCGGCGTCTCGAGATCTCGATCACGAACGAGACCGAGGTCGCCGTCGTCGTCACGGGAGCTCGGACTGCTCGTCGATCGTCCCGCAGCACCTGGTGCGCGTCAGCTTCGGGCAGGGCGGCCCCAAGGTGGCCCAGGTGGTCCCGCTCGACCGCTTCGATCGCCTACCCGCTCTCCGCGCCCAAGACTGCCTCGCGCAGTCCGTCGAGAAGATCGCCGCCATCGCTCTGACGGGGCCGCTCGGAACCGACGTGGTCGGTGGCACCCTGGTCGGCTCGCTCACGCTGCAGATCGTGCCGACCGGAGCATCCGGGTCCCTGGCTATCGGCTCGATAGGCGGTGCGATCCTGATAGCGCTTGCCGATCCACTATCCGGAGCGATCATCGAATCGAGGAGTCTGAACCTCGAGGTCGACGCCGCTGGCATACCGGGCTCGATCAGGGTCGTCTTCGTGCCCAACCGCTGCGACCCGCCTACGCGTTCCTCCTGGAGTCTTGCGTCTTGGCGGGGTAGGAAGCCGGGCACAGGGCGACACTGAGCCGACCGGCTTCCGCCCGCCCCTCGACATCCTCCGACTGGTCAAGCTTCAGCTCGAGGGGAACGTCGAGGCTCAGGCTCGGCCGGCGACCGCCGACGCCAGAAAAAAGGCCCGGATACCAATGAATTATTGGTATCCGGGCAATTGTGACCCCAACGGGATTCGAACCCGTGTTACCGCCGTGAGAGGGCAGCGTACTAGGCCGCTATACGATGGGGCCGTAGTAGACAACTCAACGAGTATGCCATAACTCGAGGGGCTGCACCAACCGAGCGCGCCCCGGCGCGTCAGGCGAGGATCGTCAGGGCGCCGGGCACGACCTGCAGGTCGAGCGGCAGCTCACCGACCCGCTCCCCGTCGGCGTAGGCGACGACCCCGTCGGCCGCGATCCGCACGTGGGCGGCACGGCGCACTCGCACGCGCGGGTCGCGGATGTGAGTTCCGGAGAACACCGAGGGGAAGATTCTCAGCAGCTGGAACCGGTTCACCGGGTCGAGCGTCACGACGTCGAACAGGCCGTCGTCCAGCCGCGCGTCGGGCGCTACCCGCATCCCTCCCCCGAACGACACGTTGTTGCCGACGGCGATGAGGATCGCATCCTGGCTCGAGCGCACGCCGTCGAGCTCGAGCCCGTAGCGGATCGGCGCCAGCGTCACGAGCTCCCGGAGCAGCGCGACGATGTAACGGCTCTTGCCCTTCGGCCGGCGCATCCGGTTCGCGCGTTCGTTGACCTTCGCGTCGAATCCGCCGGAGAGCACGCATGCGAACCAGCGGATGCTGCCGTCGGCACGCGTGATGAGTCCCGCGTCGATCGTGCGCGGCGGCAGCTCGAGCGCAGCGACGAGGCGGTCGATGGCGGCCTCGGCGTCATCGACGGGAATGTCGAGCCCACGCGCCATGTCATTGCCGGTGCCCGACGGCACGATGCCGAGGGGGATGCCGGTTTGCGCGGTGAGGTTCGCTCCGAAACCGACCATACCGTCGCCGCCCACCACGACGAGGGCGTCAGGGGGGTCGGCGAGCGCCGCCGCCGTAACCTCGAGGAGTCGCGAGAAGTTCGCCTCGCTCAGGCTCGTGACGTCGTGTCCGCGGGCTCGGAGCGCAGCCACGACGGCAGGCCCGACGCCGCCCTTCGACCCGAATGCGGCGGCCGGATTGATCGCGACGACGATTCTCTTCGGCGCCGTCTCCACGAGATCAACAGTAGGGGCGACCCGACCCCTTCGACGCCATGGGGCCCGAGCGTAGGATTCCGACATGAAGCTCACCAAACGCGAACACTCCTGCCTCGTGCTCGAACAGGCCGGCGAGACGCTCATCGTCGACCCCGGCTCCTTCACCCTGCCGCTCAGCGACGCGCGCGACGTCATCGCGATCGTGATTACGCACGAGCACGCCGACCACTGGACCCCGGAGCAACTCAGGCGCATCCTCGAGGTCAATTCCGACGCGCAGATCTTCGGCCCGGCCGGCGTCGTGAAGGCCGCCGAGGAGTTCGAGGTCACAGAGGTGAACGCCGGCGATACCCACGTGGCCGGTCCGTTCACGCTGCGCTTCTTCGGCGGCTCGCATGCGGAGATTCACCGGTCGATCCCGATCGTGGACAACGTCGGGGTGCTCGTCAACGACGAGCTGTACTACGCCGGCGACTCCTTCACTATCCCGGAGGGCGTCGCTGTTGGCACGCTCGCGGTTCCGGCTGGCGCACCGTGGTTGAAGATCAGCGAGGTGATGGATTACGTCGACACGGTGAAGCCCCGGCGTAGTTTCCCCGTGCATGAGATGGTGCTGTCGGTCGCCGGCAAGAAGATGTCGAACGCCAGGATCGCAACCGTCACAGAGCAGCACGGCGGCACGTTCGTCCCGCTGGAGCCCGGGGAGTCGATCGACCTGTAGCCGCGGATGCGCGCGTAGATCCACAGACACCGTCGATCACCCCGCCGGGTTCGCCCCCGGCCTCGTCGCGACCGCGAGCAGCTCGAGCACGTGCTGGTACTCACGGCCGGTCGCGCGGGTCATGCCGAGCTCGCAGGTGCGGTTGCACGACGCGTGGGCCTCGCTGTCCGCGTCGCGCACCTGCTCGGCCTGCACGCGTGTTGCCGACTCGGTGAGTTCCGGATGCAGCATCCCCCGGTCTCCCGCGAACGCGCAGCATCCCCAGTCCTCGGGCACCCGCACGCTTTCGGCCACCTCGGCCGCGACCTCGGCGAGGTGCCCGTTGGTGCCGAGCCGGGTGGAGGAGCAGGTCGGATGCAGTGAGAGCGACTCGATCCGCTCGTGCGGTGGCAGGCCGGGCAGCACCCGCGTGGCGACAAACTCGACGGCGTCGACGATAGTCAGGGCCGAGCCGGACGGGGTCGCCGCGATCGACTGGAGCAGGCCCTCGGTGCACGAGGACGCGTCGCACACGACGGGCAGCTCTCCCCCGCGGGTCGCCGTGAGCAGGGCAGCGACCGTGCGCTCCTGCATCCGGGATCCGCCGTCGGCTAGCCCCTTCGACGACCACGGGGTGCCGCAACAGAGCCCATCGATCTCGGTCGGCACGAGCAGGGTGATGCCAGCCCGCTCGCACAGCTCCTCGAAGCTCGCCTGGATGCCGGGGCTTCCGTCTGCGGGCCCGAACATCGTTCCCACGCAGGCCGGCAGATAGACGGCATCCGGCGCACCGGTCGGGGCCGGACGACGCCTCGACGTGCCACCACGCGGGAGCTCGTCGGAGTACAGCGGCACGCGGTCTGTGCCCAGCACCGCGCGCGCCGCCGCATTGGGCGCAGCGAGCAGGCCGATCGGCACGCGGTCGACGACGCTGAGCGCGGCCGCGGCACCGCGGGTGACGACACCCCAATGGGTGGCCGCCTGCGCCCACAGGGCTTTCTCGATGCGGTTGTTGTCCTGCTCGCGCAGCCGCTTGACGAGGCTGCCCGTGTTGATGAGCACCGGGCAGGCGGTCTGGCACATGCCGTCGACGGCGCATGTCTGCACGGACTCGTAGACGGAGTCCTTCTCCAGCTCGGCGACGAGCGCCGAGTCGCCGTCGAGCTCGGCCTGCGCGATGGCCCGCCTCGTCACGATGCGCTGGCGCGGGGTGAGGGTTACGTTGCGGCTGGGGCACACCGGTTCGCAATACCCACACTCGACACAGGTGTCGACTTCGGCCTCGACCGGCGGAGACGACTTGATCGAGGTCACGTGCGCGTTCGGATCGTCGCTCAGCAGCACGCCGGGGTTCAGCAGGCCGCCGGGGTCGCACAGCGACTTGACCTCGCGCATGACGTCGTAGAGCTCGTCTCCGTATTGGCGGCGCACGAACGGCGCCATGACGCGCCCCGTTCCGTGTTCGGCCTTGAGCGATCCGCCCGCCCCGAGCACGAGCTCGACGAGGTCCTCGGTGAAGGCGCCGAAGCGGGAGAGGGACTTCTCCCCCACAAACGTGTCGGTGAGCATGAAGTGCACGTTGCCGTCTTTGGCGTGGCCGAAGATGACGCTGTTCTCGTAGGAGTACGTGCCGAAGAGCCCGATGAGCGTCTCGCAGGTTCCCGCGAGCGCGTCGACGGGGACCACCACGTCCTCGAGCAGGGCGACGGTGCCGGGGGGCCTCGCCCCGGCGACGGTCGCGTAGAGGCCCTTGCGCAGGTGCCACAGCGCGGCCCGCGCCGCAGCATCCGTCGACAGCGCGGTCGCCACGTCGAGCGGAAGTTTGGCGAGCAGGCCGGTGCCAGCGGTCGTGAACCGCTCGAGCTCTGCGGCGCTCTCGCCCTGGTACTCGAGCAACAGCGCGGCGTGCTTGTCGATGCGCAGGTCCCGCAGTTGGGCTGGGGCGTCGGCGCCGGACTGGCCGACCTGCAGTGACAGCGCATCCATGAGCTCGACGGTTGCCGCTCCCGTGTCAACGAGCGCGGGCAGAGCACTGTTCGCGGCGAGGAGGTCGTCGAACACGAGCAGCGCGGTGGCAGCGAATTTCTTCAGCGGAACAGTGCGGAACACGGCCTCCGCGACGAAACCGAGAGTGCCCTCGCTACCGACGATGAGGTGGGCGAGCATGTCGACCGGGCGCTCGAAGTCGAGGAACGAGTTGAGGCCGTAGCCCATCGTGTTCTTCATCGAGAACTGGTGGCGGATGAGCGCGACGGATGCCGCGTTCTGCCGCACCCGCGCGGCGAGACGCACCAGGCCGGCGTGCAGCACCGGCTCGAGGGCGCGCAGGCGGGCGTCGGCGTCGACCTCGGCGGTATCGATCACGGTGCCGCTCGGCAGCACTATAAGTAACGACTCGAGGGTCTGGTAGGCGTTGTCGACCGTGCCGCAGGCCATGCCGCTCGAGTTGTTGGCGATCACGCCGCCGATCGTGCAGGCGATCTCGCTTGCGGGGTCGGGGCCGAACTTGCGGCCGAACCGTGCGAGCCGGGCGTTGAGGGCGCGCACGGTCACACCGGGCTGCACGCGCACCCTGGCGCCGCCGTCGAGCACCTCGACGCGGGTGAAGTTGCGGCGCACATCGACGAGGATGCCGTCGGTGATGGCCTGCCCCGACAGGCTTGTGCCACCCGAGCGGAAGGTGAGCGGTACCCCCTGCGCGGCGCTCGACCGCATCAGGCGGCCGACCTCCTCGGCGTCCGCGGCGACCACGACCGCCTGCGGAATGAGCAGGAAGTGCGAGGCGTCGTGGGCGAGGGCGTAACGGTCGATTGCGCGGGAGGTGACGCGGGTGGGGTCGGCCACGCTCCCCCGCAGGGCCTCGAGCACCGAGGCGGATGCCGCTTGCGCGCCGATCGCCGACTCCGCTGCCGCCGGCGCGGCCACGGTCGTCACGGCACCATCCATCCGAGCACGGGGCCCGCCTGCAGCACGATGATGATGGTGAGGAAGGCGAGCAGCCCGAGGCTCCAGCCGATGAGCTTGCGGAACAGCTCCCCCTCGGAGCCGACCATGCCCACCGCGGCGGCAGCGACGGCCAGGTTCTGAACGGAGAGCATCTTGCCGAGCACGCCCGCAGAGGAGTTCGCGGCGGCCATCAGCACCGGGTCAAGCCCGACCTGACGGGCCGCGGTGACCTGGAGCAGGCCAAAGAGCGAGTTTGAGGAGGTGTCCGATCCGGTGAGGGCGACACCGAACCAGCCGATCACCGGCGAGAGCAGCACGAACAGTCCGCCGGTCGCGGCGAGCCCGAAGCCGAGGCTCGCGGTCTGGCCGGAGAGGTTCATGACGAAGGAGAGGGCGAGTACGACCGTGACGGTGAGGATCGTCCACTTGAGCTGCACGATCGTGTCGCGGTAGGCCCGGACCGCATCGCGCAGGCCGACCCGGTACAGCGCCATCGTGACGATTCCCGAGAAGAACAGCAGCGTGCCGGTCGCCTTGAGGTGGTCGAGCTTGAAGGTCATGGCCGGGGCGGGTGCGCCGCTCGCGTCGACGACATCAAGTCCGGGCCACTGGAAGACGACCGAGCCGACCTCGGCGAGCCAGGTCTTCACCGCGGGAATCTGGGCTACCGAGAAGATCGCCATGATTGCGAGGTAGGGCGCGAGGGCCATCCACACGGACTGGGGTCCCGTCCGCTGGGCGACGGGGATGCTGGAAGCCTCGGTGGCGGTGGCGAGCGCCACGCCGCCACCGATCGTCTCGGTGCTGCGCGGGGCGATGCCGCTGCGGATGCTCTCGGCGGCAGCGGCTTCGGCGCGGGTCTGCACGACGACGTCGCCGTCGACGCCCAGCCCGACGATCTCCTTCGGCTGCCAGAAGCGCAGCATGACGAGCACAGCGGCGACAGTGGCGACCGCAGCGACAACGTCGGTGAGCTCGACTGCGAAGTAGTTGGAGGTCACGAACTGGGCGAGACCGAAGACGAAACCGGCGACGAGCGCGACGGGCCAGGTCTGGCGCACCCCGCGCTTGCCGTCGACGACGAAGACGAGAACGAGGGGGATGAGGATCGCGACGAACGGCGTCTGGCGGCCGGCCATGGCGGCGAGGTCCTCGATCGGCAGTCCCGTGACGCCGGAGAGGGTGATGATCGGGGCGGCCATGGCGCCGAAGGCGACGGGGGCGGTGTTGGCGAGCAGCGAGACGACGGCGGCGCGGATGGGCTTCATGCCCGCGGCGAGCAGCATCGCGGCGGAGATGGCCACCGGTGCCCCGAACCCGGCGAGCGACTCGAGCAGCGCCCCGAAGCAGAATGCGACGAGGATCGAGAGGATGCGGAGGTCGGGCGAGATCGCACGGATCGTGCGCCCGAGAACCTCGAACCAGCCGGTGACGACCGTGAGCTTGTAGATCCAGAGGGCGTTCACGAGGATCCACAGGATCGGGAAGAGGCCGTAGAAGGCGCCTTCGGCGGTCGCGCTCAGAAGCTGGGTCACCGGCATCCGCCAACCGAAGACGGCGAGCGCCATAGCGACCGCGAGGCTGACGAGGGCGGCGTAGGCGGCCTTCATCTTGAACACACCCAGAAGGATGAAGAGCGCCGCGAGCGGCAAGGCGGCGACGGTGGCGGAGACCGCCAGCGAACCGAGAATCGGATCAAGAACCTGCTCGAACATACGAACTCCGCACTGAGTCATGCACGGCTCCAGCACCGCGGCTTCCACTGATTGTTATACAAGTACGCAATGCTGTCAAGCATTCTTTGCTCGTTGCGTGTCAAAATGGTGGTCACTGGTCGAAAGGAAGCCTCATGGTCGTACGGATCGTCACGAAGTCCGCCGTTGAGGCAATCGGCGCCGATCTGCGCGGGCGGCTCTTCTCGGGCGACCTGGGGCAGGATGCGGTGCTCACCGAGTCGGAGGTCGCCGCGACCTACGAAGTCGCCCGCCCAACTGCGAAGGCGGCAATCGAGAAGCTCGTCGCCGAGGGGCTGCTCGTGCGCGGCGCCAACAAGTCGGCTCGCGTACCGGTACTCGGCCCGGAGGACGTGCGAGACATCTACCGTTCCCGCGCCTACCTCGAGAGCGAGGTGCTGCGGCGCCTCGCCAGTGTGCGAGCCATTCCGGAGGGCGCGGCTCAGGCGAACGCCGACATCGCCGTTGCTGCTGGTTCCCCCGTCGGTATCGTCGAGCCGGACATGCGGTTCCACATGTGCCTCGTCGACGCGCTGGGCAGCCCGCGCACGAGCCGGATGTATCGCTCCCTGGTCTCCGAGGTGCACCTGTGCATGAGCCAGGTGCAGGGGCGCGAGCTTTTGCCGGCCGGGCTGATCCACGACGAGCACGCCCGCCTGCTCGAGCTCGTCGCTGCCGGCGACGGCGAGGCGGCTGTCGCCCTGCTGGAAGAACACCTCGGCAGAGCGAGAGAGCTACTCGCGGAGGCGGTCGGCGGCGTCGCCGGCCCCGAGGCGAGCGTTCCGTCGGCACTTCTGCCCTGAGCCGGCCCAGCGCGGCCTGGCGCTCGCGGCTCGCCTACCTCCCGCGCGCCGTCCCTCGCGCCACGATCACCAGCGCCGCGGCCGCCATCGCAACGGCGATCGCCGCGCCGAGGCCGAACGTTACGGCGTCCGGCGCCACGATCGACTGCCCACGCAGTGCCTGCTGCGTCACAAGCGCGACGACGGCGAGGTAGCCGACCGTCACCGTGCCGATCAGCCGGGTGCGCGCGGCGATATCCCGCAACACCGGGACGCGTCGCGAGAGCAGCTCCATCGCAATGAGCGCGAGCGGAATCGCCTGGAGCGCGTGCATCCCGACGAAGTGCGGGATGCGCAGGTCGCCCGCGACCGTGCTCCAGCCGAGAACCGCAAGGCCGGGGCCGCCATCAGCGATGCCGACGGCGTGGGCGCCCGCGATGCCACCGAAGTCTGCGAGCTGGGCCGCGGTCGGCGAGGTCATGAGGTAGCCGAGCCCGAGCCCGACGAGCGAGATGAGCGCACCGCCGCGGATCGCGATGGTGCGCGCGCGGTCGCCAAGCTGATTGCGGAACAGCACAAGGCACGCCACCAGGGTCGCGACCCACAGCGCCGAGATCGACACGGCCATCAGCGACCACATGGCCGTCGCGAGCGGCGAGGTGACGTTGAAATGGCTCGTCGTTCCGGCCGCCGCGGCGCCGACGATAATCGCGAGCTCGACGACGAGGGCGACCACGATTACGGTGCCTGCGAGTTGGGCAAGGCGCCGCGAACGCTCGAGTTGCCCGATGAGCCACGACCAGGTGACCGCGTAGATCACCGTGGAGATCGCGAACTTGAGCGGCTTGTCCCAGAGGTTCGCCCCGAGCACCTCCCTGCCGTCGACGAATCGGGCCACAAGCGCGAATACCGCGAGCGCCGCCATGACGGCCGCGAGCCAGAGCAGTTGGCGATGCCAGCGGATGCGCGGCGGTGCCCCCAACAGGCGGTGGGCCGTACGGGCATCCGCAATCACTTCGGACACGGCGTGACTCCTCTTCGGTCGTCGCGCCCGGCGTCTGCAGCGCCCGGCGCGAGGGGGGTATGGCCCGGCGCCCCGGAGGGGACGACGGGGTACAGCTCGAAGGTGACGTGCTCCTGGGCGATGCGGCGCAGCGCGGCGAACATCGCGTCGCCGAGCACGGTGCCGGCGACGACGGTCTCGGCCATCGAGGCGACATCCGCCTGCCTGCCCACCGATCGGAGGTCCGCGCGTGCCACGACCTCCGCCGCCTCGGCGTACCCCTCGAGGAAGTCCGCGAGTTCGGGATGCCCGATCGCGCCGAAGGCGTCGACCACGTTGGCGGCGCCGACGAGCCCGGGGTTGCCCGCCGACACGTGCCAGCCGCGCGCGGCGACGAGCGAGCGAACGCGCCCGGTCGCCTCAGCGGAGGCGGGATCCGCGTAGAGGTCGGCCTGCGAGATCGCGCGCTGCGCCGTGCCGAACACCTGGGCGAGGGGAAGGTCGGGGGTGTCAACGGCGCCGAGTACGTCGCGTGCCGAGGCGACCGAGAGTCCACCGACATCGATGAGGGCTCGGATGAGCCGCAGCCGGCGTACGTGCTCCTCGCCATAGCGTGCCTGGTTCGGTCCCGTCGCCTCGCCGGGCGGAAGAAGCCCCTCGCGCTGGTAGTACTTGATCGTCGCCGTGGCGACGGCGCTTGTGGCGCTGAGCTCTGAGATCCGCATATGGATAGTATAACTATCGGATAGTGTTACTGTCCATAATCAGCTGTGCATGGGAACGCCGCTCGGCATCCGGGTGGCGTAGAGCGAGGTCGCGAGCAGCAGACCCGCCCCCACCGCGAAGGCCACCGGGTACGAGACCGTATCGGCGAGCAGGCCGGCCACGAGCGGGCCGATGATGGCACCGAGGTCGGCGAACATCGAGAACACGGCGACGGGCCTTCCGCCGCCAGGGCCGGATGCATCGCCGACGGCCGCCGCGGGAGCCGTGCCCATGAACGCGGCCGCGACCCCGTAGAGGCACAGCAGCGCGGTAAGCACCCAGATGTTCGGCGAAAACGGAACTGCGAGGATCGTCGCGGCCGCGACCGCGAACGCCCCGATGATGGCCGGGCGGCGACCGATGCTGTCGACGAAGCGGGCGGCCGGGGCGAGCGCGATCGTCTGGGCGACCGCGGCGAAGGCGAATGCGATTCCCGTGTAGACCGTCGGCTCCCGGAGCACCTCGACTACGAGCAGCGGTATGAGGGCTCCGCGCACGCCGAACGAGGTCCAGCCCTGGGAGAAGTTGGCGAGGCACGCGGCGCGGAACCTGGTGTCACGTACGACGGTGGCGAACGGCACGCGCGGCACGACGCCACCGGCGGCATCCGGCTGCTCGCGCACCCGCGGCGAGAGCATGAGGAAACCGACGAGGCCGGCGACCGCGAGCGTGCCGGCGTAGAAGAAGAACGGGGCTGCGAGAGAGATCGTCGCGAGCAGGCCGCCGAGGGCGGGGCCGGCCATTCCGCCGATCAGGAACCCGCCCTGATAGAAGCCGATCGAGCGGGCGCGCAGCGACGGGGCGGCGCCGAGCAGCAGCGTCATCGCCGACACACTGAACATCGCGGAGCCGACGCCGCCCGCTCCGCGCAGGAGCAGCAGCTGCGGGTAGTCCTGGGCGATGCCGACAAGGCCGCTCGAGACGGCGACGATGCCGATGCCGATCGTGAGAATCGTGCGCTCGCCGCCCCAGTCGATCATCCGGCCGACAAACGGACTGGCGACAAAGCGCATGAGTGCGAACGCCGAGATGATCGCTCCGACCTCGATGTAGCCCACGCCGAAGCTGCGTGCGTAGACCGGCAGCACAGGGATGACGACACCGAAGCCGACCATCACGAAGAACGCGATCACGCCGAGCACGTACGCGTCGCGGGAGAGGCGGGGCCGTGCCGCGGACGCTGGCGATCTCGTCCTCCGGAATCGCGCGAACCTCATTGGTTCAGGTTACGTCGGCCCGACGCGGCGGCCGACCGCTTCTCGGCGCGACGACGGCGCGAGTGTGTCGTTGTGTGACGGCGGCAGGTGAGATCGGGGAGGCGAAAATCTACACTCCAATACAACACCGGCAATCCCACGCAACGAACGGAGGTCATGATGTCTAGTCTCAAACCGAAGGTGCAGAACCCGATGCTGTGCGCCTCCACCGACGGTGCGGCCTGCTCCGCCCATGGCGCGGGCCACGCACTGTCGGCGATTCACAGCCGCCTCGCGTCGGCGACCCCGAGCAAGTGGCGCGACGGCGTCGCAGGGGTCACGACGATCGACGGCTGGATCCCGATCGAGCTGCTCGAGACGGATGCCGCAGTCGATCACACCGTCTGGGTCTGGAACCACAACCTCGACCTCGTCGCCCCGGGCGAACCCGTCGCGCTGCACTCGGTGTACACCGCGCTCGCTGTGGGGCAGGCGCGCTTCAACGTACTTATCGCCGCGTCACTCGGCTGAACGGAGCGCGCCAGCGAACTGACCGGCCCAGGATGAGGCCGCTCGCGCTGGAGCGTCAGCTCCCGGCCATCGACCCCATCATGGAGTCCATCATCTTCTGGCAGGCCATCGCGCACTGACGGCAGGCCTCGGCGCACATGCGGCAGTCGTCGCTCATGTCGGCGTGGGTCATGCACTCCTCGGCGCACGCACCGCACATCGTGATCATGGCCTGGAGCATCGCCATCATGCTCTCCTTGTGCATGCCGTTCGGGCGCATCATCATGCGCATCATCGTGTTGGTCATGTCGGCGGTGTTGGCGCAGCGGCCCATGCAGGTGGCCATCGACTCACCGGTCATCGAATTGGAGCACATCGTGCACGCCTGCTCGCAGGCCGAACACGCCTCCATGCACTCCTGCATCATCGCCATGTCCATGCCCATCATCGACATGTCTTTTTCGTGCATCTGCATCATCTGCATCGCTGAGTTCATGGTTGATCGATCTCCAGACGCGGACAGTGCCGAGCACCGGCCGATACCGGCGCCTGACGCGACACCCCGCTATGCCGGAATGCTACGCCTGAGGTCAGGGCGCTGTCAGTACCCGGTCACAGGATCGAGGGGAGGAGAGGCGAAGACCCCTCGGCGTTTCGTGACCACGACTCGTCGCCCACACGCAGCCGCCTCAGGGCTGGGTCGGAATAGCATCAGAGTGCCACCCGACTCAAGGAGACACCGTGCTGAAACTGGGCCTCAAAGCATCCGCCGAGCAATTTGCCCCCCGCGAGCTGGTCGAACTGGGGGTACTGGCCGAGCAGCACGGCCTCGACAGTGTCACCGTGAGCGACCACTTCCAGCCCTGGCGGCACAATGGCGGGCACGCCCCGTTCGCCCTCGCCTGGATGACCGCGGTCGGCGAACGCACCTCGCGCGTGCAGATCGGCACCTCGGTGATGACGCCGACATTCCGCTACAACCCGGCCGTGCTCGCCCAGGCCTTCGCCACGATGGCCTGCCTCTACCCCGACCGCATCTTGCTCGGTGTCGGCACCGGCGAGGCGCTCAACGAGATCGCGACGGGCTTCGACGGCCCGTGGCCCGAGTTCAAGGAGCGATTCGCCCGCCTGCGTGAGTCGGTCGACCTGATGCGCCAGCTCTGGACCGGTGAGCGAATCGACTTCGACGGCGAGTACTACAAGACCGTTGGGGCGACCCTCTACGACGTTCCGGATGCCCCGGTGCCCGTCTACATCGCCGCCGGCGGGCCGGTCGTGGCGCGCTACGCCGGGCGCGCGGGCGACGGCTTCATCTGCACTTCGGGCAAGGGCATGGAGCTCTACACCGAGAAGCTGCTGCCGGCGGTCGCCGAGGGCGCCGAGAAGGTCGGGCGCGACGCATCCGCCATCGACAGGATGATCGAGATCAAGATCTCCTACGACACCGACCACGCCACCGCGCTCGAGAACACCCGGTTCTGGGCGCCACTCTCACTCACCCCGGAGCAGAAGCACTCAATCGAGGACCCGCTGGAGATGGAGGCCGCCGCCGACGCCCTGCCCATCGAGCAGGTCGCCAAGCGCTGGATCGTGGCCACCGACCCCGACGAGGCCGTCGCGCTCATCAAGCCGTACCTCGACGCGGGCCTCAACCACCTCGTCTTCCACGCCCCCGGTCACGACCAGAAGAGGTTCCTCGAGCTGTTCGAGCGCGACCTCGCGCCGCGGCTGCGCGAGCTCTGACCCCCGCCTAACGGTAGGTCGGAGCTGCCGGCAGCCCGAAGAACTGCTCGAGAGTCTGCACCCCGGTGCGCTTCATGGTCCGGGAGAGCTCCTGGCCGACGTAGCGATAGTGCCACGGCTCGAACTCGTAGCCGGTGATGTGGGTCAGGCCCTGCGGATAGCGCAAGATGTACCCGAACCGGTGGGAATTCTGGGCAAGCCATCGGCCCTGGGTCGTCGACCCGAAACACTGCTCAATGATGCATGAGGAGCCGTAGCTGATGTCTGCCGCCAGCCCGGTCTGGTGCTCGCTGTGTCCCGGCCTCGCGCTCTTGAGCTCCGCGCCAGCCTGGCCGTACAGCCGGGTGTAGTACGCGTGACCCTCGGCCTGCGACGAGTACGAGCGGTACGCGCTCTGCAGGCGCAGCGTGCCTGCGCCTTCGGCTTTGGCCGCGGCGAACATCGCCGTGAGGGCGTTCGCCGCCTCGGACCTCAGCAGCGGGGAGTTCGCGTAGGACACAGGCGGGCGAACGAGGTCCGGTGGAACAAACCCCAACGGATTCAGCGGTCGGAGCTTGTTCACCACCACCGCGATGCTGCGCGGGTCGCTGATGGAACGTGCGTTTGTGATCGCGCAGTCGACGTTCAGCCCGTGGGCCGACACCACCGACAGCCCCCCGAGCGCCACGCGAGCCGCTGGCGCAAGGCGTGAGACGACCTTCGTGATCACGGTCGGTGTGCAGATCGATCGGGTGAGGAGAATCGGTGCGCCGTTCACGTGGGCAGCGGGCGCCCCGCTCAGCGCATCCGCGAATTCCGCTCCAGTCGCCAGCATCACCGCACCGGACTTGCCCGGCCACACCGCATTCGCCACGGCAGCAGAAGTTTCGTAGCGGTCTGCACCTGCCAAGCGAGCGACAGTCGCGCCGGGCACCACACCGCGAATTGTGGCCTCGACAGCGGCCGAGATGGCGGCCTGGCCTCCCAGCAGGTACACACGTACGGGCTTCAGGCGATCGAGCTCCACAGCTGTCGGGGCCGAGAGCGCGGCGGGGGCGCTGAGAAGCAGCGGGGCTCCCAGATGAGCTGCCGCAGCGCCGCCGGACAGGGAATCAGCAAAAGTTGCCCCCGAGGAGATGAACACGGTGTCGGCGGTCACCCACCCCTGTCGCGCGACCGCAGCGGCGGTGTGGTAGCGGTCGGGGCCAGAAACCCGCACGACCGAGCTTGCGTAGGCACCCAGTTGACGTTGCGAGTCGGCGCTGATCGCACCGGGTCCACCCAGGACATAGATCTTCGCCGGGCGCAGTCTCTTCAGTTCGCTCGCGACCTGCTGGGGTATTCCGTATGCGGTCAGGAGCAAGAGGGGCGCGTCCTCGCGCGCCGCTGCCGCACCGCCGGCGACCGCGTCCGCATAGTCGCGGCCGCTGGCGACGTAGACGGCGTCGACCGGCGCCGTGAACGATGCCCGTGAGATCGCGGCCGATGTCCCATATCGGTCGTCTCCGGCCAGCCTGGTCACGCCGCTTGGAGCGAGGGAGACCCCGGCGACGGCCGGGAGCGGCGCCAGGACGACTGACAGCAGGGCGAGCGCGGCGACTGCGATACGCCTGACTGACACTGGCATGAGACCTCCGGGACGGCGCGAACATCTGATTTGGAGCAGTACTCAGATCTTAGGGCGCGGCGGCACGCCGTGCTGGTGATCGACCCCCGGCATCACAGGCGGTTGCCGGTCAGCCTCTCGAACGAATGGTGTGAGCGATCTCCAAGCACCTCCCATGCCCAGGAACAAGGCGACGAGGAGGAGCCCTGAGGAGCGAAGAACCGTCACACCAGGACTCAGTTCCGAGAATGGCTTCATGCGCAGCACCATATCTGTGAAATTCCCGACTTTGATCGATGTTTCGGCATTCGAGAGGTGCAGCCGCGATTCAAAAAAGTTGGATCCGGCAGTGCAACTCTCCCGGTATAACGCAGCGAATAGCACTCCACAACGCGACTCCGACAGCGGTCAGCGGCGCCGCCGCTGATGATCCGCTGCCGGAGCCGACCTAGACCAGGATCGTGATCGGGTTCTCGATCCTCCGCACGAACGCCGCGAGCCACTGCGCCGCGAGCACACCGTCGAGCACGCGGTGGTCGGCCGAGAGCGTCACCGTCATGACCGTCCCCACCTCGATCGCCCCATCGACGACTACCGGAAGCTGCCGGGCAACGCCGACCGCGAGGATCGCCGCCTGCGGCGGGTTGATGATGGCCGAGAACTCGGTGACGCCGTACATGCCGAGATTGGAGACCGCGAAGCTGCCGCCCTCGAGCTCGTGCTGGCGGAGCTTCCCAGCCCGGGCACGCTCGGCAAGGTCGCCGATCGACCGACTGATCTCGCTGAGCGACAGCGTCTGCACGGAGCGCAGCACCGGCGTGACCAGACCCCCGTCGATGCCGACCGCGATCGACATGTCGACCGAGTCGTGTCGACGGATCGCTGCATCTCCCCAGGTCGCATTGGCCTCTGGCACGTCCTGGAACGCCGCCGCCGCCGCCTTGACCACAAAATCATTGAGCGAGACCTTGACGGAGCCCGCGCTGTTGACGGTCGCACGCAGGGCCATGAGCTTGTCGACCCGGCAGTCGGCCACGAGGTAGAAGTGCGGAACGGTCGACTTGCTCTCGGTGAGCCTGCGGGCGATCGCCCGGCGCATGGCGGTGTGGGGGATGTCGACGCCCCCGGACGCCGCGGGAGCGGCGTGAACTGCGACGGCCGGTGCGGGAGCTGCAGCGGCGGGAGCGGCAGCAACGGGAGCGGCTGCAGCAGCCACGGCCGGAGCAGCCTGAGCTGCCGGAGCAGCCGCGAGCCCCTCGATGTCGCGCCGCACGATCCGGCCGCCGGGGCCGGTTCCGCTTACGCGGGACAGGTCCAGCCCGCGTTCCTTGACGAGCCGACGAACCAGCGGGCTCGCGAAACGGCGTTCGCCGCCGCCCTGCGCGCCGCCGGCCTGCTCGTCATCGCCCTGCTCCTGGCTGCCATCGAGCTCGGTGGGGGCGGACGCGGGCGGGGACTCCCCCGCCTCAGGCGCGGTCTCGGGCTCGGGCGCCGCGGCGGCGACCGCCTCGCTCGGCACGGCGGCCGCAGCCGGAGCGGTCTCGTTCGACACCGGAGCCGCGGCTGGGCTGTCGCCCAACACGTCGTCGATGTTCTCGCCCTCGGCGCCGACGACCGCAATCGGGGTTCCGACGGCGACCGCCTCGCCCTCGGCGACGAGCAACCGCAGCACGGTGCCCTCGGTCTCGGCGGCATATTCGACGATCGCCTTCTCGGTCTCGACCTCGGCGAGAGGCACGCCGACCGTGATCGCCTGCCCCAGGCTGACGAGCCAGGTCTGGATTGCGGCATCCTCACTGCCCGCGAGCACCTCGGGCATCCGGATCAGGGTAGCCATCAGCGCTCTCCCATTCCACGGCGCACGCGCTCGAGGCCGGCGACGACCTCCTCGGTGCGGGCGATCGCGGCCCGCTCCAGAACGCGGGAGATGCTCGGCGAGGCCTCGCCCCCCGTCACTCGCTCGATCGGCTGGTCCAACCAGTCGAAGAAGCGTCGCTGGATCTCGTCCGCGAGCCAGCCGCCGTACGAGGTGCCGCGTGCTCCCTGTTCGACGATGAGAACGGCGTTGGTCTTGCGGATACTCTCGCCGATGGTGTCCCAGTCGAGCGAGGCCGCGTCGAGCCAGCGCAGGTCGATGACCTCGGCATCGATGCCGGTCTGCTCGACCGCCTCGAGGCTGTGACGCACCATCGACAGATAGCTGATGACCGTGACGTCGTTGCCGACGCGGCGGATGCCGGCCTTGCCGAAGGGCAGCTGGTAGTCGAGGTCGCCGGTCGGCACCTCGTCGGTCTGACCGTAGAGGTCGACGTGCTCGATCACGAGCACCGGGTCCTGCAGTGCAAGCGCCGCGTTCATCAGGCCGATGTAGTCGGCCGCCGTGGATGGGGCCACGATGCGCCAGCCCGGGCTCGTGGCGAAAATGCCGGCCGGGTCCATCAGGTGCTGGGAGCCGTAGCCGGAGCCCATCGCGACCTTCGTGCGCAGAACGAGGGGCACGGGGTTCACGCCGCCGAACATGTGGCGGGCCTTGCCGATCTGGTTGAACACCTGGTCGGCGGCGACCCAGAGGAAGTCGGGGTACATGAACTCGACGACGGGGCGGAAGCGGCCGTCGAGCGCCATGCCGCCGCCGAGGCCGGCGAACGCGTTCTCGCTGATCGGCGTGCCGAGCACGCGGTCGGGATAGCGCTTCGACAGTCCCTTCGTGGCGCCGTTCGTGCCGCCGCTCAACCGGTGGATGTCCTCGCCCATGAGCACGATCCGCTCGTCCTCGCCCATGCGGCGGTCCATGACCGAGGCCACCGCATCCACGAACTTCTTGCGCTCCACCTCGCCGTCGTAGTCCAGCGGATCGAGGGTGCGCGCCTCGGCAAGCTCACTCGTGTCGCCGCGCAGACCGACGTCGACGAAGTCGGTGTCGGGCCAGAGATCGGGGAGGATGCGGCGCTTGCCGGCCGAGTCCGGGTCGGCCTCGGTGAGCTGCGCGGCGGCATCCGCCATGGCGGCCAGCGCCTGGTCCCGAACGGATGCGACGCCCGCTTCGTCGATGAGCCCGAGGGCGATCATCTCCTTGGCCACCCGCTCGAGGGGGTCGCGGGCACGCCACGAGGCCTCCTCTTCCTTCGAGCGATAGCCGAACGCGCTTCCGGGGTAGGCGCCGTTCTGGTGGAAGAAGCGGTAGACCTCGAGCTCGACGACGGCGGGGCCGCCGCCCGTGCGCATCACCTCTCCGGCCTGTTGCATCGCGAGATGCACCGCGAGCGGGTCCATTCCGTCGACGCGCCAGGAGGGGATGCCGAAGCCGAGGCCGCGGCCGGACAGCCGGGGCTCACCGGTGGCCTCTGCCACCGTGGTCGACACGGCGTAGAGGTTGTTCTCGATCATGAAGGCGAACGGCAGCTTCCAGGCAGCGGCAAGATTCATCGTCTCGAGCACGGAGCCGATGTTGACGGCGCCGTCGCCGAAGTAGCTGAGCGTGATGTCGCTCGTGCCGGAGTGCTTCTGCGCCCAGGCATTGCCGGCGCCAAGCGGCACCCCGCCGCCGACGATCGCGTTGGTGCCGAGGGCGCCCGCCTCGAACCACTGCAGGTGCATCGAGCCGCCACGGCCGGCGCAATAGCCCTGGGCGAGGCCGAGGATCTCGGCGAGGGTGCGCTGCAGCACGGTCTGGATCGACTCGCTCACGAGGTTCGTCAGGTCGAGCTCGCCCGCGGAGACGTGGGTGATCGCCTTGGCGAGAAACTGGTGATGGCCTCGGTGGGAGCCGTTGATGGCGTCAGTCGAACTCAGGCCAACGATGGAGCCGACGGCGCCGCCCTCCTGGCCGATGCTCGAGTGCGCCGGTCCGTGCACGAGACCCTCGCCCGCGAGGTCGAGCACGGTCTCCTCGAAGGCACGGATGAGGTGGAGTTCGACGAGCATCGCCGCGAGAAGCTTCGGGTCGGCCGCCTTCCAGTCCGCGGGCGTGGTGGTGATCTGCACCCAGGGGGCCGCAGGATCCAATCGGCGCGTTTTCGGCATCGTTCCTCATTTCTCCATTGAAAATCGGTCGGCCCGTGTGTCACGGGGCGGGTCCACTGCCCACCATACTTCTTGATTGCATCCAATCACAACAGGAAATCTCAAACCCACGCCGTAATTTCTCGGTTCTCGCGTTATAGTGGATCCAATCAAGGAGGATTGGCATGGGAATTCCGGGCCTGCGCGGCACCGAGCACATCGGCTTCACCGTGCCCGACCTCGACGAGGCGGACGACTTCTTCGTCAGGGTGATCGGCTGTGACCGCATCTATACACTCGGTCCCTACCGCGACGACACAGGCACCTGGATGGCCGACCACCTGAACGTGCACCCGCGCACCATCATGCGTGAGCTGCGGTTCTACCGCTGCGGCACGGGCCCCAACTTCGAGATCTTCCAGTACGACGCTGCCGACGAGCAGCGATCCCAGCCTCGTAACAGCGACCTCGGTGGCCACCACCTCGGCTTTTACGTCGACGACCTGGACGTGGCGCTCGAGCACCTGCGCAGCAACAACGTGCGCATCCTGGGCGAGCCCACCTCGAGCTCCCGGTACAGCGAGGGCCAGCGCTGGGTCTACTTCCTGAGTCCGTGGGGGATGCAGTTCGAGCTCGTCTCCTTCCCGAACGGCAAGGCCTACGAGGAGGACGCGCCGGTGCTGCTGTGGCACCCGGTGCGGCCCGGCGAGTGAGGATTGCCTGATGAGCAAACCAGCCACCCGTGACGGCAACGCGAGCACCCGCATCGCCGACAGCATCCGAGCCAGCATCCTCGCCGGTGACTACCCGCCCGACACGAGGATCCGCCAGGAGGACGTCGCCGAGAGGTTCGGCGCGAGCAGGCTGCCGGTGCGTGAGGCCCTGCGCGTTCTCGAGTCCGACGGGCTCGTGCGCCTCGTCGCCAACACGGGCGCCTGGGTCAACCGGCTGACCCTTGCCGAATGCGAGGAGATCTACCAGACCCGCGAGCGCCTCGAGCCGCTACTGCTGCGCTATGCGATGCCCCACCTCGACGACGACCGGCTCGACCGCCTCGATGAGCTGGCCAGGGCGATGGAGGAGACGACCGAGGTCGAGGAGTTTCTACGGCTCGACCGCGAATTCCACCTCTCCTCGTACGAGCCGGGCAACACCCATATTCTCGGCGACCTCGTGCACCGGCTCTGGAACTCCACCCAGTACTACCGCCGCGCCTACACGATGCTCCTCGACGACAACCGTCGGCGGATCATGCACGATGAGCACCATCTGCTCACGACCGCTTTGCGTGAGGGTGACGCCGACGGCGCCGAGCGCGTCGTCGAGTCACACATCCGCCGCACCCGGCTCCAGCTCGCGCGGCATCCCGAGGTCTTCGACGTCCCCACGAGCCGAGAGGCACATTCCGAATGAAAGGCACCCCATGGCGATCGCGACCGTAAACCCCACCACAGGACTGACCGAGCAGGAGTTCGAGGCACACACCGCCGACGAGGTCGAGCACCGGATCGGCGAGGCGGATGCCGCCCACGCGGCCCTGCGCGCCACCGACTACCCCGAGCGGGCCGACTGGATGCGAGCCGCCGCCGAGCTGATCGAGGGCGACCTCGACGAGCTTGCGACGCTCCTGACGGTGGAGATGGGCAAGCCCATCGCACAGTCGAGGGCGGAGGTGCTCAAGTGTGCGAAGAACATGCGCTTCTATGCCGACCACGCCTCGGACTTCCTCGCCGACGAGCAGCTCGCCGACCCCGCGGCCGTCAACGCGAGCAGCGCCTGGACGAGGTACGACCCGCTCGGCGTCGTGCTCGCGGTGATGCCGTGGAACTACCCGCTCTGGCAGGTCATCCGCTTCGCCGCGCCCGCGCTCATGGCTGGCAACACGGGTCTGCTCAAGCACGCCTCGAACGTGCCGCAGACCGCGATCTATCTGGACACCCTGTTCGAGCGCGGCGGCTTCCCGACCGGCTCGTTCCGCACCCTTCTCATCGGCGCACGCGAGGTTGCCGCGGTGATCCAGGACCCTCGGGTCAAGGCGGTGACCCTCACCGGTTCCGAGCCCGCGGGGCGCTCGGTCGCCGCCGTCGCCGGCGAGCAGGTGAAGAAGGCCGTGCTCGAGCTCGGCGGATCCGACCCGTTCATCGTCATGCCCTCGGCAGACCTTGACGCGGCATCCAGCACCGCAGTGAAGGCGCGGGTGTCGAACAACGGTCAATCCTGCATCGCCGGCAAGCGGTTCATCGTGCACACCGACGTGTACGACGAGTTCGCCCGGCTGTTCGGCGAGAAGATGGCCGCGCTCACCGTCGGCGACCCGATGGACGAGGCCACCGACGTCGGCCCGCTCGCCACCGAGACCGGCCGCGACGAGATTGCGGAGCTCGTGGCGGATGCCGTGGCGAAGGGTGCCGAGGTCGTTACCGGCGGCCGGGCACCCGACCGCGCCGGCTGGTTCTACGAACCGACCGTGCTCGCCGGGCTCACGAGCGACATGCGCCTCGTGATGGAGGAGGCCTTCGGACCGGTCGCCACGCTGTACCGGGTCGCCGACCGTGACGAGGCAGTCGCGATCGCGAACCAGACGACCTTCGGCCTGAGCTCCTCGGTCTGGACCAGCGACGCCACTGAGGAGTCGTTCTTCGTGCGCGCGGTGGATGCCGGCGCCGTGTTCATCAACGGCATGACGGTGTCGTACCCCGAGCTGCCGTTCGGCGGCATCAAGGATTCCGGCTACGGACGCGAGCTCGCCGCGGCGGGCATCCAGGAGTTCTGCAACCTGAAGACGGTGTGGAAAGCCTGATCCGGCGGCGCTGAAGGCGGCACACAGAAGGGGCGGGCCCGCGGGCCCGCCCCTTCTGTGTGCACCGGCTCGGTCAGTAGAACTTCTGGTACGGGTTGGCGACGAAGAGCTCCTGGGCGGGGAACTTCGTGAGCACCTGCGCGCCGTTGTTCGTGATCACGACTTCCTCCTCAATCCGGGCGGCCGAGACGCCGTCGGAGGCTGGGCAGTAAGTCTCGAGTGCGAAGACCATTCCGGCCTTGATCTCGACCGGATGCTCGAGGCTGTTGAGCCTCGAGATGATCGGCCGCTCGTGCAGCCCGAGGCCGAGGCCGTGCCCAAACTGCAGGCCGAACGCCTCCATCTCGTTCGCGAAGCCCAGATCGGTCGCCTTCGGCCAGAGCAGCGCGACCTCGTCAGTGCCCACGCCGTCGGCGACCTTGTTGATTGCGGCGTCCATCCATTCCCGCGCCTTGGTGTACGCGTCGTGCTGGCTCGGGGTCGAGCTGCCGACCGAGAAGGTGCGGTAGTAGCAGGTACGGTACCCGTTGAAGGAGTGGATGATGTCGAAGAACGCCTGGTCTCCCGGTCGGATGAGGCGGTCGGAGAAGTTGTGCGGATGCGGGTTGCAGCGCTCGCCCGAGACCGCGTTGATCGCCTCGACCTGGTCCGATCCCATCTCGTAGAGCCGCTTGCTCGCAAGAGCGACGATCTCGTTCTCGCGGATGCCGGGGCGCAGCGCCTCGGAGATGTCCTGGTAGACACCGTCGACCATCGCCGCGGCCTGGCTGAGCAGCATGATCTCGTCGACCGACTTGATCGAGCGGGCATCGAGCATCGACTGTTGGATGTCGACGACCTTGAGCCCCTGAGCCTGCATCTCGAACAGGAACGCCGGCTCGACGATGTCCACACCGACGGGCTGGTCGGCGACGCCCGCATCCGTCAAGAGGCCCTTGATCACCTTCACGGCGTCGCGCATCAGGCCCGCCTCGGGGGCGACGGCACCGCGCAGGCCGAGCATTCCGGCGTGGCAGTGGTCCTGCTCGAGCCACGGCGAGAACATGCGGTGGTGCTTGGCAGCCGAGCCGAAGTCCCAGAGGTGGGGCTTGCCGTCCCTGGTGAGCAAGGCGTAGCGCGACATCTTGTCGCCGAGGGCGCCGCCGATCCAGGTCTGGGTCGTGTAGCGGATGTTGTAGAAGTCGAAGAGCAGGAAAGCCCCGCAGTCGCTCGCCTCGAGCGAGCGCATCGCCCGCCCCAGCCGGTAGTCGCGCAACCGGCCGAAGTCGACGCGCTGTTCGTAGTCGACCGACATGTGGCCGGGCGCCGGGATCATCCGGTTGTCGAAGTCCAGCGCTGGCGCCGTCGGCGGCGCGAGTTCGAAAGACATGGTCATGGTGCATCTCCTAGACGGTGGTGATTAGGACGGTGCCGGGTGGGCGCGTTCGGGCGCCCACCCGGGACCCTCAGGCTTGTGCTACCACTCGGCGGGGTAGTCGGCCGCGTTCTCCTTCGTCACCTCGGGGATCGGCATGAAGTAGTTGGCTTCGAGCGTGTTCCCTTCGATCGCCTCGACGATGTACTTGACGGCGTTCTCACCGTCCCAGACCGGAGACTGGAACAGGGTCGCGTACTGCTTGCCCGAGAGAACGTTGGGCTGGCCCAGTTCGGTGTTGCCCGTGCCGACGACCGGGATGGTGGTCGGGTCGATACCGCGGTTCTCCATGGCCTCGATCGCTCCTGCGGCCATCGTGTCGTCGACGGCGTAGATCGCGTCGATGTTCTCCTCGCCGAGGCTCGTGAACAGCTCTGACGTGACGGTCAGCGCCACATCCTTCGCCCAGTCGCCGGGCTGCTGGCCGATGACCTCGACGTTGGGGTAGCTCGACGCGAGCTCATCGCGGAAGCCCGCCTCGCGGTCGATGGCGGTGGAGTTGCCGGAAAGGCCCTGGATGATGATGATGCTTCCACCGGCGTCTCCGAGGACGTCGCCGATGAGCTTCGCTGCTCCGCGGCCGACCTCCTCGTTGGAGGGTCCGGTGTAGGTGCCGACAAGGTCCTTGTCCTCGGGCAGCACATCGGAGTTCGACGCGTTCACCGGGATCCCGGCGGCCTTGGCCGCCTCGAGGCACGGGCGGATGGTGTCGACGGCCGCCGGCCAGAGAATGATTCCGTCGGGCTTGGACGCGATCGCGACGGAGCACTCGTTCGCCTGCTTCGCGGCGTCGTACTCGGCATTCGTGATGGTGAGGTTGACCCCCATCTCATCGGCGGCCGCATTCATAGCCTTGAGGTAGTTGGTTCCGTAGGGCTGGTCATTGCCCTGGGGAAGGAGCGCGTAGACGTTGTAGCCGTCGGCGGATGCATCGCCAGCGTCGTCGGTGCCGCCGGTGCCGCCGGACGCGCACCCGCTGAGCGCGAGTCCGGCTACAGCGAACACACTCACGAGTACAGTGCGGGAGTTTCGCATTTCGTGCCTCTTTCTTTGTCGCTTCTGTGATTCGTCACCCGGGTGGTGACTGGGGTGCAGGGCTACGCCTGCTGGTTCGTTTTTCCTCGCACGAGCCCCTGGAGGCGCCTGGAGAGAGCACGAAGATTGTTGGGGTCGGTCGTGATGGCCACGAGCAGCACGATGCCGATGAGCACGTCCTGCACCTCGCGGTCCGCTCCGGCGAAGGTGAGCCCCACCTGCATGAGGCCGAGGGCGAAGGCGCCGATCAGGGTTCCGACGAGTGACCCTCGGCCGCCGTTGAGCAGGTTGCCGCCGATGATGACGGCGGCGAAACTCGCCAGTAGCACCGTGGACCCCGCCGTGGGATCCGCTGCGGTCAGCTCGAGCGTGTTGATGACGCCGGCGAGCGCCGCCACGAACCCGCACAGCATGAAGGAGGTGAACAGGCGCAGCTTGACCGGGATACCGGCATCAATTGCTGCCTGCCGGTTGCCGCCGACAGCGTAGAACTCGCGGCCTGCGCGCATCTTCGAGATGAAGAACTGCAGCATGACGAACAGCAGGATGAAGATGAGAACGCGTGGGGTGATCGGCCCGAGCAACTCCCGGCCGAAGACGAGCGCCGAGTCGATGTCCGTGATCCTCACCGGTCGCCCATCGCTCATCACGAACGCGAGTCCGCGGAGGGCGAAGAGCGTGCCGAGGGTCGCGATGAACGAGTTCACCCCGACCACCACGATCAGGAACGCGTTGAGAGCTCCTATCGCCACGCCCGTGACGAGGCCGGCGATGATGCCGAGGCCAAGATCGGGGATGGATGCGACGACCACGCCGGTGAGCGCGAGGGTGCTGCCGACGCTCAGGTCGAGTTCACCCTGAAGTACCACGAGGGTAAGTCCCAGCGCGACGAGGCCGACGAGCGCGACCCGGGCGAGGCTGACACCGTAGGCGTTGAAGACGATCGGCTGCTGCACGGCGATGACGCCGACCACGAGGATGAGCAGGATGACGGCCCTGCCCTCGGTGCGGCGGGCGACCGCGTTCTTCACCCGGTTCCAGGTGCCGGTCTGCGTTTCCTGCAGCTTCATGATGGTACTCATCGCTTTTCTGCCTTTCGTGCCAGGGCGTCCAGCGCCACCGCGAAGACGATGACGGCGCCGGTGACCAGTTGTTGCCAGGCGAAGGAGAACCCGGAGAGGACCAGGATGTTCGACAGCACGCTGATGAAGATGACGCCCAGGAAGGTGCGCAGGATGCTGCCGCGTCCACCGAACAGGCTGTTGCCACCGATGATCACGGCGGCGAGTGCCCGGAAGTCGAAGCCCTCGCTCATCGTCGCCACTGCGGTGTTGGAGTAGGCCGCGAGCACGAATCCGGCGATCATCGCGGCGATCGAGGTAAGCACGAAGGCGCCGACGACGACTCCACCGCTGTTCACCCCGGCGAGCCGCGTGGCCTGCTTGTTCGAGCCGTAGGAGCGGATCATGAACCCGAACTTGGTGCGCGAGAGCACGATGCTCGCGATGACGGCGACAACGATGAGCACAAAGGCGCTGAGCGGGAACGGTCCCACCCTGGCGTCGCCGAAGGCGTCAATCGGTCCGTTCTCCGGACCGTAATAGATGGTGCCGGTCGTGAGCAGGCTCAGGATGCCGGCGCCGATCCCGGTGGTGCCGAGGGTGACCACCACCGCGTTCGCCTTGAGGAAACCGACCGAGACGCCGTTCACCACGCCGTACAGCAGCGCGAAGAACAGGGCAATCGCCATCGCCCCGACCACCCCGTAGGTAGGACTCAGCGCCAGAAGGATCACGCCCGCGGTGGCGACCTGCGCGACGACCGAAAGGTCGATGTAGTTGGCGCTGATCACCACGAACGTCATGCCGATGGCGACGATTCCGATGGCCGAGGCTCGGTGGAACACGTCGATGATGTTCACCGAGCTGGCGAACCCGTTCACGAAGATAACCGAGAAGACCAGCAGGACCCCTGTGAAGATGAAGATGCCACGACTGGCGATCCACGTGATCACGCTGCCCTGCCGCTTCACGATTCCTTCGACGGGCGCACCGTTTGGGGGTGCCGCCTTCAGTTGCGTTCCGGACTCGGTCATGAGGAACTCGCCACCTTTTCTCCCGCGGCCAATGCCATGACCGACCGTTCGTTTGCTTCGTCGGGCGAGAGCGTGCCCATAATGCGTCCGTCTCTCACGACATGGATGACGTCGGACAGTTCGAGGAGCTCGGGAAGGTCGGAGCTGATCACCAGCACCGCGGTCCCTCCGTCGGCGAGCCCGCGCAGCAGCCGGTGGATCTCGGCCTTGGCGCCGACATCGACCCCGCGGGTGGGTTCGTCGAGCACGATGAGCTTCGGCTCACGGCCGAGCCACTTCGCGATCACGACCTTCTGCTGGTTGCCGCCGCTGTACTGGCCTGCGTCGCGCCCCACCTCGGGCGGCCTCAGTCCCACCTCGGCCGCAAGCCGGGTGGCAAACTCGGTGATCTTCCCGCGCTGAAGGAACCCTCCCTTCGAGAGGAAGGCACGGTTGGGCAGTGTGATGTTGTCGGCGACGCTCATCTCGAGCGCGAGCCCCTCGGTTCGGCGCTCTTCGGGGATGAACCCGATGCCGGCCCGCACCGCGCTCCCGTAGCCCTGGATATTCTTGGTCTGGCCGTCGACGGTGATCGTGGCCGTGCCGGCCGTTCGGGGGTCCACCCCGATGATCGCCCGCACGAGCTCGCTGCGTCCCGCCCCGACAAGTCCGCCTATGCCGACGATCTCCCCCGCGCGCACGTCGAGATCAATGCCGTTGACCCGGAACGCCCTGATGCCGCGAGCGGAGAGCACGACGGCCCCCGGGTTCGCGACGCGGCGGGTCTGCAGGTCGAGCTTGAGCTCCCGGCCGACCATCTTGTCGATCACCGCGTTCGGCGTGGTCTCGGCGATAATCAGGTTATCGACGACCTTACCGTCGCGCAGAATGGTCGCGCGTTCGCAAATACGGAAGACCTCGGGAATCCGGTGCGAGATGTAGATGATCGCGAGTCCCTTGGCTGCCAGTCGCTGCAGCATGTTGAGCAGGTAGTCGGTCTCGGCCGGGGTCAGGGTCGCGGTCGGTTCGTCGAGGATGAGCACCCGCGGGCTGCGGGCCACCGCTCTGGCAATCTCGACGAACTGGCGCAGCGCCACCGAGAGCCGGGAGACGCGCTCGTTGAGGTCGACCGAGACACCGATCTGGTCGAGAGCATCCTCGGCGATCTTCCGCTGGCGCGCGGAGTCGATCACGCCGAATTTCGTCGGGGTCGCCCCGAGAAGAATATTCTCGGCGACCGTCATCTCCGGGATGAGGCTGAGCTCCTGGTGCACGAGTGCGATCCCGGCCTCGAGGGAGGCCTTCGCCCCCGGCTCGAGCACCGCGCCATCGACGCTGACCCCGCCGTTGTCTGGGGTCAGGATGCCGGCGAGGATGCGCATCAGCGTGGACTTTCCTGCGCCGTTCTCCCCCACCACGGCATGGATCTCGCCCGCGCCGACGGAGATGCTGACGTGGTCGACGGCGACTGCGCCGCCGAACCGCTTCACGATATCGTGCGCCTCGATGACCGTCTTTCGAGTCGTACGAGTCTCTGGTGATGTACTCATGGTGCTGGGCTCCTTTGCCGCAGGTGAGACCGGACTGAGCGGGGGCTAGTGGAGTAGCTGCCCGCCGGTGACGTTCATCGATGCGCCCGTGATGTTGCGTGCCTTGTCCGACAGCAGGAAGGCGACGGCCTCGCCGATGTCATCCGGCTCCTGGGGGCGGCCGAGCGGAATCGGCGCGATCGCGCCCGCCCACGCCTCCTCCCGAGTGATGCCATCGGCCGCCGCAGCCTTGTCGAGCATCGGCTCCCAGAGCGGCGTGCGCACGACGCCGGGCAGAACTGCGTTCACCGTGATGTCGTAGGGGGCGAGCTCAACGGCGAGCGACTGGGTGAGACCCATCACACCGAATTTGCTCGCACAGTAGTGGCTGAACAGCGGGATGCCGCGGAGCCCCACGAAGGAGGCGTTCGAGACGATGCGTCCGGAGCGGCGTTCGATCATCTGGTCGACGACCGCCCTGGTGGTGTGGAAGACACCGTTGAGGTTCACATTGATGACGCGGTTCCACTCGTCCTCGTCCATCTCGTTGAACGGAACGCGGTTCGAAATGCCGGCGTTGTTCACGAGTCCATCGACCCGGCCGAAGCGCTTCGTCGCATCCGCCACGACACCGCGGCTGGAATCGCCGCTCGTGACGTCGTGCTGGAGGCCGAGGGCGAGTCCGCCGGCCGACGTGATCTCCGTCGCAATGGTCTCGGCGGCCTCGAGCCGAATGTCGGTGATGACGACCTGCGCGCCATGTTCGGCAACCACCTTCGCGATACCGGCTCCGATGCCGGAACCTCCCCCGGTCACGAGAATTACCTTGCCTGTGAGATCAGCCACGACTGTCAACCTCCATTGGTTGTGCGGAATGGGTTACACGTGCGGTGTAAACCTGTGGACCACACTAGCGGTTGGATCCAATGGAAAGCAAGACCTTTGTAATTCCCGAGAGAACACTGTCGGTCGACGGGCAGAACCTCGAGCGGCCGCGGCGTCAGAAGCCGGAATGCCGCTCAGCCGAGCTCGCCGCGACACTGGGAGCGACGGAGTCTGTTCTCTCGTCGAGAACGAACCAGACCGCCCTGACTGGCTCGGCCCCGCTGTTCCAAAAGCGATGCGGGATGCTCGAATCGAAGGCGATCGAGTCGCCGACCTGCATCTGTGCCTGGCTGAATCCCACCTGTGCATTGAGCGTTCCCGAGACGATGACGCCGTACTCGCGCCCGCCGTGGCGGATGAAGTCCTCCGGCGGCTGGGCCCCGGGCGCGGAGTCGTAGACCACCTCGATGAACTCGGCGCCGTCCTCGGCGCGCGGGGTGAGGCGCTCCCAGCGCGGGCCGGACTTGAGACGGATCGCCGGGCGGGCGTTGCCGCGCAGCACAATGCCCGCCTCGTCGAGCGGCGTGTTCTGCGCCGTCGCGACGGCCTCCTCGAGCGGCACGATCCGCTCACCGTCGGTCGTCACGGCCTCCTCGAAGAGGCTGTCCATCGAGATACCCAGCGCACTCACGACGTTGTAGAGCGCGCGAACGCTGAAGGCGGCCAGCCCCCGCTCGACCTGGGAGACGTGGCTCGCCGAGACGTCGATGCGGCGCCCGAGCTCGCGAATGCTCATGCCTGCGGCCTCCCGCGAGGCGCGGATGCGCTCCCCCACGGTGAGCCATTCGGACGCGGCTTCAGACTCGTTCACCGAATTCTCCCTCATCCTCGACCGATGCCGTGGGTCCGCCCGTCATCAGAGAACCCCGACAACACACCGAGTGTATCCCGACACAGAACAGCACGGGAGAGTTTGACGACGCCGTTGACTTCGACCCCGGCGGTGCGCGCCGGGCATTCGAATCGGCGCTGCTGCCGTGCGCGCTGCGAGCGACACCCCACCGCCGCTCCACCGCGGAGTACCCTGAGGGGATGCCCGAGCAGACGAAACAATCGATAGTCAACCGCTGGGTATTCTGGCCCGCCGCCGCGATCGTGACCGTGTTCGTCACGTTTGCCCTGGTTGCGCCCGGTGCCGCCGAGACGATGTTCGGGGCGATTCAGTCCGGCATCGTCAACACGTTCAACTGGTACTACGTCTTGATCTCGGCGTTCTTTGTGGCATTCAGCCTGTTTCTCGGTTTCAGCCGATTCGGCGATATCAAGCTCGGCCGGGACGACGACAAGCCCGAGTTCTCACTGCCGGCCTGGTTTTCGCTGCTCTTCGCAGCGGGCATGGGCATCGGTCTCGTGTTCTATGGGGTCAGCGAGCCGCTCAGCCACTTCGCGAACCCGCGACCGGGAGTGAGCGGCACGCCCTCCCAAATCGCCCAGCAGGCGCTGAGTCAGACCTACCTGCACTGGGGTGTGCACGCGTGGTCGATTTATGTGATCGTCGGGCTCGCGCTGGCCTACGCCATCCACCGCCGAAAGCGCCCCATCTCGATTCGCTGGGCGCTAGAGCCTCTGCTCGGCAAACGGGTGCAGGGCGGCTTGGGCAACACGATCGACGTGGTCGCCCTCGTGGGCACCCTGTTCGGCGTCGCGACATCGCTGGGCCTGGGTGTGCTGCAGATCAGCGCTGGCCTCGACGCCGCGAACCTGGTGGAGCCGGGTCAGGGCTCTCAGGTGATGATCATCGTGATTATCTCGTTCTTCGTGCTGCTCTCCGTGCTCTCCGGAGTGACAAAAGGCATGAAGTGGCTCTCGAGCATCAACCTCGCTCTCGCTGGCCTGCTCGTGTTGTACCTGATCGCCTTCGGGCCGACGACCTTCCTGTTGCGCGAGTTCGTGCAGTCCATCGGTGCCTACATTCAGAACTTCGTGAGCCTCTCCTTCAACGTGAATGCGTTCACCGGGGAGGCCGGTGAATCGTGGCAGGCATCCTGGACTTCGTTCTACTGGGGCTGGTGGATCTCGTGGGCCCCGTTCGTGGGCATCTTCATCGCGCGCATCTCGAAGGGGCGAACTGTTCGCCAGTTCGTAGCGGGCGTGATCCTCGTGCCGACGCTGATCGGCATCCTGTGGTTCAGCGTGCTCGGTGGAACGGCGCTGGCCCTCGAGCTGAGCGGCGAGGGCAGCCTCGTCGCTTCTGACGGGAGCATCGACGTTGCGGGGGCTCTGTTCGAGATGCTCGCCTACATTCCGGGCACGCCGGTACTCACGATCGGCGTGATCCTGCTCATCACGATCTTCTTCGTCACCTCGTCGGATTCCGGCGCACTCGTCATGGGCATGATCGCGACGGGCGGCCAGATCAACCCGAAGAAGCGCGTGCGCACGTTCTTCACGCTCATCACCGCGGCGCTCGCAATCTCCCTGCTGCTCTCGGGCGGCCTGCTGGCCTTGCAGACTGCGGCCATCATCATCGCGCTCCCCTTCAGCGTGGTGATGCTCCTCATCTGCTGGTCGACCTTCATCGCGTTCAGTCGCGAGCGCAGCGCCTACGACCGTGCGCGTCGGGCGCAGCTCGTCGACCACATCGGCGACTTCTACGGCCTTGAGGTAGAGGATCAGTCCGATCGAGGCATCCTCGACGCGACGCCGCGCTGGGCGCGGATGCTGCACCGCCTCGGCTTCCCGAAGCCGTCCCCGTACCCGTCCCCGGCAGTGGATGCGGCACCGACCGCTGATACGGCAGCCGACGGCCTCCACGGAGACTCCGGTCTGCCCCCGCACGCCTCAGAACGCGCGTTGCTTGCGGAGGGCGGAGAGCCGGACGGCGTATCCACCGACGATGTCGACGAGGTCGTCGACCGCGACCCTCTCTCCTCGCAGGATGTGCAGGAGGTGCCAGGGCGTGGCGGTCCGGTGGGCGGTGGCCCGGCCTAGCGATCCCGTTCGGGCCGCTCCGCCAGCCTGACGCGGCAGGAGTGCCTGCGGCTGCGGTTGGCGGCTTTAGTCGAAGAATGCCGCCCTCGGCAGCACCTGCTTCTCCCTGAGCTTCTGCTTGTCGGCAGCCGACAGACGCGCGGCGTCCGCTGCATCGTCCCAGTTGTCCTCGATGCTCGCCACGAGCTGGTCGACGACATCACGGGCTGCTGAGCCCGACAGTCCATAGGTCTCGGATTCGGCGACCAGCGCGGCGAAGTTCGATTTCTTCTCGCCCGGCGCCCCACCCTGGTCCCGCCCGTAAGCCATCGCCTGACGGAAGCTATCTCCCGAGCGCTGGCCGGGTGTGAGGTCGTAAGCCGGTGTCAGCGTCAGTGTCTGGCCGTTCCAGAATGCTGCGTGGTTGCGGGCGTGGTCGTCGTTGTTGCTAATGGCAATGTTCATGGCGATGCGTCGGAACAGTTCCGGGCCGGGCTGCGCGGGATCAGCGGCGTACTGTCGCAGCACGTCGAGAATCTGCGGGTACGACACGTATCGCGCGTACATCTGATCGGTCGTCGACATTGTGAGACCGGAAACAACGTGACGGCGGGTCCCTCCGTCTCGATCGAAACGGCGGACGAGGAGCACCTCTTTGCCGAGCGAGGAAACGACTCGGCTCTCCGGCACATCCATACCTGCGCGGCGAGCGAGCTCAAGCATCGCCCCCTCCGCGTTGACGGCAGCGAATACCCGGTCATCCGACGAAGCAAACTTTGCGAGCCATTCGCTCCCATCGGGGCCCGTCAACGTGGCCTTCGGTCGGGCACCGCCCAGACTGGTCCCATGGAGCAGGGCCGCGTCGAGGCCTGCCGAGAGTTCGCGGCCTTCGTCGAGAATGATGGCTGCGCTGTGCAGCTCGTCGAGAGTCGCCGAGTCGTCTCGGGCTGCGTACGCATCGCGGCTGCGCTGGAAATCAAGCGCGCCGAAGCGGTTTGAGCCCGAGCTCAGCATGTAGTCGACCTCGCTGAGCGAGTTGGGCGCGGCATCGCGCCGACGTTCGATGACACCGCGACCCCAGCGGTCTGGGCTACCGTCCCGGAGTGCACCAGCGATGTTCAGGCCATCGCCGGGCTCGTGCCTCCCTGCCTTGAGCGGTAGCTCAGGCGTGTAAAGGCTGATGCGGTCGGGTCGTGCCAGATAGCTCTGCCCGTACGTGAAAGAGACCAGCGAGCCCTCTTGGGTGACCGCCCCGACGACGACGGGCTCTGTTGCCCCCGGTAGCCATATCCAGACGAAGAGTCGCTCAGAAGTCGTCATCGACAGCTCCCTGCTTTGGGCGGTAGACCCGACTGGGGATGAGCGCGAGCATCTCCTCCCCGCGCTGGCGGCGGATAGCGAGTTCCGAGCGGTCCTCGATGCCGAAGATTGGCACGCCGACAAGGTCGGCGAGGTCCATCATGGTGCCGACGGCAGTGCCTCGGCCTCCCGCCTCGGCTGCCAGCACCGTCTGCTCAGATACGTTAGCCCGGCCAGCCAGTTCCTTTGCAGTCCATCCGCGGTCGGCCCGGGCCAGACGAATGAGCTGTCCCCAAACAGTGAGCGCGTCTTGGACATGCGGCCGCAGCGGCACGCTACGTTTGGTCATCGCAACCCCGATATACTTGGTCTAGCCCAATGCTAGATATGTTTTATCATATCTGTTCAATGCGCGGCGGGTCGCGGTTTTCGGGGCGCTGCGTCGGCGCAGCGCCGTGAAGGCTGGTGCGAGCGCCCTGATGTCAGCGCCAGCCGAGGATGCCAGCTACTTCGGCCAGATCAGCGGCCAAAAGGGCGAAAAGTGCTGGGGTGCCTGGACTCGAACCAAGAACAAAAGAATCAGAATCTTCCGTGTTGCCAATTACACCACACCCCACAGGGCCCTGCCGAAGCCGGGCCGACTCCCTACTTTAGCCTACGCGGGGAGCTACTTCGAACTCGACCGTGCATCCACACGCTCAGCCCGTCACGGTGACGGCCGGTCTCACCGAGAGCAGGTCCCGGTTGAGCGCCGAGGCGACCCTCGCCCCCTGGCCCGCCGCGACGATGAGCTGGCGTGGCCCGGGCGAGGCCGAGTCGCCGGCGGCGTAGACGCCGGTCAGGGACGTGCGCCCCTCGGCATCCACGGCAAGATAGCCGTCGCCTGCCCGAACAAGGCCGAGGCTCTCGAGGTAGCCGAGCCGGGGTTCGTAGATGGGCCGCACGAAGGCGGCGTCGCGGGCGACGGTCTCGCCGTCGTCGAGCAGGATGCCGGTGAGCCCGGTACGGTCGCCGACGACATCGACGACCGTACGACGGTCGACCCGGATGCCGCGCGCGGCGAGCTCCGACTCCTCGTCGTCGGTGACGCCTCCGGTGGCGCCGGCGAAGACGATGACGTCGCTGCTCCACTGGGAGGCGAGGATCGCCCGCTCGGCGAGGTCATCGGTGTCGCCGAGGATGGCAATGGCCTTGTCGCGCTCCTCGTACCCGTCGCACTCGATGCAGCTGTGGATGCTGGTGCCGTAGAACGCCCGCAGCGTAGGCAGCGCCGGCATGAGTTCGCTGACGCCCGTCGCGATCACGATGGTGCGGGCGCGGAACTCGGTTGTGGTGAAGCCCGGTCCCTTCGTGGCGACGAGGAACCCCTCGTCGGTCTGCGCGACCGACGCCACCATCGTTTGGTGGTACTCGTAGTTCGGGTACTCCTTCAGCTCCTCGCGCGCGAGGCCGCGCAGCTCGAGCGGCGAGACGCCGTCGCGCGTGATGAAGCCGTGGGAGTGGAAGGTCGCGGCGTTGCGGGGCCGGTTGCCGTCGAGCACAATCGTGCGGCGACGCGCGCGCACGAGGTTCAGCGCCGCGCTGAGACCGCCGGGGCCCGCGCCAATCACGGCGACGTCGTACAGCCCATCGGTCGTCTCGGGCACGGTGTCGCGGGTCATAGGGTCGCCGCGAGCCTCTCGATGCGGGCGATCGTCGACGCCTTGCCGAGCAGCTCCATCGACTCGAACAGCGGCGGGCTGATCCGGCGACCCGAGATCGCCGAGCGCACCGGCCCGAAGGCGATTCGTGGCTTGAGGCCGAGGCCGTCGATCAGGGCGGTGCGCAGGGCATCCTCCGTCGTCTCCGTCGTCCAGTCCTCGAGCGCGCTCAGCGCGGCGAGCGCGGCGTCGAGGGTGGGGCGGGCGTCCGCCTTGGGTAGCGCGTCGGCATCCCAGGCGATCTCGTCATCTGCGGTGAACAGGAAGGCAAGCAGCCCCGGCGCCTCGCCGAGCAGCTGCATGCGCTCCTGCACGAGCGGGGCGGCGGCGCGAAGCATCGGCTCGTCCTCCGGCAGCGAGACGAGCTCACCGAGGTAGGGGGCGAGGCGCCGAGCGAACTCGTCGACCGGCAGCATCCGAATGTGGTCGCCGTTGATCGACTCGGCCTTCTTGAGGTCGAATCGGGCCGGGTTCGGGTTCACATCGGTGACGTCGAATGCCGCGATCATCTCCTCGGTCGTGAACACGTCGCGGTCGTGGGTGAGCGACCAGCCGAGCAGCGAGAGGTAGTTGAGCAGCCCCTCGGGCAGGAAGCCGCGGTCTCGGTGCAGGAACAGGTTCGACTCCGGGTCGCGCTTGCTGAGCTTCTTGTTGCCCTCCCCCATCACGTAGGGCAGGTGTCCGAAGCGCGGGATCGCCGTGGCCACGCCGATCTCGATGAGCGCGTGGTACAGCGCGATCTGCCGCGGTGTGGACGAGAGCAGGTCCTCGCCGCGCAGCACGTGGGTGATGCCCATGAGCGCGTCGTCGACCGGGTTCACGAACGTGTAGAGCGGGGCGCCATTGGGGCGGACGACGACGAAGTCGGTGAAGCTGCCGACCGGGAACGTGATCGGGCCGCGCACGAGGTCGTCGAACGACAGCTCGGTGTCGGGCACGCGCAGCCGGAGCGCGGGAACGCGGCCCTCCTCCAAGTGGGCGGCGCGCTGCTCGTCGGTCAGGTCGCGCTCGAAGTTGTCGTACCCCTGCTTGGGGTCGCGGCCGGCGGCGATGTTGCGCGCCTCGATCTCCTCGCCCGTCGCGAAGCTCTCGTAGAGGTGCCCGCTCGCGCGCAGCTGCTCGATGATGTCGCGGTAGATGCCCGTGCGCAGCGACTGCCGGTAGGGGCCGTGCGGACCGCCGACGTCGACGCCCTCGTCCCAGTCGAGCGCGAGCCAGCTCATCGCCTCGAGCAGCTGCCCGTAGCTCTCCTCGCTGTCGCGCGCGGCATCCGTGTCCTCGATGCGGAAGATCAGCTTGCCGCCGGTGTGGCGCGCGTAGGCCCAGTTGAACAGGGCCGTGCGGATGAGCCCGACGTGCGGGGTTCCGGTCGGCGACGGGCAGAAGCGCACGCGAACGTCGCTACCGGATGCGGAGGTGAAGGAAGCAGGCATATTACTCCCGATTCTATCGGCGTGCCGGGTGCCGCTGCTGGGCGCTGGGTCAGAGCCACACCGCTGCATAGGCGAGCACCGCGATGAGCAGCCAGGAGGAGAGCCCGACGATGAGTGCGCGCCAGCCGGTGCGGACCAGGGAGCGGATGCGCACGCTCGTTCCGAGGGCGAACAGTGCGGCGGCGAGCAGCACCGTCTGCACGGCATCCGCGCCCGCGAGCATGGGCTCCGGCAGGGACACGACGGAGTTCAGCAGCACCGCGGCGAGGAAGCCGAGCACGAACAGCGGGATCACGGGGATGCGTGCGGCGGGCTGTGCGCGGTCGTCCGAATTCGCCGCGGGGGTGGCTCCCGGAGCGGTGCCGGGGGTGGATGCTGCGGCGGCCTGGGCGGATGCTCGGGCGGATGCTGCGGAGGCCGCCTCCCGGCGGCGCACGGCCACCGAGGCGACCGTCACCATCGGCGCGAGCATCAGCACGCGGGTGAGCTTGACCACGACGGCGATCGCGAGCGCCGCGGATCCGGCCGTCTGCGCGGTGGCGACGACCTGCCCAACGTCGTGCACGCTCGCTCCGACCCAGTGCCCGAAGTCGGCGTTGGACAGTCCGAGAGGCGCCTGCAGCGCCGGGAGCACGGCGATCGCGAGGGTTCCGCAAAGGGTGACGAGGGCGACCGGTGTGGCCTGCTCCTCCGGCTTGCTGCGGGTCGCCGCGCTCATCGCCCCGATCGCGGAGGCGCCGCAGATCGAGAAGCCGGCCGCGACCAGCAGCGGCTCACTGCCCGGCAGGCGCATCAGGATGCCGAGAGCCCAGGTTCCGAAGAAGGTCACGATCACGAGGGCGACGATCGCCAGGATCGCCACGGCTCCAAGCCCCGCGATGTCGCCGAGGCTGAGCTTCAGCCCGAGCAGCACGACGCCCGCGCGCATGAGCGTCTTGGCCGAGAAGCGGATTCCGGGCTTCAGCGCGTGGTCGAGCGCCGGGGCGAACCACGGCAGCTGCCCGACGACGATGCCGAGCACGACAGCCGCGGTGAGCATCGGCAGCCAGGGAAGCCCGAGGTGCAGCATCCACGCGACGAGCACAGCGGATGCCGCCGTCGCGAGCCCCGGCAGGAGGGCTCTCACTCCGGCGCCGGTCACGCGAGCCACCCAGCCACCCGCATCACAGCATCCGCTCGCCCGCGCCGCCGAACACGTAACGCAGGAGATCCGGCGCCACGGGCCGACCGCGGAACACGTAACGCAGGAGATCCGGCGCCACGCCGACCTGGGTGGCCGCGCGACACGGCGTGGCGCACCAACTCCTCGGTTACGTCGCCCAGCGACGAGACCGAGGCCGAGAGCGACACCGAGACCGCGACCGCGACCGCGGATGCCAGCGACCGCGGAACACGTAACGCAGGAGATCCGGCGCCACGCCGACCTGTGGGGCCGCGCGACACCGCGTGTCGCACCAACTCCTCGGTTACGTCGCGCCGCGACGAGGCCGAGAGCGACACCCGGACCGACGAAGCCGGGACCAGCACCGTAGATGCCGGCAGGCACCCATCAGCCCGACAGACAGGCAGTCGAACGACAACATCCGCCCTCCCGCACCGCGTACGCAACGCACGAGATCCGCCACCCACGGCCGACGACCGAACACGTAACGCAGGAGATCCGGCGCCACGCCGACCTGTGGGGCCGCGCAACACGGCGTGTCGCCGAAACTCCTCGGATACGTCGCCGAACACGGATGGCCCCATCAGCGCGCCGCCGTCACGGGGCCGCGACTCAGGCGCGGTTGCGCGCGGGATTCGACAGGGTGCCGATTCCCTCGATCGTGATGTCGACAGTCTGGCCATCGACGAACCCACCAAGGCCCGCCGGGGTGCCCGTCATGATGATGTCGCCGGGCAGCAGCGTCCAGACATCCGAGCAGAACTCGATAATCTCAGGGATCTTGTGGATCATGTCAGAGGTCGTGCCGACCCGGCGCGGCTCGCCGTCGACGAACGTCGTGATGGCGAGGTTCTGCGCGTCGATGTCGGTCTCAATCCACGGACCGATCGGTGCGAAGGTGTCATAGCCCTTGGCCCTGGCCCACTGGCCGTCCGCAAACATCACGTCGCGCGCCGACACGTCGTTGCCGATCGTGTAGCCGAAGATGTAGTCGGCGTAGTCGGCCGCCGCGATCTGTTTGCCGATCTTGCCGATCACGATGACGAGCTCGCCCTCGTGCACGATGCGCCCGTCGACCGGCGGGATGACGATCGTATCGCCGGGGCCGACGACCGCCGTGTTGGGCTTCAGAAAGATGAGGGGGTTCTTCGGCCCGACGTCGCCCATGTCGGCCTTGTGGTCGGCGTAGTTGAGGCCGACACAGATGACCTTCGACCGCGGGATGACGGGGGCGAGGAGCTTCACATCGGCGAGCGGGATGCGCTCGCCGGTCGTGTCGAAGCCGCTGAACATGGGGTCTCCGGCGAGGACTACAAGGTCGTCGTCGTCGACGATTCCGTAACGAGGATCTCCACCAGAGCTGAAACGCGCGATTTTCACGGTTTCGAGCCTAGCCCCGTTCGGACCGCCGGTTCCGCACCGCGTGCCGCGACCCGCGGTGTCTGCGCCCGCACGTAGCGTCGGCGTCCGCACGACCGGGCGCAATTGTCACAAACGGGCGCTGACACCGTGCGGAGGGCGCCGCGACGCTCAGGCGTCGAGGCGCGTCATCCAGCCGTGGCGGTCCTCGGCGCGCCCGTACTGGATGTCGGTGAGCTCCTGGCGCAGCGACAGGGTCAGCTCACCCGGCGCAGCATCCGCCGATCCAATCTCGATGCCCTCCCCGACCAGGCGCGCGATCGGCGTCACCACTGCGGCCGTGCCGCATGCGAAGACCTCGGCGATGTCGCCGCTCGCGACGCCGTCGGCCCACTCCGACAGCCGCACCCGGCGGCGTTCGACCGTGTGCCCGCGGTCCTGCGCGAGCTGCAGGATGCTGTCCCTCGTGATCCCCTCGAGGATGCTGTCGGACTGTGGGGTCACGAGCGTGCCGTCCTTGTAGACGAGCACGACGTTCATGCCGCCGAGCTCCTCGATGTACTCGCCGCTCACCGAGTCGAGGAACAGCACCTGCGCGCAGCCATGCTCGTACGCTTCAGCCTGGGGCAGCAGCGACGAGGCGTAGTTGCCACCGGTCTTCGCGGCGCCCGTTCCGCCCTTGCCCGCGCGGGAGTAGTTCGTCGAGAGCCAAATCGACACCGGCTGCACGCCGCTGGCGAAGTAGGCGCCGGCCGGAGAGGCAATGACGAAGTAGCCGACCTCCTGCGCAGCCCGAACCCCAAGGAAGCTCTCGGTCGCGAACATGAACGGGCGCAGGTAGAGGCTCGTCTCTGGCGCCGACGGCACCCAGGCGCCGTCGGCGGCGACGATCTGGCGGAGCGACTCGACGAAGTCGGCCTCGGGCAGCAGCGGGAGCGCCAGGCGCCTCGCCGAGCGCTGCAGGCGCGCGGCGTTGGCCTCGGGGCGGAACGACCAGATTGAGCCGTCCGCGTGCCGGTAGGCCTTGAGTCCTTCGAAAATCTCCTGGGCGTAGTGCAGCACGGATGCCGCGGGGTCGAGCTGCAGCGGACCGTACGGGATGACCCTGGCGTCGTGCCAGCCCTCGTCGATCGTCCAGTCGATCGCGACCATGTGGTCGGTGAAGTGCTTGCCGAACCCGGGGTCGGCGAGGATCGCGTCCCGCTCGGCGGCCGCGCGATGCGCGGCGGACGGCGTGACGTCAAACGGGAGCGGAAACCCTGTCGCGATGGTCATGATGGTCCTTCGTCGGTGTTCAGTGTGTGGTCGAAACGGCGGCACGAAGCGAATGGGCTATCGCGTCGCCGACCTCGGTGGTGCTGCGCCCGGCGGTTCCCCGCCCAGCGAGGTCATTCGTCACGGCAGTTCCGATTCTCGCCGCCTCGTCCGTGAATCCGAGGTGGCTGAGCAGCATGGCCACCGAGAGGATCGCCGCAGTCGGGTCGGCGATTCCCCTGCCCGCGATGTCGGGAGCCGATCCGTGGACCGGCTCGAACATGCTGGGGAAGGCGCCGTCGGGGTTGATGTTGCCCGAGGCCGCCAGCCCGATGCCACCGCTGATCGCGCCGGCCAGGTCGGTCAGAATGTCGCCAAAGAGGTTGTCCGTGACGATGGTGTCAAACCTAGCCGGATTGGTGACGAGGAAGATCGTCGCCGCGTCGACATGCAGGTAGTCGACGGTGACGTCCGGGTACTCGGTGGCGACAGCGTCGACCGTTCGCTGCCACAGTCCCCCCGCGTGCACGAGAACGTTCGTCTTGTGCACGAGAGTGAGCCGCCCGTGCCGGGCCTGGGCGGTGCGGAACGCGAAGCGCACGAGGCGCTCGACACCGAATGCCGTGTTGACGCTGACCTCGTTGGCAACTTCATTCGGCGATCCCACCCGGATGCCGCCGCCGTTGCCCACGTAGGGCCCCTCGGTGCCCTCGCGAACAACGACGAAGTCAACCTTGCCGGGCTTCGCGAGCGGTGACGCGACGCCAGGGAAGAGGGTCGTCGGCCGCAGGTTCACGTAGTGGTCGAAAGCGAAGCGCAGGCCGAGCAAGAGACCCCGCTCGATGATGCCGCCGGCGAGCCGGGGGTCGCGCGGGTCTCCGCCGACCGCACCAAGCAGGATGGCGTCATGCTGCGCGAGCGCCTCCAGCCCGCCCGCGGTGAGGATCTCCCCTGTGGCGATGTAGTGCCCGGCTCCGAAGGGATAGTGGGTCACGTCGATCGTGGTGTCGGCGGGAACGGCGGCGTGTAGCACCTTGAGTGCTTCAGCAATCACTTCGGGGCCGATACCATCGCCGGCGATGACGGCGAGATTGATTTTCCGGGGCATGGTTTCAGAGTAGCGGAGGGGACACGGCGACCCGATCCGGCGCCCGAGCGACCAAATTCCCGGCCAATTATGAGCGAAATTTTACCGATTTGTTAGAATGGGTCTTCACATCGCACCGGATCGGCATGCATCCATGCTCGGACGGGCGACCGAAAGGACCGCAAGACATGGGTATTGGAACTGGAATCTTCCTCTTCGTCGTGGGCGCAATCTTGACGTTCGCGTTGAACTTCGAGACAAGCGTCATCAACCTCGACCTCGTCGGCTACATCCTGATGGCTGCTGGAGCCGTCGTGTTCATCATCTCGCTCGTGCTCGTCATGCGTAAGCGCTCGAGCGTGTCGACCGTTCGCCAGGTCGACAACGGCGGCGCCGATCGGGTCACCCAGCGCGAGACGCGCAGCGACACCGATCCGCTCGTCTAACGAGCAATCCACGAAGAAGGGCCCGGCGAATTTGCCGGGCCCTTCTTTCGTTGTCTGACCAGTTCGTACGACTAGGTCGTGACGATATCGATCTCGTGCATGAGGTCGGCGTCGATGGCGATGCGCACCGACTCCAGCAGCCCCGCCGGCGCCGGAGAGTCGACGGTGAGCACCGAGAGCGCCTGGCCGCCGGCCTCGCGCCTGCTGATCTGCATGCCGGCGATGTTGATGCCGGCCTCGCCGAATTCGCGGCCGTAGATCGCGACGATGCCGGGGCGATCGGCGTAGAGCATCACGATGAGGTGCTCTGCGACCGGAACCTCGACGTCGTAGCCGTTGATCTCGACGATCTTCTCGATCTGCTTCGTGCCGGTGAGGGTGCCCGACACCGAGATCTGAGAGCCGCTACTGAGTGCGCCGCGGATCGTGAGCAGGTTGCGGTACTCGTCGCTCGTGCTGTCTGTGATCAGGCGCACGTCGATACCGCGCAGCTCGGCGAGCAGCGGCGCATTCACGTACGAGACCGACTCGGCGACGACGTTGGTGAAGATGCCCTTGAGCGCCGCGAGCTTGAGCACGCTGACGTCGTGCGCGACGATCTCGCCTCGCACCTCAATGTGGATGCTCGTGATGGGGCTGTGCTCGGCGAGACCGGAGAACACCTGCCCGAGCTTCTCCATGAGAGGGATGCCGGGGCGCACGGTCGGGTCGATGATTCCACCGGCCACGTTCACGGCATCCGGAACGAGCTCGCCCGCGAGCGCGAGGCGCACGGACTTGGCGACCGAGACACCGGCCTTCTCCTGCGCCTCGTCGGTGGATGCGCCCAGATGCGGGGTGACGATGACGTTGTCGAGGGCGAGCAGCGGGGAGTCGGTCGGCGGCTCGTGGACGAACACGTCGAGTCCGGCGCCGGCGATAACGCCGGTGGTGAGGGCGCGGTGCAGCGCGTCCTCGTCGATGAGGCCGCCGCGGGCCACGTTGACGATGAACGCGGTGGGCTTCATGAGGGCAAGCTGGGCGTCGGAGATCATCCCCGTCGTCTCGGGTGTCTTCGGCATGTGAATGGTGATGAAGTCGGACTGCTGCAGCAGCTCGTCGAAGCTCAGCAATGTCACACCGAGTTGTTGGGCACGAGCCGCCGTGACGTAGGGGTCGTAGGCGACGACGCGCGTTCCGAACGACTGCATCCGCGCGGTGATGAGCGCGCCGATGCGGCCGAGGCCGATGATGCCGATCGTCTTCTCGTACAGCTCGATGCCCGTGTACTTCGACCGCTTCCACTGGCCGACCGCGAGGGCAGCGTGCGCCGGCGGGATGTGCCGGGCGAGGCTGAGGATGTGCCCGACCGTCAGCTCGGCGGCCGAGATGATGTTCGAGGTCGGGGCGTTGACGACCATGACGCCGGCAGTCGTCGCGGACTTGATGTCGACGTTGTCGAGGCCGACACCGGCGCGGGCGATGACCTTGAGCCTTGTCCCGGCGGCGAGCGCCTCGGCGTCGAGCTGGGTCGCGGACCTGATGAGGATCGCGCTCGCGTCCACGAGCGCCGCGAGCAGGGCGGGACGGTCGGTGCCGTCCACATTCCTCACGTCGAAGTCGGGGCCGAGGGCCTCGACGGTAGCGGGGGAAAGTTCTTCGGCGATCAACACGATCGGCTTTGCCACGAATGCAGTCCTTTGGTAGATCTGTAAAATACAGGGCTAAGTTTAGGGCGCGGGCGCACGGCTGCGGTGCCGAGCGTGCCATAGAAGGCAAGATGGACAGATGCCGGATGCCGCGATCGAGACCGCCCAGTGGATCGCGCGCGGCGGGCTCGCCCTCCTCTTCGTTTCGATGGGTGTAACGCATTTCCTGCCCGGACCAGCCAGAACCATGGCTCGGCTGATCCCGCCGCGACTGCGCGGCACAGGCCTGTTGAGCCCTCGCGCGCTGGTCTATTTCACCGGTATCTGCGAGATCGCGGGCGGAATCGGGATGCTCGTTCCCGCGACGAGAGGCGCTGCGGCGGCCGGACTCGTGCTGTTTCTGATCGCGGTGTTCCCGGCGAACGCCTATGCGGCGGAGCATCCGGATCGGTTCGGGGCGATCGCCATCCCGTTCTGGCGGCGATACTTCGCCCAGCTCGCGCTCATTCTCGTGGTCGTGCTCGCCGCCCTCTGACCTGCGCCGTGGCCCAGGCCAACGCGGCAAGCGACAAGCTCAGGCCAACGGGAGCAACGCGACGAGCGACAGACTCAGGGCGCCGATGACGGCGAGTCCGCCGACGAACACGAGGGCGGCGGTCGGTACCGAGTGCCTTCGGCCGATGAGGAACGCGGCGGTATACATCACTGGCGCGAGCGCGATATTCGCGATCAGAATCGCCCACGGCACGGTGGCGGCGTTGGCCCCGACCTCCTCGGCCAGCACGTTGTAGTCGCCAATCTGCGCCACGACGCCGACGGTGTTGGAGATGGCCTCGAACAGGTCGTAGGCGTAGAGCAGCCCGAAGCCGATCGCGACCGCGAGGAACACAACGCGCACGGAGCGCGGTCGAACGGCGGCATCCGGGTTCGCGGCGGTCACGACACGCTCCCGAGTATGAACGGCCAGGGGGCGAGCAGCACGATGCCGGCGACAAGCCAGGCAACGCGCAGCGCGGGCCGGCCGCCGCGGGTGAGCAGAAGCACGAGGCCGAACCAGATGGCGGGCGAGACGATCGCGAGGAACTCGCCGAGCTGGTACATGATCTCGAAGAAGAGGCCCGACGCAGTGAACGTGTCACGCTGCACCGAGATGACCCAGCCGATCAGGTAGAGCAGGTAGACACCGCCGAAGATGCCGTACGCGACCAGCAGCGCGGACGCGGTGGCGGATGCCGGCGCCGACGGCTCCGACTCCGCGACGTCTGCCGGCGCGGTCGACCCGGCGCCGTCGAGGTAGCTCGGGTCGTCGGACTCGCCGCCCCAGGTGAGGGCGTCGTCGTCGCGGTCGGAGGCCATTGATCAAGTATGGCCGACGGCGGCGTTGCCGCAGGGACAGCGAACGCGAGGAGAGGGCGCGGTGTGCGCCGCGCCCTCTCCCCCGTTCGTGACTCGTCCTTAGCGGGCGGCGGAGCCGTCCGTGTAGTCGGCGTCGGCTTGCTTCCACGCGAACAGGGCGCGCAGCTTCTGGCCGGTCGCCTCGATGGGGTGCGCGGCACCCTTCTCGCGCAGCTCGAGGAACTCGGGCCCGCCGGCATCCTGGTCCTTGATGAACCGCTCGGCGAAGGCACCAGACTGGATGTCCGCGAGAACGGCCTTCATGTTCTCCTTGACGCTCGGGTCGATGACGCGGGGGCCGGAGACATAGTCGCCGTACTCGGCCGTGTCGGACACGCTCCAGCGCTGTTTGGCGATACCGCCCTCCCACATGAGGTCGACGATGAGCTTGAGCTCGTGCAGCACCTCGAAATAGGCGATCTCCGGCTGGTAGCCCGCCTCGATGAGGGTCTCGAAGCCGTACTGCACGAGCTGCGAGGTGCCACCGCAGAGCACGGCCTGCTCGCCGAACAGGTCGGTCTCGGTCTCTTCGGTGAAGGTGGTCTTGATGCCGCCGGCGCGAAGGCCGCCGATCGCCTTCGAGTACGACCAGGCGAGCTCCCAGGCCGAGCCCGAGGCATCCTGCTCGACGGCGACGATGACGGGAACGCCGCGGCCGGCCTCATACTCGCGGCGCACTGTGTGACCCGGACCCTTGGGGGCGACGAGCAGCACGTCGACGCCCGCGGGCGCGGTGATGTAGCCGTAGCGGATGTTGAAGCCGTGGCCGAAGACGAGGGCCTTGCCCTCGCCGAGGTTCGCGGCGATGTCGTCGGCGTAGAGGTGGCGCTGGTGCTGGTCGGGCGCGAGGATGACGATGACGTCGGCCCAGGCGGCGGCCTCTGCGGAGGGCAGCACGGTGAAGCCGGCCTCCTCGGCCTTGGCAATCGACTTCGAGCCCTCCTTGAGCCCGACGACGACGTCGACGCCCGAATCGCGAAGGTTCAGCGCGTGGGCGTGACCCTGCGAGCCGTAGCCGATGACGGCGACCTTCTTACCCTGGATGATCGACAGGTCAGCGTCTTTGTCGTAAACGATCTCGGTCACTGGTGGTTCTCCTTTGGTGGTGGTGTGAGGTCAAGTCTTGTAGATGCGTTCGGTGATGCTCTTCGGCCCGCGCCCGATGGCGAGGAGGCCGGATTGCGCGATCTCCCTGATGCCGTACGGTTCGAGCACGCGCAGCAGCGCCTGCACCTTGGGGGTGTCACCCGTGACCTCGATGACGAGGGCGTCCGTGGCCACATCGACGATGCGTGCCCGGAAGAGCGTCGCCGCCTCGAGGATCTGGCTGCGCGTCGAGTTGTCGACGCGCACTTTGATGAGCATGTGCTCGCGTTCCACCGTCTGCGCCGGCTCGAGCTCGACGATCTTGAGCACGTTGATGAGCTTGTTGAGCTGCTTCGTCACCTGCTCGAGCGGGAGGTCCTCGACGTCGACGACGACGGTGATGCGGGACAACCCCGGGATCTCGCTCTTGCCCACGGCGAGGGACTCGATGTTGAAGCCGCGGCGCGCGAACAGGCCGGCGACGCGCGTGAGCAGGCCGGGCTTGTCTTCGACGAGCAGGGAGAGTACGTGGGTCATGGCTCTACTCCTCTTCCCACTCGGGGGCGTGCTCTCTGGCGTACTGCACCGACGAATTGCCGACGCCCTGCGGCACCATCGGCCACACCATGGCGTCGCGGCTCACGATGAAGTCGATCACGACGGGTCGGTCGTTGGTCTCGTTCGCGAGCCGGATCGCGGCATCCACCTCTTCCTTCTTCGTGACGCGGATGCCGAGGGCCCCGTACGCCTCGGCGAGCTTCACGAAGTCGGGGATCATCGCGGTATCGTGACCGGTGTTGAGGTCGGTGAACGAGTGCCGGCCGTCATAGAAGAGGGTCTGCCACTGACGCACCATGCCGAGCGAGGAGTTGTTGATGATCGCAACCTTGATCGGGATCTGGTTGATCGTGCAGGTCGCGAGCTCCTGGTTGGTCATCTGGAAGCATCCGTCGCCGTCGATCGCCCAGACGATGCGGTCGGGCTGAGCGACCTTGGCGCCCATCGCCGCCGGCACCCCGTAGCCCATTGTGCCGGCGCCTCCGGAGTTGAGCCACGCGTTCGGGCGCTCGTACTTGATGAACTGGGCTGCCCACATCTGGTGCTGGCCGACGCCCGAGGCGTAGACGCCCTCCGGCCCCGTGATGGCGCCGATCCGCTCGATGACGTACTGCGGCGAGAGCAGTCCGTCTTCGGGCTCGTCGTACCCGAGCGGGTACTGCTCGCGCAGTCCGTTGAGGCGCTCCCACCATTGCGTGATGTCGGGGGCGTGCAGCCGGGCGGCATTCTCGTAGGCGACGGTGAGGTCCGCGATGACATCTTTGGCGTCGCCGACGATCGGTACGTCTGCGACGCGGATCTTCGAGATCTCGGCGGGGTCGATGTCGATATGCACGACCTTGGCGTGTGGGGCGAACTCGCTCGCCTTGCCGGTCACCCGGTCATCGAACCGGGCGCCGAGCACGATGAGAAGGTCTGACTCCTGCAGCGACAGCACCGCGGGAACGGTGCCGTGCATCCCCGGCATCCCGAGATGCTGGTCGTGGGAGTCGGGGAACGCTCCGCGCGCCATCAGCGTCGTGACGACGGGCGCCCCGGTCGTCTTGGCGAGGGTGAGGAGCTCCTCGGATGCATTCGCGCGGATCACTCCACCGCCGACGTAGAGCACGGGGCGCTTCGCCTCGACGAAAAGCTGCGCCGCAGCCTGGATCTGCTTGCCGTGCGCCTTGGTGACCGGGCGGTAGCCGGGCAGGTCGATCTTCGGTGGCCAGATGAACGGGGCGCTCGCCTGCTGGCAGTCCTTCGTGACGTCGACGAGCACGGGGCCGGGGCGCCCGGTCGTCGCGATGAGCACGGCGGCAGCGATTGTTGCCGGGATGTCCTCCGGCTTCGTGACAAGGAAGGAGTGCTTGGTGATCGGCATCGTGATTCCCACGATGTCGACTTCCTGGAAGGCATCCGTCCCCATCGACGTGGAGAAGACCTGTCCGGTGATCGCGAGCAGCGGCACGGAGTCCATGTGCGCGTCGGCGATCGCGGTGACGAGGTTCGTGGCTCCAGGGCCGGACGTCGCGATCGCGACACCGAGGCGTCCGCTCGACGACGCGTAGCCCTCAGCGGCGTGCCCTGCGCCCTGTTCGTGCCGGACGAGGATGTGCCGGATGCCCTCCGACGACATGAGCTCGTCGTAGAACGGCATGATGGCGCCGCCGGGGAGCCCGAAGACGTCGGTGATGCCGAGCTTCTCAAGCGACTTGAGAATCGCGCCGGAGCCGGTGAGGATGATCGGCCCCGGTGCCGTCGGGGTCGCCGGCCGCGCGGGGCGAGAGGCCGTCGCTGAAGTTTGATCGGTGGACATGGTGAAAATCCTTTGTCACTCGTGCGTCGAATGGTGAGGGGCGCCGCGCTGCCCGACGATTCTCAGCCGGTAACCGCGCCGACTGCAGCGGAGCGGACCAGGCGTGAGTATTTCGCGAGCACACCACGGGTGTAGCGGGGAGGAAGCGGAGCCCAACCGTTGCGGCGAGCTTCCAGCTCGGAGTCCTCGACCAGTACGTCGAGGGTGCGAGCTGCGATATCGACCCGTATCAGATCACCATCGCGCACGAAGGCGATCGGACCTGCATCGACCGCTTCGGGAGCTATGTGGCCGATGCACAGGCCGGTTGTGCCCCCTGAGAATCGTCCGTCGGTCAAGAGTAATACATCTTTCCCGAGCCCGGCTCCCTTGATGGCGGCCGTGATCGCGAGCATCTCCCGCATGCCCGGCCCACCCTTGGGGCCCTCGTAGCGGATGACGACGACGTCGCCCTTGCCGATCTTGCCCTCGGTGAGCGCATCCATCGCTTCGCGCTCCCGCTCGAACACGCGGGCGGGACCCTCGAACACGTCGAGGTCGAAGCCGGCGGTCTTGACGACGGCGCCCTCCGGGGCGAGACTTCCGTGCAGCACGCTGAGACCGCCGGTGGAGTGGATGGGGTTGTCGAGGGTGCGCACCACCTCACCGTCTAGCGGCTCCGGGTCGAGCTCGGCGAGGTTCTCGGCAAGGGTCTTGCCCGTCACCGTCAGGGCGTCGCCGTGCAGCAGCCCGGCGTCGAGCAGGGCACGCATGACGACGGGCACTCCCCCGTGCCGGTCGACGTCGTTCATGACGTACTTGCCGAAGGGCTTGAGGTCGCCGAGGTGCGGCACCTTGTCGGCGATTCGGTTGAAGTCGGCAAGGGTCAGGTCGACTTCGGCCTCGTTCGCGATCGCCAGCAGGTGCAGCACGGCGTTGGTCGACCCGCCGTAGACCATGACGATGGCGATGGCGTTCTCGAACGCCTTCTTGGTCATGATGTCGCGGGCGGTGATCCCCAGGCGGATCAGGTTGACGACGGCCTCGCCGGAGCGGTGCGCGTAATAGTCGCGGCGCCGGTCAGCAGAGGCCGGGCTCGCCGACCCGGGGAGGCTCATGCCGAGCGCCTCGGCGACGCTCGCCATCGTGTTCGCGGTGTACATTCCGCCGCAGGCACCCTCGCCGGGGGCGAAGGCGCACTCGATGCGCTTGGCATCTTCTTCGCTCATCCGGCCGGCCTTGACGGCGCCGACGGCCTCGAACGAGTCGATGATCGTGATGTCCTTCTCGGTACCGTCGCTGAGCTTGACCCAGCCCGGCGCGATCGACCCGGCGTACAGAAACACCGAGGCGAGGTCGAGGCGCGCGGCGGCCATCAGCATGCCCGGCAGCGACTTGTCGCAGCCGGCGAGCAGCACCGAGCCGTCGAGACGCTCGGCCTGCATGACCACCTCGACCGAGTCGGCGATGACCTCACGGCTGACGAGGGAGAAGTGCATGCCCTCGTGCCCCATCGAGATGCCGTCCGAGACGGAGATGGTGCCGAACTGCAGCGGGTATCCGCCGCCACCGTGCACGCCTTCTTTGGATGCCTGGGCGAGGCGGTCGAGCGAGAGGTTGCACGGGGTGATTTCGTTCCATGAGCTCGCGATACCGATCTGGGGCTTGTCCCAGTCCGCATCTCCCATTCCGACCGCGCGGAGCATCCCCCGGGAGGTGGTCGCTTCGATCCCGTCAGTAACGACGCGGGATCGGGGCTTCATGTCGGGCTGGGTGCTGGCGCTGTCTGGCATGGTACGAGTGTAGAACTCCTTCGGCCCCGCAACCTTACGAGCGCCGCGGCCTCGACGAACGTTCAGCTTCCCGCGTGGCGAGGTCGATGTCGTCGGCGAGCTCGTCGACGAGGGACAGCTCGGGTCGGAAGTCGCCGGTGCGGTAGCCTGCCCGCCCGATCATGTGCGCCGCGATTGGGGCCACGAGCATCTGGAACAGCACGACGGGCACGAGAGCGAGGAGTGTGGTCCAGCTTCGCGCCTCGATTGCGATCGCCAGGACCACGAGGATGAGCCCGAGGATCTGCGGCTTGGTAGCGGCGTGCAGGCCGCTCAGCGCGTCGGGGAACCGGATCAGGCCCACGCCAGCGGCAAGCGTGAGGAACGCGCCGCCGAGCACGAGGACGGCGGAGACAATGTCGAGGATGTCGTCGAAGCTCACGGATTCGCCTTCGCGGAGTCCTTCGGCGAGACGTGGCGGGCCACGGCGATGCTGCCGAGCACCGCCGTCGCGGCGAGCGCCACCATCAGCGGGATCGAGCGCGTGTGGCCGTTGTAGACCATCTCCGCCCCGGCCGCGAGGATGAGCGTCGTCAGGAGCACGTCGGAGGCGATAACCCTGTCGATGAGGGAGGGTCCGCGCACGACCCGGTAGACGCTGGCGAGCGCGCCGACCGTGAACATGACTCCGATTGTGATGTAGATCACAGAGATGACTACGGAGTTCACTTGCGAGTCCTTTCGATGTCGTCGACGGAGCCGAAGGAGCGCACGAGCAGCCGCTCCAGTTGGAGTGTCTTGGTCCGCACATCCTCGACGCCCTGCCGGTCCTCAGTGTTCAGCGCATGGAGGTAGATACGCGAACGCATCCGGTCGGACTCGATCACTAGCGATCCGGGCATGAGCGACATCGCGATCGCCACAACGGTCATGATGAGGTCGCTCCTGGTACGCAGCTGCACCTCGACGATGGAGTTTCTGCTGATCCGTCGCGGGCGCAGCGCGAGGAACGCCACCTGGAACGAGGCGACGAACAGCTCGGCGAGAAACTGGCCGACGAACACCGCCAACCAGAACGGATTGAACCGGCCCGACAGCTCGACGGGCGGCAGGTAGAACACACGGGTCACGACAATCGCGAGGATGAGGCCGGTGACCAGGTTGAGCCACGACACCGCTCCCCACAGAAGCATCCAGAGCACTACCAGGGCGAACAGCAAGGGAAGCTGGTGCACAATGCTCGCCCGTGCCTCCTGTCGCAGCTCGCGCTCGTTCGCCGGCTCAGTCATCGATATCTCCGGGGAAGACGATGTCGATGTAGAACGACGGTCCTTCGAGGTTCTCTCCAGCCCGGGTGCTCAGCGCGTAGAGAGGCCCCGCGAAGACTGTCAGGGCGAGGCTCACCGCGACCATCGCCGCGGTCGCTGCGACCATCAGGCGCGGCGTCGTCCGCACCGTCTGCGTGGCCGTGTCCCCTGGGGCCTCCGAGAGGTTGGCGACCAGATCCGAGTCGTAGTTCTCGACGTCGCTGGCCGGGCGCCAGAAGACGAGCGTCCAGATGCGCACAAGGGTATAGAGGGTGAGTAGCGAGACGAGTGCGCCCGCCCCGATGAGCACGTAGGTGAGCGGGGTGCCCTGCTCGGCGCTCGCCTGGAACAGCGCGAGCTTGCCGATGAAGCCGGAGAACGGGGGAATGCCGCCGAGGTTGAGCGCGGGCACGAAGAAGAGAACGGCGATGAGCGGTGCCGCCTTGAGCATGCCTCCCAGTTTGTTGATCGAGGTGCTGCCGCCCTGCCGCTCGATGAGTCCGGCGGCGAGGAAGAGGGTCGACTGAACCACAATGTGGTGCACGATGTAGAAGATTGCGGCCGAGGTCCCCGCGGCGGTGCCAAGCGCGACGCCGAGCACCATGTACCCGATGTGACTCACGAGGGTGAACGAGAGCACCCGTTTGATGTCCGCCTGGGCGACGGCGCCGAGCACGCCGACGATCATGGTGAGCAACGCGACAACGAGCAGCGCCTGGTTGAGCTCGGTGCCGGGGAAGATCACCGTCTCCGCCCGGATGATCGCGTACACGCCCACCTTGGTCAGCAGGCCCGCGAATACCGCCGTGACCGGCGCGGGGGCGGTCGGGTAGGAGTCGGGCAGCCAGAACGAGAGCGGGAAAACGGCCGCCTTGATCCCGAACGCGACGAGCAGGCACACGTGCAGAATGACCTGAACGTCGACCGGGATGTCGTTCATCCGTTGGGAGATCTGGGCGATGTTGACCGTTCCCACCGCGCCGTAGATCATCGCGATCGAGGCGAGGAACAGCAGTGACGACACGAGGCTCACGACGATATAGGTTGTGCCCGCGCGGATGCGCTGCTCGGTACCACCGAGGGTGATGAGCACGTAGCTCGCGACGAGGAGGATCTCGAACCCGACGTAGAGGTTGAACAGGTCGCCCGCGATGAAGGCGTTGAAGACGCCGGTCGCGAGGATGAGGTAGGTCGGGTAGTAGATCGATACCGGGGTGTCCTGGTCGCCGTCAGCGAGGCCCTGGCCAACCGAGAAGACGAGCACGGCGAGCAGCACCGTCGCGGAGACGACGAGCATGAGGGCCGACAGGCGGTCGACGACGAGCACGATGCCGAATGGGGCCTGCCAGCCGCCGAGCTCGACGACGAGTGGGCCACCGGCATCCACCGCCACGAGCAGCACGATGCTCACCGCAAGCACCGCCGCGAGCACGATGACGGTCAGCACCCTTTGCAGCCCCGGCCGGCGGCCGGAAATGAGCGCTGCGGCGGCCCCGAGCAGGGGCAGGAGCACGACGAGGGGCACCAGGGCGGTCATCGAGGGGCCTCCGACCCGGCATCGAACTCGGTATCGGACGGCTCCGAATCCGGCCCGCCCTCGTTCATGGTGGACGATTCCGAGCGCATGGCGACGTCTGCGGCGTCGTCCACCAGGCTGTCTCCGGCCGACAGGCGCCAGGAGCGGTACAGCAGGCCGAGCAGGAAGGCCGAGACGCCGAAGGTGATCACGATCGCCGTGAGGATGAGCGCCTGGGGCAGTGGGTCGCTCATCTCCTCGGCCGCGACCCCGCCGCCGACGATGGGCGCGACCCCGGCCTTGCCCGCAACAATCAGCAGCAACAGGTTTGTGGCGTTCCCGACCAGCAGGAAGCCGAGTATCACCCGCGTCAGGCTTCTCTCGAGCATGAGGTAGATACCACTCGAGTACAGCACCACCATGATGAGCACGAGCACGAGCGAGACGGTCACGACGCCACCTCCTCGGCTGGCGCACTGTTCGACTCGACGTCGGCCTCCTGCTGCCTGTCCACCTCGGCGCCGAGGCTGCGCAGCACGTCGAGCACGAGGCCGATGACCACGAGGTAGACCCCGATGTCGAAGATCGTGGAGGTGACGAACTCGACGTCGCCGAAGGGCCACACCACTCCTTCGATGTAGCTGGAGGTGAGGGCGTCGGCGCCGAAGAGGATCGGCACGGCAGCCGCGCCTGCGGCGAGCACCAGCCCCGAGCCGAGCATCTTGCCCGCGTTGATCGGGGCCGCAGCGCCGAGCTCTCGGCGTCCGCCCGCGAGGTAGCGGGCGACGAGGGCGAGGCCCGCGACGGTGCCGCCGGCAAATCCGCCTCCGGGCGCGTTATGTCCGGAGAAGAGTAGGTAGACCGAGACGACGATGATGGCGTGGAACGTGAGGCGCACGACGACCTCGAGCAGGATCGACCGGTTCTCCGGAGCGATGTCCCGTCCGGCGAGCAGCCACGGGGTGCGGGCCGATGAGGCACCCGCCCGCTCGATCGCCCTCTGCCGGCTGGCCCTGAACGTGGCCTGGGCCTGACTGCGCCGCACTCGCGGCAGGTCGTCGGCGCGCCCGCTGATGAAGATGAGGCTCGCGACGCCGGTGGCGGCGGCGATGATGACCGACAACTCGCCCATCGTGTCCCACCCGCGGATGTCGACGAGGGCGACGTTCACGACGTTGCGGCCGTGGGCTTCGACGAAAGCAAGCTCCGGCCAGGCGAGCGAGATCGGCAATTCGGTCCTCGCCCCGAGCGCCACGATGACCACCAGGCCCATGATGACGCCGACAGCGATCGCAATGAACGCGCGGATGCCGCGATTCGCGGTTCCGTGCCGGTGACCGAGCCTCGCCGGGAGCCGCCGCAGCACGAGCACGAAGGCGACGAGGGTGACGATCTCGACGAGGGCCTGGGTCAGGGCGAGGTCCGGCGCACCCTGCAGGGCGAAGAGGGCGGACATGCCGAAGCCCGTGACACCGACGAGCAGCACCGCCTGGAACCTCTTCCCCGCGCGGGTTGCCGCGACGGCGGCGACGACCATGACAAGCCCGATTCCGACCTGCGCCGCCGAGTCCCAGAGCCGGATGCCGTCCGGCCAGGTTCGGTTGCCGATCAGGGCTGCCCCCACCGCGGTGATGAAGACGAGCAGGATGACGCCGAGGTAGAACGGCAGCGAGCCGCGCTGGGTGAGGCTCGTCGTGCGCGCGGCGGTGCGATCGATGAACCGCACCGTCGCGACATAGCCGTCACCGGCCGAGATGCCGGTCCGCACCCGCCCCTGGGCGCCGAAGACAGCATCGCGCTTCCAGAACATTGCGAGGCCGACGGCGAGGGTGACCGCCGAGATGCCCAGTGCCGGCTCGAGGCCGTGCCAGAGGGCGAGGTAGTAGGGGTCTGCGGCATCCGGCTCGAACGGGGTGGAGTAGCCCGACAGCCAGCCGTCCACCAGCGGCGCAAGCAGGCCGAGCGCGAGGCCCGTGGCCGCGAGTATCGCGGGCGGGGTCAGGAACCAGGCGTTGCGCGCCACCGGCCCCACGTCCTCGACGCCCGGCTTTCTGGCGAAGGCGCCCCAGAAGAACCTGGCGGAGTAGGCGACCGTCAGCACGGAGCCGAGCGCGACGCCCACAAGGGCGAGCCAGGCGAGCGGCGCCCCGGCGAGCCCCTCCTCGAGGAGCGAGGTGAAGACCGCCTCCTTGGCGACGAACCCGAGTGTCGGAGGCAGTCCGGCCATCGAGGCGAGAGCGACGAGCACGACGGCCGCGAGCACTGGCGACCTGCGACCGAGCCCGGAGATCTTTCGCAGGTCTCGCGTGCCCGCGTCGTGGTCCACGATGCCGATCGAGAGGAAGAGCGTCGACTTGAACAGGGCGTGGGCGAGGAGGAGGGCGAGTCCGGCGAGCGCGGAGTCGCGGGTTCCGTAGCCGACGACCACCGTGAGGAATCCGAGCTGGCTGACCGTTCCGTGCGCGAGCACGAGCTTGAGGTCGAATTGCCTGAGGGCGGTGAGCCCGCCGATCAGCATCGTCACGACGCCCAACGTCACGAGGATCTCGCGCCAGCCGGGCATCTCGGCGAAGCCGGGGGCCATCCTCGCGATGAGGTAGATGCCCCCCTTCACCATGGCCGCAGCGTGCAGGTACGCGCTTACCGGCGTGGGCGCCGCCATGGCGGCCGGGAGCCAGAAGTGGAACGGAACGATCGCGGACTTCGACAGCGCACCGACCAGCACCAGCACGATCGCCGTCGTGACCAGCGGACCATCCGGTGCCAGTGCGATGATCTGGGCGAGGCTCGACGTGCCGGTCTCGACCGCAAGGAGGACGAGGCCGACGAGCATGACGAGGCCGCCGAGGGTCGTCACGAGGAGCGCCTGGAGCGCGGCGGTGCGGCTGGTTTTCGACCTCGTGTAGTGGCCGATGAGCAGGTAGGAGAAGACGCTCGTGGCCTCCCAGAACACGAAGAGCAGGAAGACGTCGTCGGCGATGACAAGTCCGTACATCGCACCGGCGAAGGCGAGGAGGATCGCGGCGAACCGGCCGAGTCCGACCTCCTCGTCGCGGAAGTAGCTCGCGCAATACACAAGCACAAGGGCCCCGACGCCCGTGACGATCAGCACCATCACCCACGACAGCACGTCGAGCCTCACGGCCAGAGCGACCGAGAGCTCGGGAATCCACGAGTAGCTCTCGGCAACAACCTCGCCGCCGACAACGGCGGGTCCGAGCACGAGCGCGTGCACCAGGGCCGCGAGCGGCACGAGGGCCGCAACAAAGAACACGCGCCGGCCGAGCCGACGGGCGAGCGGAAGAATCAGCAGTGGGACGAGCCCGAACGCGGCGATGAGAGCAATCACGGATTGCCTCCCAGGGCGTCAGGGCGGCGGGTGCACGTCTCTGGGGAGCACCCGGGGGATCCCTACGAGGGCCGCTAGTTTATTCTATCCGCACGATTCGCCACTCACTGCTCGTGCACGTCTCCCTCGCGCAGGTCGGCCAGGAGCGCCAGGGCGCGCGCGACATCCTTCGGCCCGGGCACCCGGTAGTTTGCGAGCGTCGCGCCCTCGCCGCTCTTGAGCCCGAGGTCGTCGGGCTCGAGAGCGGCGAATGCATCCTCGTCGGTGACGTCGTCGCCGGCGAAGAACACAGCCGTGGCACCCGTGTATTCGCGCAGGTGCTCGATCGCCTCGCCCTTGGTGGTCGAGCGCACCGAGAACTCGAGCACGTTCTTGCCCTCGCGAACGGTGAGGTCGTCGAACTCCGCGGATGTCTCTCGTCGGGCGACGAGGTGGGCGATCCTGCTGTCCTCAGCCGTCGCGAGGCGTGTGTGCAGCGCGAAACCGGCGGGCTTCGACTCGATCCACACTTCGTCGAGGTCCTCGACGACATCCGTGAGCACGCGGTTCAGCTCACCGCGGCGCTCGAGCTCGTCGCTGCTGAGGTTGAGCCGCACGTCGGGGGTGTCGAGTCGGAGCTCTATCCCGTGCGATCCGATCAGGAGGGCATGGTCGGGCAGGTCCGCGACCTGCTCCAGGCTGCCGATCGCGCGCCCGGAGACGAGGGCGACTCTGGTGTTGGGCATCTCGAGCAGTCGTAGCACGGCCTTGCGTGCCTCGGGGGTCGCCCGCGCCTGCTCCGGCTCATCGACCTCGGGGGCGAGCGTGCCATCGAAGTCGAGCGCGACGAGGAGGCGCTTGGTGCGGGCCAGTTCGCGCATCGCCCCGATGAGCGGTTCGGGCAGGCTCGAGAAGGCGGGGGGAGAGTCGACGTCGACCATGGGGTGGGGGATCAGTCTTTCCTGCCGCGCGAGCGGCTCGTGGTGAGAACGCGTAAGAACTCCGTCGACCACTTATCGACGTCGTTCTCGAGCACGCGCTTGCGCAGTGCGCGCATGCGCGCCTGGCGGTCGCGCTTGGGCATCGCCATGGCCGCGAGGATCGTCTCCTTGAGCCCGTCGATGTCGTGCGGGTTGATGAGCAGGGCGCGCTTGAGCTCGTCGGCGGCTCCGGCGAACTCGCTGAGAATGAGCACGCCGTCGTCGTCGAAGCGCGTGGCGACATACTCCTTGGCGACGAGGTTCATACCGTCGCGGAGCGCGGTGACGAGCATGATGTCGGCGGCGAGGTACAGCGCCACCATCTCCTCGCGCGGATAGCCGTGGTGGTGGTAGCTGATGGCGGTGTGGCTGATCGTCGCGAAGTCGCCGTTGATGCGCCCGACCGTCAGTTCGATCTCGTCCCGCAGCTCCATGTAGGTGCGTACCCGTTCGCGGCTCGGGCTGGCGATCTGCACGAGCGTCGCGTCTTCGATCGTCAGGCTTTCGTCGGAGAGGAGCTCGCCGAAGGCCTTGAGCCGGTGGCCGATCCCCTTGGTGTAGTCGAGCCGGTCGACGCCGAGCAGGATTGACCTCGGGTTTCCGAGGTCCTCGCGGATCTGCTTCGCCCGCGCCTGAACGGAGGGGCTGCGGGCGAGCTTCTCCCAGGCTGCGCTGTCGATCGAGATCGGGAAGTGGCGCGCGACGACAGTGCGGAACTGCTGCCCCTTCCGCACCGGTGCGTGCGCCCTGACCCCCTCGGACTCGTCGACGAGGGGCACCTCGATGATGGGGTTCTTCGTGACGAAGCCCTTGAGCCGCCGGACCGCCCGGGAGAAGTTGTTGGCATCGGCGAGACGCTGGAACCCGATGACATCCGCGCCCAGCAGGCCCTCCACGATCTGCGTGCGCCACGGCAGCTGCGAGTAGATGCCGTACGGCGGAAACGGGATGTGGTTGAAGAACCCGATCGTGAGGTCGGGCCGCAGTGCACGCAGCATCTTCGGGACGAGCTGGAGCTGGTAGTCGTGCACCCATACGGTGCCGCCGCTGTTGCAGCTGCTCGCCGCGGCCTCGGCGAACCTCTGGTTGACCTTGACGTAAGTCTCCCACCAGTCCCGGTGGAAGATGGGGGGCGCGATGACGTCGTGGTACAGCGGCCAGACAGTGCCGTTCGAGAAGCCCTCGTAGTAGTGCTCGACCTCGAGGGCACTCAGCCGCACCGGCACGACCCGGATGCCGTTGCTGTCGAACGGTTCGAAGTCGAGGTCGGGCTGGCCCGACCAGCCGATCCAGGCTCCCCCCTTGGTCTGCATGACCGGCTCGAGGGCGGTCACCAGCCCGCCGGGTGACGGCTGCCAGTGCGCGGACCCGTCGGGCCTCACCACTCGGTCGACCGGCAGGCGGTTGGAGACGACGACGAAGTCGTACTGCTCGCGCTCGTCGATGGTCTGGGTCATTTGTGCTCTCTCCTCAGCTAAGTGCCGCGTGTAGTCGCGAGATAAGCACATTCCACGATATCAGCCGACCGCGCGGCTCCCCTCGCCGCCAGGTCGCCGGCACCTCGCCGACAGGTCGCCGTGCCTTTCATAATTCAGGAGATGGAGCCAGTCACAGCTTTCATAATTCAGGAGATGGAGTCCCTGGCGGCTTTCACAATTCAGGATTTTATTCGCTGCTGCGGCACTGTGCCCCTGAAATCACAGCGCACTCCCCCGGTCAGGCGGGCCCTTTGCATCCAAATCTCGTGAATGATGCAGCCGCCACACATTGCATCTCCTGAATTATGAAAGCCCATCGGCCTCCCATCTCCTGAATGATGAAAGCCCACCGGCCTCCCATCTCCTGAATGATGAAAGCCAGCGGCGTTGAGGGGCCTAGGCGGGCACCGCGAGCAGGCCCAGCGAGCGTGAACGGCGGATGCTGCGCACGACGAGCACCGACCCGAGCGCGCTCACCAGCCCGAAGCCGACCATCACGAGAGCCGCCACGACCACCGCGCCGAGGCTGCCCCCCGCAATGATCGCTTGCATTCCCGAAACGCCATACGTCAGCGGCAGTAGTGGGCTGATCGCCTGGAATGGCTCGGCGATGAGCTGCACCGGGTAGAGGCCTCCGGTCGCAGTCACCTGAACCGCGAGCATGAGAAGCGAGATCACGAGCCCTCCGCGGCCGAGCCCCACCGTGAGCAGGTAGTGGAACGCAGTGAACGCGAGCGCCATGAGAGCCGAGAGCCCGAGGGTCGCCGGCAGCAGTGCCCAGCCGACGCCGAGCGCGGTGTGCAGCAATGCGACGAGCAGGAGGGCCTGGGCGATCGTGATCGCGAATGCCCGCAGCAGGGTCGCGCCGACGAGACGGCCGGTGCCCGCGGTCGAGGCGAGGGCGACCCGCGAGACCGGGCGCAGCACGAGGAACACCGCGAGCGCCCCGACCCACAGGCCAAGTGGCACAAAGAATGTCGCGACGATCTGGCCGATGCTCGCGACCTCGTTGTTCCGGTCGACCACGAGGGTGACGGGCTCGGCGGCGACGGAGGCTGCCTCGGTGCTGGCGTCGCCCTCCATCGGGGGCACGGCGTCGGCCCCCTGCCGGAGACCCTCGGCGAGTTCCGCGGCCCCCGTGGCGAGCTCGGAGGCGCCACCCGACGCATCCGCGACTCCCGTACTGAGCGACCCGATCGCCCCGGCGAGCGACGCAGCGCCAGCGTCAAGGTCGGCACCTCCCGCGGCGAGCGCAGACGCCCCGTCGGCGCTGCTCGCTATCCCGCCCTGGATGCCCTCGATGCCGCCACGGGTCTGCGAAGCGAGCGCGCCTCCGCCCGCCGCGGTCTGGGACAGCTGACCGGACAGCGCGGCGAGGGTTGCCCGGGCAGCCTCGTCGTTGGCCGGATCCGCGTCGTCCAGCTGGGCGTTCGCACCGGCGATTCCGGCGGCGAGCTGCGAGACTCCCCCGGTGAACGCGTCGACCCCGTCGCTGATGCTCGTGAGCCCACCGGCGCCGGCGCGCAGCTGGTTGAGGCCGCCGCTGAGGGAGCCGACACCCGAGGTGTAGTCGGCGATGCCGTCGGCTACGCCGGCTGCCCCGGTCTGGGCGGAGGCCGCGCCGGTGGCGAGGGAGCCGAGGCCGGAGCCGAGCGAGCTCGCGCCGCTCGCGAGATCGCTTGCACCGTTCGCGGCGGTGCCGAGGGACCCTCCGAACTCCCCGATGCTGGAGTAGATGCCCGCGATGTACTGGGCGGTGATTTCCCGCCCGAAGGCCGACACCATGCTGTCGCCGACCGTCTGCGCGACCGCCCCGGAGAGGTAGCTGTGGGCGTCGTCGGTGCGGATGGAGATCTCCGCCTGCCGCGGCTCGTCCGACTGAAGCGACAGGATCGATTCGGAGAAGTCGTCCGGCACCGTCAGCACGGCGTACACCTCGCCGTTCGCGAGGGAGTCCTCGGCATCCTCTGCGTTGGTGACGACCCAGTCGAAGCCCGCGCTGCCCGCCCCGGTGAGCTCGGTGACGAGCTGCCGTCCGGCGAAGATCGGGGTCTCGGTTCCGTCGGCGGCGGTCTGCATGATGAGTTCGTCGGAGTTGACCACGGCGGCCGGGATCCGGTCGAGTGAGGAGTCCGCCTGGGAGAGCGAGCCGACGACGAGGCCGGAGAACGCCAGCGGGATGAGGATGACGGCGAGGACTGCGATCCTGGGCCCCCACAGGCCGCGGCGGGGGCCGGAAACGGGCGTGCTCACAGCGCGCCTCCTCTGATGTCGATCGGATGCGGGTGTGGATGCGGATGCGGATGCGGGTGCGGCTGCGCGGGCGAGGAGAGGTCGACGTGCAGCATCGGGCGGGAGCGGGCAACGTGCCGGTCGGCGAGGTCGCGGGCGACCGGCGACCCGACGACGATGGTCGTCGTGTCGGCGGCGAGCCGGGAGACCGTCTCGAGGAACACGCGCGCGTCATCGTCCGAGGCGAAAGCCTCGAGCTGGTCCAGGATGACGACGGGCGTGCCCTCGGCGACCGCGACTGCGGCGATCGCCGCGGAGCGCTCGAGCTGCGGGAGGGTGTCGACGATCGAGTCGGAGCTGATGGCGATGCCAGACGCCGCCCCGGCATCCGCGAGGGTCTGGTTGACCTGGTCGATCCAGCGGCGCGTCTGAGCGGCGATCGATCGCGCCCGGTACCAGGGCTGAGTGAGCCGGAGTCGCTCGGTGAGAAGACGGCCGTAGCTCACCGTGCTCCCCGTGCGGCTGCCGATGTCGGCGATCGCGACGAGGCGGCTGACCCCGGCCATCTCGGAGGGCAACGGGAGACCGGCCACCTGCGCGCGTCCGCTGACCGGCGAGACCCGGCCGGCGATGGTCGCCGCGACGACGCGGCGATCTGCCGGGTGCCCGCTCGCAAGAACGAGGCTGCCCGGCGGGATGCTGAGGCTGAGCGGGCTCACCCGGTAGCCGCCGGATCCGGCGACGAGCAGCTCGGCGCTGATCGCCGCGCCGCCCTGGGTCGCCGTCCAGTCGAGGCCATGGCGGTGCTCCCGCAGGCTCTCCCCCTCGATGTCCATGTTCGGCAGGGCTCGGCTGAGCCAGTTCGGCAACCACCACGCCGACCGGCCGAGGAGGGTCATGATCGCGGGCACGAGCGTCATACGCACGAGGAAGGCGTCGAAGGCGATGCCGACGGCAAGTCCCAGGGCGATCGGCTGGATCGTTCCCGTCCCCTCGGGCACGAACGCGAAGAACACGAAGAACATGATCAGTGCAGCGGCCGTGACGACTCGTGCCCCGTTGCCGAAGCCCCGCGCGACCGCGAACCTCGCGTCTCCGGTCTTCACGTACTCCTCGCGCATGCCTGAGACGAGGAAGACCTCGTAGTCCATCGCGAGGCCGAAGAGCACCGCCATCAGCAGGATCGGCAGGAAGCTGATGATCGGGCCGGGGTTCTCGACGCCGATGAGCTCGCTGAGCCACCCCCACTGGAAGATCGCGACGACCACGCCGAACGACGCGATCACCGACAGGAGGAACCCGAGGGCCGCCTTGATCGGCACCAGCACGGAGCGGAAGACCATCATCAGCAGCACAATCGAGAGCCCGACGACGATGAGCCCGAATGGCACGAGGGCATTGGTGAGCCGGTTCGAGATGTCGATTCCGACCGCGGTCGCGCCGGTCACAGCGATCGTCGTGCCGAACTCCTCCTCGATCTCCGGGGCGAGGTCGCGGATCGCCTGCACGAGCGCCTTCGTCTCCGCGGCATCCGGGGCGCTCTCGGGGGTGACCTGAATGATGGCCGTGACCAGTCCGACATCCGGGATGCCCTGGCTCACGTTCGCTACGTCGTCGAGGCTGCGGAGCGTGGCGCCGATCCCGTCGAGGTCCTCGAGGATGTCTGTCGTCTGGGTGATGTCGACCGCGATGACGAGCGGACCGTTGAAGCCGGGGCCGAAGCCATCGCTCACGAGCTCGTAGGCCTCCCGCTGGGTGCTGCCTGCTGGCTCCGAGCCGCCGTCGGGCAGGTTCAGGTCGAGGCTGAGAGCCGGGATCGCGAGGGTGCCGAGGATGGCAACGACGCCGATCGTGGCGAGGATGGGGGCCTTCATCACGAGCCGGACCCAGCGCAGGCCCATGGCCGGCTTCGCGTTCGGGTCGTCGTGCGCGAGCGCTCGCCGGTGGGCGCGCGAGCCGGGCTTCGGGGCGAGGCGCCCCTTCGCCAGGCCGAGGATGGCGGGCAGGAGGGTGGTGGCGACGGCGATGGCGACGAGCACGGCGAAGGCCGCTCCGATGCCCATCACGCTGAGGAAGGGGATGCCGACGACGAGCAGCCCGAGGAGCGCGATGATGACGGTGATGCCCGCGAACACGACAGCACTGCCGGCGGTGCCGACGGCGATCCCGGCCGACTCTTCCGGATCCTCCCCCTCGGCTAGCTGGTTGCGATGCCGCGACAGGATGAAGAGCGAGTAGTCGATGCCGACCGCAAGCCCGATCATGAGGGCGAGCAGCGGCGCGGTGCTCGAGACGGTCGTGAAGGCCGACACCGCGGTGATGCCTCCGATCACGATCCCGACCCCGATGAGGGCGCTGAGCAGCGGCATCCCCGCGGCGCGGAGCGATCCGAAGGTGATGAGTAGCACGAGTCCGGCGAAGATCACCCCGAACACCTCGGAGATCGTGATGCCGAAGGTGTTGTCCTGGAACACCTGGCCGCCGTATTCGACCCGGAGCCCCGCCTCCTCGCCGATGCCGGACGTGCCGGTGAGGTCGTCGAGCATGGCCGGGGTGACCTCCTCCGACCTGCCCTCGAACTGCACCTGGACCCGGGCCATCTGCTCGTCGTCGGTGACTGCGACGCCCGCGTACTCGTCGAACGGCCCGATGGCGGAGTCGATCCCGTCGACGGCGGCGATGCTCGACACCATCTCCGCGATCGGCTCCGCGAAGCGTTCGTCGGTGATCGAGGAGCCGTCCGGCGCCACGAGGATCGCCTGGGCACTCGCGCCCGCGACCTGGGGGAACACTGCATCGAGCCGGTCCAGGGCATCCTGCGATTCGGTCCCCGGGATCGCGAACGACTCCTGGGTTTGGCCGCCGAGGGCGAATCCGCCCCCGAGGATGCCGACGAAGAGCACGAGCCAGACGCCGATGACGGGCCAGGCCCGCCGGTAGGAGAAGCGTCCGAGGCGGTAGAGGAGGGTGGCCATGTCGGTTCGGGTCCGTTTCTCAGTCGCCCTGGCGCACGCCGATTGGCGCCAACAGTTCGGTCAGGATGGTGATCAGCGCAGTCTTGGCCTCGCCGATCGGGGCGGCCTCAAGTCCGAGCGACTGCTCGGTGCAGAGCATGTAGGCCGCGCCGCCGAGCGAGATCGCAAAGCGCATCTCCTCCTCGACGGATGCCGTGGTGGAGGTGACGTGGGTCGCCAGCCGGCGCACGAGGTCGTTGGCTCTGTCGACGACCGGAACATCGACGAGCGACGGGCCCTGGTTGATGAACATGTTCACCTCGAGGCGGTGTGCGAACAGGAAATCCACGAACCGGTCGAGGAACGCCCCGAGAAACTGGGTCGTGAACGGGGTCGACTCGAGCTCGGCGAGGATCGACTCCAGTTCGTCGATCGCGGGCCGGATGGCGGCGTCGAGCAGGATCTCCTTCGATCCGAAGTGGTACAGCACGGCCGATTTCGACAACCCCGCGGCATCCGCGATTCTGTGGATTGATGTTCCCGCGTATCCGGCAGTCGAAAACTCGGTGAGCGCGATTTCTCGCAGATCGCTGGCGCTGGACATCCCCCGAGATTATCTGACCGATCGGTCAGGGACTGTCCGGTCGGTCAGTTTCTCGGCTTTTTCGCAGGGATCGAACGGGGTAGCGTTGAATTCTCACGATCTCTGGAGGTCCCGTGCGCAAGTTCATTTTCAGCAGCAGCGTCATCAGCGCGCTGTTCAGCGGCTGGAGCACGCTGCAGATGACCAGGCAGGGGCCGCGCGACTGGCGCGTGGCGCTCATGTGGGTCAGCTGGGCGCTGTCGCTCGCGATCGCGATCGGAACAGTTCTCGACGAGGCGAACGAGGACTGACCCTCACCTGATCGCGGCCATGATGCCGGCGTAGGAGGGAACCGCGATCGAGAGGAACCCGAGCACGAGCAGCGCGCGGGTCAGCAGCGCGTGACGCTCGAACCAGGACAGCTTGCTGCCGTGGTCGCGTCGCACCTCGCGCCAGGTCAGCACCTCGTTCGGCGCGTGAACCGGTACCGAGTAGAAGCTCGTGATGCGCGTCAGGTCGGCGCGGTGCCAGAGCTGGCCCCGCAACCGCAGCACTGTGCGCCCGTCGGCGTCAAGCATGAACAGCTGGTGCGAGATCTCGTTGCTCAGCGAATCGAACACCTGGATCACGATGACGGACGCCACCAGGTCGACCGGCGTGAACACTACCCTGCCCAAATAGGCGCGCTCGCGGATGCCATCGGGGGCGAGTGCGACGCCAGCTCCCTTCAGCCGTTGCCCCACCGCAGCGAACAACAGCAACAGCCCGATGTGGGCGGCGAGAAACGGCACCCAGCGCCCGTCGTGCATGGTGAGCACGTAGAGGGTCAGGAACAGCGGGATCGTGATGGCGAACCAGATGACCCAGGCGGCCGACCAGAGGTTCTGCTTGGGCCGGAAGACGTGGGACCCCTCGCCGTGGTGTAGCACCCCCAAGCCCATGCTCCCCCCTTCCCATCGCATCCTATTGGGCAGAGGGTGCCAAGAGTGCCGCGAGAGGGATGCACCCGCGCGGGGGCATTTGAGTCCCTAAGCCGTGCGCCCGTCACTTCCCTCGTCGGGCTCCTCCGCCGGGAGCGAGATAGTACCCGTGAAGTTGCCGGCCCGGGCCTTGGCGTCCTCGTCCCCGGTGAACAGTCCGCCCCCACGGGCGGTCGTCCCTGTGTGTTTGGTGGGCTCGGGCTGTGCCGTTACCGGATGCCGATCCGCCGGGGCATCCGGCCGGCTGAGCTGCACCCGGTCGCGCGGCACCGACTCGGGGCTCTCGCGGGTGAGCCACGCCACGATCTCCTCGCGCACGAGGCAGCGCAGGTCGAACAGGGTTGGGGCGTCGACGGCAGTCACGAGGATCCGCACGCGCACGTACCCGCCGACGGCATCCGTGACCTGCAGCACCGACACCCGGCCGTCCCACAGTTCGGTGCCGGCGAGGATGCGGGTCAGCTCCTCCCGGATGCGGTCGGGCGAGACAGTCCAGTCGAGATCGAACTCGACGGCGCCGAGCAGTTCGGAGGTTCGCCTCGTCCAGTTCTGGAAGGGGTTCGTCGTGAACCAGGTCGACGGCAGCACGAGGCGCCGGTCGTCCCATAGGTGCACGACGATGTAGGTGAGGGTGATCTCCTCGATCCGTCCCCACTCCTCCTCCACCACGACGACGTCGTCGATGCGGATCGCGTCGCTGAAGGCGAGCTGGATCCCCGCGAAGACGTTGGCGAGGCTCGACTGGGCCGCGAGTCCCGCGACGATGCTGAGGAGTCCGGCCGAGGCGAGGATGCTCGCGCCGAGGGCTTCGACGCCGGGGAAGCTCAGCAGGATCGCGCCGAGGGCGAGGATGACCACGACCACGACCGTGAGCCGGCGCAGAAGCGCCATCTGAGTCTGCATCCGCCGGGCGACGCGGTTGTCAGGCACGTCGAGCCGGTAGCGGCCGAGGCCCAGGTCCTCAAGGAAAATCGCGGCGGCGCCGATGAGCCACGCCACCGAAATGATGAAGGCGACTCGGAAGCCGAGGGTCACCACAAACCGCCAGTCTCCGTCCGGCAGCGTGAGTTCGACCGCGATCCAGACGAGAGCGACCGTGAGGGTGATGCGGAACGGGATGCGCGCGCGCGCCACGAGCACCTTGGGCCAGGCCTTGCGCCGCCCGGCGAGCCGCAGGGCGAGCGCGGCAACCGCGGTGATGACGATGGCTGCGGCAACCGCGGCGACGACGGCGACTGCCACCTCGAGCAACGGGCTCAGTTCTGGCATGGCGGTTCCTCTTCGGTCGGATCGTGCGATGGGCACGCGACCATTAAACCGGGACTCAGGCGAGGAACCCGCGCAGCAGGGCCGCGGACCCGTCGAGGTGCTCCCGCATAGTGCTCTCAGCGAGCTCGGCGTCGCCGGTGAGGATCGCGATCACGATCGCCTGGTGCTGCTGGTTGGAGTGCGCGATGTTGGGCTCGAGCAGCGGGATCCGGTCGAGCAGGTCGTTCACCCGCGTGCGGTTGTCGGCGATGAGCGGTACGAGCGATGGCGAGCCGGCGAGCTCAGCGATGGTGAGGTGCAGCCGGGAGTCCAGCCGCCGGTAGTCGTCGCCCACCGGCGAGGCGGCGGTCTCCTGCAGACGCGTCCACAGCATGTCGCGCTCGGCCGCCGCCAGGGGTCGGGCGGCGGATGCGCGCGCACCGCCCGTCTCGAGGATCTCGCGCAGGCCCAGCACGTCGTCGATCTCGGCCGCCGTGATCTCCTCGTGCGGCGGCGCCGCCTCCTCGACCGCGTTCGCGACCCCGCGCGGCGGCAGGGACTCGCACACGAAGGTGCCTCCGTACCTTCCCCGCTTCGACACCACGAAGCCCGCGTCGGCGAGCGACCTGATCGCCTCGCGCACGGTGTCGCGGCTCACCGCGAAGCGGGCGGCCAGGTCGCGTTCGGGCGGCAGCGCCTCGCCGGGCGCGACGATGCCGAGGCGGATCGCCTGCAGCAGACGCGCGACGGTGTCCTCGAACGCATTGCCGGCCCGCACCGGCCGGAACAGCGCGTCGTCGGCGACCGTCGGATGCAGCTCTCCCCCGGGATCGGACATGTCTACAAGGGTGTCACGTAGGCGGCACTGATGCCGCCGTCGACCATGAACGTTGTCGCGGTCATGAACGAGGAATCGTCGCTCGCGAGGAACGCCACGGCGGCCGCGAGCTCGTCGGCACGGGCGAACCGGCCAATGGGGATGTGAACGAGGCGCCGTTGCGCGCGCTCGGTATCCTTCGCGAACAGCTCGCGCAGCAGCGGGGTGTCGACGGGGCCGGGGCACAGGGCGTTCACCCGGATGCCCTGCCTGGCAAACTGCACGCCGAGTTCGCGGCTCATCGCGAGCACCCCGCCCTTCGATGCGGTGTACGAGATCTGGCTCGTGGACGACCCCATCACGGCGACGAAGGAGGCGGTGTTGATGATCGAGCCGCTGCGCTGCGGCACCATGTAGCGCAGCGCCGCGCGGCAGCACAGATACACCGACTTGAGGTTGACGTCCTGCACCTTCTGCCAGGCCGGCAGCTCGGTGGTCTCGATCGAGTCGTCGTCGGGCGGTGAGATGCCGGCGTTGTTGAAGGCGATGTCGACCGATCCGTACTCCTCGTCCGCCGCCGCGAACAGCTTGTCGACCTGGGCCTCGTCGGTCACGTCGACCTGCACGAAGATACCGCCGGCCTCCTTGGCCGCAGCGGTGCCGGTCGCGACGTCGAGGTCGCCGATCACGACCTTCGCGCCCTCGGCCGCGAGGCGCCGCGCCGTCGCGAGGCCGATTCCGCTCGCGCCGCCGGTGATGACCGCCACCCGACCGGCGAGGCGCTGGGTGAGATCGAGAGGTGTGACTGTCATGGCTTCTCCTGGTTCAATCGACGGTCGAGATGAAGACGTTCTTGGTCTCGGTGAACGCCTCCGCGGCATCCGGCCCGAGCTCCCGCCCGAGTCCGCTCTGCTTGAACCCGCCGAACGGGGTCGAGTAGCGCACCGAGGAGTTGGAGTTGACCGAGAGGTTGCCGGCCGCGATACCGCGCGAGACGCGCAGGGCGCGGCCGAGATCGCGGGTCCAGACCGAGCCAGAGAGACCGTACTGGCTCGCGTTGGCCATCCTGATCGCGTCGGCTTCGTCGTCGAAGGCCTGCACCGTGACGACGGGGCCGAAGATCTCGTCGGTGACCGTGCGGTCGGTGTCGGATGCCGGCAGCAGAACGGTCGGTGGGAACCAGAAGCCGGGGCCGGCGGGCGCGCTGCCGCGGAAGGCGACGCTCGCGTCATCGGGAACGTAGGCCGCGACCGAATCGAAGTGGGTGCGTGAGACGAGCGGTCCCATCTCCGTGTCGGCGTCGCCGGGCTGGCCCACCTTCACGGCCTTCACCGCGGGCTCGAGCAGCTCGAGGAACCGGTCGAACACGCTCCGCTGCACCAGGATCCGGCTGCGCGCGCAGCAGTCCTGGCCGGCGTTCTCGAACACGGAGTAGGGGGCGGTCGCTGCGGCCTTCTCGAGGTCGGAGTCGGCGAACACCACGTTGGCGCTCTTGCCACCGAGCTCGAGCGTGACTGCCTTGACCTGCTCCGAGCATCCGGCCATCACGTGCTTGCCGACCTTGGTCGAACCGGTGAAGACGATCTTGCCGACCCCGGGGTGCGTGACGAACCGCTCGCCGACGACCGACCCCGTGCCGGGCAGCACCTGGAACAGGCCGGCAGGCAGCCCCGCCTGGAGTGCGAGCTCGCCGAGCCGGATCGCGGTGAGCGGGGTCCATTCCGCGGGCTTCAGCACGACGGCGTTGCCTGCGGCGAGCGCGGGTGCGAACCCCCAGCTCGCAATCGTCATCGGAAAGTTCCACGGCACGATGATGCCGACGACCCCGATCGGCTCGAGGAAGGTCACGTTGATGCCGCCGGCGACGGGGATCTGCTGGCCGAGCATCCGCTCGGGGGCGGCGGCGTAGTAGTTCAGCACGTCGCGCACGTGGCCGGCCTCCCAGCGCGCCTGCCCGATCGGATGCCCGGAGTTCGTCACCTCGAGGGCCGCAAGGCTATCGATCGCGCCGTCGACGGCGGCCGCGAACCGGCGCAGCGCGGCGGCGCGATCGGCGGGCGCGAGTGCGGCCCAGCCGACCTGGGCGAGTGTCGCCCGCGCGATCGCCTCGTCGACCTGCTCGAGCGTTGTGTGCTCGATCGTGCCGATCACGGTCTCGTCGGCCGGGTTGATAAGTGTTGTGGTGGTCATCTCGCTGCCCTCACCAGTCCTTCGAAGAGTCGTCGGTCGGCGGCATCCTGCTCCGGATGCCACTGCACGGCGATGCCGAACGGCACCGCCCCAAGTTCCACGGCTTCGATCACGCCGTCATCGGAGACCGCCGTGACCGTGAGTCCGTCGGCGACCCGGTCGATCCCCTGGTGGTGGTAGCAGAGCACATTGAGGTTCGACGCGGTCTGGCCGAGCACCTCGGCGAGGCGGCTGTTCTCGGTCACCTCCACGTCGACCGGCCCGAACTGGGCGGGGGCCGGCTGGTACTTCGTGCTGCCGACGATCTCGGGCAGGTGCTGGTGCAGCGTGCCGCCGAGCGCGACGTTGAGCATCTGGGCGCCCCGGCAGATGCCGAGGAATGGCATCCGACGCGCGATCGCCCTCGTGATGAGCGCCCGCTCCCACGCATCCCGGTCGTCCCTGGGCGGCGCGGTCGCCTCGTGCGGCTCCTGGCCGTAGAGGCCGGGGTCGATATCGGCTCCCCCGCTCAGCACGAGGCCATCGAGCGAGTCGAGCACCCGATCGACGATCTCGTCGCTCACCGGTTGCGGCGGCAGCAGCACGGCGATGCCGCCGGCCGCGATGACCGAATCGAGGTACACCTCGGGGAGCACGGCAGCGCGCACGTCCCAGACGCCCATGCGGGCAGGTTCCAGATAGGTCGTGATGCCGATGACGGGCGCGGTGGAGCTGGGGTGATCGCGCCAGCGATCACGCGACCCCAGCGCCGACGGAGCCTGCGACGTCGGAGTCACCTCTCCCTTCTCACAGTCGTTCGAAGCCACGGACTCTCTCCCAATCGGTGACAGCGGCATCGTACGCGGCGACCTCGATTGCCGCGTTGTTGAGGTAGTGCTCGACGACGTCGTCGCCGAAGGCCGCACGGGCGATCGCCGAGCCGCCGAAGAGTTCGGCCGCCTCGCGCAGGTTCGCCGGCACGCGGGGGGCCGCGCTGCCGTAGGCGTTGCCCTCGAGCAGCGGCTCGAGTTCGAGCTCATTCTCGATGCCGTGGAGGCCGCCTGCGATGAGGGCGGCCACCGCGAGGTACTGGTTGACGTCGCCGCCCGGCACGCGGTTCTCCACGCGCATGCTGTGCCCGCGCCCGACGACGCGAAGCGAGCAGGTGCGGTTGTCGAGGCCCCACGCGACGGCCGTGGGGGCGAAGGAGCCCTCGACAAACCGTTTGTACGAGTTGATGTTGGGCGCGAAGAACAGCGTGAGTTCGCGCATGGCCGCCAGCTGGCCGGCGATGAAGTGCCGGAACATCTTCGACATCCCGTATTCGGCATCCTCATCGGCGAAGACCGCGCTGCCGTCGGTGCCGCGCAGGCTGATGTGGACGTGGCAGCTGTTGCCCTCCCGAGCGTCGTACTTGGCCATGAAGGTGATCGACTTGCCGTGCTGGTCGGCGATCTCCTTCGCCCCGTTCTTGTAGATCGAGTGGTTGTCGCAGGTGACCAGGGCCTCGTCGTAGCGGAACGCGATCTCCTGCTGGCCGAGGTTGCACTCCCCCTTGACGCCCTCGCAGTACAGGCCGGCGCCCTCCATCCCAACCCGGATGTCGCGCAGCAGCGGCTCCATGCGGGTCGAGGCCAGGATCGCGTAGTCGATGTTGTAGTCGCTCGAGGCGGTCAGAGAGACGTAGCCCTTCTTCCAGGCATCGCGGTAGCTGTCGTCGAAGACGATGAACTCGAGCTCGGTGCCGATCTGGGCGACGAGGCCGAGTTCGGCGAGCCGCGCGCTCTGCGCCTTGAGAATCTCGCGCGGTGACACCCGCACGGGCGCCTCATCGAGCCAGGTCAGGTCGGCCATCACGAGCGCGGTACCCGGCAGCCAGGGCACAAGCCGCATGGTTGCGAGGTCGGGGATCATGGCCATGTCGCCGTAGCCCTTCTCCCATGACGAGATGCGATAGCCGTCGACGGTGTTCATCTCGACGTCGACGGCGAGCAGGTAGTTGCAGCACTCGGCGCCGTGCGATGAGATCTCGTCCTTGAAAAATCGCGCGGCGACGCGCTTGCCGACGAGCCGGCCCTGCATGTCGGTGAACGCGACGATGACGGTGTCGATCTCGCCCGCGTCGATGAGTGGGTTCAGCTCGTCTGTGGTGATCATTCCGGTTCGGCCTGCCATGATCTTGTCTCCTCGTCGAGCCCCGCGAGGTTGCCCGAGCGGCAACGTCCGACCATTACACCACAGCACACGCGACGCCTTCAGGTAATTCGTCACGAGATATTAACGCCCAAAGGTAGACAGCGGGTACCAATAGACCACTACGCTCCAATCACACCTGATCCACTCGCGGGCGAGACCACCCGCGATCTCTACCGGTTCCGCACCGCCTCCGGGAGAAAAGACTCATGACCGATTCAGGCAAGCGATCCACTTCCGGCGTCACGTACACGCCAGCCGCCGACGGATACTTCGAAAAACGCTCGCTGAAGAGATCCGCCGGAGTCTGGGGGCTGTGGGGCCTCGCGGTCGCTGCGGTTATCTCGGGCGACTTCTCCGGCTGGAACTTCGGCATCGACTTCGCCGGTTTCGGCGGCATGGTGATCGCCTTCGCGATCCTCGTGGTCATGTATTACGGCCTCATCTTCAGCATCGGTGAGATGGCGGCGGCGATGCCGCACACCGGCGGCGCCTACTCCTTCGCCCGATCGGCGATGGGGCCGTGGGGCGGCCTGGTCACCGGACTCGCAGAAACGATCGAATACGTCGCGACGACCGCCGTCATCGTCTACTTCTCGGCCCAATACGCCGACTTCATCACGGGCGAGCTGCTCGGCTTCTCGTTCGAGGGCAATATGTGGATCTGGTGGCTGATCCTCTATGCGGTCTTCATTGCCCTCAACGCTGCGGGGGCTGCGATCTCGTTCAGGTTCGCGATCATCGTCTCGATCATCTCCATCGGCATCCTGCTCGTCTTCTCCGCTATGGCGGCGTTCTCGGGCCTCTGGAGCGTCGACAACCTCTTCAACATCCCGCCGGACGAGGGCCAGAGCGCCTTCCTGCCGCATGGCGTGGTGCCGATCCTCTTCGCCCTCCCCTTCGCGATGTGGTTCTTCCTCGGTATCGAGGCGCTCCCACTTGCTGCCGAGGAGTCCCACAATCCGTCCAGGGACATCCCGAGGGCGGGCCTCTGGGCGCGCGCCACGCTCATCGCGACCGGGCTGCTCGTCCTTGTCCTGAACACCGGGATCCTCGGGGCCGAGGCGACGGGCGTCTCGCTCGAGCCGCTGCTCGACGGGTTCCGCGCGATCGTCGGCGACGAACTGGCCGCGGCCCTCGCGCTGTTCGCCCTTGTCGGGCTGCTGGCCTCGCTCCAGGGCATCATGTTCGCCTACGGCCGCAACATGTACTCGCTGTCCCGCGCTGGCTACTATCCGAAGTTCTTCTCGCTCACCGGCAAGCGGCAGACTCCGTGGGTCGCGCTCCTCGTCGGAGCGGTGATCGGGTTCGTTGCGCTTCTCGTGCTGGAACTGCTCGCGTCGGTCAGCGCGGTCGCCGGCGCGGTCATCCTGAACATCGCCGTCTGGGGCGCCGTGCTCGCGTACTTCCTGCAGATGGTCTCGTTCGTGATCCTGCGGCGGAAGCTCCCGGATGTCGCCCGTCCCTACGTCAGCCCGTGGGGCGTACCCGGTGCGGTGACCGCCGCGGCGATCTCCGCGCTGATCTTCCTGGGCTTCCTGCTCAACGAGGCGTTCCAGCCGGCCATCATCGGGATCATCATCGTGTACGTGGTCATCCTTGCGGGCTTCGCGCTCTACGGACGCCACCAGCTCGTGCTCTCGCCCGAGGAGGAGTACGCGCTGAGCGGCGGCGTGCACCGGGATCCGCAGGCCGAGGGCTACGACGCCATGGAGAAGGACGTCTTCGGCGAGAAGAGGTAGCCGCACCGTCTGCTGCGATGGGCCGGTCACATCCGTGACCGGCCCATCCACGCTGATTATTGGCGTACTCGCGAAAAAGCCCCTCCGATCGTGGGATCGAGGGGCTTCGCTGTGCACCCCCTGGGACTTGAACCCAGAACCCACTGATTAAGAGTCAGTAGGTTAGCGAAATTATGTTCCTACGTCTGGCAACGTCAGGCGACATCGTGCAACACAAAGTCCCGATCAAAGTCATTTTTGTGCGGCAAGCGAGGCGCGCGATGTGTATGGTTACGTGAGGGCAAGGCGAGTCTGCGGATTGCCCATGAATGTCGGGCAATCGAGGAAGGCTGCGCAATGTCTCATGCACCAAATGGCGAGAGCAGCGCAACGCGCGCCTACCGCAACAACCGCGAGGACTGGGGCAGCATCCGGACCAGGTCAAGCGGGCGACTCCAGGCGTCGTATGTGGGCCCCGACGGCGAGCGATACAGCGGACCGACCACTTTCGATTCACGCACTGACGCGCGCGCGTGGCTTGCATCGCAGCGTGTGACGATCCAGCGGGGAGATTGGAGGTCGCCGCGTGTGGTCACCGCTGAGGTGTTCGGCGTATACGCCGCCGCGTGGCTGGCCCAACGGGTGTCAGGAAAGGGTGAGCCGCTTCGTCCCAAGACGCGTGCGGAGTATCAGCGCCAGCTACGCACTGGCTTGGCAGAGTTTCAGACCGACCGCATCACGATGATTACCCCCGCGCGGGTACGACGCTGGCATGCCGAACGAATGGAATCTGGACGCACTCTTGCCGGGGCAGAGGCACGACTCCTCCGCGCGATCCTGAACACGGCAGTAGTCGATGGGATCATTGCGAAGAACCCAGTTGACAGCAATCTGACTCGTACGCGCGCCGGTATTCCCCATCGCCCGCCGACACTCGTCGAGTTGGGCGTCATCCTCGACACGATCGAGCCGCAGATGAAGTTGGCTGTTCTCCTCGCTGCTTACGGCGGACTTCGCTTTGGCGAGTGGCGCGCGCTTCGCCGCCGCGACGTGTCCGTGCTCAACGGCAGGGCGTCCGTCAGCGTCGAACGCTCGGCCCAGTACCTGACCGGCACTGGTTGGCACGTAGGCCCCCCTAAGTCCGCTGACGGCATTCGGACTGTGACCCTGCCGAAAGGGCTAACCGCCGATGTAGAGTCCCACCTGGCCGACCGTGTCGGAGCATTCCCTGACGCCTTGCTGTTCAGCCCCGTTGGAGGCCAAGGGTTTCTCCACGACCGGCAATTCAACAAGTCATGGAATCGCGCCCGAGATGCCGCAGGAATCCGCGGCCAAGTCCGCGAGCATGATCTGCGCCATTTTTACGGGAGCGCCCTTGCGGCGCTCGGCCATGGACTGCCGCAGATTCAGCGGGCGCTTGGTCATGGAACCGCGGCGGCGACGCTCATGTATCTGCATGCCGCCGAAGAACACGATTTCGAGTTGGCTGACAGATTGCCAATGCCTTCACCCAACCCGCGCCCGCTCCTTACGGCGCTCAGCGCTAGGAGGGGCGTCTGATGACCGGAGACTGGTTTGGGGACTTGAAGAACGAGCAGGACGCCCAACAGCGAGTACTGGATGCGGAGGTCAACCTAATCAAGTCGGAGGGCACGCCGCCAGACTTTCGGTACAAGTGCACTCACCGGGACTCCGGGTCGTGCGTCCTCGCCGAGGTCTACGTGCTGGGCGACTCTCACGTGGCGTACCTCCGCCGTTACACCTTGCCCAAGTCTGTGAACGAGTCGCGCTCCTCAGCTTCGGGACGTTCGGCAAACACCGAAGACGGACAGAATCACTGGCGCGCACGGGTCGTCGATCTTGATTCGCTGGCGGGACCTCGGGATCAGCTCAGCGAGCTGACACCCGGTCTTGGTGCCGTTCGGCTTACCGTGCAGTGTCGTCATGTGTCGGCGGACCTCGACCCGGGAGCGATGATCTTGGACGCGGTGGGGCCGGAGGACCATCGGCGGGTTGGTGCGGGCCCTGTTGCCTCATGTCAATACCTCCGGGAAGGTTGATTCATTGCCTCAGTTGAAAACCTCCGTGGATCTCAGCCGCTGAATGTCTGATTAACGGGCGGTTTCACGGCCGCGGGTTTCTTCGCCAGCGCGAGGGTTTCGAGCTGTCCGGTGAGCGCGAGGATCTTCCGGGACTGGGCTGCGGGGTGGACTCGTTTGAACTCGGCGTTCATTCTGATGATCGGCATCTTCCGCATGTCTTCGCGGGCGATGGCGCGCTGGTGCGGGGTGGTCGCGGTGTCGTACCGTTTGGTCACTTTCGCGCCGGTGCGTTGCTTGAACACGAGCTTCTGTTGCGGCAGGAGGTAGTTCGTGAACACCCGGTCGAGTTCCCAGATCTCGTTCAGCAGGGCCAGCTCTGCCGGGGTGTCGTAGCGGTGGTAGCCGACGAGTTCGCGCACGTGGGTCCAGTTCTTCTGCTCGACGTGGGCGCCGTCGTTGCTGTGACTCGCCCGCGACCTGGTGAAGGTGATCTTGTTCGCCACGCAGTAGTCGAACAGGTGGTGGTTGATGAACTCGGACCCGTTGTCCGAATCGATGCCGATGATCGGGAAGGGGAACACCCGGCGCACGTGCATGAGCGCCTCAAACACCCATTTCTCGGCCTTGTTCTTGACCGACCGGTTCACCGTCCACCCGGTCGCGATGTCAGTGACCGTCAGGGTGAAACAGAACTCGCCCGACGCGTTCCCGCCCTCGTGGCCGACCAGATCGATCTCCACGAACCCCGGGACCGCGTCGTCCCAGTCGGCCCAGGTTCGGATCGGGATCTGCGACTTCAGCAGCGTCCCGGGCTTGGTATGTGACCGACCGCGAGAGAGCAGCTTCGCCCGCTCCGGCGCGAGCCGCCGATCGATCGTCGCCGCGCTCATCCGCACCAGCAGGGCCGCCTCGGCATCGGTGAGGTCGAGCTCGTTATCGCGGCGCAGCAACGGCACCAGCACCGGCAGCATCGGCGCGAGGCGCTTCCCAGCCGGCGCCCGCAGCACCGCCCAGCACCTCACCAGAGCCCCCGTCACCGCCGGACCGTAGGTCGGCGCCCGCCCCGCCCTGGGCTTGACTGCCTTGAGCGTCAACGCCGACCGCAACGCGGCCCGGGCGTAGTCGCGATGCCACCCGGTCAGCTCCACCAGCTCGGTCAGTATCCGGGACTTGCCGGCCCGGTCGGCGCTCCGGTACGCGAGCGCTTTCTTCTTCGTCACAGCCTGCCGCTGCGTCATCGTCAGCTCCATAGAAACGGGCGTAACCCACATCCATCACTCAACCCTTCAACCACGCCGAAGCGGAGGTTTTCGCATGAGGCAACGAATGGTGCTACGCGGAGGTTTCTTATGAGTCAACGCGCGGGCTAGTACGGGCGGGTACTGGGGCTGCTAGAGTTTGTAGCAGATCCTGTCCTAGTTGGGCGGAATCAGCGGGGTGGTGCGCCGCAGGCCTTGAAAGGGTCTGCAAATGCGCGCTCGCACCAATCCCCCTTCCCCTCCTGAACAGCCTGAGCCCCGCTGGGTTAGCATCCAGACCGCCGCCGAAACATTCGCGATCCACGACTGGACTGTGCGCCAGATGATCGCCCGCGGCGAGGCGGCTGCGGTACGCGTTGGCCCGCGGCTTATCCGCGTCGATCTCAACACCATTGCCCGTGCCCTGCGCGTCGTGGCCGGCGAGTAATCACGTGGCCGAAATGAAGCACCCCCGGCCTGCTGGCCGGGGGAACTCCTCGCACCCCAATAATACTGGCGACTCGTACGAGGGCTCCTACGGCGGGAGGGTACGTGCCCGCGACCCCGAGACGTCGTGGCTCGTAGCCCCTATCACCCCGCGGGCGCTTAGCGACCTTCAGGGCGCGATTGCAGAGCTCCTCTCCGCGACTCCGATGCACGATGCTGCGCTCGTGCGCGCCTATCGCGATCGCGGATTCCCTCCCCGATCCCCGCAGCGGATTGGCACTGCCCGCGCCGAGTTGGTCACGCGCGGGCTGGTCGCCGACACGGGCACCACGGCGCTGTCGGACTACGGCAATGCGTCGATCGTATGGCGGGCAGTTCCATGAGCATGGACGCCTACCGCTGGGCAAAGTCGTGGCGCGGCGAGCTGTCCGCGCCCGAGCTTGCGGTTCTGCTCACGATTGCGGATCGGTTCAACGATTCGGAGGGGCGCGCGTGGCCGTCCTACCGGACCATCGCCGACGACACACGCCTGTCTCGGCGCACCGTCATCCGGTCCATGGCGGCGCTCAGCAGCGTGGGCCTCGTCGAGGTGAGCCACAGGCGCGACAAGGCAGGTGACGCGACCTCGAACAACTACCGCCTGCCGCTCTATCGCGACGACTCTGCCCCTGTGGATAACCCTAAGCACCCGCCATAGGGGTGGTGACAGAGAGACACCACGGGTGGTGACAGGGAGTCACCACCCGTGGTGACAGAGAGACACCGGGGTGGTGCCACAGAGTCACCCAATCCCTTACTGAAACCACAACTTAACCCACATAGAAATCCCGAAAGGAAAACCAATGACCACATCCACCTCCGACATTGACCGGATCGACCAGCGCGCCGACGCTGCGCATCACGCCTACCAGCTCATCGCGGACACCATCCTGAACGACGGTGATTTGAACATCGAAGCCAAGCGCCGCCGGGTTGAGGAGGCGACCGCTGGTGCGCGCGCGCAGCTCGCCGCTTTGATGACTCAGCGCACCCTCGCGCGTGACGCGATCAAGGCGGCGCGGACGCGGGAGCTTTTCGGACACATCGTGGCTCCGAGTAGCTCCGAGGTACTGAATCGGCGCGACGCGGACGAGCGCGCGAACCGCCTCGATGGGCAGGCGAGCGCCTTGGAAGCACTGGAACGTGCCGAGCTGACCGGCGACAACATTCTCGCCCGCTCGATCACGCTCGCCGGGCTGGAGAAGGGATGGCCCGAGGTGGTGAATGCCTATCGCTCTATCCACCCCGGAGCTGCCGACGCACTCGACCAGCTTGCCGATATTGAGCGGGAAGAGTCGACGGGCCTCTATGGCTGGCGGTACTCGCTGGTGGCACGCGGCCTCTAGCCGCTATGGCTCGGTGCCCCCGGTATTGTCAGCCGGGGGCACCCCAGGCACCCCTCCCCCACCGCTAGCTGCCCGCTTCACGTATAGCGGCTTCCATCGCGTACGGGTTTTGGAGTCGACGTGAGGTCAGCGCTGGTCAGGGAGCCATCACGAACGCCCGATATGGCACCCGGTCGGCAGGCTCAAGTCCAGCAACTAAATCGAATACCCACATCGCAGCTTTCGTTGGGTTGGTACGCAATCGAATCATGGAATGTGCCTCTCGCACTGCCGCAACCAACGGCATCTCCTCGACGGCATTTCCAGACAACCCGTCGACAATGGCCGAATGCACCGACGGAAAAGTAGCCGCCGTGAGCCAAGTAGCGCCTGTGACGATTCGGCGACTGACGGCAAGTATGTTTTGGCCTAGCGCCGCTTCCGTAGGGGAAACTCGCGTTAGCCACCTGAACAATGCGGACAGCCACATCTCCAAGGTCGCGTGATCGAGAGCTATTCGACCCGCTGCGTCGAGCATGAAATCGATAACGTCGTTCGCCATCCTGCCGGACAAGTTTTCGATAACCGCGGCAACGTCGATGTACCGGTCGGGGTAAGCGGTAAGGGCGGCGGCATAAATAGCCTTGTCGAACGGAATCTCGACGTAGCGCTCAGCTATCAATGCAGAGGCGGCTAGGTCAGCATCCGTCTCCGATATCGTTCCGTCTTTCAGCAGGTGTGCTACCACCGCGAGGGTTGTGATCGTCCGACCACCCTTCTCAGCGATGACCCCGTTAAGTCGAATGTCGTCGGACCATAAGATGCCGCCGGCCAGAGAAAGCTCACCAGCGGCTAGCCACGCCGTCACCTCACCGTCCACCTCGGACAACTCAATTTGAGGCGGTCCAGAGAAATGATCACGGGTCAATGCTGACATGAATGCCACGAGCCGATCGGCTTCGACAATCGCCTGTGCTCGCGACTTCGCTCCAACGGAGCGTTGAGATACCGGCCCACGATATCCGGCGGATAGCCCGCCAGGGAGCCCCAGCGCCGACAGGCTGCGCTTCGCGTCTCCGGCATCTCGAACCTGCGCGGTAGCAACGATGAGCTGAGAGAACCGCGAGAGAGCGAGAGCACGCACAGCGGGCGGTAGTACGCCCAAGCTGTAGGCCGCGGTTGTGTCGACAATTACTCTGGACGCGAACGCCGATTCCACGTGAACGAGATCAGCATCGATGTTCCCGCCCGCGAAACGCACACCAGAGGCATGACCGATGATCACTTCAGCGTAGGTGTGCCGGTGGGCGATTATATAAGCACCAATAGGGAACTGACCTGACCAAATACTCGCGTCGAATTCCTTAGTGTCCACGGCCGGACCAAAGCTCTCGCTTGCTCTCGACAATGAACCAATAATGTCATCCATATCTACAGACACCTGAATGATCGATCCCTGAGGAAAGTCCCGAAAATACGCGTGAATGACCTCGGCCGCAGCCTCCTGATCAGGATCAGATGCAGCTACGGGGAAAGAGACGGCCGCGGTATCAGCGTTTTCCGAGTCCGCTCCACTGACACCGATGGCCGGATCTTTTGGCGTCCGGTCAGAGCCCAGGAGCAGATATCCCACGAGCGCAACGCGGATCGGTTCGTCCGCCTCCCATGCGATCGAGACCTCGCGAATCTCCTCGGGCGAGGCGACAGCAGACTTGAACTCCTGCAACAACTTGATCCACGAAACAACATCCGAGCGCGTTTTGGGCAATCGGCTTCCAGGCAATGTAGACCAGGCAGATAGAGCTTCTGCGGAGTTGCCGATGTTCAGTTGACAGGCAATGAGCGCCCACACCGACGCCGGATCGTCAGGACGGATGCGAAGCAAGTTCTGTGCCGATTTTGTCGCGCCATCCCAATCGCCAAGATTGGACTGACTCTCTGCCAACAAGACGAAGGCTTTCCATTCGCCACCCCACGCTTTTGGCGCGCTAGATAAGGCGGCCCGGACGTACTCCACAGTCTTCGAGAAGTTCTGACGACGTTCCTCGAGCTTGGCTGCGCTGAGCCACAAGTCAGCGTCATCCGTGCGCTTCGCAACACTGACAAGGGTCGAAATCTGCGCCCCTACGTCCCCTTGCCGCTGGTACCACCGGCTCAGCATCGACCCCCATTTCGGTTCGGCGTGAGCGCGTGCTTTTAGGTCTGCTATTGCAATCTCGTCGTTAGCAAAGACAGCGGCCATGAAGGTCAAATCGTCGGAAAACTCCGTATTTCCCAAGTCACGCTGAATTTCCACGAAGTCGTGCTTGTGGCCGTGCATGGCGAGACGCGCCGTGATGCGGCCTTTCACCTCCCAGTCGTCATTTGTGTCGACGGCCCTCACCAACTCCGAAAGCGCGGCGGCCTCATCCCCGCGTCCGAATGCAAGTTGTGCACGAAGCTGATGCCGTTCGGACTCAGTAAGGTCATCGGCTAATAGGAGTTCTTCGGCCATCGAGTTCGAACCGTTCTTAGCCAAGAAAATCGCCGCGTTGATTCTCACTGCGGGCGAGCGAGATTCCTCAGGAGTTGCGTCGCCGTCTGGAGATGCAAGTGAAAGTCGAATCGCCAGTTGCGAGTCGTCGAGAGCCTCGGCGATGGTCGCCGCCACCGCCACTGCCGCGCTTGAGTCGTACCGCCAGGATCGTAGATCGTCGCGCGACTCTAGGGCCAAAGTTAGGGCATCCGACAAATCGTCGGTGCGCATATTGGACCGCCCCGAAAGTTGACGCGCGGTTAATGCTCTTGCCGCGATGATCCCGCCAGATGCGGACCGGAATTCGACGTGCGCCTCACGACCAAACTTAATCGCGTTATCCCAGTCTTGATTGCTGAAGGAATGCGATGCGAGTTGCACTAGTCGAAATGCACGCTCACCCGGATCATCAGGCGTCCAAGACTCAAGTACGGCGAACGCTGCCGACGCGCCCACTTTCAGGTGAGCGACTTGAGCCGCCGCAAGAGGATGCTCCACTACGTCGTCCAGATACGCGACAATTTCATCCGCGTCGTCAGCCCCACGCATCGCAAGCAGTCGGACTTTCCAATAGCCACGCGGAGAGATTCCGCGCTCAAGTGCGCGATCTATGAAATGGATCGCGGCGTCTGTGACACCGAGATCATTCGCAAGCTCGCCCAGAAACACATCTACCTCGGCGGTGGCCTCGGCCATTACTTGAGGCTCTTGCGCGATCCAATCTCGCAGCAGCGCCTTTCTGTCGGGCGCGTTAACGATCATTCCGAGCAGCCGTGCCGTTCGAGGCCAGGAAAGCCGCGCTCGCGATGCGTGGGGCTGACGAAGCGGATGCAATCCATCTAGGCGACCGCTCCAAAGCAGACCGTCGCGTTCGTCAGCAGTCATACCAGTGGCCATGCCCGCAATAGCTGCGTGTATTTGGGTACTTCCGATGAGAGCCGCGTTTTGCGGAGAACCGGTGAGGGCCGATCTCGTTTGCAGAATCCCAAGCACACGCTGTGCGAGTACCGGATCACTCAGGCTCAAACCTGTCGCGATATCAACCAAGAGGCTTTCGCGCTGCGCAGCATCACGAATGCGAGCCTGCATGTCTGGACGCTGAAGAAAACGCCGAACGGCCTTCCGGCGGACGTGGATTCCTTCACGCCGAGCGTCACGCTCCACTCCGATGCTTCGGCGCACATCGAGAGTCAGTAAGTCCCACACTTTCACTGCGAGCCACTTGACTGGACCGGCGGCTAGATTTGACATGACTTCACTATGCCGTGTCGACGGCGTTCCTGCGTTGCACGCGTCGATGTGAGTGACGATCAGGCGCTTTGGCCCGAAGACCAGCGTGGCCGACACACGACGACAAAATGCGCGGCGTTCTGCCGATGCGGCGAGGTCGTAGATTGCCCCCAGAATGCCCGAGTTCTTGGCAGAGGAAACGCCCTGATCAGTTATCCAGCTGATCAGGGCTTTAGCTGTGCACCCCCTGGGACTTGAACCCAGAACCCACTGATTAAGAGTCAGTTGCTCTGCCAATTGAGCTAGGGATGCGCGTGGCCAGCGTGAATTCTGCAGCCGAGGATCAAGGTTAGCATGAGTCTCAACCGCCCCAAGACTCGCGTTGGAGACACCATGACCGACACCTCTGCACGCCTTCCCGCAGGCACCGCCGCCCCGGCATTCACGCTCGACGATTCCGACGGCAACGCGGTGGCACTCGCCGATCACGCCGGACAGAAGGTCATCATCTACTTCTACCCGGCCGCATCCACCCCCGGCTGCACGACCGAGGCGTGCGACTTCCGCGACAACCTCAACTCACTGAAGTCGGCCGGCTACCAGGTGCTCGGGGTGTCGAAGGACACCCCGGAGGCATTGCAGAAGTTCCGCACGGAGCAGAACCTCAACTTTCCGTTGCTGAGCGACCCCGGCCTCGAGGTGCACCGGGCCTACGGCGCCTACGGCGAAAAGTCGCTCTACGGCAAGACGGTCACCGGGGTGCTCCGCTCGACTTTCGTGATCGACGAGCAGGGCACCATCGAGCTGCCGCTGTACAACGTGAAGGCAACCGGCCACGTCGCCTCGCTGCGCAAGAAGCTCGGCCTGCTCTAGTCGAGACCGAGCCGCGCGGCGCCGTGACCCTTCGGCAGGAGAAACGGCGACTCGCCGACTCGCGCGGCCCCGAAACGCGGCGAGTCCGCGGAGAGTCCTGCGTTACGTGTGATGGGCAGGGCCTGCCCTAGTCTCCGCGCCTCGCCGTCGCCGAAATCACCGGTCGGCTGAACAGGAGGGCGAGCACCGCCACCGCGGGAACCAGCAGCAGCCAGCCGATGTCAGTGCGCGCGAACAGGCCCTGGAAACTTCCGATCGCCACGGCAATCTGCAGCACCTGCATGGTGACGATGGCACCGCGCACCCAGGCGAAACCACGCAGTGTGTTGATCGCGATGATCGAGAGCCACAGCGTCGCGATCGCGGCGAGAACGGTGATGCCGATTGCCGCGGCATAGGAGTCGGGAACCTCGGTGAAGATCTCGTACAGCAGGAACGCCGTGAGAGACGCGAGCCCGATCGCCTCGGCCAGAAGGAGGCCGACGAGCACCTTGAGCGGGGCCGATCGCAGAGGATCGCGCCCCGTGTCGCGGGCGTCTGGGGAGGGTCCGCTCACAGTGTCTTCCAATACAAAACTATTGATTTGCGATTGTCAGTATGAGAGTCTATGTGAGGTTGATTTTGAAGCTTACAAGGTCGTGAGCCCAACCTCCTCGATGTTTCCCCGCCGTTCATCGGCTGTACATCGTCGAAATCTCTTGGTCTCTCGACCACACGTAGCAACGAATCAAAAGGAGCACCCCATGGATTGGCGCGATAACGCAGCCTGCCTCACCGCAGACCCCGAGCTCTTCTTCCCGGTCGGAAACACCGGTCCGGCGGTCGACCAGATCGAGAAGGCGAAGACGGTCTGCGGCCGTTGCAGCGTCTCCGAACAGTGCCTTCAGTACGCGCTCGAGACGAGTCAGGATTCTGGCGTCTGGGGCGGCCTCAGCGAAGACGAGCGCCGCGCCCTCAAGCGTCGTGCCGCGCGCGCGCGCCGCGCCTCCTAGCTCGCACCTCGAACTCCTCGTCGGCCAGTAGTCGACGTTCCGATCCGGCATCTGACCCCGCTCTGCGGGAATCAGGTGCCGTTTCTGCGTTCAGGCCTACCTAGCGAACGTTGATCCAGGCGAGCGGGATATCGATTGTCACTTCGGTGCCGCTGCCCACCATCGTGTGCCAGTCGATTGTGCCGCCCAGTTCGCCCTGGATGAGCGTACGTACGATCTGGGTGCCGAGCCCCGAGCCGACCTTGCCCTCGGGAAGGCCACTGCCCGTATCGCGCACCTTCACGCAGAGCCGCTCGTCATCCCGCTCGGCGATGATCTCGACCTCGCCCTCTCGCCCGGCGAGTCCGTGCTCGACGGCATTGGTGACCAGCTCCGTCAGCGCCAGCGCGAGCGGGGTGGCGTACTCGCTCGGCAGGTTGCCGAAGCTGCCCGTCGACTTCGGGTGCACCTTCGTGTTGTGGGTCGAAGCGACCTCGGCGATGAGCAGAAGCACGCGGTCGAACACGGCGTCGAAATCGACGTTCTGGTTCAGCCCCTCGCTGAGGGTGTCGTGCACAACGGCGATCGCCGCGACCCGACGCATCGCCTGGTTGAGCGACTCCCGCGCCTCTTCCGACCTCGTGCGGCGGGCCTGGATGCGCAGCAGCGATGCCACCGTCTGCAGGTTGTTCTTGACCCGGTGGTGGATCTCCCTGATCGTCGCGTCCTTCGTGATGAGCTCGCGTTCCTGGTGCCGCAGTTCGCTGACATCCCGGCACAGCACGATCGCCCCGACCCGCTCACCGCGGTCGCGGATGGGGATCGCGCGCAACGAGACCGTCACACCGCGCGCCTCGATGTCGGTGCGCCATGGGGCACGGCCCGTCACGACGAGCGGCAGCGACTCGTCGATGATGACCTGGCCCTTGAGTAGTCCGGTCGTGACCTCGGCGAGGGACTCCCCCTCGAGTTCGCCAGCGAAGCCCATGCGGTTGAAGGCCGAGAGCCCGTTGGGGCTCGCGAAGGTCACCGAGCCGTCGACGTTGAGCCGGATGAGCCCGTCGGATGCGCGGGGGGCACCCCGGCGCGGTCCCGTCGGCGCCCCGAGGTCGGGGAAGTCCCCGGCGGCGATCATCGCGAACAGGTCGTTGGCGCACTCGTTGAAGGTCAGTTCCTGCCTGCTTGGCGTCCGCGCCTCGCTGAGATTTGTGTGCCGGGTGATGATGGCGATCGGATGCGTCGTCGTCTCGGGCCCGTTGACGGCGAGGCGCCTCAACACGGGCACCGCGCGCACCCTGGTCGGGGTTTCCTCGTACCAGTCCGGAGCGGCGGAGTCGATGATCTGGCTCGACTTGAAGGCGTCGGTGACCTGTTTGCGCCACTCGGGCTTGATGTTCTGCCCGACGAAGTCGCGATAGAAAAGCGTCGCCGAACTCGACGGCCGGGCGTGGGCGACCGCGACGAAGGAGTCGCCGGTGGTCGGCACCCACAGCACGATGTCCGCAAAGGCGAGGTCGGCGAGGAGCTGCCAGTCCCCGACGAGGAGGTGCAGCCATTCGACGTCGGCCTCGCTGGACCGGCCTTGCGCGAGCACGAGATCACTGAGGGTCGACACGCACTACAGCGTAACCGGCACCACCGGCCCACCCGTGCGCGTCGTCGGCATCACGCGTCGGGCCAGGGAGCGCTGTAGGCCTCCGCCGCCGCGGTCGTCAACTCGAGCAGGTCGCCGAGGAGCTCCTTCATCGACGCGGCGCGCAGCAGCCGCACCTGGTCGAGCGGCCCGATCGGAGAGATCGCGGCGAGCTGCCACGCCGCGGCCACCGGCTCCTCCGCCAGCTCCACATCCGAAGCCCACGGCATGTCCGAGAACTCGCTCGCGAGGGCGAGAGTGCGGCGCACGGCGGACTCCGCCTGAGCGCGCAGCGGCCGGAGTGACTCATCCCAGGTCAGGTCGGGGAGATCCCGAATCACAGCCGTCGGGTAAGGAGCCTCATCGAGCCACTCGACGACCTCGAATCGGCGCTCCCCCTGCGCCACGAGCGCGACGACACCCTCCTGCTCTCCCAACTGCGCGATCCGGGCGAGGGTGCCGAACGCGAATCGCTGCTCTCCCCCGCCGACCTCCTGCCCACGCTCGATTAGCACGACTCCGAACTGTGTCGACTCCTCCTCGAGCATCCGCGCGAGCATCACGAGGTACCGCTCCTCGAACACCCGCAGCAGCAGCGGCATGTGCGGGAAGAGCACTGAGCCGAGAGGGAACATCGAAACCTGGGTCATCCCCCAAGCGAACCACGTTCTACGCCCCGGCGAAAGCCACTGAGGCGGCACCGCGCACAGGCGTGACTTTGGTCCTTGTCGCGCAGCACGCCACAGGGCCAAGCTGAGCGAATGGACAACGAATCCGGCTCAGGTGCCGCACCCCACGCCGATGACCCGGCAGGCCCAAGACGGGACCGCGCCCTCTGGGCAATTGTTTCGGTCATCGCCGCGCTCGTGATCGTCGCGCTCGTCGTCGTACTGACCCGAGGCGCGCCGGAACTGCTCGACGCGGATACCCCGGAGGGAGTCGTGCAGCGCTACTCAGCCGCCGTGATCGCGGGCGATGAGCGCGGCGCCACGGAGTACCTCTCACCTGACGTCGCCGACGACTGCGACCCGTTCGGCTCGGCGACCACCGAGAACCTCAGGGTCGCTCTCGTGTCGACCACCCAGCGCGACGACACCGCGGACGTGCGCGTCTCGATCACGACAATCTACGAGAACGGCCCCTTCGGCATCGACGAGCAGGAGTTCCAGGACGACTTCGACCTCGTGAGCATCGACGGCACGTGGCTCATCGAAGGCGCGCCGTGGCCGCTCACCATCTGCCGGATGCTCCCGTGACCGCCGCTGTGCAGGGTACTCCCGGCATCGCCGGCGGGGCTGGCAGGAGCGTGCGGCGGCTGATTGTCTTCGTGCTCCTCTTCGCCACCGTCACAATCGCCGCAATTGGACTCGGCGGGCTGGTCGGGCGGGTGCTGGATGCCGGAGGGGAACTCGCGGTCGGGGACACCGCCGGCCTCGCCCAGGCGCTCGCGTTCACCCTGATCGGCGGCCCGCTCGCCCTGGTGCTCTGGTGGTTCCTCTGGCGCGGATTCACCGACCCCACCGAGCGTTCATCCGTCGCGTGGGGCCTCTACCTCGCCGCGATGTCGACGGTGTCGCTCATCACGTTCTCGACGTCACTGCTGTCCACCGCCTCCGCCGGTGTCGACGGGCGGTGGGAGCCACGGGCCTTCGCCTCTGGGCTCGTCTGGGCGCTCGTCTGGCTGTGGCACCAGTGGATGCGCCACCACCCGACGAAGGGTCCGACCCAGCTGGTGGACCTCGCCCCCGTCATCGGCTACCTGTTCGGACTCATCCTCGGAGTGGGCGGGGCCGTGACCGCGATCGGGAGCGTGCTCGATGCCGCCATCACGGGCACCGGTTCGGCGATCGCGGGCTCGCCCTGGTGGCAGACGACGCTGCAGGGGGTGGTGTGGATGGCCGGTGGCGGCGCGATCTGGTGGTGGCATTGGTTCCGTGAGCGCACCCGGCTGCGCCGCTCCGGATTCGCCGCGGTCGCGCTCGTCATCGTCGCCGCGCTCGGCGCCGTTATCCTGACTCTGGGGGGTCTCGGAACGACGATCTTCGTGCTGCTTGAACTCGCGGTCGATCGCCGCGACCCCGTTTTGTCGATCGTCGCGCCGCTCGCGCCCGCGATCGCGTCGGCGGCCGTCGGCTCGCTCCTCTGGGTCTACTACCGGGGGATCGCGACACGCGACGCGGGCCAGATCGGCCTGGCAACGCGCCTCGTGACGTCGGGCGTGGGCCTGGCCGCTGCGGCATCCGGGATCGGGATCATCGTCAACTCGCTGCTCGCCGCGATCGGCAGCCCCCTCGCCGAGTCCAGCGCCCGCACACTCCTCCTGGCCGGCATCAGCTCGCTCGCCGTCGGCGCCCCGCTGTGGTGGGTAGCGTGGCGACCCACCGCTCCCGTGCCGGCCGACACGATCGGCTCTACCGGCCGGCGCGTGTACCTGATCGCCGTCTTTGGCCTGAGCGCCGTCGTCGCGCTCATCACCCTCCTCGTCATCGGCTACCGGATCTTCGAGTTCACGCTCGACGGGGCGAGCGGCGGGAGCCTGCTCGAGCGCGTCCGGGCCCCGCTCGGGCTGCTCAGCGCGACCGCGCTCGTCGCGGCTTACCATTTCGCGGTGTGGCGCCGGGATGCCGCGCGGATCGCCGCGACTCCGGGGCGCCGGCCGACGATCGGGCGCGTGGTGCTCGTCACCGGCGCCGATCCGGACCCGCTCGTGCGTGCGGTGCAGGAGGCGAGCGGAGCCGCGGTGAGCGTCTGGAGGCGCGCTGGGGCGGCGACGATTGCCCCATCGGCGGATCAGGTTGCTACCGCCCTCGATGGTGTCTCCGGAGCTCGGGTGCTCATCGTCACCGGCCCCGGCGACCTGATCGAGGTGATCCCGCTCGCCGACTGAGCAGCATCACCCGCTGAGCGAGCAGGCTGCAGCGCCCGCCACCGTATCGGTCAGGTCGCCGCTTCCGAACGGCGGCGCAGTGTTCGCCGTGTCGGCACCGGCACCGGCGGCTCGGGCAGCAGGCGCGCAGCGACGAACCGGCCTATCGCCACGCGGGCCGGCGACCGCATTGAGACATCCCTGAGCGAACGGCCGGTGAGCACCGCGGCGTCGAGCGCAGGCTGGTCGTTCGGCACGATCACGGGCGACGAGATCCCGCCGAATCGCAGCAGCGCCTGCGCGATCTGCGCCGCAGGGTTCGGGCCGATCGCGCCCGGTCGCACCCGGTTCATCACGACCGTGACGCGGTCGGTGAGCAGAGTCTCGACGAGGTCGACGTGTGCGCGGAGGAACCGGGAGAGGCCGACCGGGTCGGCGGAGCCCACGGCGATGACATCGTCGGCCTCCCGCAGTGCGGCGATAGTGGCGGCGTTGCGCCGGGGAGCGAACAGGTCGCTCGAGATCTCCTCGTCGTTCTCGAGGCTCGCCCCCGTGTCAACGACGGTGTAGTCGACCCAGTCTCGACACTCGCGCAGGGTGGCTGCGACACGATCGCCCGACAGCTCCGGCCACCGATTGGGCCGGCCGATTCCGGTCAGCACCCAGAAGCTCCCGTGGCCCGAGAGGTAGCGTTCCCCGATGCGCTCGAGCTCGCTGCGGCTGAGGCTGTTCGCCCCCGCGAGACGGCAGGCGGCCGCGAATCCGGGCGCCTCGTCGAGCAGCCCGAGCGCCGGCGCGATCGAACCGCTGTGGGTGTCGACGTCGGCGAGCGCGACGCTCGCCCCCGCAGCCGCGAGTTCGGCGGCGACGGCGATCGCGATGGTCGTGCGCCCCGGCGAGCCCGCCGGCCCCCACACGGCGATGACCCTGCCCCGTCCGGCGCGCGGCGTCGGCGCGGGCACGGTACCGGCGATGAGGCTCTCGATCTGCGACCACGGGCTGTCGGCATCGGCGCGTTCGTGCAGGCCGAGGGTAGCCGCATGGCGACGCTCGGCATCCGAGGCGACCAGCGCGATGACCCGCACCCCGGCCGCGTCGCTCTCTTCCAGCAGCCGCCCGGTGAGGTACCGGCGGCCGGCCGCGACGATCGCAATATCGGCGCCGCAGTCGGCGAGGATGCTGGCGAGTTCGTCGGCGCTGTCGCACCGGGCGACGGCGCTGTGGCCATGGCGGCGCAGCTCGTCGAGGAGTCGGTCCTCGAGCGCAAGCGGCGCGGCGATCGCGATTCTCGCCATGGCTCAGCCCCCGACCGGGAGGCTCACGGGAACCAGCGACATCGCGTCGGAGTTCGCAATCGCCTCGAGCACCGCGGCGATCTTCGACCGCGGCACGAGCATCTCCACCGCGACCGCCGCACTGCCCACGATGAGCCCGTCGGCCTCCAGTACCCGGACGACCGTCGCGGAGCCGACGAGCACGGCCGGCGGACCAAAGCCGCGGTCGTCGGTCTGCTGAGCCGACCACAGGTCGACGACAGAGCCGGACTCGACCGACCGGGGCAGCTCGCCGCGCACGGTCACGACGACGGAGGCGAGCTGCACCCCCTCCGGCGCCCCGACCGCCGAGGCGGGGACGAGCTCGCCGGCCGCCACAGCACGCGTCACGACGAGTCCGCTGTCGCCGAGCAGCCCGGTACCGAGATAAAGGTCGGCGGCGTCGCCGAGACGCACACTGCGCAGCACCAGGTCGTCGCCGGTCACCGAGTCTCCCGGGCTGAGCGCCGAGCGGGCCGCCCACACATCGACGGTGCGGTCGGCGGCGGAGACGAGCCAGACGACGCCAGCGACAGACGCGACGACGAGTACGAGGCCGATGCCGAACCGCGGATCGAACCAGAACGATCGCGGCGCCCGTTCCGGGGGTGCCGCCGGGCTGCTGCGCTTCATTCCCACCTGCTCCCTCGGATGCCGATCAGTCAGGTGTTCATCTCAGCGCTCCCAGCCACCGGCGGGGAAAGTTATCCACAGCCTGGTTCGTCGGGGGGCGCGGCCCTCATAATCGTCGAATGAACGGGATCGAGAACGCCGGCGCGCTGGGCCGGTTCCTGACTCTGGCCGACACGGCCGAACTGCTGAACATCTCTGCACGCCAGGCCTACTCGCTCGTCCGCTCGGGAGAGCTGCCTGCCATCAAGATCGGCGCGAGCGGCCACTGGCGCATCGAGCGAAGCGTGCTGGAGTCCTACATCGACGCGAAGTACGAGGAGTCCCGCCGGATCGGGCTCTGGAACCAGGCCGAATATGCCGACCTCCCCGAGTACTCGTTCGACCCGAGAGACAGGACTTAGACCCGCACCAGCGACAGCTGAACGAACGGGATCAGGCGATACTGGCTCACGGCAGACTCGCGCCGGGCCGATCCCGGCTCGTGCACGGCGAGGTCGAGGTGGTCCCGGCCGACCCTGTCGATCGTGCCCGCGACGGTCTCGTCGAGCAGGTCGAGCTCGACCGAAGCCCGGCGCCGGCAGAGATCGCGAAGCACGAATCCGAGGGTGAGGCGCCCCGACAGCCCGCGCTCCGGCTGCTCCCGGTCGGGGCCGGCGAGGGACTGCGCGACCTGCGAGTGGGTGAGAAGGATGCCGGAAATCGCGCCGAGCGGAACGATGCACTGGGCGCCCCTGATGCCATCGCCGAGCAGGTCGGCGGAGAACCAGTCCCTGCCTACCGTGTCGGGCCGCACGTCGATATACCTGCCGCTCGAGAGCCGCAGGCGAATCGACCATGGCGAGTGCTTCGGCTCGGAGCCGCGGATCGCGATGATTCGATCGCGCAGGGAGAGACGCCCGAGCCGCAGCCTCTCCTCCTCCGCGCGCAGGTCGACCTCTTCGGCGCTGATCTCGTGCTCGAGCTGTCCCTCGAGGTCGTCGAACAGGTCATCCCAGCGCATCCTGCGACGCTAACCACACCCAGACCCAGCCGCCGGAGGTTATCCACAGCCCATTAGTGGGGCGTGGACAGGGGGCGCAGCCGATGAGACAGTGACACTCTCATGTCACTCGCCCTCCTCACGGGGGCGGGTTCACGCCGCTACCCGAGCGTTCGGAGCCAGCTATGAGCACTGCGTTGCCTGAGGGGCGCCCGTCGCCAGTCGAGACGCCCGGCGCCCAGGGGGCGCCGAAGACCCGCTTCGATTCCGAGGAGTTCTTCGGCCACCAACCGGCATCCAGCTCCGCGCTTCCGGCACCGACGCCACTCCTGGAGAACCTCACGCGCTGCGTCATCGAGATTCTCGCGGGGGCACGGGATCTCGAGCAGATCTCGCGGTGGGTCACGGATGACGTGTATCGACACCTGCTCAAACGTGTCGTGCTGTCGGCCAGGGCCCGACAGGCCAAGGGCCAGACGCCCGCGAGACCCAACTTCTCGATCGGCTCGACCTCGATCTCCGAGCCGCGCGACGGCGTCGTCGAGGCGGTCACTATCGTGCGCGGGCGCGCACGGACCCGCGCGGTCGCCATCCGCCTCGAGGGAATGGATTCCCGCTGGAGGGCGACGGCCATCAACGTGCTCTAGGCCACCGAGAGGTGCCGGTGGTGCTACTTGCGCTTGGGCTGGGCCCGACGCTCAGCGCGGTTGACCGGCGGGGTGCTCGCGCCGCCGGGCTTCTCGCCGAATGCGCCTCGTGCCGCCGGCCGCTGTGGGCTGGCGGGGGTGGCCGGTGCCGCGTCCGCCTCGTCGGTGCCGCGTGCCGCCGTCGCCGGCGCGGTGCGCTCGATCTGGCCGCGCTGGTTACGCACCTCGACCTCGCCCTCCACATTCGGTGCCGAGTAGCTGAGCTTGTCGACGGGGGCCGCGGGGGCCCCGAGCCCCTTCGCCGCCACGGTCGGCACCGCGGCGGTCGCGCCGGCCGGGGAGACCTCGACCTCGAGATTGAATAGGAAGCCGACCGTTTCCTCGCGGATCTGTCCCATCATCGACTGGTACAGGGCGAAGCCCTCCCGCTGGTACTCGACGAGCGGGTCGCGCTGCGCCATCGCGCGCAGGCCGATGCCGTCCTTGAGGTAGTCCATCTCGTAGAGGTGGTCGCGCCAGCGACGGTCGATGACCGAGAGCACGACGCGGCGTTCGAGTTCGCGCATCGCCGGCTCCCCGAGAGACTCGGTGCGGTTCTCGTAGGCGAGCTTGGCGTCGGACATGATCTCTTCGCCGAGGTCGCCGCGCGAGAGCTTGCCACGCGATCCCGCCTCGTTGAGCACCTCATCGACCGTGATCGAGATCGGATAGAGCGTCTTGAGCTCGGTCCACAGCGCCTCGAGATCCCAGTCGTCGGCGTGGCCCTCGGCTGTGTGCTCGTCGATGACCTCGTTGACGACGTCTTCGAGGAACTGCCGGGTGCGGTCCTGGAGGTTGTCCCCCTCGAGGATGTGCCGGCGGTCGCCGTAGATGGCCTCGCGTTGGCGGTTGAGCACGTCGTCGTACTTGAGCACGTTCTTGCGGATCTCCGCGTTGCGCGACTCGACCTGGCTCTGGGCGCTGCGGATGGCGCGACTGACGACCTTCGACTCGATCGCGAGGTCGTCGGGAACGCTGCCGCGTCCCATCAGCGACTCGGCCGCGGCCGAGTTGAACAGTCGCATCAGGTCGTCGGTGAGCGAGAGGTAGAAGCGGCTCTCGCCCGGGTCGCCCTGGCGTCCGGAGCGTCCGCGCAGCTGGTTGTCGATGCGCCTGGACTCGTGGCGCTCGGTGCCGAGCACGTAGAGACCGCCTGCCTCGACGACCTTCTCGGCCTCGGTGCCGACCTCGGCCTTGACCCTGTCGAACACGTCGTCCCAGGCGGCCTCGTATTCGTCGGGGGTGTCGTTGGGGCTGAGGCCCTTGCTGTGCATCTCGGCGACGGCGAGGAACTCGGCGTTGCCGCCGAGCATCACATCGGTACCTCGCCCAGCCATGTTGGTCGCGACCGTGACGGATCCAAGCCGGCCGGCCTGAGCGACGATCGCGGCCTCGCGCGCGTGGTTCTTGGCGTTGAGGACCTCGTGTCGGATGCCGCGCTTCGCGAGAAGCTTCGACAGGTACTCACTCTTCTCGACGCTCGTCGTTCCGACGAGAACCGGCTGGCCCAGCTTGTGCCGGACATCGATGTCCTCGACAACCTGCGCGAACTTCGCCTCCTCGTTCTTGTAGACGAGGTCGGGCTGGTCGATCCGGATCATCGAGCGGTTCGTCGGGATCGCGACGACCCCGAGCTTGTAGGTGCTCATGAACTCGGCGGCCTCGGTCTCGGCCGTTCCCGTCATGCCCGAGAGCTTCTTGTAGAGCCGGAAGTAGTTCTGCAGGGTCACGGTCGCGAGGGTCTGGTTCTCCGCCTTGACGGCGACGCCCTCCTTGGCCTCGATCGCCTGGTGGATGCCCTCGTTGTAGCGGCGCCCCATCAGGATTCGCCCGGTGTGCTCGTCGACGATGAGCACCTCGCCGTTCATGACGACGTAGTCCTTGTCCTTCTTGAACAGCGCGCTGGCCTTGATCGAGTTGTTCAGGAACGAGATCAGCGGCGTGTTCGCCGACTCGTAGAGGTTGTCGATGCCGAGGTAGTCCTCGACCTTCTCGATGCCGGGTTCGAGCACGCCGACGGTGCGCTTCTTCTCGTCGACCTCGTAGTCCACATCGGGCACGAGCTTTTTTGCGAGGCTCGCGAACTCGGTGAACCAGCGGTTGGCCTCGCCGGATGCCGGGCCGGAGATGATCAGGGGAGTGCGGGCCTCATCGATGAGGATCGAGTCGACCTCGTCGACGACCGCGAAGAAGTGGCCACGCTGCACCATGTCCTGGGACTGCCAGGCCATGTTGTCGCGCAGGTAGTCGAAGCCGAACTCGTTATTGGTGCCGTACGTGATGTCGGCCGCATACTGATCGCGGCGCTGGGGCGGCGTCTGGCCGCTGACGATGCAGCCGGTCGTCATGCCGAGGGCGCGGAACACTCGGCCCATGAGCTCGGACTGGTAGCTGGCGAGGTAGTCGTTGACCGTGATGATGTGCACGCCGCGTGAGGCGATCGCGTTGAGGTAGGCCGCCGTCGTCGCGACGAGGGTCTTACCCTCTCCGGTCTTCATCTCGGCGATGTTGCCGAGGTGAAGGGCTGCCCCTCCCATGAGCTGCACATCGAAGTGGCGCAGGCCCAGGGTGCGCTTCGCGGCCTCCCTCACTGCGGCGAACGCCTCGGGCAGCAGGTCGTCGAGTGATTCGCCGCTCGAGTAGCGCTCGCGCAGCTCGACCGTCTCGTTCTTCAGCTCGTCGTCGGTGAGGCCGGTGAAGTCGTCTTCGAGGTGATTGATCGCCTCCGCATAGCGCTGAAGCCGACGCAGGGTGCGCCCTTCGCCGACACGTAGAACGCGCTCTAGAACATTAGCCACCGAAAAACTCCCATTGCTGTCACGTGGAGGAAAGGGACGTGACCTTTCCGTGATGCCAGCCAATCCTAGCGAGGTCCCCCTCTGGATGTCTGAAGGGCGCCGCCCGATGCCGGACGGCGCCCTTCACATGCTAGGTGTCAGCGGCTCGAATTGGCCGAGGCGCTCGCCCCTGTCAGTTCAGCCGACGCGTCATCGAGACCGATTACGCCGTAGTCCCAGCCCTTGCGCCGGTAGACGACGCTCGGCCGGTGGGTCTCGGAGTCGATGAAGAGGTAGAAATCGTGGCCGACGAGCTCCATGTGGTAGAGCGCATCGTCGACAGTCATGGGCAGCGCCGCGAACACCTTCTTGCGGATGACAACGGGGCTCCAGTCCGGCTCCGCCTCCTCCTGCTGCTCGGGCGTCACGATGTCCACCGAGCCGGTGCGGACCTTCTCCAGCACCTCGGGGGCGGCGGGTGTGATGTCGACGACGCTGAAGCCGCTGGCGGTCGCCTCCCGCAGCGACGTCGGCCGGCGCTTGCCCCTGTGCACCTTGTGCCGGTCCTTCGCCCGGCGGAGCCTCTCGACGAGCTTGTCGAGGGCGAGATCGAAGGCGACGTACTTGTCCGAGCCGTTCGACTCGGCGCGAACGAGGGGGCCAGGTCCGATGAGGGTGAGCTCGACTCGGTCATCTCCCGAGGAGCCGTTCTTCTCGTTGTGACGAGTGACCTTAACCTCGAACGCGAGGGCCCGGTCGGCGAGATGGGCAACCTTTTCGGCCTTTTCGGTGGCGTACTCCCGAAACCGATCAGTGATTCCGAGACCCAGTCCGTTGATGGAAGTTTCCATGGCGTCCTCCTCGTTCCTGTCAAACGCGTTGCCCGTGAACCAGGCGATGATCCGCGCCTCTTTCGCCCCCAACCTAGTCCTCGTTCCCCCCGATGTCACTGTTGGCGTTGCGGCGGGTTCCCCGAGTCCGGGGAAGTCGCAGGAACGGTGGGAAAGCGCAGCGGAGTGACCGCGAGGGTCACCGCACCAGTGACGATTCCTCCGCCCGCGCGAATCGCGCGGGACGCTTCGAGCAGAGTCGCCCCGGTCGTGGCGACGTCGTCGACGAGCAGGAATCGACGGCCGCCGAGCGACTGGCTCACGCCGAGCGATCCGGCCAGGTTCGCACCGCGCGCCGCCCTGCCGAGCGTCTTCTGGTGCTCCGTGGCGCGCACTCTCGTGAGCACCCGGGAGGCCCGCGGCGCCCCCGCGCGGCGCAGCAGCAGTGCAACTGGTTCGTAGCCGCGGCGGCGGTACGCGGCCCTGCTCCCCGGCACCGTGACCAGCTCGATCGAGCCGACCGATCCGCCAAGCGCCGCCGTGAGCGCCGCCGACAGGGCGGCGGCGAGCGGGCCGGCGACGTCGGTGCGGCCCTGCTCCTTCATCGCCACGATCACGAGGCGCGCGGCGCCCTCGTAGCGCAGCGCGCTCGTCGTCTCGAGAGAGCCGATCTCGGTGGTGAAGATGCTCGGCTCGAGCTGCGCACGGCACTGCTCGCACAGTGCCCGGTCTGCCAGGCCGCACCCGGCGCACTCCACGGGTGCCACGACCGACCACGCGTCGAGCAGGCTGGAGCGCAGTACGGCAGACCACGCGCGGATTGTGAGCATCCGCCCAGCATCCGCCCGCCGGCACCGGTGCGCCGCCACCCCTTCTCGGCGGGGGGCTCTCTCCGGCCGAGGCCGGGTGGGGAGGATCAGCGCTGGGTTGCGAGGAATTCCACCGCGCGACGGGTGTCGGTCCATGAGTTGCCGCTGCGTTCAAGGATCGTGCCGCTTTCGCCGAGCGCACGCAGGCCTGCACGCCCGTTGCCGCCGACGAGAGCCGTGGCGGGCGGGATACGGCTCAGCGACGTGCGTTCCCCGCCTACCTGGTAGAGCACGACGGAGTCCTCGGCCTCGTCTCGCACGAGCGTCGCGACGGAGAGCTCGTCGACCCAGGTCGCGTCGACGGCGACACCGGACGTGGCGACGACGTCGAGGGCAGGCTCGCTCAGGCTCGCGGGGAACTCGTTCGCATCGGGGTCGCGGTTGATTGCCCGCACCTGCAGGCGCGGGCCGGCCGGGGTCGACGCGAAGATGGCGATGCGGGCGCCGTCGCGCGATACGTCGATCGACACGATTCCTGCGTTGGCGGGGAGCCCGGTCGGCAGGTCGCGGAAGGCGCCGGCGAAGTCAAACACGCGGATGCTGCCCGGCGTCGATCGGGACGCCGACCAGACGTGCCCGTTGTCGAGCGAGGGAACGGTCAGATTCTGGCGCCCGTCGAGGAGGGTCGTGCCGGGGTCGCCTGACCGGACGACCGAGACGCCCGCGCTGCCGAGCACAGCTGCCGTGAAGGATCCGATAGACACCGTGGCGCCGCGGGGGCCGGTCGCGACGATTCGCTCGCTCAACGGCTCGATAGGGACGGTCTGGTCCCCGGACACGTACCCGAACGTGCCGTCGCTGAGGCCGACAGCACGGGAGTCGACCTGAGGGTTGGAGCGCGGTGCCGACGCGCCCAACTCCGCGATGTCCAGAGGGGTGCCGCCGACGGACAGGCTGACCCGGCGCACGTTGGAAACGGTGGCGAGGCTCCTCGTCAGTTGGAGCTGCATGAGCTGCCGCTCCTCGAGGTCGGCCTCAAGTGCTGAGGTGGAGAGGTCGACGATCGCCACGCCCGACTGCACCTCGACGCTCGGCGCCACGAGCTTCGTCCCCTCCGGGAATGCCGTGCTTGCAGCTCCCCTCAGCCAGTCCGGCGGCCCGGCGAGCAGTGCGGAGACGACGCGGAGCGCGGCGCTGCCGCTCGGGAACCAGCGCAGGTCGGGCACAAGGGCGGTGTCGGTGGGGCCGAGGAAATAGAGCACGTGCGTGTCGAAGATCGACCGGAAGGTCGCATCCGCGAGCACGATTCCGTCGGGGGCGGAGTTGATCCGCCACTCGCCGTCCTCCTGCACGAATTCGAACCGCAGGGTCAACGGGACCGGCTCGCCGTTCTGCCGGTACGCGCCAGTGGAGTCGACAGTCGCCTCCGCGGCCACCGAGTACTGCATCGTTGCAGCGTCGACCGACGAGAAGCGCTGGAGCGCTGTGCGCACAGTCACCCCGCTGCGCGGGTTCCAGTCGTCGGCGAAAGATTTGCTGAGGAACTCGCGGGCCACCCGGAAGTCCTCTGCCGCCCCGGTGAACGCCGCGACGAATCCGGCCAGGATCGCCTCCTGGTCAGCTCCCTTCGTCGGCTCAAGTGGGAAGAATTCGAAGTCGCCGGAGTCCTGCTCCTCGAGTTTCTGCCCGACCGTCACGTCGCCGGAGGTCGGGATGCCGACACAGCCGGTGAGCACGAGCGCCGCGAGGAGCAGCGCCACGATCCCGCTCGCGCGCCTACGCATGAGCTTCCTCGATTGTGTCGACCGGCTCCTCCGGCGGCAGGCCGACCGGTGAGCTGGAGATCGGCACGCCACGCTCGCGCGGCAGGGTGAGCCGGAAGCAGGTGCCCTCGCCCGGTTCCGACCACACCTCGAGCCAGCCCTCGTGCAGGGTCGCGTCCTCGAGTGAGATCGCCAGGCCCAGGCCGGTGCCGCCGATCGTGCGCTTCCGGGATGGGTCGGCACGCCAGAACCGGTCGAAGACCTTCTCCACGTCGAAGGCGGCCATCCCGATCCCGTAGTCGCGCACCGCGATCCCGATCGCCGTGGCGTTGCTGTCGATCGTCACCACGATCGGGCGCCCCTCGCCGTGTTCGACGGCGTTTCCGAGAAGGTTGCGGAGGATGCGGCGCACACGACGCGCCTCCACCTCCGCCTCGAAATAGCCGCCGGGGGCGACGACGCGCAGGTCGCTGCCTCGCTCGTCGGCGAGCGCCCGCATGGAGTCCACGGCATCGTCAGCGAGGCGCACGAGGTTGGTCGGTTCGAGATCGAGGTCGACCGCGCCGGCGTCGTACCGGCTGATCTCGAGCAGGTCGGCGAGCAGCACCTCGAAGCGCTGCACCTGCGTGTGCAGCAGCTCGGCGGTGCGCTCGGTGGCCGGCGGGAACGACTCCCGCTGGTCGTAGAGCATGTCACCCGCGAGCCGGATGGTCGTGAGGGGCGTGCGCAGCTCGTGCGAGACATCCGAAACGAATCGCTGCTGCACCCGGGACAGCTCGGCGAGCCGGGTGATCTGATGCTGCAGGCTGTCCGCCATGCCGTTGAAGGATCGGGCGAGGGTTGCGATGACGTCCTCCCCCTTCTCCGGAATCCGCACCTCCAGCTGGCCGGCAGCAAGCTTCTGGCTCGTCTCGGCCGCGAGCCGCACGGGGCCGACGACAAGACGGACGACGACATAGGTGACCGCGCCGATGAGCGCGATAAGCGCGAGCCCGCCGAGCAGGAGAGTCTGCTGCACGAACCCGAGGGTGCGCTGAGCATCGCTGAGGTCGTAGACGAGGTACAGCTCGTAGACGCCGGCGTTCGGCACCGACAGCTGGGACCCGGCGACGAGGCCCGGCTCGCCGCCCGGCAGCATCACCGACTGCAACAACACCTCGCCCGGGCTCTCCGCGAGCTGCTCGCGCATCTCAACAGTGACCACCTCGTCGGGAAAGTTGCGGCTGCTTGTCGGCTGCAGAACCTGCTGGGTCTGCTGGCCCGGTGTGCGATTGAGCGCGATGCCGGTGCCGCCCGGAGTCGTGGTCGAACTGGCGATGGCGTTCTGCACGCTCACGCCGAGCGTCGCGAGCTCGACAGGGTCGGTCTCGTCGGTCGTCGGGGCGTCATCGAACAGTTGCTGCGCGATGAGGTTCGCCCGCGCCGCCTCGGCGTTGATCTGCTCGGTGCGCGACGACAAGAGGTTGTCGCCGATGCTGATCGACATGTACGCGCCGATGAGCCCGACCGCGACGCTCGACAGCATGACCGTGATCGCGACCGTGCGGAACTGCAGCGACCTGCGCCAGAATCGCAGCAACCGCGGCAGGTAGGTTCGCCAGCCAAGTCCCCGCATGGGATGCCCCTCAGCTGGAGCCGGCGCGGTAGCCGACGCCGCGCACCGTCATCACAATGCGCGGATTGTCGGGGTCTTCCTCGACCTTCGCGCGCAGCCTCTGCACGTGCACGTTCACGAGCCGGGTGTCGGCCTTGTAGTGGTAGCCCCACACCTGCTCAAGCAGCATCTCCCTGGTGAACACCTGTTGCGGCTTCAGGGCCAGGGCGAGCAGAAGCTCGAACTCGAGTGGGGTGAGGTTGATCTTCGTGTCGCCCCGGCGCACCTCGTGGCCGGTAACATCGAGCTCGATGTCGCCCACCTGCAGCGTGCCGGTCGTCGTCGTCTGGGTCGGTCGAAGCCTCGTGCGGATGCGCGCGACGAGCTCCTTGGGGTTGAACGGCTTGACGATGTAGTCATCCGCTCCGCTCTCGAGGCCGCGCACCACGTCGGAGGTGTCGGACTTCGCGGTGAGCATGATCACCGGCACGCCGGACTCGGCGCGAATCTCGGCGCAGACCTCGATGCCGTCCTTGCCCGGCAGCATGAGGTCGAGCAGGACGAGGTCAGGTCTGGACGCCGTGAAGGTAGCGAACGCCTGGGCGCCGTCGGCGCAGAAGACCGGCTCGAACCCCTCGGTGCGCAGCACGATGCCGATCATTTCGGCGAGAGCGGTATCGTCGTCAACCACCAGGATGCGCGCAGTCATCGCCACCATCTTCGGATTCGACACGCCCAGTTTGCGGACGCGTGTTGAGCTATATATCAAGAGTAGTCGAGTGTGAAAGCATCGTCAGATCACGTCCAGTGTCGTGGCACCATCGAGGAGACCCGAGTGACCCAGAACGAGCCGTGGCACGCACCCGCAGGACTCGGCCAGGCGCCGGATGGATCTCCGTTCCCGGAGGCGGGCCAGCCCACCGGCATCAGGCCTGGCTGGGCACCACCGCCTCGCCCCGGGCTGGTTCCGCTGCGACCGCTCGACGTCGGCACGATCCTCGCCGCCCCGTACCAGCTGCTGCGCCGCAACCCTCGGCCGACCTTCGGCATGAGTCTCCTGCTGCAGGGCAGCGTGCTCCTGCTCACCCTCGTCGTCGTCTCTGTCGCGGCGTTCTTCAGCCTCAGCCGCATCGATTTCGCGACCGGATCAGAGGCGTCCGACGAGATCGTGGCCGGCAGCATCGGGATGATTCTGCTGTCGTCGCTCGTCCCGCTCGCCCTGTCGCTCGTCGCGACCGCGGTCATGCAGGGAATCATCGTGCTGGAGGTCGCTCGGCAGAGCCTCGGTGAGAAGCTGCGGTTCCGCCAGCTCTGGGCTCTCGCCCGCGGGCGCATCCTGGCCCTCGTCGGCTACTCGCTCGCCCTGACCGCGGTTCTGCTGATGGCCGTGGCCATCGTGATCGGTCTCGTCGCCGGCCTCTCGGTGCTCGGGTCGGCCGGAGCTCTGGCCGGTGTCGCACTCGCCCTGCTGCTCGGCGCGGCTCTCGTCGTGCTCGGCGCCTGGATCAGCACCAAGCTCGCGTTCGTTCCCAGCATCCTGATGCTCGAGCGGCTCAGCGTGCGCGAGTCCGTCGCCCGGTCGTGGCGGCTCAGCACCGGCGCTTTCTGGAAGATCCTCGGTATTCTGCTGCTTGTCGCGGTCATCCTGAATGTGGTGTCGTCGATCGCGGGAGCCCCCCTGCAGTTCGTGGCGGTGCTGCTGCCGGCGCTCGTCGCTCCGACCGGCGACGAGACGGCGATCATCGCCCTGTTCGTCGCGGTGACGGTCGTGTCGCTCGTGCTCACGATCGTGGTCTCCGCGGTCATCCTCGTCGTCCAGTCCGCCACGACGGCGCTCCTCTACCTCGACCAGCGGATCCGCAAGGAGGGCCTCGACCTCGAGCTCGCCCGGTATGTGGAGGCCAGGCAGTTTGGCGGTGCGTCGGAGCTGGCCGACCCCTACGCTGCCCGGATGGCAGCGCCGGCGGCATCACCGGCGGCGCAGCGCGACGCCTCCCCGTGGGCATGATCCTGGCGGTTCCCGTCGACCCTGAGGCGGAGCAGGCGCGCGAGCTGCTGGTGCGGGAGCTTGCGAAGCCGGTCTACCGCGCCGCCGAACCGACCTGGTTCGACCGGCTGAGCGCCGCCGTCGGGGACTGGCTCGCCGGCCTCCTCGAATCCGGGCCGGGCGGGACCCCCGCGCTCGCGTGGACGGTGATCGTTCTCGGGCTCGTCGCGGCGATCGTCGCGGCCTACGTCATCTTCGGGCCGCCGAGCGCGAACCGTCGCAGCAGCGTCGTCGGCGGGCTCTTCGGCGACGACGACAGCCGCACCGCGCAGACCCTCCGCGCAGCAGCCGACCGCGCCGCCGCCGCCGGGGACTGGGTCATCGCGATCGAGGAGATGTTCCGCGCGATCGCGAGGGGGCTCTCCGAGCGGGCAATCGTGTCGACGATGCCGGGCACAACGGCGAGCGCATTCGCGGCATCAGCGAGCGGGCCGTTCCCGGAGACCTCCGCCGAGCTCGCATCCGCCGCCGCAAGCTTCGACGCCGTGCGCTATCTGGGACGCCTCGGCTCGCGGGCGGAGTTCGACGCCCTCACAGAGCTCGAGCGGCAGCTGCGGGCCAGCACCCCGCGCTTCGACGGGGCGGGCGCATGACCGCGCCGACGAAGGAAGCGACCGTGCTGACGCCGACGGTGCGGGCCGGGGCGCGCCGGTCGCTGTTCTGGGCCTCCGCCGTCGCCTTCGTGCTTCTCGTCGCGATCGGCATCCTCTCCCTCATCGGGGTCTCCGGCGACGCACCGCGGTTGTCCCCCAGGAACCCCGCCCCCGACGGCGCGATGGCCGTCGCAGAGGTGCTGGCCGGACAGGGCATCGACGTGCGCCCGACCGACACCCTCGACGACACCATCGTGGCGGCCGTCGACCCCACGAACACCACGATTGTGCTGTTCGACGAGGACGGCCAGCTCGACGACGCCCAGCGGCAGACGCTGCTCGACACCGGCGCCCACCTCGTCGTGCTCGAGCCCGGCTTCGCGCAGCTCGCAAGCTTCGCCCCCGGGGTGAGTTCCGCCGGCGTTCCCGACGACGACCCCCTGCGGGCCGGATGCTCGCTGCCCGCCGCAGCGAAGGCGACAACCGTCTCGCCCGGCGGCCTCGCCTACCGCGCCGGAGCGAGCGCCGAGCTCTGCCTCACCAGCGACAGCGACACCGGCGCCGACGCCCACTCCTACATCCGCGTCGAGACAGACGGAACGGTCGTGTCGATCGTGGGTGCGACAGAGGCTCTCACGAACGCGGCCGTCACCGACCTCGGCAACGCCGCATTCGCGCTCAATCTGCTCGGCGAGGACGACACCCTTGTCTGGTACCGGCCGTCGATTCTGGATGCGGCGGGCGAGACCGATCCCGCGGCCCTCACCCCCGGCTGGGTCACCCCCGCCATCGCGCTCCTCATCCTCGTCGCAGCGGCGGCGGCGTTCTGGCGCGGTCGTCGCTTCGGCCCCCTCGTCATTGAGAACCTGCCCGTCCTCGTGCGGGCGAGCGAGACGATGGAGGGGCGGGCGCGGCTCTACGAGAAGGGCTCGGCGCGGGTGCGGGCGCTCGACTCGCTGCGCATGGCGACGATCTCACGGCTCGCGACGCGAAGCGGGCTGCCGACGACAGCCCACCTCGACCAGGTCTGCCTCGCCGTCGCCGCGGCTCTTCGGACCGACCCCACGGGCATCCGTTCACTGCTCGTCGACGCGATCCCCGAGACCGACGCCGACCTCGTGCGTCTCAGCGACCGGCTGCTCGCGCTCGAAACCGCCCTCGCCGAGGAGTTGCGTCCGTGAGGGCGCCGCGCCCCGGGCATCCGTACCACCAGGCATCTCCACCCCACGCCAACCCGACAATCCGACCGACGACCTGGAGACAACGAATCGCATGACAACGGAACTGAGAAACGCTTTCGCCCAGGTGCGCACCGAAGTCGGCCGAGCGGTGGTGGGGCAGGATGGCGCCGTGACCGGCCTCCTCATCGCGCTGCTCGCGGGCGGGCATGTGCTGCTCGAGGGCGTGCCGGGCGTAGCGAAGACTCTGCTCGTACGCTCGCTGAGCCATGCACTGAGCCTCGACACGAAGCGAATGCAGTTCACCCCCGACCTGATGCCGGGCGATGTCACCGGCTCTCTCGTCTACGACGCCAAGGCCGGCGAGTTCGAGTTCAGGGCGGGGCCGGTGTTCACCAACATCTGCCTCGCGGACGAGATCAACCGCACACCGCCGAAGACCCAGTCGGCGTTGCTGGAGGCGATGGAGGAGCGCCAGGTGTCGGTCGACGGCGTGTCCCGCAAGCTGCCGGTGCCGTTCATGGTCGCCGCGACCCAGAACCCGATCGAGTACGAGGGCACCTACACGCTGCCGGAGGCGCAGCTCGACCGTTTCCTGCTCAAGCTCGTGCTCGAGATGCCCGAACGGGAGAGCGAGCTCGAGGTGCTGCGGCGCCACTCCGCCGGGTTCAACCCGCGCGATCTCACTGCTGCGGGCGTCACCCCGGTGCTGAGCGCGTCACAGCTCGCTGAGGCGCAGGTGCTCGTCGGCCGGGTCGGTGCGAGCACCGACGTTATGGGGTACGCCGTCGACCTCGCGCGGGCCACACGGAGCAGCCCGTCCGTGCGCCTCGGCGTCTCGCCCCGCGGGTCGACAGCACTGCTGGCCGCGGCGAAGGCGTGGGCGTGGCTCTGCGGCTCCGATGGCGTCACCCCCGACCACATCCAGACGATGGCGCTGCCGGTGATGCGGCACCGTATTCAGCTGCGGCCGGAGGCGGAGCTCGAGGGGGTCTCGGCCGACACGATCCTGCGCTCGATCCTGCAGCAGGTGCGGGTACCGATCTAGTGGCCGTCTCCGGGTGGTTCGTCGCGCTGCTCGCGCTCGGCATCGTGCCCGTGGTGGCGTTCGGCGACGCGCTCGCCCTCGTGGCCTGGCTCGCGATCGTCGGCGCGGTCGGCGCGGTCGACCTCGCGCTCGCCGGGTCGCCGCGCGCCGTGTCCCTGGCGCGGGAACTCCCCGCCCGGGTGCGGCTCGGCGACACCGTCGCGAGCTCGCTCACCATCACCAACCGGGGGCGCCGCGGCATCCGCGGGATCGTGCGCGACGCGTGGTCCCCGTCGGCCGGGGCCGCACCCACACGCGCGCGCATCGCCATCCCGGCCGCAGAGCGCCGCTCCGTGACAACCTCACTCACCCCGTTCCGGCGGGGCGACCGCACGGCTTCACACGTGACGATCCGCTCGTTCGGGCCGTTCGGGCTCGTCGCCCGGCAGGCGACGATCGCCCAGCCGGGCGTGCTGCGCGTGCTGCCCGCATTCTCCTCTCGCAAGCATTTGCCGTCGCGCCTCGCACGGCTGCGCGAGCTCGACGGCGCGACCAGCGTGCAGATGCGCGGGCAGGGCACGGAGTTCGACAGCCTGCGCGACTACGTGCGCGGTGACGACGTGCGGTCGATCGACTGGCGGGCGACCGCGAGGCGCAGCGACCCGTCGTCCGGCGCCGGCCCGCGACTCACGATCAGAACCTGGCGGCCGGAGCGGGACCGGCGCGTGGTGATCGTCATCGACAGCGGGCGTACGTCGGCCGCGCGGATCGCGAACGAGCCGCGCATCGACACGGCCTTCGAATCGTCGCTCCTGCTCGCCGCCCTCGCAAGCCGCGCCGGCGACCGGGTCGACACGGTCATCTACGACCGCCGGGTGCGGGGCCGCGTCCAGGGAGCCACCGGCGCCGAGCTCCTCAGCCGGATGGTGTCGACGATGGCGCCAGTGCAGCCCGAGCTCATCGAGATGGACTGGGCTGCGGTGCCAGACCTCGTGCGCTCGGTCACCTCCCAGCGAGCCCTCGTCGTGCTGATGACCTCGATCGACGCCCCCGGTGCCTCGCGCGGGCTGCTGTCGGTGCTGCCCCAGCTGACCCGCAGGCACCTCGTCGTCGTCGCATCCGTCGCCGACCCCGACACCACCAGCGCGACCCACGAGCGCCGCAACCGCACCGAGGTGTACCGGGCGGCTGCCGCCGAGCGCGCACTGCTCGACACCGCCCGGGTCTCCGCGGCGATCCGGCAGCTGGGCGCGGATGTGGTCACGGGCTCCCCGGACGCCCTGCCTCCCGCGGTCGCCGACCGGTACATCGCGCTCAAGCTCGCCGGGCGGCTCTGAGCCCGACCGCGGTGCGGCCGTAGGCGGGGCGGATGCTGGGCGGATGCGGGACGGGGCGGGGCGGGCAGGATGCTGGCAGGGTGCTGGCCTGATGCGCGCGGACGCTGGCCGGATGCTCAGGACGCGATGATCCGGCGGGCGCCAGCCTCAAACTCGTCGAGGTCACCGGTCTGGCCGGCCCGCCACGCGCGGCCGCCCAGCATCCACTGGTACAGCAGGAAGCTGACGAGCGCGATCGCCCCGATCCCGATCTTGATGACCCACGGCCAGTCCTGGCGGGTCACGAAGCCCTCGATGATGCCCGACACCAGCAAGGCGAAGACGAGGCCGATCGCGATGGTGAACAGCGCCCGGCCGTCCTCGGCGAGGGCCTCGCCGCGGGTGCGCGGTCCGGGGGCAATCCACGCCCAGAAGATCATCATTCCGGCGGCGGCGGCCACGAAGACGCTGTAGAGCTCGAGCTGGCCGTGCGGCGAGATGTAGAGGAAGAAGTCGCCGAGTCGCCCGAATTCATTCATCACGGCCGCGGACTGCCCGAGCCCCATGGCGTTCTGCACGATCACGCTGGGCACCCAGACGCCGATGATGCCGAATGCGACGCACTGGGCGGCGATAAACGCGTTGTTAGTCCAGACCTGACCCGCGAAGGAGCCCTCCGGGTTCGCCGAGTAGTAGCCGACGAACTCCTCCTCCGCGTACTGGCGGCGCACGGACTCCGGACCGAGCCCCGCCAGCAGCGCGGGGTTCTGGATGAACCAGACCGCCGTCAGCAGCGCGATCAGCGCGGTGACCAGTGCCACCACGAGGGTGACCCAGCGCACCCGGTACAGCGCGGCCGGCAGCTGCAGAAGAAAAAAGGCGGGCAGCTGGCTCAGCACGTTCGCGCTTGCCCCGGTGAACCGCAGGCGCGCACGGCTCAGGTAGAGCGAGAGCCGGTCGCCCTGGGACGAGCGGCCCGCCGTCGACTTGATCGCCGAGAGCTGCGCCGTGCCCGACTGGTAGCGCTCGATCAGCTCGTCCGACTCGGCTCCGGAGAACTGGCGCTGCTTCCCGAGCCGGGCAAGGCGCTCCCACTCATCGCGGTGCGCGGCGGAGTAGGCGTCGAGATCCATCTGCTTAGATACTAGGCATGCCAGAGGCGTCGTCCGAACCCGACTACGTCGGCGACGACGAACTCGTGACTGGGGAGGCCGTCGCCCTCGACCTTCATCCGGCGAGCTTCGTGCTGCGGGGCGCCGGCGCCGTGATCGACTTTGCGCTCACTGTCGCGATCGCAATCGGACTCGTGCAGCTGCTCAGCATCCCAGGCCTCGAGTCGGCGATCGACGAGTCCCTGCTTGCTGCAATCGGAATCGGACTCGTCGTCGTGCTCACGATCGTGCTGCCGACGACGGTGGAGACCCTTACGAACGGCAGATCTCTCGGCAAACTCGCGATCGGTGCGCGCATCGTTCGCGACGACGGCGGTGCGATCGGGCTGCGGCACGCGTTCATCCGGGCGTTGACGGGCCTCCTCGAGATCTTCCTGACCCTCGGTGGGTTCGCGGCGCTCGTCGGGCTGCTCAACACCCGTTCGAAGCGGCTCGGCGACCTGCTCGCCGGCACCTACAGCCAGAACGAGCGGGTGCGGGCGATCGTGTCGCACGCCATCGGCGTTCCGCCGGAGCTCGAGCGGTGGGCCGCCACCGCCGATGTCGCGCGGATGCCGGACCGGGTCTCGCGGCGGATCACGCAGTTCCTGGCGCAGGCCGGCGGACTCACGCCGGACACCCGCACTCGCATAGCCCGGGAGCTGCAGGCCGAGGGTGCGCCGTTCGTGAGCTCGGTTCCGGATGCGCATCCGGAGGCGTTTTTGCTCGCAATCACCGCGATCCGGCGCGAGCGCGAATCCGCTGCCCTCCAGCTGGAGCGGGAGCGCCTGCATCGGCTCGAACCCGTCCTGGGCGGGCGCCCGCACGGCTTCCCCGACCGCGACTGACCCCGCCGCGTCACCGCGCAGCACCCGCGTGAGCGCGCAGCACCCGCGTTAGCACCACTCCCGCGTTAGCACCACTCCCGCGTCAACCACCAAACAAACGCGGGCACCGCGCGCCCACGCGGGAGGCCGACCACCCGCAGCCGCGCGCAACACCCGCCCGCACCGCCAAAACCCGCGCTACCGCGCAGCACCCGCGCACCGCAGCTACCCGCGCTACCGCGCAACACCCGCGCTACCGCGCAACACCCGCGCTACCGCGCAACACGCGCAACACCCGCGCTACCGCGCAGCACCCGCGCACCGCACCCACCCGCATCACCGCGCAGTACCCGCGCTAACACCACTCACTCGCCGACCACCGCACAAACGCGGGCACCGCGCGCCCACGCGGGAGGCCGGAATTTGTCAAGTCAAGTGAGACATGTGCTTTCTAGACTGTTTGCGTGGTTTGGTCGTTGATCGGGAGGGCCTCTTTCTGGGGTTCGTTGATCCAGACCTCGGTGCGGATCTGTGGCGGGCGGGGTCGTCGGGTGAAGCGTTCGGGGTGCTCGTTGAAGGCCCGGTTCAGGGTGACCGAGCGTTGCTGGTCGATGTCCTGGTAGGTGCCGAAATGCACGGATGCTGGGGTGTGCCAGCCGATCCCGGAGTGATGGTGGATGTGGTTGTAGTCGGTGAAGAATCCGTCGCAGAATTGCTTCGCCTCGGCCAGCGAGTAGAAGTGGTGCGGGAAGTCGGGAACGTATTTCAGGGTCTTGAATTGCGCCTCGGAGTACGGGTTGTCGTTGGACACCCTCGGGCGCGAGTGCGTGCGGGTGATCCCGAGATCGGCCAGCAGTGCGGAGACGGGTTTCGAGGTCATCGAGGTGCCCCGGTCTGCGTGGACGGTGTGCGGGGCGGTGCCGTTGCGGCCGATCGCGTCGTCGATGAAGTCGCGGGCGACGACCGAGTCCTCGGCAGCGCAGACGACATGGCTGGGCGAGTACCTCGAGTAGATATCGATCAGGGCGTAGAGGTGATACCAGACGCCCTTGCGCGGGCCGCGGAGCTTGGTGATGTCCCACGACCACACCTGCGACGGGCCCAAAGCGACCAGCTCGGGCTTGACCTTCGCCGGATGCGTCGCCAGACGCCGCCGTTCCCGCGTCTGCCCGGCAGCCCTGGCGATGCGATACATCGACGACATCGAGCAGTGGTACCGGTCCTCGTCCAACTCCCGTGCCCAGATCTGACAGATCGACAGGTCCTGGTAGGCGGGAGAGTTGATGACCGCGAGGACTTGTCCGCGTTCCGTTTCGGACAGGGTCGATGGCGGCTTGGCCCGTGCTGCCTGCGGGATCGGATCGATCTTCCGGACCGGCGGGGAGATCCGCCGGTAGTGGGTCGCCCGCGACCGGCCGGTCAACGCGCACGCGGCCACGACCGTGACCGCCAATCCGATCAGCGCAGTGAACGCGTCATCGAGGACCGTTCCCGCAGTCACTTGTCCTGCCCCGTCCCGGGCTGGCTCGAGGGGCTGCTGTCCGAGAGCAGCTCCAAGAGCCTGTGCGCTTTTCCCATCACGTCCAACGCTGCCTCGGTCTGCGCCAGCCGGCGATGCAGACGAGCGTTCTCGGCCTCCAACTTCACCGCCCGGGCAGCCGCCGAGGACTCCTTCGATCGCGGGGCGCGATCCCGCCGATACGTGGTCCCAGCCGCTTCCGCGTCTCGGGCTTTCGCCCACTCCGCTACCAGGGTCTGATAGATCCCCTCGCGTCGAAGGACCGCGGACTTCGACCCGCGGGGGGCCGCCTCATACTCTGCCAGCACGCGAGCGCGGTATTCGGCCGGGTAAGTCCTCCGGACCGGCTTCTGAGCCGGGTCAATATGCGGGGCCGGTGGCCCTGATTCTTCCAACATGATTACGTCCGTTCCCCGCCCTCTCCCAAGACACCCCGCATAACCCGGGATGTCTCACACCAGCCTGACAGAGAGGGGGCCGACCACCCGCAGCCGCGCGCAACACCCGCCCGCACCGCCAAAACCCGCGCTACCGCGCAGCACCCGCGCACCGCAGCTACCCGCGCTACCCGCGCTACCGCGCAGCGCGCCCCCTGCGCCAGTCAGTAGCGGTACTGGTCCACCTTGAACGGCCCGGCGACGCTCACTCCGATGTAGTGGGCCTGCTCTGCAGTGAGGGTGGTGAGCTTCACGCCGAGCGCATCCAGATGCAGGCGCGCGACCTTTTCGTCCAGGTGCTTCGGCAGCACATAGACCTGCTTGCCGTAGTTCTCGCCGTGCGCGTAGAGCTCGACCTGCGCGAGCACCTGGTTTGCGAACGACGTGCTCATGACGAACGACGGATGCCCGGTCGCATTGCCGAGGTTCATCAGGCGCCCCTCGGAGAGCACGAGGATCGCCCGACCCGACGGCAGCCGCCACTCGTGCACCTGCGGCTTGATCTCGATTCTCTCGGCTCCAGCGAGCGCCTCGAGGCCCGCGATGTCGATCTCGTTATCGAAGTGACCGACATTCGCGAGGATCGCAAGGTGCTTCATCCCGAGCAGGTGGTCGACCGTGATCACATTCTCGTTGCCGGTTCCCGTCACGAAGATGTCGACCTGGTCGAGCACGTCCTCGATCGTCGTCACCTGGTAGCCGTCCATGACCGCCTGAAGGGCGCAGATCGGATCGATCTCGGAGACGATCACACGGGCACCCTGCCCGCGCATGGCCTCCGCCGCGCCCTTGCCGACGTCGCCGTACCCGGCGACGAACACGACCTTGCCCCCGATCAGCACGTCGGTGGCACGGTTGAGCCCGTCGGGCAGCGAGTGCCGGATTCCGTACTTGTTGTCGAACTTCGACTTGGTCACCGAGTCGTTGACGTTGATGGCCGGGAACAGGAGGCTCTCGCTCTTCGCAAGCTCGTAAAGCCGGTGCACGCCCGTCGTGGTCTCTTCGGTGACGCCGAGGATGCCGTCGCCGATCTTCGTCCAGCGATCACCGCTCGAGGCGAGCGACGCGCGGAGAGTATCGAGGATGACCCGGTACTCCTGGCTATCGGATGCCGAGGCGGGGGGCACGGCGCCTGCGGCCTCGAACTCGCGGCCCTTGTGCACGAGGATCGTCGCGTCGCCGCCATCGTCGAGGATCATGTTCGGTCCGGCCCAAGTGTCGCCCGCGGCCGCGGCCTCAGCCGACCAGTCGAAAATTTGGGTGGTGCACCACCAGTACTCCTCGAGGGTCTCGCCCTTCCAAGCGAAGACGGGCACCCCCGCGGGCGCGTCGACTGTGCCGGTCAGCCCGACGGCGACGGCGGCCGCGGCCTCGTTCTGGGTCGAGAATATGTTGCAGCTGGCCCAGCGCACACTCGCGCCGAGAGCCACGAGGGTCTCGATGAGCACTCCGGTCTGCACGGTCATGTGCAGGCTTCCCGCGATGCGCGCACCCTTGAGTGGCTGCGACGGACCGAATTCCTCGCGCAGGGCCATGAGGCCCGGCATCTCGTTCTCGGCAAGGCGAAACTGGTGGCGCCCGGCTTCGGCGAGGGAGAGGTCGGCGACCTTGAACGGAACGGCGGTAGTGGAGGTGGTCATCGGCCCATTCTGCCAGCTTGGGGCTGAGCGGGAGCGGGGGCTCTGACCAGGTGCGGCATCAGCCGCGAATGAGGCCCAGCACGAAGTCGCGGATTCGCATCATCTCGTCGTTCGAGCCGGCCTCCACGTTGAGCCGCAGGAGCGGCTCCGTGTTCGATGGCCGCACGTTGAACCACCAGAAGGGGGCGTCGCGCTGCACGATTCCGGTGACCGTGAGCCCGTCGAGCTCGTCGAACTCCGCCATTCCGACGAATTCTTCGACGATGCGAGAGTACGCGCCGGGGATGTCGGTGACGGTGGAGTTGATCTCGCCGCTCAGCGCGTACGGGGTGAACCGGGCGGAGATGCCCGACATCGGGTCGCCCTGCTGCCCGAGCTCGGCCAACACGTACATCGCCGCGAGCATGCCATTGTCGGCGCCCCAGAATTCCTTGAAGTAGTAGTGCGCGGAGTGCTCTCCCCCGAACACCGCTCCGGTGGCCGCCATCTCGTCCTTGATGAGGGAGTGTCCCACCTGCGTGCGCACCGGGATGGCGCCGGCCCCGACAATTGTCTCGGGCACGACGCGCGAGGTGATGAGGTTGTGCAGCACGACGACCTCACCGTCCGGATCGAGCGCCTTGGCTCGCTCGATCGCCCGCAGGGCGACGATCGCGGCGATGGCCGACGGGGTGACGCCCTGGCCCTTCTCGTCGACGACGAAGCAGCGGTCGGCGTCGCCGTCGAAGGCGAGGCCGAGGTCCGCGCCGTGCTCGAGAACCGCGCGCTGCAGGTCGACGATGTTGGCGGGGTCGAGGGGGTTGGCCTCGTGGTTGGGGAAGGTGCCGTCGAGCTCGAAGTAGAGCGGGATGACCTCGATCGGGAGCTCGGGCAGGCCGGCGGCTCCGCCGAGCACCGCGGGCACCGTGAGCCCGCCCATTCCGTTGCCGGTGTCGACGACGACGCGGAGCGGGCGGATGCCGGAGAGGTCGATAAGGCCGCGCAGGTACGCGGCATAGTCGGCAAGCACGTCGAGCTCGCGGGCGCCTCCGAGCTCCTCGGCGGTGACGATGCCCTCGGCGAGGAACCTGGTGGCCCGGTCACGGATCGCCCGCAGCCCGGTGTCGAAGCTGATGCCCAGGGCGCCGGCCCGCGAGAACTTGATGCCGTTATAGGTGGCCGGATTGTGGCTCGCAGTGAACATCGCGGCCGGAAGGCCCAGATGGCCGGAGGCGTAGTAGGTCTCGTCGGTCGAGCACAGCCCGATCGCCACGACGTCGACTCCGCGGTCCCGCACCCCGGCGGAGAACGCCTCGGCGAAGCCCGGCGAGGAGTCGCGCATGTCGTGGCCGACGATGATCTCGCCGCCGGGCGTGCCGACCTCGTCGGCGAACGCCGCGCCGAGCGCGCGCACGACGCCGACGGTGAGCTGCGAGCCGACGAGCCCGCGCACGTCGTAGGCCTTGATGAATGGGGCCAGGTCGATGGGACCCGTCGGCGTAGAGAGGTCAGTCATGCGGGAAAGCCTAGGTCACGCATCACGACATGACGGATTACCTGCCAGCCCTGCGGCACCGACAGCCGCTCCACATGCTTCGGGCAGAGATCGTAGCTGTGCGGCTCCGGCGTGTAGCTCAGCGGTCCCAGCACGGCCATCGAGTCGGCATAGTCGTAGGTGAGGGTCGACACCGCGTCCGCGACGCAGGCCACCTTGCTGCAGGGCCGTCCATCCATTTTCCCCACCCTAGGCCGAGGGCGGCCGCCGGGCGTCGCGACCCACCGTCGCTCCCCCGCTCGCGGCCTAGACTTGCGCAATGGCTCGCTCTCCCCATCGTGTCACCGGCCACCGCTCCGTGCGGGGCGGCTGGCGAGACCGACACGGGCGCGGCATCCGTTCGGCCGTCACGGGGCCGCAACTGCCGCTTCTGACGACGCGGGCGGATGTCTTCGAGACCACGGTTGTGCAGACCGCCGAGTATCTCAAGGACCTGTGGCCTGATGACCTGCGCGAGGTGAGCTTCGAGATCGCCGGGCTGCCGAGCGAGGTCGGCGCCAGCGGGGGTGTCGATCGCTGGCAGGTGTCCGTCGCGGAGCGGCGCGTCATTCTGTTCCGGCTCCCGATCGAACGGCTCGCGAAGCTGCACCACTCGGACGCGCTCCACCGGCGGATGCTGGTCGAGAGCTGCGTGTTCCGCGCGGTCGCCGAGCTCCTCGGCAAGGATCCCTGGGATCTCGCACCGGACCGATTCCGCCACTTGCGCTAAAAGCGCGCTCGGCGTGCGTTCGCCGTCACGGGGTCCGGATTCCGACCACGCACCTGCTCTTCACTCGCGCTCATGCGGTTACCGCCGCGCGAGTGAACAACACCCACGCGGCAGCGCTATCGGTACACCGTGATGGGGGTCGACCCGGGGCCCGGCGTCGTGACTCCGAACGAGGCGAGCTCGCCTTCGCCGGTGTAGCTGACGTTCCCGATGAGACCGTCCGTTCCTGTCAGCACCACGTCGGCGCGCGCAACCGGCGTCGAAACGCTTCGTCCTGCCGGGACATCGATGCTGCGCGTCTCGCCGCCCGACTCGACCGTCACCGTCACATCGGCAGCGGTCGGGTTGGCCAGATGCAGGCGCGGCGAGGGGCCAGGGGCGATGACGAGAAGCGCCCGGTCGCCGAGCGCCTCGGGAGCGCCCAGCCAGGCGAAATCGGCGGTGCCGTCGTCTGTCACGGTGCTCGCCCGCACGCCGGCGACGACGGGAAGCTCGGCCTCGACGGTCACGGTGTAGTTGCCGTCGTCGAGCCCGCCGAGGCCCACCTGGCCCACCTCGCCGCCGACGAGCTCAAGGTCGAAGACCGTAGGGTCGAGCTCGCCACGCTCGGGGGTGACCGTGACCGTCGCGGTCGTCGGGGCGTCACCGGGAACAAGGATGCGCACCACGGTTTCGACGTCCATGTAGCCGGGCTCCGTCTGTATCTCGGCGACGCTCTCCGCCGACGCGACAACGAGGCCGGGGATGACGACGTTGCGGGAGGGTCCACTGGTCTCGCCGATGATCTCCACACCGCCGGGGGCGAGGGTGCGCACGATGGACTGCTGCAGGTTGGCGACGACTTGGCCGCCGCGGCTCTCGACCCGCACGACCGGAGCAACAATCTCCGGGGCGAAGGCGGCGAGCGAGATGATGCGCTGCGATCCGGGCGGCACCACAATGCCCTCGGCCCCGGGGGCTGCGACGGGGCCCGACTGGCTGAAGATACTCAGCGCGACGGTGGCGACGACCGAGCTGGGGTTGCTGATCGTGATCAGCGTCGTGCGCCCGACATCGGTCGCCCCTCCCACGAGCCAGGAATCGCCGCTCGCCTCGGTGCACTCTGCTGTCGCGAGCCCGAGCAGCCCCCCGGAAGTGACGGCCTGGGACTGGCTGCCGGCGAGCAACGGCTGCCCGCCCGGCTCCCCGGGCGGGAGCACGAGCACCCGGGGGGCGAGGCCGCTCGGGTTGTCGGTGGTAGGGAGTCGGCCCACCGTCGCCTCCGCGGGTACCGACTCGAACGCGACATCCGCCTCGCCCACCGACGTCGCGATGGTCGCGCCCTGGCCGGCATCGTCGCCGAGCCGCAGCAGCGGCCCGGGGCACACGCGCTCCTGCGCGGTGGGCACGGGCGCGATTGACGCCGACGGCGGGGTCATTGTGTGGATGGGGCCGGTGATGACGGTGGCGGCGACCACGGCCGTCGCCGCGACCGTGCCCCCGATGATGCCGATGAGTCCGCGCACGCCGACGACAACGGCGCCCCTGCCCGTGAATCGGCGCGGCGCGCGGCTGGGCCCGCTCGTCTCGTCGGGCACGTCTCGCTCCGTGGACTCGAGCGAGGACGGCTCGTCGGCCGCCGAACCGCTGGGCTCGGCCGGTGTCCAGTCGTCCGGCGCGATGCCGCCCGGCTCGTCGTCGCGGTCAGTCATCGGTGTCCTCGTCGAAGGTCGTTGCGGGCTCTTCGTTCTCGGTGCCGCGTGAGACGTGTTGACGGCGCCGGCGGGCAGTCGGCACGGCGAGCAGCACAGTCATGCCGATGATCAGCCCCTGGCTGATGAGCACGATCAGTCCGAGCACGGAACCGGTGTTCGACGGCCCCGTCGCCGCCACGCTGTCGGCCTCGCCGACATAGCGCCAGAGCAGCCCTCTCGACGTCTCGCCGACCGGCACGAGCAGGGAGTTCCCGTCAAGCGCGTCTTGGGTGCGACGCAACACCGCCGCCTCGGCCGCGTCATCCAGTGGCACGTCCGCGGACGCGTCCGCATCCGCAGACGCGTCCGCACCCGCATCCGCATCCGCTTCCGCGCCCTCGAGCACAATGAAGCCGATCGCGAGGTCGTCGAGGTCGGCCGCCGAGTCATACCCGCTGCGCGAGGCGAGGTTGCCGGCGAGGTTCGCGAGCCGCACGTCGGCGTCGCTCATCTCCACCGCCGTGGCATCGAGCGTCGACTGCTGCTCCAGCAGGGTGCCGCGACCGCGCTCCAGCGAGGCCGAGATGGCGCCATCCCCCTCCGGCGCGAGGATGATCGTGCCGAGCTCGGGCCGGGACGTCGCCTCGGCGTCGACGAAGGCGGGGAGCAGCCGGGCCGGGCCGGGTTGCACGGACAGCGTTCCGAGCAGGTTGGACCCCACAAGCGGCACGGCCAAGAGCAGGGAGGCGACGCCGAGCAGTACCGCGAATCCCCTCGCCGCAACGCCGATCGCGTCGAGCGACACGAGGGCGGCGCCGATCAGTCCGAGCCAGAAGAGGCTCAGGCCGGACCCCGGCCAGATACCGACGGTCTCCGAACCGACCGCGGCAAGTTCGAGGCGGGTGGAGATGACCGCCGTCGCGTAGCCGAGGAGAGCGACAGCGAGGGCGGGGATCGAGCGTCGGGATCCGCGCACGAACAGCCCGAGGAGAGCGAGCAGTCCGAGTGGAAGCAGCAACGCAGCCACGATGATGGGCGCACTCGCGGCGGGCAGGAGCACCCGATCGAGTAGCGCCGTCCAGCCGTTCGACCCCCCGGAGGCGGACCCGAGGGCGAGCTGGATGCCGGAGGTGGCGGCGCCCGCCGCGGGGACGCCGGGGTCGGCGAGCAGGCCGAGCGGGTTTCCACGCAGGATCTGGTCGATCGCGAGCGGCACGAACAGCGCTGCGGCGGGCAGCGGGATGCCGACCAGCAGGTAGGCGCGTCGTGGCTGGGAGAGAACGAGGGCAAGCCACATGATCAGTAGCGCGGGCGTGAGCACGGGAGCCGAGGCCGTCACTGCGGCGAAGACGAGCGCGGCGCCGGCGGCAGCGGTCCATGATCTCCCCGCGGCGAGGGCGAGGAGCACGAGCCACGGCAGCAGGAGGTGGGCGATCGAGGCTCCGAGGTGGCCGGTTTCGAGCGAGGACAGGAACGGCGGGGCGATGCCCCACAGCACGGCGGCGAGCGCGGGAGGCCAGGGGCGGACGGTGAATCGCCGTGCCGCGAACCAGGCACCCAGCGTCGCCAGTGGCAGCGCGAGCACGTAAAGCGCGACGATCGCGACCGAGGGCTGCCAGAACGCAAGCGAGCCCAGCAGCGCAAGAACGTAACTGAACGGGTCGGCGGCTCCCGTGAACCCGACGCCGATCTCCCGCCATCCGTACCCCACCTGCGCCCACAGGTTGTTGACGGCGCCGAGGGGAAGCAGCCCGCCCCCGGAGACCGAGGTGGCTCCGAGGAGTCCGCCGAACGCGACGAGCCCGACGAGCCCGGTGCCGAGAACGGCCCACAGCCCACCACCGGCAACGAAGCCGATGGGCTCCTCGTGGTAGACGACGGGGCCCATCCCGTCGTCGTCGTCCTGGCGGTGGGCCCGCTGCTCCCGTGCCCGACGCCACGAAAGCCGCAGCGGTGTAATCGCCTTCCACCCCAGCCGTCGGGTGCGGCGGAGGTTGCGGCGGGCCCGAATGACGGGCAGAACGTCGAAGGCGGCGCGGAAGGCCGTCAGCAGCTCGGCGCCGACGGCGCCCGGCCTCTTCGCCAGCAGGTGCACAATCGACCGGATGATGGCGAGGGGGATGAGCGAGAGCCAGTGCAGCGGCAGCGCGGCGGGGGGCGCGTAGACGAGGCGGCGGTGCAGCTGGGCGGATCGGGCGATCTGCATGCGGCTTCGGTCGCTCAGGGAGCGGCGCCCGAAGTGCTGCGGTCCACCTGCGCTCGCCACCCGGGCTCCCGGCACCACGATGACGCGATGGCCGGCGAGGCGGGCCCGGACACAGAAGTCGAGTGCGGCGTCCGTCGACGGCAGCGCGGGGTCGAACCCGCCGAGTGCGGTCCAGACCGACCGGCGGACCAGCATCCCCGATGCGGCGACACCGAGCACGTCACCCCGGATGTCGTGTTGGGCTTGGTCGAGCTCGTCCTCGACGAGGCGCACCGAGGTGCCGACGGGAGTCATCGACTCCCCGAACTCGGCGATGACGTCGCTCCTCCTCCAACCCATCAGCTTCGGGCCGGCGACGGAAACGGATGGGGCAATCTCGACGGCACCGAGCAGGCGGGCGAGCGCATCCGCCTCGGGCGCGTTGTCGTGGGAGAGCAGCCAGAGCCACTCGTTGTCGGACACCGCGGGGGCCGCGACGTGCAGTGCATGCGCGACTGCCTCGCCGAACGAGGCCTTCGCGGGGGCTGCGACGAGCCCGGCAGCATTGGCGGCGGCGAGCATCGAGGCCGTGTTGTCGCTCGACCCGGCGTCGACCGCGATCAGGAAGTCGGGTCTGCGTACCTGCCTGTCGACCGCCGCGAGGGTCCGCTGCAGATACTCCGCCCCCGACCGGGCGACCAGAATCGCGGTTACTCGCTGCTGCATCCCATCGAGCCTAGGCGCGATTGCGGAGAGCATGCCGCTGACACGCTCAGCCGGGCCCGTGTCCGGCTCGGCCGGGAACAGCTCAGGCCGACTCGCGCTTCCTCAGTTTGCGGCGTTCGCGCTCGGACAGGCCGCCCCAGATGCCGAACCGCTCGTCATTTTCGAGCGCGTACTCGAGGCACTCGGGGCGAACCTCGCACGACTGGCAGATCTTCTTCGCATCGCGGGTGGACCCACCCTTCTCGGGGAAGAACGCCTCGGGGTCGGTCTGGGCACAGAGTGAATCTGTCTGCCAGGCGAGCGGGTCGTCGCCCACGGGCACCATCTTGCGCACCCCGGGCACTCCCAGGCGTACCGGGTCGACGAACCAGTCGTCGGGCACACCTCGACGGTTGGCGCCGCCGCTTCCGGTGTTGCTGTTGACAGCGGCGTTTTCGGCTAATGCCATATCACGGTCTCCCCTCCGCTCGGCGTTCCTGCGACAGCATGTCGCGATAGGGATAATTACACCCGTGTAGTTACCCCCGAGTCAAGCCGCGAATCGTAAACCCTCAACTCCCCGTGGAGGGTTGGCGACGCGCCGGACGGTTCCAATCGCTAGCCCGTGCGTGCCTGCCATGCGCTCTCGACCATCTCGCGCAGGCTGTGCCGCATTCGCCAGTCGAGGTCCCTCGCGGCGAGAGCGCCGCCGGCGACGATGCGAGCGGGGTCCCCGGGTCGCCTGGGGGCGATTTCCGGCGAGAACGGGATGCCCGTGACCTCCGCGATGGTGCTCATGATCTCGCCGACGGAGGCACCGTCGCCACTGCCGAGGTTGTAGGCGCTCTCGAGGGGCTCGCCGGCATCCAGTCGTCGCGCGGCGGCGACGTGCGAGACCGCGAGGTCGGAGACGTGGATGTAGTCGCGCACGTTGGTGCCGTCGGGTGTGGGGTAGTCGTTGCCGTTGATGCGCGGCGTGCGCCCGTCGAGCAGCGCCTCGAATACGAGCGGGAACAGGTTGTGCGGGCTCACGTCGAAGACGCCGCCCTCGCCTGACCCGACCACGTTGAAGTAGCGCAGGGATGTGTGACGGAGGCCCACGGCGACCGCCTGGTCTCGCAGCAGCCATTCGCCGATGAGCTTCGACTCACCGTACGGCGACTGCGGGGACTTCGGGGTCCCCTCGGTGACGAGGTCGGTGTCCGGGGTGCCGTAAACAGCCGCGCTTGACGAGAACACCATCCGATCGATGCCACGGTCCTGCATCGCGGCGAGCAGGATCGCGGTTCCGGTCACGTTCTGTTCGTACGTGAACAGCGGGCGCGTCACCGAGACGCCCGCGTATTTGTACCCGGCGACGTGGATGACGCCGGTGACGTCGTGCGCGTCCATCGTGCGCATCAGGAGGTCCCCGTCGAGGATGCTGCCGCGCGCGAACGGGACACCGGTCGGCAGGAACGCCATCCGCCCGCTGGAGAGGTCGTCGACCACGACGGCGCGGAGGCCCGCCCCGACGAGCGCGCGAACCACGTGGGAACCGATATAGCCGGCGCCGCCGGTCACTAGCCAAGTCATGGCTCCACTGTATTGCCGGGCACCTCCTGACGTCGGTCAGGCGGCCAGCGGGGCCGTCGGTCAGGCGGCCAGCGGGGCCGTCGGTCAGGCGGCCAGCGGGGCCGTCTGGCAGGCTGGGCCGGTGCCCGCCCTCCTCGACCGACTCCTCGCCGACGAGCGCGCGCGCTTCATCGTCATCGGCGGAATCAACACGGTCGTCGCCTACGGGCTGTTCGCGGCGTTCGAGGCTGCGTTCGGCGGCCGTTACCTGCTCAGCCTGCTGCTGTCGTACCTCATCGCGACCATGCTGGCCTTCGTACTGCACCGCAGGTTCACCTTCGCGGTGACCGGCCGGGCGAGAATCGTGGTCGACTTACTCCGGTTCGAGAGCGTCTACGTCGTGATGCTCGCCGCAAACGCTGTCCTGCTCCCCGTGCTGGTCGAGCTCGCCGGCTGGTCATCGCTCGCGGCCCAGGCCGCCATCGTCGTCGTCACGACGATCATGAGCTACCTCGGCCACAAGTTCTTCTCGTTCCGGCGGCCGCGACCGCGCGCCCGCGGCGGCGTGTGAGCCGGTCGGCTCAGCCCGTCGTCGCGACAAACACCTCGCCGTCGCCCGCGAGGGTGATCTCGCCCTCGTCCGGCGTGATGTAGACGGCCGAGCCCCGATCCAGGCGGGTGGAGGACGCGCCGGAGAGACTGACCGATCCGCGCGTGCAGATCGCGATTGCCGGTCCCTCGAGCGGGAACGTCGCCTGCGCTCCCCCTCCGAACCGCACGAGCAGGAAGTCGGTCACGGTCGGTCGGTACACCTCCAGGCCGGGCGACGGACGCTCCGGCGCCAGGACGGGCACGGCGCGGGGGGTGAAATCGAGCACATTCATCAGCTCGGGAACGTCGACGTGCTTGGGGGTGAGTCCGCCCCGAAGTACGTTGTCAGATGCCGCCATGAGTTCGACCCCGAGACCGGACAGGTAGGCGTGGATGTTGCCGGCAGGCAGGTAGAGGACCTCCCCACGTCGCAGGGACACCCGGTTGAGCAGCAGCGAGACCATGATTCCGGGGTCGCCGGGGTACTCCGCGGCGAGGTCGACAGCGGTGGCGAATGCCGTATCGAAAAGCCCGTCCTCGCCCGGCGCCGGGCGGCGCGCGGCCAGGTCCGCGACGAGGTCCACGACCGCGTCGACGTCGTCTCCGCCGCGACTGAGCCACTCGACCACGTCGGGCAGTGCGTCGTCCGACGCCGCCAGTTCGAGCAGCCCGTCGATCGGGACGACCTGCGCGCCCGGCGTCGCACGACGGCGCAGTACGGCCAGGATCTGGCGACACTCCGCCGCGGTCCGAAACCCGCAGAGGGCCTCGAACCGCTCGCTGAGCGCGTAGATGAGCTCCGGCTTCGGGTGCTCGTCGCGATAGTTGCGGTGCGGCGCGTCGAGTGGCACGCCCGCCTCGTTCTCCCGACGGAACCCCTCCCGCGCCTGCTCCGCGGTGGGATGCGCCTGCAGCGACAGCGGCGAGCCGGCGGCGAGCAGCTTGAGCAGGAACGGGAGTCGAGCGGAGTGCGCGTAGGGTCCGAGCGTCGCGCCCGGGTCGTCGGCGATCCACGCCGCAAGGTCGGCCGCTCCCCCGGTCACGCCCGGGTCGACGATTCGGCTGGGAGACCCGGGATGCGCGCCGAGCCAGAGCTCCGCCTCGGGCCCTCCCGACGGCTCCCATCCGAGCAACTCCGCGATCGCGGTGCGAGACCCCCACGCATACGGGCGCGGACGATTGGTGATGCCTACAAACATCCGACGGATTCCCTAGTGGTTTGCTACTGAATTGAGGCGATCTACAAAGCCCACCGGGCGCGTCTCGGCGCCGGTTAGACCAAACTACCAACGCCTTTTGAGTCCGGCGGCGCTCCACCTAGGCTCCGTATGGATTCGCGCTCCGCCCCTGGCGCCGCGGCTGATCCCCATCCACCCCGAGCAATGGAGCATCCTCATGTCTTTCCAGCCTCTCAACAGCGACTTCTACGGCTATGAGAACGCCCTCACAGACCAGGAGAAGTCCCTCATTGTCGAGCTCCGCGCGTTCCTCGAAACCGAGGTGCGTCCGATTGTGAATGGCCTGTGGGCCGATGCCGAGTTCGTGCCCCGGCGCATCGTCGAGGGGCTCGCGGGTCTCGGGCTCTTCGGCCAGCCCTGGGAGGAGACGAGGAAGTTCGAGAACTCCGCCGTCTTCCGTGGCTGGGTCGCCCTCGAGATCGCTCGGGTCGACGCGAGCGTCGCGACTCTTGTCGGCGTGCAGAACGGCCTCGTGATGGGCTCGATCGCGATCGCGGGCTCGCCAGAGCAGCGCGCCGAGTGGCTCCCCCGGCTCGCCTCCGGCGAATTGCTCGGCGCCTTCGGGCTGACCGAGCCGCTCTCCGGCTCCGATTCGGCGCAGGGCCTGCGCACGGTGGCGACGCGCGATGGGGACAACTGGATCCTCAACGGCGAGAAGCGCTGGATCGGCAACGGCTCGATCAGCGACATCACGATCATCTGGGCCAAGGACTCCGAGGACGGCCAGGTCAAGGGCTTCATCGTGCCGACCACGACCCCGGGCTACACCGCAACGAAGATCGAGGGCAAGCAGTCGCTGCGCATCGTGCAGAACGCCGACATCGTGCTCGAGAACGTCGTCGTGGCCGACTCGTATCGGCTGCAGCAGGGTAAGTCGTTCCGTGACACCGCTGCGGTTCTTCGCCTGACCAGGGCCGAGGTTGCCTGGGCCGCGGTCGGCAACTCGATCGGCGCCTACGACGCCGCCGTCGCCTATGCCGACTCTCGAGTGCAGTTCGGCAAGACCATCGGCAGCCACCAGCTCGTGCAGGACCTGCTCGCGAAGAGCCTCGGCAACATCACGGCCTCCCTCGGCGTGGTGACGAGAGTGTCGGCGATGCTCGACGAGGGCACGCAGCGCGACGAGCACGCCTCCCTCGCGAAGTTCTTCACCACGGCGCGCATGCGCGAGACCGTGGCCTGGTGCCGCGAGATCTTCGGGGGCAACGGCATCGTGCTCGACTACGACGTCATCCGCTTTTTCGCGGATGCGGAGGCGATCTACTCGTACGAGGGCACCCGCGAGATGAACACCCTCATCGTCGGCCGGGCGATCACCGGCAAGGCCGCGTTCGTCTGATCAGGTCCGGGCGTGCCCGGGTAGCCTTGCCGCATGAGACTTCTCGAGCGTCGCGCATTCCTCATGGGATTCGCGACGCTCGCGCTGTTCACCGTCCTGGCCGGCGACGCGTGGCGCAATTCGATCAGCTGGTACGGCTTCGGCGCTCTGGTTGCGATCCTCGCCGCGCTCTCGGTCGCGGTGCTCGTGCGGCACCGCGCGAGCATCCGTCCCGGGAGCCTGCCCTGGCCGCTGGTGGCCTTTCTCGCCCTTGCCACGGTCTCGATCGCCTGGTCGTTCTACCCCGGTGCCTCCGCGATCGGCGTGTTCGCCCAGGTCATCACGACTCTCGCGGCCGTCGCCATCGCCCTCGTGCTCACCGGGGATGAACTGCTCCGGGCGCTGGGCTGGGCGCTGCGCGCCATCCTCGTGCTGTCGCTGGTGTTCGAGCTCGCCGTGTCACTGGTCGTGCGCGCCCCGGTCCTGCCGGTCTGGGTGACGGCGGCGGACCGCGTCGATCCGCCGCTCATGCTCTACTGGTCGCGCAACCTGCTGCTCGAGGGCGACAGAATCCAGGGCGTCGTGGGCAACTCCGGCCTGCTCGGGATGATCGCGCTCATCGCGCTCATCGTTTTCGGGGTGCAGCTGGCTGCAGGAACCGTTCGCCGCCTGCCCGGAATTCTCTGGCTGGTCACGGCTGCTGCGGTGCTGGCGCTGACCCGCTCGGCGACCATCACCGTGGCGCTCGTCGCCGTGCTGATCGTGCTCGGGATGGTCCTGGCGCTTCGCCGGGCGGAGTCGCCACGTGCCCGGCTGGCCGTCTACGGCGGCATCGTCGTCGCGCTCGCGGCCGTCGCCGGCTCGGTACTGGCGTTCCGGTCGGTGCTGCTCGATCTGCTCGGCAAGAGCGACGATCTCACCGGCCGGCTCGACATCTGGGACGCCGTCATCGGGCTCGCCACGCAGCGGCCGGTGTTCGGCTGGGGCTGGGTCAGCTTCTGGGCTCCCTGGGCCCCGCCCTTCGACGACCTCGTCACCCGCAACGGTGTCATCCAGTTGCACGCCCACAACGCCTGGCTCGATGTCTGGCTGCAGCTCGGGGTCGTCGGGCTGCTCGTGTTCGGATCTCTCGTGGTCACGACGGCGATCCGCTCCTGGCTTCTGGCCACCGACCGGGTGGTGACTCACCAGGGCGATCGCGGCACGTTCTCGTCACTCTCACTGCTGCCGCCCCTGCTGCTCACCGCGCTGCTGGTGCAAAGCCTCGCCGAGAGCCGGATTCTGGTTGAAGGCGGGTGGGTGCTGCTCGTGATCCTCGCCGTCACGACGAAACTCGGCGTACTCGGCCGACTCCGGCGAACCCCGGCGGACAGTCGTACGGGTGCGGCGCGCGCAGCCTGACCGCACGGCGCGCCCGCGCGGATGCCGTAACTTTGGGGAGAAATGAACTCGCCTTCACGACGCACCGCAGACGCCGCACTCGCGGCGCTCGCCTCCGCCCGTTTCGCGCGGGCGTTGACGCTGTGCACGGTCGGCATGGCATTCCTCGCCTTCGCGCTGCGCAGCACCATCGGATGGCCCGGCCTCCTCGGCATCCTCGGCACACTCGTCATTCTCGCGGCCGCGTCGATCACGGTGAAGCGCCATGAATTGGAGTGGCACGGGCTGCTCACCATCTCGCTCCTCGTCTTCGTCGGCTGGAGCGCGCTGTCCGTGCTCTGGAGCGACTACCAGTGGGTGACCGTCGGCGCCGTCGCGTACCAGATGGCCTTCGCCTTCCTCGGCGCCTACATCGCGCTGACCCGTGACCTGATCCAGATCGTGCGCGCCTTCGGCGACGTGCTGCGGGTGATCCTCGCGGCGTCCCTTCTGCTCGAGATCATGTCGGGCATCATTCTGGACACCCCGTTCGCCTTCCTGGGCATCAGCGGAACCCTCGCCGACGGCGGCCCGATCCAGGGCCTGCTCGGCACCAGGAACCAGCTCGGACTCGTCGCGCTCATCGCCATTGTGACCTTCTTCGTCGAGACCCAGACCCGCTCGATCAGTCGGTCGATGGGGCTCGCCTCGATCGCCCTCGCCGCCGCGATGATCGTGTTCTCCCGGTCGCCGGTGATCCTCGGCACCGTGGTGATCGTCGCGCTGGCCGCTCTCGCACTGATCGGGCTGCGCCGCCTCGACCCCGCCACACGACGCGTCTGGCAGTTCGTGCTGCTCGGCGATGACCCTGCTGATCCTGTTCGCCGCCCGCGGCGGCGTCATCGAGCTGCTCAACGCCGGCAGCGAGTTCGAGTTCCGCTACTCGCTGTGGCGCGACATCCTGGAGGTGTCGTCGGCGCGCACGCTCGAGGGATTCGGCTGGGTGGGCTACTGGCGGCAGGACATCCCGCCGTTCATCGGAATCGACCAGTTCGCCGCTCCCCACGAGACGGCACTCAACGCCTTCGTCGACGTGCTGCTCCAACTCGGCATCGTGGGCCTGTTCTCATTTCTCGCGCTCGTCGGACTCGCGTTCGTGCGGTCGTGGCTCCTCGCCGCGACGAAGCGGAGCTTCGTGTTCGTCTGGCCGGCGCTCATGCTCGTGGCGCTCATCATCGTCTCCGCCGCCGAGAGCTCGATCCTCGTCGAGTTCGGCTGGTTCACCCTGGTGATCTGCGCCCTCAAGGCGTCGCAGAACCTCAGTTGGCGGGAACGGCTGCCCCTGCCGCAGGGCTGATCGCGTTTCAGCCCTCGGACGGGGCCGCCTGCAGGGCGCGGATGTCGGCGTCGACCATCAGATGCACGAGCTGCTCGAAGTCCACGCTCGGCTCCCAGCCCAGCGACCGCAAGCGGGTCGGGTCGCCAACGAGCTGCTTCGGGTCGGCGGGGCGGTACAGGGCCGGGTCGACCGACACATAGCTCGACCAGTCGTCGATGCCCACGTAGGCGAAGGCGTGGTCGACGAATTGCCGCACCGAGTGCGCCACTCCCGTCGCGACGACGAAGTCACCCGGCTCGTCGGCCCCAAGGATCCGCATCATCCCGTCGACGTAGTCGGGGGCGTACCCCCAGTCGCGGAAGACATCCATCTGCCCGAGCACGAGCGCGTCGGACAGGCCCAGCGAGATGCGTGCGGCCTCGTGCGAGATTTTCCGCGCCACGAACGAGTGCGGCCGACGCGGCGACTCGTGGTTGTAGAGGATGGCCGAACTCGCGAACATGCCGCGGGCCCGGTACACGCCCACCATCTCGTGGGCGAACGACTTGGCTGCCCCGTAGGGGGTGACAGGCTTGCGCGGTGTCGTCTCGCTCTGCGGCACAACGCCGGTATCGCCGAAGATCTCGGCACTCGACGCCTGTAGCAGCCGCACGGCGCGGCCGTTGCGTTCCTGCAGCTGCCACGCCGCGTCGAGAATGCGCACGGGGCCGATCCCCAGCACGTCGGCCGTCTCGGTCGGAAACGTCCAGGACCGCTCGACCGAGGTGTTCCCGGCGAAGTTGAAGATGTGGGTCGGCTCGATCTCGAAGATCAGCCGGCGGATGCCCTCGGAATCGGCCAGGTCGCCGACGTGCGCGGAGACGCCCGGGAACGCCACCGAGAGCGCCGCGGCTGCCTCGGCCGAGTGGCAGAGCCCATGCACCTCACCGCGACCGGCGAGCTGTTCGAGGAGGTAACTGCCGTCTTGTCCGCTCGCACCCGTGACGAGAGTCGATGGGGTGGAACCATCTGACGCCATTGCCCTAGTTTAGGGCAGACGGCACTGCACCTCAGTGCTGCTCGATCGCCCTGCGATATGCCGTGATGTGTGCGTCGCGGCAACTCTCCCAGGTGAATCGGGCGGCCTGCGCCATCCCGCCTGCCGACAGCCTTTCTCCGTCGTCGATCGCGCGCGCGATGCCCGCCGCGATTGACTCGGGCTCCATCGGGTCGAACACGACGGCCGCGTCGCCGCACACCTCGGGGATCGAGCCCGCGTTCGACACTGCGGCCGGGCATCCGGATGCCATTGCCTCAAGCGGCGGGAGGCCGAAGCCCTCGTACAGGCTCGGGAACGCGAGCGCCGCGGCGGACCGGTAGAGGCCGAGCAACTCCTCCGAGCTGACCAGGCCCCGTCGGTCGACCCAGTCGGGCAGGTCGCCGAGGGTGTCGAGCGCACCGCCGGTGAGCACGAGGCGGAGCTCGGGGCGGTCCCGTCGCAGGATCGCCATCGCCTGGATGAGCCTGGCGTGGTTCTTGTGCGCCCAGCCGCGGGCCGGGTAGAGAACGAAGTTCTCGCGCGGGCCGAGGTTCGGGGTGTACCGGTCCATGTCGACGCCGAGGTGGGCGACATGGATGCGGTCAGGGTCGATCCCGAGCAACTCGACCATGCGCCGCTTCGCGAACTCGCTGATCGTGACGACGGCATCGGCCGTTTTCGCGGCCCCCTCGTAGAAGTGCCGGCGGTAGAGGAGCTCGGCGCGGCCGAACATGTGGGGCAGTTCGAGGTGCTGCACGTCGAGCAGCGACTGCACGCCGGCCTGCCGCTTCGCCGGGCGCGGCACCGTGACGGTGAACGGGTAGTGCACAACGTCGGCACCGGACATTGCCGAGCGGATTGTTCGCCCGTGCAGGGATGCCGCGGCGAGCGTCGTAATCCGGCGGCCGGTCGAACCCCCGCCGCGCACCGAGTCGACGACGACCTCTCGCAGACCGGCGCTGAACCCTGCGGCGGTCCGCGGCACGAACGCGGTGACATCCAGCCCGGCCGCGCCGCCGAGCTGGGCCGCGAGGGCGCGCGCGTACGTCTCGCTGCCGCCCATCCCGCCCGGCACGAGGGTCAGCATCGAGAGGGCGACGTGGAGCGGGTCGGCCGGACGCATCACCTCTCGCGCCGGAGTCGGATTGCGTGTGCGTTCAGCCGCCTCGCGGCGAACGCTGATGCCCAGCGCACCGGCAGCTGCCAGAGCGGGCTGACCGGATGGAGCGGCCGCGGCAGGTGTCGCCGCTTGACCCGCTCAGCCTCGAGGGTCGAGGCGAGCCGGTTGGCGACCGTGAGCGAGTCGGGGTGCCAGCAGAACGCCGAGACCGCCTCTCTCGTGCAGACGAACCTGCCGAGGGCGCGCAGCGAGAGGAAGGCGTCGAGGTCCATTACGAACTTGAGGCTGCGATCGAAGCCGCCGATCGCCTCGAGGGCGTCGAGCCTGATCATGGACCCCGGGTGCGGGATCAGGTCCGGTCCCCAGGGCAGCAGCAGCTGCGCCAGCCTCCCCGCCCGGCTTCTCGCAATTATGTGTCCGTCGGGGTCGATATAGTCGCAGCCGCCGTAGGCGAGAACCGCCCCCGCATCTGCGTCGAGCATGCTCTTCAGCCGGGAGAGGCCTCCGGGGCGGAACAGGTCGTCGTCGCCGATCCACGCATAGTAGGTCTCGGTCGTGCGAGCGGCGAGGCCCCGGTTTATTGCCTCGGAGATGCCCTCCCGCGGATCGTCGACGACGACGGCGCCGGCGCCCGCTGCGAGCTCGCGTGCCTCGGTGGCGCCAGCGGGGGCGATCACGACAAGCGTGATGGCGACCTCGTCCCGCTGCTGCCGGACCGACTCGAGCGTCAACGCCAGGGACTCGATGCGGTCACCGAGCGTCGGAAGGATCACGAGGACCTCCGCAGGCGGCATGGGCTGACTCCTTCGTGGATTCGACAAAACCGGCAGTGGGCACGATCTCGCCAGAGAAAGCTCCTCGAGTGCCCCCACGAGCGGCCGACACGCATCGCGCAGGCCCGCACCCGACCACAGCGAGTGTACCGAACATGCACACCGGCAACCGCGCTCGCTCGCTCGGGAGTCGACTGCGACGCACACCGGCATCGGCGTGCCGCCGAGACGTGCGCTGGTAGGATCGCCCCATGCAGCTCGCCCTTGACCGCACGCTGATCGTGATGCCCGCGCTCAACGAGGCCGGCTCTGTCGGCGAAGTCATACGCGAGGTCTTCATCAGCCTGCCCGGCGCCACCGTTCTTGTCGTGGACGATGGTTCTACGGACGCGACGACGGCCGTGGCCCGGGCGGCGGGGGCCACCGTCGCCACCCTTCCCTTCAACCTCGGGGTCGGGGGCGCAATGCGCCTCGGATTCCGGTACGCAATCGACCGGGGCTTCGACAACGTCGTGCAGCTCGACTCCGACGGCCAGCACGATCCGGCGAGCATCCGCCAGCTCGTCGAGGCGCTCGGCGGTGCCGACCTCGTCATCGGCGCACGGTTCGCGGGCGAGGGAGACTACCGCGTGCGAGGTCCACGGCAGTGGGCGATGAGGGTCCTCGCGGCCGTGCTGAGCCGCAGTGCAGGAACGCCCCTCACCGACACCACGTCCGGTTACCGGGCATCGGGCCCTCGCGCCGTAGCGCTCTTCGCTGCGCAATATCCGGCCGAGTACCTCGGAGACACGATCGAGGCTCTCGTCATCGCCGCGAGGGCCGGATGCGTCATCACGCAGGTACCCGTCGCGATGCGGAAGCGCCAGGCCGGGGTGCCATCACACCACCCGTTCCGCGCGGCGGCGTATCTCGCGCGAGCGTGCCTCGCCCTCGTCTTCGCCCTTGCTCGACCGGCTTCCTCGATTCAGGCGGGCAGCTCATGACCCTCGCCAGCTACATCTTCGGAATCGCCACGGCGCTGCTCGGCCTCATCGTGGTGATCGAGATGCTGCGTCGGCACCGGCTGAGGGAACGGCACGCCGTCTGGTGGCTCATCGCCGGCACCCTCGCGCTGCTCGTCGGCATATTTCCCGACACGCTGCGCCTGGCGGCGGGCCTGTTCGGCATCGAGGTCCCCATCAACCTCGTATTCTTCGTCAGCATCGCGACCCTCTTCCTCGTCTGCCTCCAGCACAGCGCGGAGCTCACCAAGCTCGAGAGCAAGGCGCGCGTCCTCGCCGAGCAGAGCGCCCTGCAGGAGCTGAGAATGCGTGCCGTCGAGGAGCGCCTCGCGGAATACACCGGGGAGAGAAAAGCGGGCTGACCGCGGTCAGTCGAACGCGACGATCGACGCCCGCTTCGCGACCAGATAACTCGCGTGCACAGCGAGGCCGGCGACCGGCCCGGCGATCAGCGCCGTCACGGTCTGGGCGAACAGGTCGACCGGCAGCACGAAGCATCCGATCGTGACAAGCGCCGCGACCACCCAACCGAGAGAGTAGACGCGGTGCTGCGCGAGCGCCAGCACCGCTGGTGCGGAGACCGCGAGTGCCCCGACGAGTGCCGAGGAGATCACCAGCACGGCGTAGAACCAACCCGGCAGGTCGATTGCGCCGCGGTAGAGCAGGTCGAAGACAGCTGGCGCCCACACCCACGCGGCGATGGCGAGGAGCACACCACCAATCCCGATCGCCGCCTGGACCGCGAGGAAATCCCGCCAGAATGTAGCCCGGTGACCGAGGAACCGCACCACGAGGTAGCTCTGCAGCGACAGCACGGTGACGATGACAGGCGCCCGGGTGATCGTGATCGCGAGGAAGAGGGCGGCGACGGTCGCCGGATCCTCCCCGACGGCCGCGATGCCGATCAGGACCGGCAGCCCACTCACGAGCACCCCCATCGACGCGGCCGCCCCGACGGTACGAGCCACGTTCCAGGTGAGCGAGCGGTAGCCGACGTCGAGCGCCGTCGCGCCGACGACCCGTGAACGGAACCCGGGCCACAGCAGCACGATCGTGAGCAGGAACGGCACCGCTGCGGCCCACGCGAGGGCTGCAGCGTCGTCAGTGAATTGCGCGACGGTGGCAACGAACAGCAGCCGCAGCAGGGCATCCACCGAGATCATCGCCGCGAGCGGGCCCCAGGCCTTGATGCCGTAGAGGGTCCCTGCGAGGGTCGCGACCAAGACATAGCTCGCCGCGGCAAACGCGAGCGGCCACACGAGCGACCACCCACCCTCCGGGAACACTGCGACGACCCACAGCGGTGCCGTCGCGACCACCGCGAGGAACACGCCGCCAGCGACGACGATCCCGAAGTTACGGGCCGGGCTCGCGCGCGGAGCGAGCGGCGAGGGCCGCGGCACGGTGGCCCGCGTGACCTCCTGCTGCACGCCGGACAGCGCGCTCACCAGCAAGTACATCGCCGCCCAGAAGAACCCGAATGCCGCGTAGCCCGCCAACCCGATCCGCAGGGGCACGAGCCAGATCACGAGGTAGCCCGCGATGGCCGCCAGGCCGGTCGCACCGAGAATCAGCGTCAGGCCCGGGAGCCTGCTCACTCGCGACGGCCGGCCGAGCGGGAGTGCCGCGTGCATGGCGCGTGCATGAGTACCTCTTCCGCTTCGAGCAGCCTCGTGAATCTTAGCAATCTGGCCGTGCCCGCCGAGGCACTACGGACAGTTGGCCCACGTCGCGAGGTCGGAGCTCAGCACAGCGGTGCCACCGAGCAGCACCACGGTCTTGGCCCCGGAGTCCACGATGTCCTGAAGCACGTTCTTGGGGAAGCAGCTGCCCCGGACGACGTAGAGCGGCGCATTCTGGCCGCCGGCTACTGCGGCGCCCGCGAGCGCGTCGGGGAAGTTCGACCCGGTGGCGATGTACACCTTGTCGCTCGTGTCGAACGAGGCCCGGTTGATCGCCTCGGACACGGCGTAGCGGTCCGCACCGCCGTGCCGCAGTACCTTGCCCGCTCCGAGGACGCCCTTCAGCTGCGCCTCGATGCCGGCACTGACGGCGCCAGCGCCTCCAGCAATCGTGACGCTCGTGACGCCGAGGTCACGCAGCACCTGGAGCGTCGCCTCGTCGACGGCGGTGTCGTAGCCGGGAACGAGGATGACGGGCGCATCAACGGTGGCAGCCGCCGCACTCGCCGACAGAGCATCAGGGAAGTCCGCTCCCGTCGCGATGTAGGCGGTGGTCGCCGTGGCGAAGGCGGCCCTGGCGACGATCCGCGACGTCTCGTAGCGGTCGGCGCCGGCGTCGCGGCGGATTGTTGTCGTCGCAAACTTCGCGAGCTCCGTGTAGACGGAGTCGGGCACGATGCCCGCGCCCCCGGAAACGACGATGTTCTGTGGCTTGAGCCGCACCAGCTGGGCGCGGATCTCTGCGGGGATCGTCGCGCCCTTCACGAGCAGAAGGGGAGCCCCGGCGTGCGCCGCGGCGGCCGAGGCGCTGAGACCGTCGGGGAAGTCGAGTCCGGTTGCGATGTAGACGGTCGTGACCGGCGCGGTCGGGAAGTTCTGCTGCGCAAGCGTCGCCGCGACCACATAGCGGTCCGCCCCGCCGACCCGCGCGACGGCGGCGCTCGGCGTGATGTCATTGGGGTTCCCGAACCAGCTGTAGTAGAAGACCCAGAAGTTGCGGTTGCCGTAGGAGGAGCACGCGTCGCCGCGGCCGCCGAGGTTGTTTATCGCGGCGGTATTGGGGCGGTACGGCGTGTAGTTGTAGAGGGCGGCGGTCGCGTAGTTCTCGACCACGAAGGTGGAGCTGCCGCAGGACGCGCTCGGGTGCCAGCCGATCGTGTGCGTGCCCGGCTGCATCCCGAACTTGTTCGTCTTGTAGGTCTTCAGCTGGAGGGCGCCCATGTACACCTGATTGCCGAAGCCGAGACTGGTGACCGCGCAGGGAGCGGTGTCGGGGCAGGCGTACCCCATGGCCCGGTCGAGCGTGGCCTTCGATGGGGCCCTGCTCGTGGCAAGGGCCTGTTCCTTCTGCAGGGTCACGAGGATCACCTTCGCGCTGATGCCGCAGGCGACTTGGGCACGGTAGATGATCGTCGACGCGCGCAGGTCGGTACCGCCCTGGAAGGCGTCGCAGCGCAGGTCGCCCGTTCTGCTGGAGACGAGGCGCACCTTGCTCGGCATCGTGTGGCGAAGAACGTTGAGGCACTGGGCGTTGAAGCAGGCGCCGATCTTTGCATCGAGGAACGACTGGATCTGCGCCTCGGTCATCGCGTCACCCTTGTAGAACTCGGTGTCGCTGATGATTCGGCCCGGCTGGAACTCGCTGCCAGACAGCGCCGACGACGAATCGGCCGGCGTAACCGCGACGAGGCCCGTCGCCAGTATGGCGGTGACCCCCATCCCCGCTACCAGGCGCCAGAGCGCCCCCCGGACCGCAGCACTTTTCCCCGCACGAAATTCCCCCATGATTTGCCCCCCGGCACGTTCGTTTAGATCAGACTAAACGAGATTCCCGAGGGCGGAACCCCCCCAAGCGGGAATCTGCCACGAGGGATTCCGCTCGAGACTGTCCGTCGGCTGCAGCTATCGCGCTGTCGGCGACGACGTCGGCGACGATGCCGGCGGGCGGAACGAGGAGACTCGGCGCACGAGCCACGAGGCCGCGAGAATTCGCAGTGGCGCCTCCCGTACGAGCGCGTGGCGGAGGGACCGCGGGAGGACCCCGGCGGGCCGGGCGAAGCGGCGTCGCGCCTGGGCAAGCTTGTTGAGGGTCTCCACGGAGGCCGCCGCCCCGAGCAGTATCTCATCGAGGAGGTCACGATCCGCGCGGGACAGCACTCGAACAGCATCCGGCGCGAGCGCGATGATGCGCCGTGCGATCGTGTCGAGGTCCGACAGGTCCTTCACGTCCCACCCGGTCGCCCCGCGCCGATTGTAGACAGCCCCGAAGAGGTGAATCCGGATGAGCTTCACCACGACGGCAGCGCGCCCGCGCCGCGCCAGCTGGGCGACAGAGTCTGCACCGAGGAGAGCCTGCACAAAGTGCAGCTCGCGGGAGATCGAGCGTGCCGAGAAGGTGACGCGATCTGCCGCGTCGTCGTGGATGAGGTACGCGGGCCCAGCCGCATCAAAGCTGATGGGTTCGCCCGAGAACCAGACACGGAGGGAGAAGGCGTTGTCTTCTCCCGTACCCGATCCGGTCGCGAGCCGAATGTCGCCGAGCCGGGAACGCGAGACCAGCCCGAGCGGAGCGCTTCGGTAGGCGAGGCGATCCCGAACCGGGTCGAGCCGGCGGGTTCGAAACGGCCGGACGGGAGGCGTCGCAACTCCCTGGCCGCTCGCGTGCGCAAGCCGTGGGATCACCATCGACGCGTCGTCCCTCTTCTGCACCCGCACCCACGAGTCCACAGCTCCCGGTGCCAACTCGTCATCCGACCCCATAAGGGCGGTGAAACGGCCCGTAGCCGCGTCGAGTCCGGCGTTGAAGGGCCCGGAGGGGCTGGCGATTCCATCGGTGTGCTCGAGCAAGCGGAGGCGTGGGTCGGTGCCGAACTCGCCCAGGTTCACTGCGATTCCCGCAGGGTCGGTGTTGTGGCAGACGACGGTGACCCGCACGGGAGATCGGGTGTGCCGGAGCACTGAACCGACTGCGCGGGCAATCGGGCGGGCCGGGTTGTGAACGGCGATGATCACGTCGACCAGGGGCTGGTCGTCGGAATCCGTCATAGGGAAACCCTATAGACTCAGCGACCGTGCGAATTCTCAGCGTCGTCGGCGCCCGCCCCCAGTTCGTGAAGCTTGCTCCGATCTCCACTGCCGCGACCGCGGCCGGGATCGAGCACATCATCGTTCACACGGGCCAGCACTACGACCCGCTGCTCTCTGACGTCTTCTTCTCCGAGCTGGGCATCCCCGCTCCCGACGTTCACCTCGGCGTCGGATCCGGTGGCCACGGTGCGCAGACCGGGGCGATCCTCGGAGCGCTCGATGATGTCTTCGACAGCTACGCGCCCGACTGGGTGCTCGCCTACGGCGACACGAACTCCACCCTCGCCGCCGCCATCAGCGCGGTCAAGCTCCACCATCCGCTCGCGCACCTTGAGGCGGGCCTGCGGTCGTTCAATCGGCGGATGCCGGAGGAGCACAACCGAGTGCTGACCGACCACGCCGCCGACCTCTGCCTCGCACCCACTGCCGTCGCGATGAAGCACTTGGCGAACGAGGGGTTGGCCGACCGATCGGTCCTCGTCGGCGACGTGATGACCGACGTGCTGTTCCGCGTTCGCGACCAGGTGCTGAGCACCGGCTCGAAGCTTGTTGACGAGTTGGGCCTCACGGCAGGCGACTACTCCATCGCGACGATTCATCGAGCGGAGAACACGGACGACCCGGCGCGGCTCGCGCAGATCGTCGAGGGGCTCTCGGCGCAGGGCCATCGCGTAATTCTGCTGGCGCATCCGCGGGTCGTCGCGAAGGCCGCGCTGCACGGTATCAGCCTCACCACCGGCTCCCTCGAGGCGCACTCCCCCGTCTCCTACCCCGACCTCATCGCGGCGGTCCTCGCGAGCCGAAGCGTCATCACTGATTCGGGCGGCCTCCAGAAGGAGGCGTTCCTGCTGCGGGTGCCCTGCACCACGATCCGCTCCGAGACCGAGTGGACCGAGACGGTCGACCTGGGCTGGAACGTCCTCGCGAACACCACTGAGGAGATCTCGGCCGCCGTGACCCGTGAACGCCCGCCAGCCACGACTGACACACCCTACGGCGATGGGTTCGCCGCGGAGCGGGTCGTGTCGCTGCTGGCCGAACGCTCAGGCAAGTAGCGCTTCGACCGCGTCGGCCCAGACCCGCACCTGCACTCCCGCAGAGAGGTCTTCGGCAGCCCGGTCAGAGGCCTCCTTCCACTCCTGCGTGCGTTCGGGCGTGAGCGCGTCAATCGCGTGGCGCAAAGAATCGGGCTGGAAGCCGGCGAGCACCTCACCAATGCCCGTCTCGGTCACGACCCTGGCCATCTCGGGCGAGGGACCGACGATGACTCCGAGTCGCGCCTGAACGTAATCGAAGAGCTTATTGGGCAGGGCCCACCTGTTGTTGAAGTTGGTGGGCGGCAGGATGTGCACGCCGATGTCGAAGCGGTTGAGCGTCTGTCCGAGCGCCGCGTAGGGGACCGGATCACGCAGGGTCACTCCCGGCACCGACTCGATCCGCGCGCGCAGCTCCTCGAGATAGGCGGGGTCGTTGGGGGTCAGATACAGGTCGAGTGTCACCGGCCTGATGGCGGCCTCGACGGCGTCGATCATGATGTCCAGCCCCCGGCTGCGCAGGCACGCGCCGCTGTGCACGAGCCGGATCGGTTCGCCCACCGACCCCACCGGCAGGTCGCGGTATGGCGCGGCGTTGGTGACGACGCCTGCGGTGATTCCATACTCCTTTTCGTATTGACGCGCGATACCCTGGGCGACCGTCGTGACCGATCCCGCATCCGGGAGGAAAGCCCGGCACATCCAACGCATAAACGGCGCGACGAACAGGCGCCATTTGAGATTGTCGAGCTTCTGGCGCGGAGCGAATTCGTGCAGGTCGGCGTGGACCCCGCTCGTCGGCCGGAGCGAGAGCGCGAGGCCGACGGAGTCGATGTCGTTCGCAACGACCACGTCGAAGCGTGCGACCGGCAGCATCTCGGCAGCGGCGGAAATCGCGCGATTGGACCAGTACGCGCTGGTGTAGCGGCGGAGCACGAGGAGCGCCCTGTCGTATTGCCACACCTGATTCTCGGCCGGAATCTCGAAATGCCCCGCGACCCCGGCCGGCGCTGGGCCGTGGCCGCACGTGTAGAGGTCATACCGGTCCGAGAAGAGGGCAACCTGTTTGAGAACGCGGGCATCACTCGCGATCGTGGAGAACGAGAGCACGAGCAGTTGCGGGCGGGTCATTTCGGTCCAGTCTTCCACAGCGCGTCGATCGCGAGGCCCCAGATGCGGACCTGGCTCTCGGCAGAGAGGTCGTGCGCGGCGGCGTGCGCGCTCGACTTGGCGGTCAGCACCTCGCTGCGCGAGAGTGTGCGCAGGACCGTGGCCAGCGCCTTCGCCGAAAAGTCCGTCGTGACGTAACCGAGCCGGTGTTCAGAGACGTACGCAGCCATCTCCGCCGAGGGGCCGACGATGACGCCGAGCCGCGCCTGAACATAGTCGAAAAGCTTGTTCGGCAGCGCCCACTCGTTATTGAAGTTCGTCGGCGGAAGCACGTGCACCCCGAGGTCGTAGTCGTTCAGGGTATCGATGAGGGTCTCGTACGGTACGGGCTCCCGCACAGTCACGCCGGACACCCGTGCAGCGTAGTCACGAAGCTCGGCGAGGTAGCCGGGGTCGTTCGGCGTGAGGTACAGGTCGAGGTCGACATCGGTGTCGGCCAGCTCGACCGCCTCGATGAGGGTCATGAGCACTCGGTTGCGCAGACACGCCCCGCTGTGTACCAGGCGCACCCGATCACCGACCGCGCGGGGCTCGAGCTGCGCGAACGGCGCGGCATTGGTCACGATCTCCGGCACGAACCCGAACTCGCTCTCATACTCCCTCGCGAGCCCCCCGCCAACGGTGGTCCAGGATCGGGCGCGAGCGACGTATCGCCTGCAGAGCCAGTCATAGAACGGCTTGATCCGCCGCTTCCACGCCGGGTTCTCCTCGTGGAGCCTCGGGCTGTATTCGTGCAGGTCGGCGTGCACACCGTGAGGTGGAGCGAGTCCGAGGGCGACGGGAACGGTCTCGACGTCGTTGGCCAGCACGGCGTCGAAGGCGCCGCGCGCGAGCTGTCCACGGGCGAAGTCGACGGCACCGATCCTCCAATAGGCGCGGTTGTACATGCGGAGTGTGATGTAGCGGCCGTACGGCACCAGGGGTCCCACGTCGTCCGGAATCTGGATGTGGGCGGCGACCCCGTCGGGAGCCGGACCGAATCCGCACGTCGTCACGCTGTAGGTAGTGGAGAAATGCCGCACTTGCTTGAGTACTCGAGCGTCACCCCGGATCGGGGAGAAGGACAGGATCAGCAAGCTGCGGGAGAAGGTCACGAGATCATTCTCCCCCGCGCCCGGCGCCCGGCCCGCCTCCCGGCTCGGAGAGGAAGGCGTCAAGGGCTCGGGCCGACAGGAGCCCGTTGTGTACCGAGGTCACGAACCGGGGGCCGTCGCCCGCGCGCCGGCGGTAGGGTGCGGGATCGGCGATGATCCCGCGGAGGACCTCTTCGATGTTCGCGCCCGTCGCTTCGACGATCGGGAGGGTTTCTCCCGTCGCCTCAAGCACGTGCCTCCTGACGTCGTCGCTGACGTGCGACACGACCACGCGCCCAGCAGCCATGGCCTCACAGGCCGCGACCCCGTAGCTTCCGATGCGGAACTGGTCGAGAACGATATCGGAGGAGCGGTAGACCTCGGGCATGTCGGAAGCGGCCACCCGCTCGACCCGCCGGTATCGGAGGAGCCCCTCATCGTCGAGCTGCTGCAGGATGGGATCGACGAGGTCGGAGCCCTTCACTGCGGCGCGGCTCGGTGCGTGGGCAACCACGGGAAGGCCGTGTGCCTGAAACGGCAGCTGGTCGGTGCTCCACGCGTCCGGCTCGATCACGACAGGCAGCCAGGTGGCGCCCGGCACGTCGACGAGCAGATCTGGCGTCGACACGAACACCGGCCGGCCGAGGGACTCCAGCAGGGCGAGGTTGCGGCGTGCCTGCTTCTCAAGCGTCGGGGTGAGATCCCACAGTCCATCGCGGAATGGCGAGTCTGCGTGCCTGGCCGCGTGCCGGCTGGGGAGCCGGATGTCGCTGCCGTGACAGAGCATCGCGACGCCGATTCCGCGTCGCCCCAGTTCGCGGACCTCTGCGGGGAGGCTTCCGCGGAAAGCGCCCGCGAACAGTATCCGCTCTGCTTCGACGAGAACGTGGGTGAAGTTCTCGTGAACGTAGGCCGCCTGTCGTTCCTGCCACTCTCTGGACCACGAGTAGACGCCGACCGGCACGACATAGTCCGCCGGAAAGCCATACTCCGTGCCAACCCGGTAGGCCATGTTGACGGCGTCGGCGTCGTTCCCGAATCGTCGCACCGCCCTCGCCCACTGGTATCCCTGGCCGGCCCAATTGACGGGTCCGATGTAGAGGCGCGTCGATGCGGCGGGCACGGGCGGCAGGGGCGGCAGGTCATCCGGGGAGAAGGAGATGGAGCGGGGAAGGATACGCGCTATGGCACGGTCCGGAAGCAACGCGAGTACTCGACCGATCGCGTTCTGTAGCCAGGTAGGAAGATTGATGTCGGCTCCGCCGTTCAGACAGTCACGATCGAACTACCGGGCGACCCGGTAGAGAAGATAGCGCACGAGGGTCGACTCCCGATCGAACAGGAAGATCGGGTTCCGCGGCACGATCGTCGTCCACCGTGGCGCACGGCTTCGTGCCACCATCGCCCCCACGACGTGCTGCACGTCGGGAGCAGCCCGGATTGCCTCGAGCACGCTGCGGTCTGCTCGCGCAAATGGTCGGAGACAGCCCGGCCCGAACTGAATTATCCGGTCGACGAGTCCGCTGAACTCAGCGAGCGCCGGCCGCTCCCAGTCGGCCTCGTCGCCCCTCGCCCGCAGCGCCCCGAGCACGTGGATTCGAAGCAGCTTGACCGCGAGCGCCCGGCGCACACGCGATGGGAGCCGCATCGCCCACGGCTGATCGATGAGGTGGGCCAGCGGGTACATGGCGACCGACACGGGTCGCGGTGTCATCGTGACCCGATCCGCCGAATCCGCCCCGATCACGTAGCAGGGGCTGTCCCCCAGGAAATCGATGGGGGACGCGTGGCTCCAGAGCCACATCCCGAATTCGAGATCCTCGCCGACGAGCATCGCCGGGTTGAAGCGCAGTCCGTTCCGCTCGATGAGCTCTCGCCGGATGAGCCCGAGCGGTGCGGTGCGGTAGAAGAGCCGGTCGGAGACGACGTCGAGATCGCGGGTTCGGTTACGCCGCACGAGGGGGTTGCGCAGTACTTCACCGCTCTGGTGACGCAGGCGCACGAGCACGACCTCGCTGCTGCGCCGTTCGACGTGCGAGACGAGTGCATCGACCGCGCCGGGTTCGAACCAGTCATCCGACCCCATGACCGCGACGTAATCACCGGTCGCCTGGCGCAAACCCTCGTTGAAGGGTCCGGACGGACTCGCGATCCCGTCGGCGAATTCGATAATCCTCAGGCACGAGTAGTCGATCCCCTCGAGCTGCCGCTGGATCTCCCCCGCCGGGATCCCGTGGCAGATGATGCTCACTCGCAGGCGTTCCGGGGTCATCCCCGCGATCACCGACTCAACGGCCCTGCGAATCGGGCGGAGCGGGTCGTGGACGGCGATGATCAGATCAACGACCGGCGCATTCGTCATCAGACCAGTCCGGCGAGGGCGGCCTGCACAGCGAAGTCGGGAACGTCGCGCACGACTTCGTCAAAGGTGCCCCGGGCGACGATGCGGCCGTCCCTCATGAAGCACACCTGGTCGTTGTCGCGGATGGTCGACAGCCGATGCGCGACGGACACGATGGTGACCTCTCCGCGCAGCCCGCGGATGGCCATCGCGACGTCCGACTCCGTCTTCGTGTCGAGGGCGCTCGTGGCCTCGTCCATTACAAGGATCAGCGGATCGCCGAACAGGGCGCGGGCAACGCCGAGTCGTTGCCGCTGACCGCCGGACAGGGACATCCCCCGATCGCCGACCCGCGCATCCATCCCTCCCGGCCTCGCCTCGACGACCGGCCAGAGCTGAGCGCGCTCGAGCGCCGCCCGCACCTTGTCGTAGTCGATCGCGGTTCCCCAGCTGAGCGCGACATTCTGGGCGATGGTGCCGTCGAAGAGCGCGACATCCTGCGGCACGTAACCGACGCGGGAGCGCCAGTCAGCGAGCACTTCCTCGAGCGGCTCCCCGTCGATCGTCGCGGTGCCCTCCGAGGGCACGAGCAGACCGAGCAGCACGTCAACGAGCGTCGATTTACCCGCGCCTGAGGACCCGACGAGGCCGAGCGAGCTTCCCATCGGGACGACGATGTCGATGTCGGTGAGCGCCGGGCCCTTGCCGCCGGGGTAGGTGAAGCCGACTCCGGCGAGTTCGAGAACGCGGGGGCTCTGCTTCAGTGAGCGGTGGCCTATCTGCTCGGCGTTCCTGACATAGCTCTCCGCGTCGAGGATGTCGCCGATGACAGCCTGGACCTGGGGGATGTTGGCGTGTGTCTGCGTGATGATCGCCTGGAAGCCGGTGAGGGTCGGCACGAGTCGGAACCCTGCGACGCCGAACAGAGCCACTGCGGAGAACGCGGCGGACATGCCGCCGGTGATGTACGCGACGCCGCCGACGAGGAGGAATCCGCCGACGAGCGCGGCATCCAGCACGAACTTCGGTACTGCGCCGAGGAAGCTCAGGTTTGCCCGTGCGCGCGTCGTGTGGATGCGGTTGTCGTGCACCACCTGCGCGACCTCGCCCGCTTTGTTGCGCAGGGTGATCTCCTTGAGCGCGGAAACCATGTCGGTCATGAGGCTCGCGACCCGGAACGAGTAGTCGCGGTTGACGCGTCCCGCCTGCACGGACTTGCGCGCGACCCAGAAGTACAGCAGTAGCGCGATGAGGCCGAGGTAGGTGATGGTCACAGCTGCTGTGACGGGCTGGGCGATGATGAGAACGGCCATCACCGACGCGAACGTCGTGAGCATGGTGGGAAGGGAGATGACGGGGATCAGGAATCCCGCGGTCACGTTCGCGATGCCGACGTCGGCCAGGCGCACGAGCTGGGATGTGTTGCGCCTCAGTCGCTCCGTCCACGGCGCTCTGATGTAGGCGTCGAAGAGCCGATCGCCGACCTCGAGCTCGAAGGTCGCGAACCGGCGGGTCGCGAACCATTGCAGCGTCACCGAGAGGGCGGATTTCACGATGATCAGGCCGCAGACGACGACGAGGATCCACACGTAGCCGTCGACGCCCACCTCGCCGACCACAGGCAGCTGGACCGGGTCGCCGACGACCATCGCACTGAGCGAGATCGCGAGCAGCGCGAGCGCCACGATGTCGAGGATGGCCAGCGCCGACGTGCCAATCATGTACATCCAGAGGAACGACCGTGCTTTCGCCGGCAAAAGCGGCAGCAACGGTCGCATGGTGGCGATGATCAGCTTCACGGGACTCGCATTCTTGTGGGCGTTAGCCAACAATAATCGTTGCACATCCCGCTGCCTGTGTGCCCTGCGCTCGGGGTCCGGCGGCGCGGGCGCTCAGTCGCTGAGCAGAAAGGGGCGGAGGGCGTCCGCCGATGCACGCCCGTCGTGCACTAGCCGGGCGAACGTCACACCATCTGCCGCGACCTCGCGATAGTGCTCCCGCTCGGTCGCGATGCGCCGAATGGCGGCCTCGAGGGTTGCTACTGTTGCCTGCACGACGGGCACCTCAACCCCGAACTCTCGCGCGACGTGGTGGCGCACCTGGTCGTGTACGTGGCCAACGACAACCCGCCCCGCCGCCATTGACTCGATTGCCGCCGTGCCGTACGTGCCGATTCTGAACTGGTCGAGCACGATGTCAGCACCGCGATAGAGCGCCGGCATTTCGCGGGCTGCCACCCCTCGCGCGCGCTGATACTCGATCACCCCCTCGTCGTGGAGCCGTGTCATCGCCGGTTCGATCAGGTCCGACCCCTTTACGATCGAGCTGCTGGGGGCGTGAACGACACGCGGGCGTGCGTGGACCAGGGGCATTTCGTCGCACCACCACTTCGACCCGTCGACGACGACCGGCAGCCAGTGCCCGTCCGGCCAGTCGAGGAGCAGGTCGGGCGTCGAGAGGTACACCCGCGCACCGATCTCGGCGAGCAGCCGCCGATGGTCGAGTGCCTGCGCCTCGAGTGTCGGAATCACCCCCCAATCCGAATCGCGAAACGGTGACCACTCGTCGATCGCACGGTGCCTGCTCGGCAACCGTAGGTCGCTGCCGTGGCTGACCATCGCGACGTTGACCCCCCTCGCGCGGAGCGCCGCGATCTCCTTCGCGGGGGACAAATCAAACAGCTCACCGAAGATCGGTCTTTCCGCCTCGTAGAGAACGTGGGTGAAGCCCCCCGCGACGGCTGCGAACTGCGCCCGCTGCCACGACCGTGACTTGCGGAACACCCGCACTGGCACGGCGTTGTCGCTCGGGAATCCGTAATCGGGGTCGCCGCGGTACTGCATGCTGACCGCGCCGACATCGGGAAGGAGTTCGGCCGCGCGAGCCCATGCGAATCCCTGCGCCGCGAAGTTGACTGGAGCGATGTACAAGCGGGTCGTGGCGACGGGCACCGTCGGCGGAGCGGGAACATCGGCCGGAGCGAACCCGTATTTGGCCGGGTTGACGCGCTGCGCTACCGACTCGGGCACGAGTGCGAGCACGCGGTCGACGGCGCGGGCTACGGGCTTCGGCCACCTCTGCTTCCAGCCGGCCAGAATCGAAACGACTTTCATCTGCCGTCCCCTTCTCGATGCAGTGTCTGGGACTGCCCCGAAACCGCAGCTCACATCATCCCACGGGGTAATGAAGCTGATGTTGCCCGTGGCAACGGGTCCGTTGATCCGTGCGTTTGATGACCCTCGCGACCTCCCCCTGTCCCGGCAATTCGGCTCCGGATACACCGCCGCGCACCCTGCTGCTAATCTTCAGCGTGCCATCCTCCACGCCCCCCTTGCCGCGGGCTCCCCGACTCGATTCCCTGACGGGCCTGAGGTGGTGGGCGGCCTTCGGCGTGTTTACCCACCACATGACCAACCTCGCTCCGCTCCCGATCGCAGCGGCGCTCTCCTATGGGAACTTCGGGGTCATGTTCTTCTTCGTGCTGTCGGGGTTCGTGCTCACCTGGTCGGCGAACACCGTCGTCTCGGCGCCCACGTTCTGGTGGCGCCGATTCGCGCGCATCTACCCCGCGCACTTCGTCGCTCTTCTCCTGGCGATCCCAGTGTTCTACTCCTTCGCCCCCGATCCGGCCGACTGGTGGGTCAAGCCCGTCGATCTCGGCATCCTCGTGCTGTCGGTGTTCCTCGTGCAAGGCTGGTCACGAGATCCAGTCGTATTGTTCTCTGGCAACCCGGCGGCGTGGACGCTCACCTGCGAGGCCTTCTTCTACACGCTTCACCCGGCGATCAACCGCGTGCTGCGCGGCCTGACGCTGCGCCGCACATTCGCAGCTGGCATGGCGCTCATCGCCGCAGGGTTCGCCTACCGCGCCCTGACCGTGCTCCTCCCCGAGACGTTCGGGGTGCCTCTGCCATTTCCCGTCGCGCGGCTGAGCGAGTTTGTGCTCGGGATGTTCGCGGCGCACGCGATCCGCATCGGCTGGCGCCCTCGCCTGTCGCCTGTCGCGATCTACATCCTCGGCGCCGCGTTCCTCGCCTGGCTGGTGCTCTCGCCGAGGCTGCTGCCCGGCGCGGTGGTGGGCGCCGCCATCCGCGCGAGCGCCAACGAGTGGATGATTATTCTGTGCCTCCTGCTCATTATTGCGGTTACCACACGGGACCTCACCCAGCGCCGGTCTCTGCTGCGCAGCCTGCCGCTCGTGAAGCTGGGTGAATGGTCTTACTGCTTTTACCTCGTGCACGCGACAGTGATCTACGTGGTTCTCGCGAGGATCGACAGACGCGAGCCGGGATGGAGCAACCTCGCCTGGTACGCGTTCATGCTCGTCGTCTCGATTGTGCTCGCCGCTGCACTCCACTACGGGGTCGAGAAGCCCGCAGAGCGTGCGTTGCGAGCGTGGTGGGACCGCAGGCTTGTCCGGCGCGCGAAGCAGGCCGAGCTACAGGTCACCGGTGATTCGGCTCCCGCGATCCGGCTCCGATGACCACGTCGCTCGCCCGCTCGGCCACGGCCCGGATTGACACGTTGTCGGCAGCCCACGCCGCGATCCTCGACCGGCGTTCGGGTCGGGCCGGGGCATTGACGGCGTCCGCCATCGCCCGCTCCACCTCGGTCACGTCGTATCCGACGGCCCAGCCCAGCGAGGCATCCGTTACGAGCGCACCGGTTGCTTCTGCGCCGGCGAAGATGACGGGTGTGCCGCACGCGGCGGAGGCGAGGATCTTGGTCGGTCTCGCGAAGTCGTAGCCCTCGCCCGGCCGGATGCTCGCCAGGGTCGCGGTCGCCCCCCGCAACCACTCCGCAGCGACCGCGGCAGGCGCTCGGGGAAGGAACCTGACCGCGCCGGGCGGGAGCGCCCGCGCGAGGTCCTGAAGGTGCTTCCAGTCGGACCCGTGCCCGAGGAACACCAGTCGGGCATCTGGTCGGTCCTCGAACAGCCGCTGAAAGGCCTCGACGAAGACGGCGGCGCCCTGCACCTCAGACGCCGTACCCGCGTAGAGCAGGTAGGGCGCAGCGAGATCGGCAGCTGGGCCGTCGAGCGAGAATGTGCTGGTGTCGACGCCGTTTCCCACCGTCGCAATGAGCTTGCGCGCGCCGAGCTCGCCGACCCGCAGCGTGACGCCGTCGGTGACCGAGAGCACCGCGGCCGAACCCCGGATCGCCCAGCCCTCGACGGCGCGCACCGCGCGCACGATCAGCTTCGGGGCGGCGGTCGCGGCCGCATCCGACCAGATGTCCGCCGCGTAATAGACGTACGGGATGCGGCGAATGGCGCAGACGAGGCGCACGATGGCCCCGGTGGTCGGCGGCGGCTCGACCACCACGACATCCGGCCGTTCGACGGCCAACAGCCGGAGCAGCAGGGGCACATCGAAGCTCAGGTACTGCAGATAGCCCCGCACGTAGCCGGCATCGTCGCGCCACACGGGGACGCGCCGCACGTCGACGGTCCGATCGATCGGATGCGATGCCGCGCCCGGCACCGCTGTCGTGAGCACCGTGACATCGGCTCCCCGGTCGTGCAACGCGTGGGCGAGGGCCGTCAAACGAAATGATGCCGCTGCAGGCTCCGGCGCAAAGATCCGGCTCGCTATGACGACGCGCATACGCTCAGAACGAGACCGACTGGCCCGTTCTCGCCGACTCGGTCACACCCTCGACGACCGCGAGCGTCTTGAGCCCCTGCTCCATGGTGACGACGTCGCTCGGCAGTCCGAGCACCGCGTCGCGGAAGGCCTCGAGCTCGACCCGCAACGGCTCCCTCTTGGGGAACGCATACCGGGTCACATCACCCTCGCTCACGCCGCGGAAAGCCGTGACCGACTCCCACTCGAGCGGGAACGTGCCGTTCGCGTAGAACGTGAGGTCGCCCGTGGAGGTGTCGGCGACGAAGGTGCCGAGCTCGCCCGTAACGATCGCGACGCGCTCCTTCATCGGGCTCAACCAGTTGACGACGTGGTTCACGATGACGCCGTTCTTGAGGCATCCGCTCGCGATGACCATGTCCTCGTGCGGTCTGCCGCTCTTGAGCGCAATCTGACCGAAGACGGTCGAGTACGCGCTCTGCGCCACCCAGGCTGTGAGGTCGACATCGTGCGAGGCGAGGTCCTTGGCGACGCCCACGTCGGCGATGCGGGCCGGGAACGGCCCCTGTCGGCGAGTCGCGATCTGGTAGACGGCGCCGATGTCGCCGGCCTCGATGCGGCGACGCAGCTCCTGCAGCGCGGGGTTGAACCGCTCGATGTGCCCGACCGCGCCGATGAGACCGGCGGCGCCAAACGCCTCGACCATGCGGAGTCCGGATTCGACCGAGTGGGCGATGGGCTTTTCGACGAGCGTGTGGACTCCCGCCGCAGCAAGCTTCAGCGCGGCATCCTCGTGGAACCGGGTCGGCACCGCGACAATCGCGATGTCGAGCCCGAGATCGATGAGCGCCTCGACATCGGGCAGGATCGACAGGGACCCACCCACCCCGTGCGCGTCTCCGCCGGGGTCGGCGATACCCACAAGCTCGATGCCGTCGACCTCGCGGAGCACGCGGGCGTGGTGGCGGCCCATCTGCCCGATTCCGAGCAGTCCCGCTCGCAGGTCGGCCATCAGGCGCCAGCCCCGGCGAGCGCGTTGACGGCGCGCACGATGCGTTCGAGATCACCCTGCCCGAGGGACGGATGGACCGGCAGCGACACAACCTCGCTCGCCGCTTTTTCCGTCTCGGGCAGCTCGAGCCCTGGCGCGAATCGTGTGAGCGACGCCAGCCGGTGGTTGGGCACCGGGTAGTAGACGCCTGAGCCGACCCCGTACTCGTTCTTGAGGGCGGCCTGGAATCCGTCGCGGTCCTCACCGACCCGCACTGTGTACTGGTGATAGACGTGCACTGCGCCGTCGGCGACAGGCGGCACGACCACTCCGGTGAGGTTCTCGCTGAGGAACGCGGCGTTGCTTCGGCGTTGCTCTGTCCACCCGCCCACCTTGGTGAGCTGCACTCGGCCGATCGCCGCGTGGATGTCGGTCATGCGGTTGTTGAACCCGATGACCTCATTCTGGTACTGCGCCTCCATGCCCTGGTTACGCAGCAGTTTGACCCCGCGCACGAGCTCCGGCGTCTCGCATGCGACCATGCCGCCCTCGCCCGAGGTCATGTTCTTGGTGGGGTAGAGGCTGAACACGCCGAACTGGCCCATCGTGCCGACCGCCCGGCCGCCGAGCGAAGCGCCGTGTGCCTGCGCGGCATCCTCGAAGATCATGATGCCGTGCTTGGCCGCGATGGCCTCGAGCTCGACCATCATGGCCGGATGCCCGTAAAGGTGCACGGGCATGATCGCCTTCGTGCGGGGAGTGATCGCCGCCTCGACGGAGGCGGGGTCCAGGCCGAAGTACCGCGGCTCGATGTCGGCGAATACGGGGCTGGCGCCGGTCAACGCCACCGAGTTCGCGGTCGCGGCGAAGGTGAACGAGGGCACGATGACCTCGTCACCCGGCCCGATTCCGGCAGCGAGGAGGCCGAGGTGCAACCCGGAGGTGCCGGAGTTCACGGCAACGCAGGTACGTCCCCCGACGAAGACCTCGGCGAACTCCTGCTCGAACGCTGCCACCTCTGGGCCCTGGGCGACCATGCCGGATCGCATCACCCGGTCGACAGCCGCTCGTTCCTCCTCGCCGATTATTGGTTTCGCGGGGGGGATGAACGGTTCAGTCACCAGGCACTGCCTCTCTCATAACATCATTGACGATTTCATAGCTCGCGCCGCTGTCGGGGCAGCGCCAGAGCGTGCCGTGCTGTTCGAGCGGAACCCCAGCCCGGCCGACCCAGGCGATACGGCGGGCGGGGACACCCGCGACGAGCGCGTGATCCGGAACATCCTTTGTCACGACCGCTCCGGCGGCGACCGTCGCCCAGCGGCCGATTGTCACGGGGGCGATGCACACGGCGCGGGCGCCGATGGCTGCCCCCTCCAGAATTGTCACCCCGACCGGCTCCCAGTCGTGCGCGCTCTTCAGCGAGCCGTCGGGGTTGATGGCACGCGGGTAGGTGTCATTGGTGAGCACGACGGCCGGACCGATGAAAACCCCGTTGCCGAGCACGGCCGGCTCATAGACGAGCGCATAGTTCTGCACCTTGCAGTTGTCGCCCAGCACGACACCCGTGCCGATGTAGGCACCTCGTCCAATGACGCAATTGGCGCCCAGCTCGGCGTTCTCCCGCACCTGGGCGAGGTGCCAGACGGCGCTGCCCTGGCCGACGGTCGCGGTCGGTGAAACGTCTGCTGACGGCGCGATGCGCGTCTCGGCATGAATGGTCACTGCGTCTCCCTGCACCACTCGCGAACCGGTGGCGTGCCCGCCCAGACTATCCCGTTCTGCCAGAATGGTCGGATGCAGCCCTCCACCGACGCCCAGCCGCCGCCGCGCGACGACGAGGCGTGGGTCGTCATCCCGCTCTACAACGAGGCCACCGTTATCGCAGGCGTCGTCACCGAACTGCTCGACGTCTTCAGTCACGTCGTATGCATCGACGACGGCAGCACGGACGGCTCAGGCGATGTGGCCCGGCACGCGGGCGCCAGGGTGCTCCGCCACCCGTACAACCTCGGCCAGGGGGCGGCTCTGCAAACCGGGATCAGCTATGTCCGGCAGCAGGCTGGCGCGAGATACATCGTGACCTTCGACGCCGACGGCCAGCACCGCATCGTCGACGCCATCGCCATGGTGCATGAGGCGAGGGAACGCGACCTCGCGATCGTGTTCGGCTCGCGGTTCCTCGACGCACGCACGAACCCCGGCCGGATCAAGAAGGTAGTGCTCAAGACCGCCGTGTGGGTGACCAACCGCACGACGGGACTGCGACTGACCGACGCCCACAACGGCCTGCGAGTCATCCGCCACGACGCCGCCCTGAGCGTCAACATGCAGCAGGACCGCATGGCGCACGCGACCGAGATAGTGCTGCAGCTGGGCCGGTCGCACCTGCCGTGGGCCGAATACCCCGTCGAGGTCGTGTACTCGGACTACTCCAAGGCCAAGGGGCAATCCGTGCTGAACTCGATCAACATCCTGGTCGACCTGATCGTGAACTGACCGAGGAGGTTATATGTGGATCCAACCGGTACTGATCATCTCGATGATCGCGATCGCCGTCTACCTCACCCGCTCGACGCCGAGCGATCGGCATCTCGCGATCCGCCGCATGCTGCTCTTCGGTGCGCTCGTAGTCGGCATCGCGCTGGTTCTCGTTCCCGAGTGGCTCACAGCGATAGCCCGAGTCGTCGGCATCGGACGGGGAACCGACCTGCTGGTCTACGGCTCGATCGTCGCTTTCCTGCTCTACGTTGTGACCGACTACAAACGCTCCGTGCAGCAGGATCGCGCGACGACGAGCCTCGCCCGCGAGCTGACCCTCGCCGAGGCCCGCATCGAGGACCTCACCGCGCGCCAACGCGACGAGCACTGAACCCTTCGCTCCACCCGCATCAGACCAAAAGGAACACCGCTGTGAAAATCGCTGTCATCGCCCTCGGCAAGATCGGGCTGCCTCTCGCCGTGCAGTTCGCCTCGAAAGGGCATGAGGTGGTCGGCGTCGACATCAGCCCGCGCACTGTCGAACTCGTCAATGCGGCGAAGGAACCATTCCCCGGCGAGGCGCACCTGCAGGACAAGCTCGCCCGGCTCGTGCCGACCGGGCGCCTGCGCGCGACCACCGACTATGCGGATGCCGTTCCCGGCGCTGACGCCGTCGTGATCGTCGTGCCGCTGTTCGTCGACGACGAGGCGAGGCCCGACTTCGGCTGGATGGACTCCGCGACGCGCTCCCTCGGCGAGCACCTCACCCCCGGAACCTTGGTGTCCTACGAGACCACACTGCCCGTCGGGACGACACGCACACGCTGGAAGCCCATGCTTGAGGAGGTCTCCGGACTCGTCGAGGGCACCGACTTCCACGTCGTCTTCTCGCCGGAGCGCGTGCTCACCGGCCGTGTCTTCGAGGATCTGCGCAAGTACCCCAAGCTCGTCGGCGGCCTCTCCGAGAAGGGCACCTCTCTCGCGATCGACTTCTACGAGAGTGTGCTCGACTTCGATGTGCGGGACGACCTCCCCCGCGGCAACGGCGTCTGGGACCTCGGCTCGGCCGAGGCATCCGAACTCTCCAAGCTCGCCGAGACGACCTACCGGGACGTCAACATCGGGCTCGCGAACCAGTTCGCCCGCTTCGCGGCTACAACCGGCATCGACATCTACAAGGTCATCGAGGCCTCGAACTCGCAGCCCTTCAGCCACATCCACCAGCCGGGCATCGCGGTCGGCGGCCACTGCATTCCGGTCTATCCCCGCCTGTACCTCTGGAATGACCCCGACGCCACGGTGGTCCGCGCGGCGCGCGAGGCGAACTCAGGCATGCCGGCCTACGCGGTGAGCCTCGCCGAGAGCGCCCTCGGCCAGCTCGCGGGCCGCTCGGTTGTCGTGCTCGGCGCGGCCTACCGCGGCGGGGTCAAGGAGACTGCGTTCTCGGGCGTCTTCCCCGTCGTCGCCGCCCTGGAGGCGAAGGGTGCCACCGCGCTCGTGCACGACCCCCTGTACACGGACGAGGAGCTCACCTCCCTCGGGCTGGCCCCCTACACCCCCGGCTCCGCAGTCGATGCGGCCGTCGTTCAGGCGGACCACGCCGAATACGCCGATCTCGGGCCAGCCGACTTCCCGGGCATCCGAGCTTTCATCGACGGCCGCCGGGTGAGCTCCGCGGCACAGTGGCCCGGGATCATCTACCTGGTCATCGGCGCAGCTTAACCGAAGCGGGCGCTGAGCCGGTGCCGCCGGTCAGCAGGCGGTGATGCGGTAGAGCTTGGCCGGGCCCTCACGATCGACGAGCTCAACGACCCCCGATGATGCCAGCCCGACGAGCCCCGGGTACTCCTCGAGGCCGTCGAAGCCGCGATCGTGCCCCACATCGCCCGCGGATCGCCCGAAATCGAGCACGTACTCGACTCCCAGCTCGCGCACGGCGGGGCACACCTCCGGGTCGTCGAGCGCCTCATTCAAACGGGTGTTGATGATGACCTTGTTCGGATCGCTGCTGCGATTGAAGTGTGGCGACACCACCTGGCGGTCGGCTATCGCGTAGGCCAGCGAGGTGCCGGTCCACGGGCTTCCCGCGATGACCGCCGATTCCCCGACCTCGTCGGGAAGTCGCTCGATGAGCTCGAATTCGTCTTCGGAGAGGATCGCCACCCAACCGTCGAAGCCGTACTTCTTCGACGCCTCCCACACCTCGTAGCGCACCGCGGCACCCTGAGTTCCGACGACGAGGAGCGCCGTACCGACGACACCCGCCACGATCGGCACGAGCGGGCCGCGGGGCGCCCTCACGACGACGCGCGACCAGACGATTCGTCGGACGAATGAGCAGACCGCGACCACGCCGACGACTGCAACGGGAACGGACACGATCACGATCAGCGACGCCAGCCTGGGCGCATCGTTATAGAAGACCCCACTGACCAGGGTGCGGATGGGCAGCGACGCCACGACCGAGGCGACGAAGTAGAGAATTCCCGGGATCGCCCACGCGACGACGAGCCAGAGCTTCTCCCGCCGGATCACGAGGGTGAGTAACCCGATGACCACGAGCACGCTCGCGAGCACCGCCGCGGGACGGCCGGTCGGCGCGTGCGCGACAACCTCGTAGATTCCGCGCAGCGGCCCCGCGTGCGGCCCCCACGGCGCCGAGAGGCCGATCCGGCCCGCCAGGATCCACGCGCCGGTGAGCGCGCCGATGGAGCCGAGCAGCCCGATCCCGAGCAGGACGGCGTGGACCGGTCGAGGTCCCCGCCTGAGGTAGAGAACGAACCACCCGACCGCGATTGGCACGGTCAGGGCAGCCCAGGAGAGCGCGACCGAAGGTTGGGCCAGCGCGCACGCGACGACCACCAGCCCGAGCGCGGGGATCTGCAGGCCGCGGCCGAATTCGACGCGACCGCCGAGCCGCGCGACTGAGATCGTGAGGGCGAGCGCGACGGGCAGCAGCGCGAGCCCGAGGAAGTACGGGTAGAGAACTCCGTAGTCGAGCACAAGCACGGGGAAGGCGGGGAAGGCGGCGGCGAGCACGCCGGCTGCGACGGGCGCCACCCGGCTGCCGGGAACGATCACGCGGGAGAGCAACACGCTGCCAGAGACCCACACGATGCCCGCGACGACCATGTTCACTCCGTTGGCGACGGCAGCGATCGGAGCGGCGACGAGACTCGCGACGAGCGACGCGACGCCGTGCCACGCCGCGGGGTAGAAACTCGATCTCCCCTCCGGGAGCACGAGCGAGGTGAGATCGAACGACGAGGCACTGCCGGTGTCGGCGATGTAGCGCAGCCCATTGAGGTGGAACGGGGCGTCGAAGGTCTGGGAGATGGCGTCGGGGAATCCGAAGACAGTCACGAGCTGGATCGCGATGAGCACGGTGCCCGCCCCCACCCCGAGTGCGAGCCACGGGGTGTGCGACCGGCCGCGCGGCGACGGCTCCGGGCGCACAGGCCGACGCCAGCCCCGGCGAAGCAGGTAGACGGCCGCGGAGACGATCACGGCGATGGCGGCGACAGGCGCTGCCCCCCACGTGATTCCGAGCTCGGCAAGGCCGATCGCCGAGACGGCGATGACGGCGACTGAAATGGCAGGGGCGGTGGCGAACAGGGTGAAACGGGTGGCGCCCATCGCGAAGGCGAGGGCGAGTCCGGGGAGGTAGACGACCAGGAGTGTCACGCCGATGGTCGGCATCCACTCGAGCCAGCTCATCGGGCGGGCGCTTTGTCGTGGCGCCGACGCCACTCGCGGGCGCCCCAGGCGGACTCGACGATGTCGGCGAAGCTTCGCGACGCCGTCCACGACAGCTCGGCCCCGATGAGGGAGACGTCGGCGATGACCTCGGCCGGGTCGCCCGCCCGGCGCCCAGCGAGCAGCGGCATCACCGTGGAACCGGACACGCTCACGAGGGAATCCAGCAGGGTCCGCACGCTCACGCCGGTGCCCGTTCCGACGTTGAGCACGTCGACCACGGGCTCTCCGGCGAGGTAGTCGAGGGCCGCGAGGTGCGCCGACGCGAGGTCAATCACGTGCACGTAGTCGCGCACGGCCGTCCCATCCGCTGTCGGATAGTCGCCGCCGAAGATGACGGGCGGCTCACCGGCCTCGATGGCGTCCATCGCGATCGTGAGGAGGTTGAGGGATTGCGGGTCGCCGAGGTCGGGCCACCCGGCACCGGCAACGTTGAAGTAACGCAGGCTGAGCACGCCAAGACCCAGAGCGCGGGCGCAGTCGCGGACGAGCCACTCCCCGGCCAACTTCGTCTCGCCGTAGGGGCTGATGGGTGCGGCCAGATCGGACTCGCCCACCGGCAGGCTGAGTGGGTTGCCGTAGACCGCTGCGGAGGATGAGAACACGAACCGGTCTACGGCCGACCCCTCGATCGCGAGCATCAGATTCGCTAACCCTCCGATGTTCTCCGAGTAGTAGCGGGCCGGATGCTCGACTGACTCTCCCACCTGCTTGAGCGCGGCGAGGTGGATGACGGCGGTGACGGAGTGCTCAACGACGGCCGCACGGATCTCGTCCACCGCGCCCACCGAGCTCAGGTCGAGATCGATCAGGATGGCGTTGCCGAGTCCGGGCCCGGGCGTGCCGCTGTCGACAATGACGGGGCGATCGCCCCTCTCCTGCAGCATCCGCACCACATGCGACCCGATGTAGCCCAAGCCGCCGGTCACCAGAATTGCCATGCGGGCAAGTCTACGGACTGGCCGTCGGCCGCCCGACCTCGCCCGCTCAGTTGCAGCCGGTGACCCTGTAGAGGCGCGCGTCGCCCTCGCTGTCGATCAACTCGACAGCGGCCGACTCGCCGAGATCCTCAAGGCCGGAATAGTCGACCTCGCCGTCAGGGTCGCCGCCGTTGATCTCGCGGTCGCCGAAGTCGAGAACGTAGTACGCGTCGAGTTCCTCGACGAACCCGCAGACCTCGTCGCCCGGGGCCGCGTCGCGCAGGGACTCCACGATCTCGAGGGTCGCCTCGTCGCGCTCCCCGTAAATGTGCGGAAGGAGGGCTCGGCGATCCGACAGCGCGTAGACGAGGGAGGCGCCGGTCCAGGGGCTCCCGACGACAGTCGCCTCCTCCGGTACCTCGGAGCCGACCCGGTCGAGCAGGGCGCGTTCGTCCGGTGACAGCAGCGGGGAGCTCGACGTGAACTGATAGGCGTACTGCCCAGTTCTCATCGCGAAGGCGAGAGCCGGGCCCAGCTGGGTGGACAGGCCGAGCGCGAGCACGAGCGCGGCCCCGGTGGCCATCGCGAGAGGGGCCCGGGCCACCCTCGAAGGTTCCATACTGTTGCGGCCGGCACGCGCCGCCCGCGCGCGGAGGAGAGCCGACGTCAACAGGTCGCTGAGCGCCACGACGCCCAGAGCCGCGAGCGGAAGAACGAGCACCGGCAACATCGCGGCTATGCGGAAGCTGTCGTTGTACCAGACCCCGGTGAAGCCGGTGCGGAGCGGCCCCTGGGGGAAGCTCGCGACGATGATGTAGAGCCCGGCCGCGAGCGCGTAGCTACCGACGAGCCACAGCGGAAAGCGGCGTCGGACGACCGCGATGACGCCGACGAGGAGCAGCACGCCGACAACGTAGTCCGCGGGGCGGGCGACGACCGCCCCGGCGAGCGCGCCGTGCACGGCGACGATCAACGACTCCCGCGGCGGCCAGAACGCCGCGCCAGGCGGCCTGATCAGGAGCAGCGCGACGGCGGCCGCGCCGAACGCGGCAGCCGCGATGGCGAACGCCCGCAGATAGCGACTCCAGGGCGCGCGACGGTCGCGCAGCTGCCGCAGGTGGCGCACGACGACCGCGACGCCGATGGGCAGCGAGAATGCCACGAGCGCCATGAGCGTCGTCGGATGCGCGAGGGCGAGCCCCGGCAGCACCCCCACCAGCACGACCCAGCGGACCGGGGCGGTAAGGGTATCGGCGTCCCCTGCCCGCGCCACCAGCACGACGGCCGCGAGAGCGGCCGGGAGCAGGCTGATCGAGAGCAGATTCGGGTAGAGGACTCCGAAGTCCACCATGAGGTAGGGGAACGCGGCGAACGACGCCGACAGCACCCCCGCCGCCAGCAGCGCGACCGGTCGCGGGCCGGCGATCTGGCGAACCAGAAACACGCACGCGAGCGGCCAGACGATCCCGGCGATGGCGATGTTGACGACATTGACCGCCACGGGGATCGGAGCGCCCGTGGCCTGCACCGCGAGGGCGACCAGAGCGTGCCACATGTCAGGGTAGAAGGAGATGCGCCCATCGAGCTGATAGTTGAGGCCGCCGACTTTGAACGGTGACACGATTCCGGTATCGAGAATCCAGCGGATCGCGTTCAGGTGGTACACGTTGTCGAAGGTCTGCGATACGCGTGAGGGAGCTCCGAAAATTGACGCGAAGCGCACGGCAATGGCGACAAAGGCGAAGGCCAGCCCGATCAACGTGGCCAGCCACACGAGGCGACCCGCTGGTTCGACCGCGGGTCGCGGCCAGCGCTTCTGCCAGAGCAACCGCAGCCCGAGGACGAGGGCCGACACCACTGCCGTCGCGGCGACGAGGGACCAGGGCCCCCAGTCGTAGTCGACGAGGTGATTGGCAAGCGACGCCACTGCGACGATCGTCACGGTGAACGCCGGGGCCAGGGCGAGCAGAGCGAAGCCACGCAGTCCAAGTGCCACGCCAGCGGTGAGTCCCGGCAGAATGAGGATCGCCACGGCGGCCAAAAAGACCGGGGTTTCGAAAAGCCAGGCTTGCACTTGGCAAGTCTACTGACGGGCGCCTCGGGATCGGCCCGACCGGGCGGCGTGCGCGGTCTGGGGTACGATTTGGCTGCTGGGAACCCGCCCCGAGCGCACAGAGAGGAACACTGTTGCAGGTTTCGGCGGTCGTGGTGGCCTACAACCGTCGAGAGTTGCTCGTGGAGGCTCTCCGGGCGCTCGGCGCGCAGACCGTGCCTCTCGACTCGATCGTCGTCATCGACAACGCCTCGACAGACGGATCAGCGGATGCTGCCCGGGCGGCCGCCCCGGAGGCCGACGTGGTGATCCTCGAGCGCAACACCGGGGGTGCCGGCGGGTTCGCGGTGGGCATCGAGCGCGCGATCTCGCGGCACTCCGCCGACCTCGTCTGGATCATGGACGACGACACCATCCCGTCCCCCGGCGCCCTCGAGGAGCTCCTGCGCGTGCGCGAGGAGCATCCCGCTCGCCCCGTGGTGCTCGCATCGCGCGTGGTCTGGACCGACGGCACCGACCACCCCATGAACACCCCGCGGCGCAAACCCTTCGTCGGTCGCGCGGAGCGACGCGCCGCAGACTCCGTTGGCGCGGTGGCGGTGCGATCCGCGTCGTTCGTGTCGAGCCTTGTCGACACCGGCGCAATCCGCCAGAGCGGACTCCCGATCGCCGAATACTTCATCTGGAACGACGACTTCGAGTTCACCGCCCGCCTGCTGCGGGCCGGCCGCGGCGTCTATTGCCCGGGCAGCGTCGTCACCCACAAGACGCGAATCCTCGCGAGTACCGACGTCGACCCGGGAAGCCGCTTCTACTACGAGGTGCGCAACAAGATCTGGCTTTTCCGCCACTCGCGCGCTCTCTCACCCGTCGAGAAGCCGCTCTACATCGGTGTCTCGATCGTGCGGTGGGCGAAGACGCTCCTGCGCTCGGCCGACCGCGCCACGCTCCTCTCTGGCCTTCGGAACGGAACTCGTGATGGGTTCGCCCGGCCACCGAGCAGCAACTCCGCGTTCCTATCGGGGCTGGGACCGGTGTCCGAGGCGATCGCCCGTTTCGAGAGCCCTCGGACCGGCTGATGGAAACGACGGATCTTCCCCCGTTCTCGCTGCTCCTTCCCGTGTATGCGGGAGACTCGGCCGCGCACTTGGATCGCGCTTTCCGCAGCTCGGTACACCAGCAGAAGCTGCCTCCGTCAGAAGTCGTGCTCGTTCAGGACGGCCCGGTCGGCGCCGATCTCGTTTCGAAGATCGCCGAGCTGATCAAGATCTCCACGGTTCCGGTGCGCCTTGTGCCGATCCCCCAGAACGTCGGGCTCGCCAGGGCCCTGACGATCGGGCTCGCGGAATGCGAGAACGACGTCGTCGCCCGGATGGACGCCGACGACATCTCCCTCCCAGAGCGGTTCGCCGTGCAGATCCCGCTCATCGCGCAGGGGCACGAGCTCGTCGGTTCGGGCATGTACGAGTTCACCGAGGACGAGGCCGGGATCGAGACGCTCGGCGCGACCCGCAACCCGCCGACGGAATCCGGGGACATCGCGCGCACCGCCCGCTTCCACGACCCCTTCAACCACCCGACCGTGGTCTATACGAAGACCGCCGTCGTGCGGGCCGGCGGGTACGGACCGCCCGCGCTCATGGAGGACTACTTCCTGTTCGCGCGAATGATCGCCGACGGCGCCCGCACCTGCAATTCGGCGCAGTGGCTTGTCATGTATCGCGTCAGCTCTGGGGCGTACAAGCGTCGGGGCGGGCTGACCCTCCTCGGAAGCGAGCTCACCCTGCAGCGGGAGTTGCGCCGGATCGGCTTCACCTCGAGAAGCCAATGGCTCCGCAACGTTGTCATCCGCGGCGGCTACCGACTCATCCCCCAGTCCGTGCGGCGGGCGATCTACGGCAGGTTCATGCTGCGAGGACACCGGTCCTGACCGGCTCTGCGGGCTCTATCCGCTATCTTTGAGAGTTGGCGACAGACCGCCGCACCCCCAAATGCAAGGATTTCCAGGTATGTCGGTAGATCTCGTAGTCGTCGGCTCCGGCTTTTTCGGACTCACCATCGCCGAGCGCGCTGCGAGCGAACTCGGCCTCAAAGTGGTCGTGATTGACCGCAGAAATCACATCGGCGGCAACGCATACAGCGCAGCCGAGCCGGAGACGGGTATCGAGGTGCACCAGTACGGCGCCCACCTGTTCCACACGTCGAACAAGCCGGTGTGGGAGTACGCCCAGAAGTTCACGCGATTCACCGGTTATCAGCATCGCGTCTACACCAACCACGGCGGCGAGGTGTATCCGCTGCCGATCAACCTCGGGACGATCAACCAGTTCTTCCGCGCGGCCTATTCCCCCGACGAGGCGCGTGCGCTGATCGCCGAGCAGGCGAGCGAGTTCAGCTCAGGCGACGCAGGGAATCTCGAGGAGAAGGCCATCTCCCTCATCGGCCGCCCTCTCTATGACGCCTTCATTCGCGACTACACGGCGAAGCAGTGGCAGACCGACCCGAGGAACCTGCCGGCGGAGGTCATCGCGCGACTGCCCGTGCGTTACAACTACGACAACCGCTACTTCAACGACCCGTTCGAGGGACTCCCGGTCGACGGGTACACCGCCTGGATCGAGCGGATGGCTGACCACCCGAATATCGAAGTTCGACTGGGCACCGACTACTTCGATGAGGACCAGGAGATCAACAAGGCTGCGACCGTCGGCAACGTCCCCGTCGTCTACACCGGCCCGGTCGACCGTTACTTCGACTACCAGGGCGGCGAGCTCAGCTGGCGCACTCTGGACTTCGAGCAGGAGGTCCTCCCCGTCGGCGACTTCCAGGGGATCCCGGTGATGAATTACGCTGACACTTCGGTGCCGTACACGCGGATCCACGAGTTCCGTCACTTCCACCCGGAGCGGAACTATCCCACCGACAAGACGGTCATCATGCGCGAGTACTCGCGATTCGCCACCCGCGACGACGAACCGTACTACCCGATCAACACCGCCGAAGACCGGGAGAGTCTGCTGACCTATCGAGGGCTTCAGTCCGGGGAATCGGGCGTGCTGTTCGGCGGCCGGCTCGGCACCTACAAGTACCTCGACATGCACATGGCAATCGGGTCGGCTCTGACGATGTTCGAAAACAAGCTCAAGCCGCTCTTCAGCGCACGGGCCATCAAGTGAGGACCTTCCGACATGTCTGATCCGATTGTTCTGCAGAAGGTCGTCTTCCCCTCGGCATCCGAACCGGATGTCGCGCCGCTCTACGTCGACCCGGACGAGTGGACCAACGTGATGCGCTCGACCCGCCCTCCTGCGGGCGACGTCAAGCATCGCCGCGGCGCCGTTCCCGACGATGTCGAGTCGACACCTGTCCGGCTGACCCACCACAACGTGGTCCCCATGCTCGACGGGCGTCGAGGCCTGCGCCCCGGCTTCCAGAAGCGTGTCTCGCTCGGCTCGTACTTCAACGCTTTCCCGGCGAGTTACTGGCGCCGCTGGACCACGATCGACGGAGTGCGGCTGAGCGTCACCACCACAGGCATGGGTGACCTCATCGTCTACCGGTCGAACGCGCGCGGGCTTGTTCAGGCCGTCGAGTCCACTCAGGTCGACTCGGCCGGCACCGTGACCTTCGACCTCGGCTTCGATCACTTCATCGACGGCGGCTGGTATTGGTTCGACCTCGTGTCCCGAAGCGACGACTTCGCCCTCGTGAGCGCCGAGTGGCAGGCACCTCCGTCGACCCCGACGCCGGCGCCGAGCGGTGCGCTCACCATCTCCATCACCACGCTGAACCGCACCGACTACTGCCTGGAGCTGCTCGCGACCCTGGCGACTGACAGTGATGTACTCGCCGGAACCGACCAGGTCATCGTCGTCGACCAAGGCACGGAGAAGATCCAGGAGCAGGACCGGTTCGCCGAAGTCGAGGCGGCCCTCGGCGGCCGCCTCCGGGTCATCGAGCAGGTCAACGCCGGCGGATCCGGCGGATTCTCCCGCGGCATGATCGAAACCCTCACCGCGGGCACATCCGAGTACGTGATGCTGCTCGACGACGACGTCGTGATTGAACCCGAAAGCATCCGGCGCGCCCTCACTTTCGCCAGGTTCTGCGCCTCGCCGACAATTGTCGGCGGCCACATGTTCGACATGTACGACAAGACCAAGCTGCACGCGTTCGCCGAGACCGTCGACACCTGGACCTTCATGTGGGGCCCGATTACCCCGAGCCGCCACGACTTCACCTCATCGAACCTCCGCCAGACCACGTGGATGCACCAGCGCATCGACGTGGGCTACAACGGCTGGTGGATGAGCCTCATCCCCGTGAAGGTTATCCGTGAGATCGGGCTATCCCTGCCCGTGTTCATCAAGTGGGACGACGCCGAGTACTCGCTGCGCGCGAGCGATCACGGCTTCCCGACGGTGAGTCTGCCCGGCGCGGCCATCTGGCACGTCTCCTGGGTCGACAAGGACGACTCGAGGGACTGGCAGGCCTTCTACCACGCCCGAAATCGGCTCGTGGCGGCCCTGCTGCACTCGCCGCACCGCCGAGGCGGCCGGCTTCCCATCAGCAATCTCGCTCAGGATGTGCGCTATCTGCTGACGATGGACTACTACACGGTGGCGCTGCGCCAGCTCGCATATGAGAGCGTGCTGGCTGGGCCAGCCGCGCTCCATTCGGAGCTGACCTCGCGCCTCCCCCAGATTCGCGCCTTGGCGACCAGCTACCGCGAGTCCAAACTCGTGCGCACACTGTCGCAGTTCGACCGGTTCCCCCGCACCACCTACATCGACGGGAACGACGAGCGTCCGCGGGGGCGCGCCGTCTACAAGTTCCTCGCCCGGAACTTCCTCCGGCACGGGCTGAAGAGGCCCAACGACACGAGCGAAGATCGTCCCGACGTGCACCTGCCCTCGAGTGCGCCATGGTGGATCGTGCCGAGCTTCGACAGCGTCGCCGTCACTAACGCCGAGGGCTCCGGGGTGACCTGGCACATTCGGGACCGAGCGCGGTTCCGCAACCTGTTGTGGGCGAGCCTCACAAACAACCTGCGCTACCGCAACCGCTGGGGCCGGCTCACCCGCGAGTACCGCCGCGACCTGAACCGCCTGACTTCGCCCGAGGCGTGGAAGGCCACCCTGGGCCTCGACGGGACCACGCCGCGGTCCCGCCCGGTCGATAAGCCCGCCACGACCACCAAGTAGGATGGAGGGGTTTTGCGGTTGCGCTCCCTGAGAAGACTGCGCCTCAAGCCCCAGCCAAGGAGACGTGCCGCAGTGACCCAGACCGCATCATCACCTGACTTGGAGGGGTTCGTCAGGCCAGGCAAAGGCGCCGGTTTGGTGGATGTCTTCAACCGGCGCTACCTGCTCTCCCTGCTCGTGCGCAAGGAAGTGCAGGTGCGCTACCGGGGGTCCGCGCTCGGGTGGCTCTGGTCGTACGTCAAGCCGGTCACCCAGTTCCTGGTGTTCTTCATCGCGCTCGGCGTGTTCCTGCAGCTCAACAACTCGATCCCGAACTATCCCATCTACCTGTTCTCTGGGCTTGTCGTCATCAACCTGTTCAGCGAAGCGTTCAGCAACGGCACCAAGTCCCTTGTCGACAATGCCCCACTCATCAAGAAGATCTACCTCCCGCGAGAGCTCTTCCCCGTGTCGTCGACTCTGGTGGCTCTCGTGAACTTCCTCCCCCAGGTCATCGTCCTCGGCACCGTCTGCCTGTTCGTCGGCTGGACGCCGAGCCTCGTGCAGCTCGCGGGAGTGCTGCTGGGTATCGTCATCCTCGTCGTGCTCGCCACCGGTCTCAGCATGCTCTTCGGCTCGATCAACGTGTCGTTCCGGGACGCGCAGAACTTCGTCGAGCTGATCGTGCTCGTCGCGACCTGGGCCTCTCCGGTGCTGTACCGGTGGACCATGGTCGCCGAGATCCTGCCGGATTGGCTCATGGTGCTCTATCAGGTCAATCCGCTCACTGCCGCGGTCGAGCTGCTGCACGCCGGATTCTGGTACCCGACGACGGACGGCTCGGCGCCCCTTCCTCCCAACCTGTTGACCTTCGGCGTGATTGCCCTGGTCATCTCCCTCGCGATGCTCGCCTTCGGCCAGTTCGTCTTCCGCAAATTGGAGCGCCGTTTTGCCCAAGACCTCTGATCTCCGGCCAGACGCCGCGCCGCGGACGGCCGTCATCGCCGCACACCTCAGCAAGCGGTTCCTCCTGCGCCACACCCACTCACTCAAGGAGTCGGTCATTGCGGCGTTTCGCCGCAAACCGCTCTCAACGACGTTCGACGCGCTCAACGATGTGACCTTCGAGATCTGCGAGGGTGAATCCGTCGCACTCCTGGGCTTCAACGGATCTGGCAAGTCCACACTGCTGAAGCTCATCTCCGGCGTGCTTCAGCCCGATGGTGGCGAGGTACTCACCCGGGGCCGCGTCGCCGGTCTCATCGAGGTCGGCGCCGGTTTCCACCCCGACCTCTCCGGGCGCGAAAACATCTACCTCAATGCCGCGATCCTTGGCATGACGCAGAAGGAGATCGACGCGCGTTACGACGAAATCGTCGAGTTCAGCGAGATCGGCCAATTCATCGACACGGAGGTCAAGCACTATTCGTCCGGCATGTTCCTGCGCCTGGCGTTCTCCGTCGCGATCCACACCGAGGTCGACATCCTGCTCGTCGATGAGATCCTCTCCGTCGGCGATGAGCCGTTCCAGCGCAAATGCCTCGACAAGATCCGCCAGCTGCACCTTGAGGGCAAGACGCTCGTTGTCGTGAGCCACGACCTGCAGATGGTCGCGGACCTGTGCGAGCGGGCTATCCTCATCAACAAGGGGTCAATCGTCTTCGACGGCGAGTCGCACGACGCGGTCGCACGACTACGCGCGCAATAGACCCGCCGCGCTCAGGCGCCCAGGCGCTCAGGCGCCCAGCGCCTCCGACAGCAGCGACGACAGGTACCGGCCGTATCCGCTCTTCTGCAACGCGACGGCGAGCTGCGCGAGCTGCACCGAGTCGATCCAACCCGCCCGCCAGGCGATCTCTTCGATGCAGCCGATCTTGAACCCCTGCCGGTCCTCGATCACGCGGACGTATTCCGAGGCCTGCATCATCGATTCGAAGGTGCCGGTGTCGAGCCAGGCCGTTCCGCGGTCGAGGATCTGGACCTGGAGGAGTCCGCGCTCCAGGTAGCGCTCGTTCAGGGTTGAGATCTCGAGTTCGCCGCGAGCACTCGGGGTGATCCCCTTGGCGATCTCCACCACCGAGTTGTCATAGAAGTAGAGGCCAGGCACGGCGTAGTTGCTTTTCGGCGCGAGCGGCTTCTCCTCGATGGACACTGCAACGAGATCGTCGTCGAATTCGACTACCCCGTAGGCCTCCGGGTTCGAGACGCGGTAGGCGAAAATGAGCCCGCCTTCAATGTCGCGGTGATGACGCAGGGCTGTACCGAGGCCGGCCCCGTGGAAGATGTTGTCGCCGAGGACGAGAGCGACCGACTCGTCGCCGATGAATTCCTCGCCGATGATGAAAGCCTGGGCGAGGCCGTCGGGGGCGGGCTGCACCGCGTACTGGATGTCGAGGCCGAGGTCGGAACCGTCTCCGAAGAGCGCCTGGAACTGGGCGTTGTACTCGAGCGTTGTGATGATCAGGATCTCGCGAATGCCCGCCATCATGAGTGTCGATAGGGGGTAGTAGATCATCGGCTTGTCGTAGATGGGCATGAGCTGCTTCGAGATGCCACGGGTGATCGGATAGAGCCGGGTGCCGGACCCGCCGGCCAGGATGATTCCGCGCATGTGGTCAGCTCTTCTCGTTGAGGGAATCGTAGAAGCCGCGAACCGCGTGCCACTCCGGCAGCAGGCCAGCAGCGGCGGCCTCCTGAAGACCTGGCGCGTCGGTGTCCTTTGACGAGAGGAGGAGGGGCCCCGCCTCGGGCGGGAAGACGAGGCCGACGTCGGGGTCGAGGGGGTTGATGCCGTGTTCGCGTGAGGCGTTGAAGACGTCGGTCACGAGGTAGCTCACGGTCGCGTCGTCAGTGAGGGCGACGAAGGCATGGGCGAGGCCCTCGGCGACATAGACGGCTCGCCGGTCGACGCTGTCGAGCAACACGCTGTCCCACTGCCCGAATGTCGGGGAGCCGACGCGCACATCGATCACGTAGTCGAGAACTGCGCCGTTCGCGCACGTGACGTACTTCGCCTGACCCACGGGTACATCCGCGAAGTGAATACCGCGCACCACCCCGCGGCGCGAGACGGACGTATTCGCCTGGCGCAGGTCGAGGGCGTGCCCGACGACCTCGCTGAGCCTGTCGAAGCGATACCACTCGAGAAAGACCCCCCGGTCATCTCTGAATTGTCGAGGGCTCACCTCGAAAGCGTCCGGGATCGATAGTTCACGGATCTTCACCTCGGCAGTCTAACAACGGCCCCCTCGGTAGAATGGAGTTGCCTTCAATTCCGACGGCTCGCCACCGACAGAGAGCAGTGTGCCCGTGAGAATCCTCGTGACCGGCGGCGCTGGCTTCATCGGCTCCAACTTCGTGCGGCGCACCCTGGAGGACGCCTACCCGGCACTCGAGGGCGCCGAGGTGCTGGTGCTCGACGCCCTGACCTACTCCGGGAACCTCGCGAACCTCGCCCCTGTCGCCGGGTCGCCGCGCTTCGAGTTCGTCAAGGGCGACATCCGCGACGCCGCCCTGCTCGATACGCTGCTGCCCACCGCCGACGCCGTCGTGCACTTCGCAGCGGAATCCCACGTCGACCGCTCGGTGCGCGACGCGACAGTCTTTGTCGAGACCAACGTTCTCGGTACCCAGCAGCTGCTCGATGCGGCGCTTCGCGCTGGACTGAAGAAGTTCGTCCACGTGTCGACCGACGAGGTCTACGGATCGATCGCGGAAGGGTCGTGGGACGAACAGCGCCCGCTCGAGCCCAACTCGCCCTATTCGGCGTCCAAGGCGGGCAGCGACCTCCTGGCCCGAAGCTACTTCCGCACGCACGGCCTCGACGTCTCGATCACGCGATGCTCCAACAACTACGGCCCGTACCACTTTCCCGAAAAGGTCATCCCGCTCTTCGTGACGAACCTCATCGACGGCAACCACGTTCCCCTCTATGGCGACGGAAACAACATCCGCGACTGGCTCCACGTCGACGACCACTGCCGCGGCATCGCGATGGTGCTCGCGAACGGGCGGGCCGGCGAGATCTACAACATCGGCGGAGGCACCGAGCTCACCAACCGCGAGCTCACGCAGCTGCTGCTTGAGGCGACGGGGAGGGACTGGTCGTACGTGGACCGGGTCACCGACCGCCTCGGCCACGACCTGCGCTACTCCGTCGACATCTCCAAGATCCGGGACGAGCTCGGATACGCCCCGGTCGTCCCCTTCGACCGTGGGCTCGCCGAGGTTGTGCAGTGGTACCGCGACAACCGCTCCTGGTGGGAACCCCTCAAGCAGCACGCAGAGCTGAACTGACGATGACCCGCTACCTGATCGCCGGAGCAGACGGGATGCTGGGCCGGGACCTCGTCGCGGCTCTCGCCGGGCGCGATGTGACGGCGCTCGGCCGCGGAGGGCTCGACATAACGAATGGCGCGGCGGTCGACCTCGCGGTCGCGGGCCACGATGTCGTCATCAACGCGGCCGCGTACACGCGGGTGGACGACGCGGAATCCGATGAGGATGCGGCGATGGCGATCAACGCCGTGGGGGCGCTCAACCTCGCACGGGCCGCAGCGGTGCACAGCGCCATCTCGGTGCAGGTGTCGACCGACTATGTCTTCGACGGCAGCGCGACGACTCCCTATCCGGAGAACGCACCGAGGCAGCCCGTCTCGGCCTACGGGCGCACGAAAGCCGAGGGCGAGCGGCTCGTTCTCGACGCCAATCCGGAGCGCAGCTACATCGTGCGCACCGCCTGGCTGTACGGCGCCGGCGGCCGGAACTTTACGACAACAATGCTGGGCCTTGCGGCGACGCGCGACGAGGTAAGTGTCGTGGACGACCAGTTCGGCCAACCCACCTGGACCAGGGACCTCGCTGGGAAGATCGTCGAGATGCTTGATGTCCGGGCTCCGTTCGGGATTTACCATGGCACGAACACGGGGGTTGCCAGCTGGTTCGAGTTCGCGCGGGCTGTCTTCATGAACGCCGGGCTCGACCCTGATAGGGTCAAGCCGACCACTAGCACTGCCTTCGTCCGGCCCGCCCCGCGGCCCGCCTATTCCGTTCTGGGACACGGGGCGTGGCATGAGGCCGGGATGACCCCCCTCCGCCACTGGCGGGAAGCGCTGAGCGAGGCGATGACCGACAACCTGATGGAGTAAACGTGACGACAACGCTTCGCGTCATCGTGGACGACATCATCGCCCCCGCTTCGGGAGGAGGGGGGCGCTACGCCGAGGAGCTGACCCGCGAGCTCATCCGCACCGCTCCCGCGGGGTGCGAGGTGAGCGGCGTCGTGTCGTCGTCCCCCGAGGCCGACTACGACGCACTGCACACCCTGCTTCCCGGCCTCTCCGACCTGTTCAAGAGCGCGCTGGCACGCCGCGAGCTACAGCTGGCCTGGCAGCATGGGGTCATCAGACTTCCGGGGAACGGCATGGTGCACGCGCCGAGCCTCCTCGCCCCGCTAGCCCGCCGAGACCCGGCCGGATACCCCGGCGCGCAGACCGTCGTGACCATCCACGACGCCGTGGCGTGGACGCATCCATCCCTCATCAACCCGCGGCGAGCCGCCTGGCAGAAGTCAATGGCCAAGCGCGCATTCAAGTACGCCGATGCCGTCGTGGTGCCAACGCACGCCGTCGCCCACGACCTCTCCGAGGTCTTCAACTTCGGCGACCGTATCCGCGTCGTCGGCGGCGCTGTGAGCGCGAAGCTCACCGTGCCGGTCGACGCGTCAGATCGTGCCGACCGACTCGACCTCCCGGAGAGATATCTGGTCAGCGCCGGCACGGTTGATGCCCGCAAGGGGCTCGAGCCGCTCATCCGCTCACTTGCGACGGCGGCTGATGCCGGGCTCCCCCTGCTCATCGCAGGGCCGGACGGGTGGGATGGACTCGACGTCGAGGCCATCACCGCGGACGCGGGACTCGACCCCTCGCGTGTGCGCCGACTCGGGCGGCTCTCCGACGCTGACCTCGCCGTCGTCATGAGCCGCGCCGCGGTCTTCGCCTTCCCGAGCCTCGCGGAGGGGTTCGGCTTGCCCCTTGTTGAGGCCTTCAGCCTCGGCACACCCGTGGTGCACTCCGACGCGCCCGCCGTCATCGAAGTGGCCGCGGGAGCGGGAATCCCGGTACCGATTGCCGACGAGGGAGGCTACCCCGAGCGACTTGCCGTGGCGATCGCCTCCGTCGTCAATGACGACTCTCTCGCCGAGCGCCTGCGTTTCTCTGGCCTCGACCGGGCAGCCGCATTCAGCTGGCGCGCCTCCGCAGAACAGGTGTGGCAGCTGCACGCTGACCTGTGACCGTGTCTCGGGCGACGGCCGGCGTCACTCGGCCGCGACAGCTTCCACCGAAGCCGCGAGCGTCGTGGCGACGAGCTCGTGGATGACCGCGTAGTCGGGGTACACCGTTTCGACGACGCCGGGTACGAGTTCCAGCTTGGTGATCGGATGCGCCTTGGTCTTTCGCGCCAGGTCGACGAAGCGGGGCAGCATGACAGACGGGATGTCCGTCTTGACGACCTGCGCCCCGGCCTTGGCGACCCCCTGGAACTTGCCGATCACGTTGGCCGGCTCGAATTGGGTGATAATCGCTTCCTGCACCTGGCGCTGGCGCTCCATGCGGTCGTAGTCCAGCGCGTCGAAGCGTGAACGGCCGTACCAGAGGGCCTGCTCCCCGGTGAAATGCTGCTTTCCCGCCTCGACCCAGTAATCGGGTTCGGTGTTGGTGATGGACCCGATCGGAGTGCGCACCGGCACATCGATTTCCACGCCGCCGAGGGCGTCGACGAGCTGCGCGAACCCCTGCATGTCGATCAGCACGAAGTACTGCAACTCGAGTCCCGTGACGCCGGACACGGCATCCCTGGTCGCCTCGATGCCGGGTGTGCTTCCTTCGGCGAGCGCGTCCGGGTACAGCTCCGGATTCTCCTCGCCGTAGGTGTACAGGTAGCTGATCAGGCACTCGTCACCGCAGTCGTACCCGTTCGGGAACGGTTCCCAGAGCGGCGAGCCCTCGGAGAACGTTGCCCGTTCGAAGTTGCGCGGGATTCCGATCATCGTCGCGGCGCCGGTCTCAACGTCGATGCTCGCGACCGAGATGCTGTCGGGCCGAAGACCCGTGCGGTCGGGGCCGGCGTCGCCACCCAGGAGGAGGATGTTGTAGCGGCCGTCGACGGGGTCCTGGTAGCTGCCGTCGGCGAATAGCTCGGTCAGGGTGGCGCGCGCGACTCCCGCGACCATCGCGGCGTAGCTCGCGGTCCCCGCGGTCAGCACGAGCGCGAGAACCGCGAGTGCTGCGATGAATGGGCGCACCTTCGCACGGGCCCGCACGAGACGCACGATGCGAAGCGTGTCGAGGCTCAGCACAATCCACAGTGCGACGTAGGCGACGAGCACGCCCTGCACGATGGTGAGGGCAATGACATTCGACGCGACCCAGTAGATCGCGGTCGGCCAGACGAAGAACATGATCGCCGCGAGCGCGACGACGATCCACAGTACGAAGGTCATTGATACACCGATTCGCCCGAGACGGCGGCTTCCCGCGAGCAGCTGGGCCGAGCCGGGGATGAGGATGTTCAGCCCGACAAGCCACCAGCCACGCTGTGTCATCATGCCTGGCGAATTCAACTCGGGGTGCCTCATCGGGCTGACGGCGCTCACAGGGTGGACTTGAGCGCGGCGTTCTTCTCGGCGACGAGGGCCTCGAGGTCCCGGGCGTGCTGAGCGAGTTTGGCGGTGAGGTCGGGATCGGACGAGGCGAGGATTCGGATCGCGAGGAGGCCGGCGTTGCGCGCCCCGCCGATCGAGACGGTCGCGACGGGAACACCGGCGGGCATCTGCACGATCGAGAGCAGCGAGTCGAGCCCGTCGAGCGTCGACAGCGGAACGGGAACGCCGATTACCGGCAGGGTCGTCACGGACGCAAGCATGCCGGGAAGGTGGGCCGCCCCGCCGGCGCCGGCGATGATGGCCCGGATACCCCGACCCGCCGCATCCTTGCCAAAGGCGATCATTTTTTCCGGGGTCCGGTGTGCGGAGACGACCTCCACGTCGCTTGCGACACCGAATTCGGCGAGCACATCGGCGGCGGCGCGCATCACGGTCCAGTCGGAGTCCGACCCCATGACCACGGCAACGAGGGGCTCAGGCATGCACTCCATCGTAGTTTGCCCCGGCCGGCACTGCCGCCGCGCCCGAGCGGGTCTCAGCCCGCGGCCTCGCTCCCGAGAAGCGCCGCCGCCGCGCGCGCCCGCCAAACCACCTCGTCGAGGTCGTCTCCGCCTGCTGTGGCGTGCCCGATCTTGCGTCCGGGCCGCGGGTCCTTGCCATAGGCGTGGAGCTTGACCGTCGGCTGGTCGGCCAGCGCGGCCGGGTAGCGGTCGGTGAGCGAGCCGGTCACCGGACCGCCAAGCACGTTGACCATGACCGACCACTCGTCGCGGCAACCGGTGGCTCCCAGTGGGAGGTCGAGCACCGCGCGGAGGTGCTGCTCGAACTGGCTGGTGGTCGACCCGTCGATCGTCCAGTGCCCGGTGTTGTGCGGGCGCATCGCGAGCTCGTTGACCAGCAGTCGGTCGTCGGTCGTCTCGAACAGCTCCACCGCGAGCACCCCCGTGACGTCGAGTTCGCTTGCTACCGTCGTCGCGATGTCGAAGGCGACATCGGAAATTTTGCCGGCGGATGCCGGTGCCGGGGCGATGACCTCCGCGCACACACCGTCGCGCTGCACGCTCTCGACGACGGGCCAGCCGACGATCTCACCGGATGGGCGGCGCGCGACGAGCTGAGCGAGCTCCCGCCGGAAGTGCACGAGCTCTTCGACGAGCAGCGGGTAGCCCTCGCCGAGCCAGTCGGCCGCACCGGCGGCATCCGTCACGACCCGCACACCCTTGCCGTCGTAGCCGCCGGTCGCGGTCTTGAGCACCGCCGTGCCGCCGTGGCTGTCGAGAAACGCGGCGAGGTCGTCGGCAGTGCCGACGCGGGCCCAGTCCGGCACGGGGAGACCAAGCGCGCTCAGGCGCTCGCGCATGAGGATTTTGTCCTGGGCCAGCAGCAGCGCGTGGGGTCCGGGGCGCACCGCGACGCCGCGCTCGACGAGCGTGGACAGGATCGCCTGGGGCACGTGCTCGTGGTCGAACGTGATCACGTCGACACCCTCGGCGAACCGGAGGACGGTGCCCTCATCGCGGTAGTCCCCGACGGTCGTCGCGGCGAGGCCGGCGGAGCTCCCGTCGATCTCCGCGAGAACCCGGATCTCGATTCCGAGGCCGAGAGCTGCGGGAATCATCATTCTGGCGAGCTGTCCGCCGCCGATTACACCAACGATGGGAGTCATGTTTTTCTTTCAGGAACATTGGGATTGCCGCGATTAGACTGCGGAATCGGCGTGAGCCCATCTTTGCCTATCGACTGGGAGGGCGCATGCGAAGCATCATGGGGCAGTTGACCCGATTCGGTCTCGTCGGCCTCATCGGTCTTGTCATCGACATCGGGGTCTTCAATCTCCTTCGGGCCACTGTGCTCTCGCCAGAGGCGTACGGCGAGGGACCTCTTCTGGCGAAGGTCATCTCCGTGTCACTCGCAATTTCGGCGAACTGGGTCGGCAACCGGTATTGGACGTTTCGCCCCCACCGCAGCGCCAAAGCGTTTCGAGAGGGCGTCGCGTTCGCGATTGTGAGCATCGGAGGGATGCTGATCGCCCTCGGCTGCCTCTGGATCTCGCACTACGTGCTCGGGTTCCAGAGCGCCCTCGCCGACAACATCTCCGCGAATGTCATCGGCCTCGGCCTCGGCACCGCGTTCCGTTTCTGGCTCTACCGCATCTGGGTGTTCGCGCCCGCGAGCACGT